>NZ_CAXBBQ010000008.1:0-133820 GCF_963974575.1 uncultured Sphingosinicella sp. | reverse complement strand
CTCACCGATCTGTTCGTGAAACATGGGCCTCCAGCCCATATCCGATCCGACAACGGCGCTGAGTTTACCGCCAATGCCGTGCGGGACTGGCTCGCCCGGATCGGGGTGAAGACGCTCTACATCGAGCCGGGATCACCATGGGAAAATGGCTACTGCGAAAGCTTTAACGGCAAGCTGCGCGACGAGCTGCTCAACGGCGAGATCTTCTATACACTCAGGGAGGCCCAGATCCTGGTCAGCCGTTGGCGCGAACACTATAATACCATCAGGCCGCACAGCTCGATCGGTTATCTGCCTCCGGCCCCGCAAGCCATCTTGCCTCGCCCTGCTGGTCTGCCCTACGCTTCGCTCCGGTCTGCCCACCAGGGCGACCACGACCGCCGGAACTCTCTCTTATCCGGTGGACCCGCCTAATGGGGCAGGTCAGGGGCCTCAGCCAACGAGTGGTGCAGGAACAGTAATCGGCTACACCGTAGTGCACCAGCCGTTCGTGCAAGGCCTTGAGGTACCTTACGTTGTAGCCATTGTCGAACTTGATGACCAGCCAGGACTCCGCCTGATGAGCAATCTGCCCCGCACGCCGATCGATCGCGTTGCGATAGGCTTAAAGGTCAGAGCCTATTTTGTGGCCCTCGGCCAAGTGTACTTGCCTGAATTCGAGGATCGTTAGCGTGTCAAATCGCTACGCGGAGAAGCAAACCTGCATCTCAGGGCTTGGCCAGTCCGAGATCTTCCGAAAGCCAAAGATACACCCATTTGAACTCGCACTCTCCGCCTGCGAGAAAGCGATTGCAGATGCGGGCCTAGAGCCCGCCGACATACGCGGCGCCAGCTGCTGGCCCGCCGTTCCAAGCGGCACAAGCGCGAGCTGGGGCAGCGCCGGGATCGCCGATGTTGCAGCAAGCCTTGGCCTTTCACTTGACTGGCACAGTTCTGGCGAAATGGCGTCAACGCTCTCGCCGATCATGAATGCGGTGTCCGCGATCAGTGCAGGCTTTGCAGATCACGTGCTTTGCTGGCGCGGCGTGGGAGAGAGATGGCGACCGCGCCACGCTTTATCAGCCGCTGCACCCTCGTGGATGGAGCCGAGCGGCTGGCTCGAATACATGCTCCCGTACCACGCCCCGTCAGCCGCGATTTGGGTTGCCTGCCATGCCAGCAGCCATATGCAGCGATATGGGATTACGCGGGAGCAGATGTCAGCGGTCCCAATCGTCCAGCGAGAGCACGCGGCGAAAAATCCAAAGGCTATCTACAAGGATCCGCTTACTCTCGAGCAGTACCTGCAGGGCCGATTGGTCGCGACGCCCTTCTCGCTCTTCGATTGTGACGTGCCGTGTGACGGCGCAACCGCCGTCATTGTATCACGATTGGAGATCGCTCGAGATCTTCCGCAGCTTCCTATTGTGATCGAGGCGATCGGCGCCGGCGCCTATAACCGGATGGATACTTGGCTGTCGCGGACGGACTACCCGCGCATGGCTATGCACGATGCTGCGCGCATGATGTGGTCACGTACGGACCTGAAGCAGTCCGATGTCGATACGGCGCATCTGTATGATGGCTTCAGTTGGCTGGCGATGCTTTGGCTTGAGGCGCTGGGCTTTTGCGAAGAGGGTGGCTCGGGTGAGTTCGTCGAGGGGGGAGAGCGCATTCGCCTCGACGGCGATCTGCCCTTGAATACGAATGGAGGGCAACTGTCTGAAGGGCGCATGCATGGCCTTGGGCACCTTCACGAGGCCGTTCTACAGCTTCGCGGGTCAGCAGGGCTGCGCCAAGTGGTGGATGCCAAAGTGTCGGTGGTTGGCAATGGCGGCGGCAGCCTTGGCGGCGCAGTTCTCCTCCGGCGAGAATGATTGGTCCGGCTTGGACGCGCGTCCAGTATCGCGACTTGGCACCATAAAAGTCTCTGCTCTAGCCTTGCAAATGTCCTCAATCGCAAGGTTTGACCCTTCGTATCGACGAGGTCCGAAGGTCTTTGTACTGGGCAGTACCAATATGTTTCAGGAGGGCGCGATGGCGATCCGACACGAGATCAGCGCATTGGCGGAAACCATGACGGCGTGGCGCCGGAGGCTGCACAGGCACCCCGAGACCGCCTTCGAAGAGCATGCGACGTCTGATCTCGTCGCCAGTTTGCTGTCCGATTGGGGGCTGAAGGTTGAGCGGGGCTTGGGAGGGACTGGTGTCGTAGGATCGCTGTCGGTTGGTTCATCGAAACGGGCGATCGGGCTTCGCGCCGACATGGACGCGCTGAATATCAGTGAACACAATGAGTTTGCGCACCGCTCCCGCCATCCCGGCAAGATGCACGCCTGTGGACACGACGGGCACACTGCGATGCTCCTCGGCGCAGCCCACTACTTGGCTCGAACCCTCAACTTTAGTGGGACAGTGCACTTCATTTTTCAGCCAGCTGAGGAGAGCGTCTCGGGCGCTAAGCGCATGATTGAAGAGGGACTATTCAGACGTTTTCCGGTCGACGCAGTTTTTGGTTTGCACAACTATCCGCTCCTGGAAGAAGGTCACATCGCGGTCGGGCCCGGCCCGGTCCTCGCCTGCGCGGACTCGTTTCATGGGACAGTGCTGGGAAAAGGAGGTCACGGGGCGTGGCCCCACGCTGGAATAGATTCAGTGTCCATCGCTGCCCAGATCGTCCTTGGCTTCAACCAGATCGCAGCACGCACGGTCGATCCGCGCGAGCCGGCCGTGATCAGCGTCACCCGCCTCAATGGCGGCCATGAGAACAATGTCATTCCCGGCGAGGTCGAGTTCGGCGGCACGGTTCGAGCATTCTCGCCTGCTGTCCGCGATCATATTGAGCAAAGCATGGGGCGACTTTGTGAGGGGATCGCCGGCGCTTACGGCGCTAATGTTGTATTCCATTACGATCGCCGTTGCCCGCCTGTCATCAATCACCCGAAGCAGACCGAACTGGCAGCGCAGGTAGCGGCTGCCGTGGTTGGTCCTGCGCGCGCTCATCTTAGCCAACCGCCCATCATGGGCTCCGAAGACTTCGCATGGATGCTCCAGGAACGCCCTGGCTGCTATGCGCTCATTGGAAACGGGCTTGAGCATCAGCGCGGCGCGATGCTCCATAATCCTGAGTATGATTTCAACGATCGAATATTGCCGATCGGCGCCAGCTATTGGACCGAGCTAGCCGAGAGCGCGCTGCCGCGCAACTGAGACAGCAACAGCAGTTTCGCCTGCGTGGTTGGGTCATTCCATCAAAGGCCAGCGGCCACCAAAAACCGAACAAACAGGCCGGACATATGAAATCAACCGAGCAAACCCATCCCGACAAATATCCCCGCTTGGGAATTCACAATCGATACAACCTCAGGAGTACAGACTGCCAAGGCAGCTGAGGCGGCGCTCGATCATCTATCATTCTAACCTGTGTGATGCGGTCCAAGCAAAAGGGAGTTGTTAATATGAGCGATGCCGTACGGGACGGTTGATACTCTCATGACGGCATCGCTGCCTGTCTGGCAATAAAGTGAGTTCGAACTCCTTCGATCACAGCGAACACACCCGCCACGACCCAAACTACCGGCGACGTTGCCTGCCCCCTGCAACAGCAAAAACCTCGCTCCCGGCTCTTCCTCAGCACACCTTACTCAGCTCCTTCAGAGGCTTTGCGATGTCTGCGAGGAGCGCTGAATCGATCCTGGCACGGGTCTCGACAAGCTGCCTGCCTTGGACATAGTCCTTCACTGCATTGACGCAGTCGAGCGCAATCACCTGGCCGTTCCTGAGGTAGACAATCGAGAAGCTGCGGTTGGCGGGGTCGCCGCGAACCACGGTCTGGTCGAAGCCGGTCGACAGGCCGACCGTCTGCAGCTTTAAATCATACTGGTTCGACCAGAACCATGGCGTCGCCTTGTAAGGCTCGGGATTGCCGGTGATCGCCTTCGCCGCGGTGCTAGCTTGGTCATTGGCGTTTTGCACCGACTCCAGGCGAATCGTAGCACTATCAGCAAAGGCATTGGCGTGCGCGGCGCAGTCGCCGATCGCATAGACGTCCGGCAGGCTGGTCCGGCAATATTCATCGACGAGGACGCCGTTTCCGCCCTCAGCACCTGCCTCGATGAGCGGCTGGACCGCGGGCACAATGCCGATGCCGACGATCACCATGTCGGCGGGCACGACCTCCCTGCCCTCCAAGCGCACGCCGCAAGCGCGGCCGTCTCGCTCCTCAATGCAGTCGACCTTTACGCCCGTGCGCAGATCGACGCCATGGGCCCGGTGCTCGGCCTCGTAGAAGGCGGAGAGCTCAGACCCAGCGACGCGGGCGAGCACTCGGTCGAGCGCCTCCAGAAGCACGACCTTCTTGCCGAGCTTGGTAAGTACGGCCGCTGCTTCAAGGCCGATATAGCCGCCGCCGATCACCACCACCTGACTGCAGATCGCCAGCTCGTCCATCACCTTTACAACATCGGCGCGGGTGCGCACGGCATGGACGCCAGGCAGGTCATGACCCGAGCAGATGAGTTTCCTCGGGCTGCCGCCCGTCGCCCAGACGAGCGCTCCATATTCGAGGCTACCACCGCTGGCGAAGGTCAGCCGCTTGGCGGCTGGGTCGACGGCGGTCACTTGTGTGTTAAGTATCATCCCGACTTTCCGCTCGGTCCAGAAGGCTGCGGGCCGGATCAGCAGCCGCTCAAATATCTTCTCCCCGGCGAGATATTCCTTCGACAGCGGCGGGCGCTCGTAGGGGAGCTCGGGCTCGTCACCGACGACCGCAATCGTGCCCTCAAAGCCAAGCTGCCGTAGCATAACCGCTGCCTGCGCGCCGCCATGGCCCGCGCCTACGATCACTACGTCATAGAAGTTTGATATCATGCTTCACTCTTCAAGATCGTTCGAGCGCGTGACGCAGCTCATCGGGGAGAGGCGAAGCCTCGATGGGTCCCTGTTCTTCTGCCCGCGCTGCCCACACCCTTGCCTCGGCTGCTTCGACGCAGAGTGTGTCGCCCCGGAGCAGCCGATGGTCGATGTCGAAGCTCGACCGGCCAAGGCGCGTGACGCGACTCTCGATCAGAATATGATCACCAAGACTGGCCGTCGCGTGGAATACCGCGCGCATGTCCACCATTGGCCAACCGACGATGCCATAGTGGCGGATGAGCGCCGCGCGCGACATGCCGGATGCTGCTTCCAGCAGTAATGCGGTCGCCGCATCAAACATCCCGAAATAGCGCGGGTAGAAGACGGTACCAGTTGGGTCGCAGTCGCCCCATCCAATCGTCAGTGCATATTGGTGGATAAACATCAGCTGCGGGCTCGGATTTCGGGCACGAAAAGCGAGGGATCACCGAGCGCCAGCTTGCGCAGATAGGGCGAAGCGATGAGCTCGTGGGGGAAACCAAGGCGAGGTGGCGCAATTCCATCAAGCGCGGCGAGAAGTGCCCCGTCGACCTCGGCGGCTGCCGCGGCAATGGTGTTCCTGATCTGCACTTCCGTCCGGGCACCGATCAGCGGGATCATCCTGCCACCCGGGCGGTCCATCAGCCAATGCAGTGCGAGCGAAATCGGTGCGACACCGCTCTCGGCCGAAAGCTGGGCGATCGCGTCCGCCACTTTCGCCAAGGTCGGCGGTAGCGAATCCGGCGCACGGCGCAGAGGCTGGTCGCCAGCTGCGAGCGCGCCAGCTGCGAGCGCGCCCCAGCAGACCACGCCGAGCCCCAGCGCATCGGCCATCGGCAGCAGCTCGCGCTCGGCCGTTCGCGCCGCGACATTATATTCGATCTGGCTCGCAATGACCGGGGTGAGGCCGCGCAACTCGGCGATGGTTGCAGCGCGGCTGACCACCCATGCCGGTGTGTCGGAAAGCCCTACATAGAGCACTTTGCCCGCGCGCACGAGATCATCGAATGCCCGCAGGATCTCATCGGCTGGCGTTGTCCCGTCCCAATAGTGCAGCCACAGTAGATCAATATGATCAGTGCCGAGACGCGTGAGGCTGCCTTCGACGGCACGCATCATGCTCTTGCGACTGTTGCCACCGGCTAAAGGGTGTACCTCGGCCGCGGCGGTGAACTTGGTTGCGATGACGAGATTATCGCGCCGGCCGCGGATGAAACAGCCGACGATCTCTTCGGCAACACCGCTCGCATAATTGGGCGCTGTGTCGATGAAGGTGCCACCGGCATCCACGAATGCGGACAAAATGGCGGCTGCGCTTTCCGCATCTGCGCCCCACCGCTTCGGCTCGCCGAAGGTCAGCGTGCCGAGACAGAGTTCCGACACGCGAAGCCCACTCGGGCCAAGAAGCTTCTGACGTATCATACCCGTTCGACCACGAGCGCGATCGCCTGGCCGACGCCGATGCACATGGTGCAAAATGTCCGCCTCGCGCTGCGCCGCTGAAGCTCCTCGGTCGCGGCAAGCGCGAAGCGCGCACCCGACATGCCGCGCGGTTGGCCAAGCGCGATCGTGCCGTCGTTCGGATTAACATGCTGAGCATCATCGGGAAAGCCGAGCTGCCGCAGCACCGCCGGACCTTGCGAGGCGAAAGCTTCGTTCAAATCGGCGACCTCGATGTCATTGATTTTAAGGCCCTGGCCCTTTAGCAGTTTCTCGCTGGCGAGCGCGGGAGCGATCCCAATGATCCGCCGCGGCACGCCGGCCACCGCACAGTCCAAGAGGCAGGCGTCGGTCATTTTGTCAATGTTCTCAAGAAGGTGTCGATGGCACCGATGACCGCCTTTGGATGGTCGCGGTGCGGCGAATGTCCGCAGTCCGCAAGTTCCAGGCGTCGCGTGCCCTGCAGCGCGGCCTCGATTCGGTCGAGCTGCTCAAGCGTGCCGTATTCGTCGTCGAGCCCCTGGATCAGTAGCGCGGGCGCGCGGACCGCAGGGAGGCAGCTCTCGATGTTCCAATCGCGGAAAGCGGGATCGACCCATATATCGTTCCACGTCCAGAAGACATGATCGACATCCTGATGATAGCGTCCAAGCCGTCGAGGCAGGTCGCTCGTCTCGAAGATCGTCTTTGCGCCGGCGATACTGTCGATCGTGACCTGCTCTACGAAGACATGCGGCGCCTCGAGGATCAGGCCGGTCACCCGATGGGGTGCAGCCGCGGCGGCAAGGAGGGCAATTGAGCCGCCGTCGCTATGGCCGAGAAGCACCGCGCGCTCGATGCCAAGCACATCCATAAAGCGCAGCGCCGCAGCAGCCTCCCGGTGCATATAGTCGGGCGCTCGCGGCCCCGGAAGCAGGTCAGACAGTCCATACCCCTGCCGCGACCAGGCGATGGTGCGGCGGCCGGTACGTTCGGCAAGCTGCGCCGGAAAGTCCCGCCACATCGACACGGAGCCAAGACCCTCATGCAGTAACAGGAGCGGCTCGCCCTCCCCTTCCCATACGCAGGTCTCAAGCCGGATGCCGTCGACCGTCAAGTCGCTGGCCAACGCAGCCGGTGCAATGATCGTCGTCACGCCAGTTCGCGCAGCCGGAAGCGCTGGATCTTGCCCGTAGCGGTCTTCGGGAGCTCGTCGGTAAATACGATCCAGCGTGGATATTTGAACGGTGCGAGCAGCTGCTTCACATGCGCCTTGAGAGTCGCCGCCATATGCTCGTCGCCGACGTGGCCTTTGCGAAGCACAACATGCGCGCGCGGCTTGATCAAGCCGTCTCCATCGGCCGCGCCGACCACAGCGACCTCCAGGACGGCCTCATGACAACCGAGCGCCTCCTCGACCTCGGCCGGCGACACGTAGATGCCGCCTACCTTGAGCATGTCGTCGCTGCGGCCGCCATAGGTGTACCAGCCCTCGGCGCACATGCTGTATTTGTCGCCGGTGCGCATCCATTCGCCCTGGAAGGTGCCAAGCGTTTTAGGCCGATTGCGCCAGTAGCCGAGTGCCGCCGTCGGCCCCTTGACCTGAAGCTCGCCGAGTTCGCCGGGTCCGACCGGTAGGCCAGACTCATCGACGATTCGCAGCGCGTAACCGGGGACGGGTCGGCCGGTGCAGCCGTAGCGAACCGCACCGGGCCGCTGTGAGAGGAAAATATGGAGCATCTCGGTCGAGCCGAGCCCGTCGAGCACGTCCACGTCGTAGCGGCGGCGGAACGCCTCTCCGATATGCGCCGGCAGGCATTCGCCGGCCGAGGTTGCAATCCGCAGGTGTGGCGCCTCTGCGCGTGACGGCGCCGTTCCACTTGCGAACCAGCCAGCGAAAAAAGTCGGCACGCCGTTCAGGATGCTGACGCCATGTTCCAGAATAAGGTCGCTGACCGCCTGCGGCACGGCGCGGTCCTTGAGCAGCACGACCGTGGCGCCCGCAGCATAGGGAAAGATCAGCGCATTGCCGAGCCCGTAGGCGAAGAACTGCTTTGCCACCGAAAGCACCACATCGTCCTCGCGGTAGCCGATCACACCGAGGCCGAACAGATTCGCCGTAAGCCGCATCGCGCTGTGGGCGTGCATGGCGCCCTTGGGCCGTCCCGTCGAACCCGAAGTATATAGCCAGAACGCCACCTCGTCGCGGTGCGTGGGCGCAGCCTGGCGCACGGGCGCCGCTTCGGCGAGCAACGCCTCGAGCTGCGGCCAAGGCCCTGCCCCACTGGATACGAAGGACACATCGGGCGAAGCTGCCGCGATGTCCGCCCAATGGTGAGACAGCTCGTCCGAGACGAACACGGCGGCGGCTCCGCTGTTTTCCAGGATCCATCGATAGTCGTCGGCGACGAGCAGCGTGTTGAGCGGCACGGGGACAATGCCAGCCTTGATCGCGCCAAGGAACACGGTCGGGAAATCGCGGCTGTCGAGGAGGCAGAGGAGCACCCGCTGCTCGCGTTGCACGCCAAGCGCCCGGAACACGTCGGCCATCCTGTCGATGCGCTCGGCGAGTTCTGCATAAGTCAGGCTACCGTGGTGGTCGACGATTGCGACCTTATGCGCGCGTCCGGTCGCCAGATTGTGATCCATGATGTCCGACGCCGCGTTGAATCGCTCGGGAAGATCCTCGATGCTCGACGCAAAAGCGCTGTCCATTATTATTCTCTCCTCCCACAAGCGTTGGTGGCTCCAACGTCTTTGTCATTTCTTATAAGAATGGCGGGACACCGAGATGTCCCGCCAGGAAGATCATGCTGCGCGGACGTATTCGAACTCGAACGGATTGTTGTTGATGCCGCGATCGGCCGGCGCGATCCAGTTGGCGCATTTGCCGATCTCGGTCACCGGCACCATCAGCGACTTCACGTAGACGCGGTCCGTGTCACTCGGCAGCGCCGCCAGTATCTCGGCATCGGATGCGGATCGGCCGTCGGCACCAACACGCGCGCCGGCCCACAAGCCGACCTTGCGGTTGAAGCGCTCGGACGGCAGCGTCAGCTCAATGTTGAACCCGGCCTTGGCGATCTGGCGGTTCCAGCGCGTGAAGCCCACCATGCAGTCGCGCACATAGGCCGAGCGCGTGATGTAGTTCATGGCGTTGCGCGTCGGCACCTCCTGGGCACCGTCGGGCGTCTCGAGGGTCTCGATGGTGCCGCTGGCGTCATGATCCTCGTAGGTCGCTTCATCGGGCCGACCCTTGAGTCCATTGGCGAAGTAGTTCGCGGCATTGGACGAGATCTCCGCCCCGAAAAGATCGAGCGCCGAGGAATACCAGAAGTTGATGTAGCGCTGAAGCAGCGGCAGATCGATCACCCCCGCCGCGCGCAGCGTAGCGGGATCGTCGGTGCGCAGCTTCTGCATCTCTTCGAGCGTTCGCTTGACAATACGGCCGATGCCCGTCTCGCCGACGAACATGTGATGCGCCTCCTCGGTCAGCATGAAGCGGCAGGTGCGCGCCAGAGGGTCAAAGCCCGACTCCGCAAGCGACTTCAGCTGATACTTTCCGTCTCGGTCGGTGAAGTAGGTGAACATGAAGAAGGAGAGCCAGTCGTCGATCGGCTCGTTGAAGGTGCCGAGAATGCGCGGATTGTCGATGTCGCCGGAGTGACGGTGGAGCATCTCCTCCGCCTCTTCGCGGCCATCACGGCCAAAATAGGCGTGGAGCAGATAGACCATCGCCCAAAGGTGACGCCCCTCCTCGACATTCACCTGGAAGAGGTTGCGCATGTCGTAGAGCGACGGCGCCGTCAGCGCGAGCAGGCGCTGTTGCTCGACCGAGGCGGGCTCGGTGTCGCCCTGCGTCACGATCAGGCGTCGCAGCACCGAGCGGTATTCGGAGGGCACCTGCTGCCACGCCGGTTTGCCGCGATAATCGCCAAAACCGATCGTGCGGTCTTCCTCCTTGTCGGCGAGGAAGATACCCCAGCGGTAGTCCGGCATCTTCACATAGCCGAATTGCGCCCAGCCCTTGGCATCGACCGAGACGGCGGTGCGCAGATAGACATCGTGGTTCTGATAATGCTCGGGACCCAGATCCTTCCACCAGTCGAGGAAGGCCGGCTGCCAATGCTCAAGCGCGCGCTGGAGGCCGCGGTCGTTCGACAGGTCAACGTTGTTGGGGATACGGGATTGATAGTCGATCGCCATCATGGTTCTCCTGAGAAGGTCAGACGCGTTTGGCGTCGAAGTCGGCGCGGCGGCCGGTGCCGAAGAGCTTCAGCGCCCCACTTTCGCCGACCGCATTGGGACGAATGAATATCCAGTTCTGCCAGGCCGAGAGACGCCCAAAGACCTTCGACCAGACTGTCTCGGGTCCAGCAAAGCGCAGCGACGCCTCCATGCCGGTGAGCGCGTCGGGCGAGAGGCCGGCACGCTCGTCAATCGCCATCCGGATCTCCTCGTCCCAGTCGATGTCGTCAGGCGCAAAGGTGACGAGCCCCAGGTCATAGGCTTCGCCGGACGGAATCGGTGACCCGAGCAGCTCACGCAGCTCGTCCAGACGCTCAGGCGTGCCGAGGAAACGCGACGCCAGACGCGAAAGGCCGTGACACATCGGGTAGAGGCCGAAATTGGCTTCGCCGAGGCGGATGGCGAGACCCTCGTCGGGGCGCGACAGCAGCTCGAGCATGTAGCCGCGGTCGGCAGCAAACAGCAGCTCTGCAAGCGTACCGGCGAAGGCAGAGCCCGGCTTCACGATCGCATAAAGCGAACGCGAGGAGACATCGAGGCGCGAGAACGTTCGGCGGATCATGCCCACGGTCTCGTTCACGAACCAATGGTCGGCGGCTGCCGCCATCGCGGTGTCATAGGCGAGCATCTTGTCGCCATCGCCCTCGGTCTCCAAAACCCAGAGGCCGAGTTCAGGCTCATTGGTGCGCAGCATCAGGATCGCATCGTCGAGCTCGCGCGCCATCTTGAGGGGCCAGAACTCGGCGCCCCGCGCCCGCATCGCCTCGCCGCCCTGCGGAGCATTGTCCAAAGGCGCGGAGACAGTGATTGTCGCAAAGCCGCGCGCGCGGTCGAAGCGCACGTCGACCAGCTCATAATGATAACCCTCGACGTCGATGACGCGCTTGAGCGGCGTCAGCTTCACACCGCCGGTAGATGTCGTCGGCCGCTTCGACTGGCCGGCGAGCGCCTCGGCACGCGTGCGCACGGCGTCAACCCAGCGTCCCGGCGTCGCAATGTCATCGACTAGGCCCCACTGTTTTGCGCGTCGACCGCGCACGCCTTCCTCGGAGGTGCAGAACACGTCGGCCAGGTCACGGCGCACCTTGCGCTTGTCGACCAAACGCGTAAGCCCGCCAGTGCCGGGAAGCACCGCGAGAAGCGGCACCTCGGGAAGCGATACGGCCGATGAGCGGTCGTCAACCAACAGAATCTCGTCGCAGGCGAGTGCCACCTCGTAGCCACCGCCGGCGCAGGCGCCGTTGACCGCCGCGAGGAACTTGAGACTGCCGCTCGCAGACGAATCCTCAAAGCCGTTACGGGTCTCGTTGGTGAACTTGCAGAAGTTCACCTTCCAGGCATGGCTCGACTGGCCCAGCATGTAGATATTGGCGCCCGAGCAGAATATCCGCTCATTGCTGGAGGTAAGGATGACGCAGCCCACCTCCGGGTGCTCGAACCGCAGGCGCTGCACGATATCGTGCAGTTCCATGTCGACGCCCAGATCGTAGCTGTTCAGCTTGAGCTTGTAGCCGGGAACGATACCGCCATCGGCATCCACGGCCATGGCCACTGTCGCGATTCGGCCATCGACCGAAACCTCCCAGTGCCGGTACTTACCCGGCTCGCGATCGTAGACGAACGGCGCAGCGGATTCGCCCACGGGCGCAAGTTGGGTTGCCATATCCATGCTCCTTTTCGAGAACATGCACTATATCACGCCCTCATTCCATGCAAGTACTATATTGCATGTTCAGGGCCTCAGGCGACCTGACGGGCCATCTGCTCAAGGTTGGCGAGCGTCTCATCGAAGGCGTGCGCCGAGGTGTCGAGACTCATGTCTGCGCGGGCATATTCCAATGATCGTGCCTGAAGGATCGTCTTCAGATCGTCCATCGCGCGGCGATTGCTCGCCATTGGCCGGAAATCGCCCTGCGCCATCACCCGGGCCATATGATCGTTGGGCGTCGCCTGGAGCCAGATGCTGTGGGAGGTCGCCAGCACGCGGTCATAGAGTGGGCCGTTGGCAACGATACCGCCGGGCATGGCGATAACCGCCGCGCCATGCTCTACGCGAATCGCCTCCCAAGCCTGTTCCTCATAGCTGCGGAGAGCGCTCTGGCCGCCGAGTTCGATCAGCAACCCGATCTCTCCGCCATAGGCGCGCTCGACCTCGCGCGACATCTCAAGAAAGGGAACGCCGAGTCGCTCGGCAAGTGCCTGCCCGAGCGACGACTTGCCGGCCCCGCGGAGGCCAACAAGCGCGATCCGTCGAGCCTTTTCACCAATAGCAGTGGCTTTGTGCAGCCATTGCTGAAGCTCCTCAAGCCGGTCCTGCGGCAGTCGGCGCACGGCGGCGATCACCGCCTCATAACGCCCGCTCCGCTCGCCACCTTGCGGCAGCAACTCGACCGGGGCCAGGTCGAGTGTCGCCGAAAGCGCGGTCAGGACGCTGAGCGACGGGTTGCCGGTACCCGACTCAAGGTGCGCCAGATAACGCTCCGAGGTTCCCGAGGCTACGGCGAGCTGCCGCCGCGTGATGCCGGCGCGCGCGCGCGCTGCCCGCAGACGGCGCCCCAGCTCCGCAAAGTCAGGCCCCTCATTGCTCGGCAATGTAGCTGCCGCCATATTTTTCTGCTTGGCCATCTGCTTTATATTGCATATACCGTACTCAAGTGAGAAACATTATTCTCGGAGCGAGATGCATGTCGAGCCATCGTGTTGGAATTTTCGTGGCTACCATGACGGGGACGGCCGAAATTTGTGCCGAGGAGATCAGCACCGCGCTCGGCGCGGCCGGCATCGAGTCGGAAATGCAGCTGATGGATTCGGTCGGCACTGATGCGCTGCGGGCGTTCGAGTTCGTTGTAATCGTCTCATCGACCTATGGCCACGGCGACATCCCGGACAACGGGCAGGCGCTGTTTGAGGCTCTCGGGGCCGCCGACAATCTCGCCGGCATCCGCTTCACAGTGTTTGGCCTCGGTGACCGGACCTATGCAGCGACCTTCTGCGAAGCGGGGCGGAAGTGGGACGCGCTCTTTGCCGAGAAGGGTGCATCGCGCTTTGCGCCACTTGTCCAGCATGATGCGGGGTCGGGCACGCTTGCAGAGGATGTCGCCGGTGCCTGGGCGGCGGAATGGGCGGCGCAGCTGCGCCAGGCCGCCTGATATGACGACCTCAGCACCCGCCGTGCCAGCCGAGTTCGTGACGCTCGTGGCCAAGGTCACCGCTCGGATCGACGGGCGACCGATCGAGCCTGCACTCACCGATCTGCTGAACACCGAGTTCCCGCCGGATGGCCCCTGGTTCAGCGCAATGGAGGCGCTCTGCCATCGTGGATGCGCAGAAGGTTGGCTCTGTGCGCGCGAGGCAGGCGGTATCCGGTTCGGCCGGCCCGTGAAGCCGGGCGAACCGACCCATGGCTTCTCGGTCGATGTCGTCGAGATGGATGATGTCGTCGGCCCCCACCACAGCCACCCGAACGGCGAAATCGACCTGGTCATGCCCCTGGACAACAAGGCCGCCTTCGACGGCGTGGTGAAGGGATGGAAAGTTTACGGCCCCGGCTCCGCGCACCATCCGACGGTAAGCGGCGGAAAGGCTCTGGTGCTCTACCTCTTGCCGCAAGGGGCGATCGAGTTCACGCGCGGCTGAATCGCCTTCGCCACTGGTGCTGCTCGATATCTCTGGCAGGATCGCTGGCTAACGCTCAATCGGCGGGCGCGCATTTGGCACTTGACGTAGGCGGGGACGACAATGTGTTGTGTTCGCTGCAATCTACAGCCTCGCTTATCGAACAATGTCTTGGCATTCCGAGCAGGGAGTGGGTCACACCGGCCACAACCGATTGGCGGCGCCACAGTTATCCCCGATCGACCTTACTCAATTCGGCTTCATCGCAAATCGTGCCGCATAGCTGCGTGATCATCCCGACCCGGTCTTTGATCAGATGACGGACATCGCGATCGCTCAGCAGAAAGTTCGATGCAGACAGGCGGCAGCTTTCGAAAAGGCTGCGCTTGTCCTCCCCATGCACCGCCATCGCCTGATTGGCCTCCCACCCGCTACGCGGTTGCGGGCATATGTCGTAAGCGTGAGATGGGTACCATCCCAAAAATGCCGCATGGTTGACGGGCATGATCATCGGTGTTGCCCGTCAGCACATTAAAAACCAGCCGGCCGAACAGTTCGCGCAGTGTTTTCTGCGGATCGGTAAAACGCGCGCGTACCATCTCGGCAAGATCGACGTAGGCATAGCGAGCCTGCATTTCGCCAAGCGCGAACATCGTCAGGGCAGAGACCATCGCCTGGAAGCGACCTTTCCTGACATTCTTGGCCACGAACGCCTCATTTTATAAGAAGCAGGTTAAACTTGTCTCCGCATCGCGTTAATACAAAACCGGTTCAGTGTTTCGAGCGTGAGTGCGTCGGGAGAGAGCGTCCTCTTTCGCGAGATCGATGATGCCTGCAAGATCGCCACTGAACGCGACATGTCCCGGCTTATACCATCAAACTCGCAGTAGCCTTTGCGCTGCCGACAACGCCTGGAATACCCGCACCAGGGTGGGTCCCTGCGCCAACAAAGTAAAGGTTGGAAAAATGATCGTCGCGGTTGTGACCGCGTAGCCATGCACTCTGGGTCAACACGGGCTCGAGGCTGAAGGCGCTACCGAGGTGTGCGCCGAGATCGTCATGGAAATCCTGCGGGGTATAGTGAAAGCAGGTCTCCAGCCGCTCGTAGAGATCGGGGATCAGCAGGTCGCAGATCCGGCCTAGCACGACATCGCAATAGCGCTGACCTTCAACCGCCCAATCCACCGGTGCGCGGCCCATGTGGGGTACGGGCGCCAGCGCATAGAATGTGGACTTTCCGGCAGGGGCCATATCCGGATCCGTCGCGCTGGGATGATGCAGGTAAATCGATGGGTCTTCCGCCAGCTTTCCGTGCTTGTAGATGTCCTTGAGCAGCGAGCCATAGCGATCGGAAAACAGGATCGAGTGGTGCGCAATCCCGGGGAACGAGCCGTCGAGACCGAAGTGGACCACGAACAGGCTGGGCGAAAACCGCTTGCGCCTGAGCGAACGGACCTTGCCGGCTGCGTAACGCGAGCCCTCGATCAAACCGTAGCTGTGGACCAGATCGCCATTGCTTGCGACCATTTCGGACTTCAGCACCTTTCCCGATGCCGTCTCCACTCCCGTCACTTGCTTGCCCCTATGCGTGATGCGGGCAACCTTTTCGCCAAGCAACAAAGCGCCGCCCAGCCGCTCGAACAGCGCGACCATCCCGCTGACGAGGGCATTGGTCCCGCCCTTGGCGAACCACACGCCACCCTGCTTTTCCAACTGGTGAATCAGGGCATAGATGCTGCTGGTTTGCATCGGATTGCCGCCGACCAGCAGCGTGTGAAAGGACAGGGCCTGGCGCAGCTTTTCGTTTTGCACAAAGCTGGAGACGACCGAATAGACCGAGCGCCAGGCGCCGTGCCGTACCAGCGCCGGCGCGGCTTTCAGCATGGACGTGAAATCAAGAAACGGCACCGTGCCGAGCTTGAGATAGCCTTCTTCGTACACACTCCTGGAATATTCCAGGAAGCGGGCATATCCAGCGACGTCCGCCGGGCTCAGCCGAGCGATCTGGCGATCGAGTTCGGCATCGACATTGGAATAGTCGAACCGCGTCCCGTCGTTCCAGATCAGGCGATAGAATGGAGAGACCGGAAGTAGCGTGACATCATCGCCAAGGCAGCCGCCCGACAGCGCCCATAGTTCCTCCAGGCAGGCAGGATCGGTAATCACCGTCGGACCGGCGTCGAATGTATAATCGCCGCGTTTCCACACGTAGGCGCGCCCGCCGGGGCGGTCGCGCGCCTCGACAATGGTTGTTGCAATGCCGGCGCTCTGCAGCCGGATCGCAAGGGCGAGGCCGCCGAAACCAGAACCAATAACGATCGCTGAGGGAGGAGAAACCATGCGAGGTGCCTAAGCCGGGCTTGGCCTCAAGCAACCTGTCCCAAGGGGAGGATACCGCAATACCTTGATGTGTTGCAGAGTGCTTCGGGAAAGCAACGCTATGGTGCCCAGCTTGACCCCGACCCCGGACGTGTGCCCCCCTGAAGTGTCCCCGCGTCAGGTCTTGTTGGCGAACCCTCGCGGCTTTTGCGCCGGGGTACAGCGGGCGATCGAGGCCGTCGAGCGGGCGCTGGAGCATCACGGGGCGCCGGTCTACGTGAGGCGTGCGATCGTGCACAACCGCACTGTTGTGGAACGCCTGGAACGTCTCGGCGCAGTGTTTGTGCAGGAGATTGACGAGATTCCGAGCGGCGCCGTCGCGATTCTCTCCGCCCATGGCAGCGCCCGCTCGGTCGTGCGTGCAGCGCAAGCTCGCGCGCTGCGAATGATCGACGCCGTCTGCCCCCTCGTTACCAAGGTTCACGCCGAGATTGAGGGATGGTACCGGGCCGGTCGCCACGTCCTGCTGATAGGACATATCGGGCATCCCGAAGTTGTCGGGACGCTCGGGCAGCTACCTGCAGGCGCGGTTTCCGTGGTTTGCAGGCCCGGGGATCTCGAGAGACTGGATCTCGCGCCGAACATGGCGCTGGCCTACGCAGTGCAGACCACCTTTTCCCAGCGCGATGCCGCAGAGATGATTGCCGCGATCAAGGCACGGTTTCGCGATGTCGCCGCGCCACGCTCCAGTGACATCTGTTATGCGACCAGCAATCGGCAGGATGCGATTTCGGCGATTGCCGCGCAATGCGACCTGGTGCTGGTGGCCGGCGACACGATGTCTTCGAACGCCCGGCGTCTTGTGGAAGTGGCGAGTGCTGCGGGATGCGCGGACGCGCGCCTGATCGGCGGCGGAGCGGATCTTCCGCGAGGCGCCGTGCTGCGAGCGAAACGCATCGGCCTGACTGCGGCCGCATCTACCCCCGACAGCGTGGTTGCAGAGATTTGCGAAGCGCTGCGCGAACTGGATTGCACCATTACCGAATCCCCTGGCGCCATCGAACGCGTCCGCTTCCGCCCGGTCTCACTGGAGCCGCTCGGCCTTAGAAGCCCGGGAGGGTCATTGAAAGACCGGCTGTCACGGCTACGCAAGGATATCGATACCACGCTTGAAGCTGCGATCGGCCATACCCGCGGGCGTGATCGGCGTCTCGCCGAAGCGATGCGCTATGCCACAATCGGCGGAGGTAAGCGGTTTCGTGCACTGCTGGTAACGGCGGTCAGCGATCTGGTTGGCGGCGCCTATGACCAGGCGCTGCGCGTCGGCGCGGCAATCGAATGCGTTCACGCACAATCGCTGGTGCATGACGATCTGCCCTGCATGGACGACGATGATCGGCGTCGCGGCCGCCCGACCCTGCATCGCAAATTTGATGAAGCGACCGCCGTTCTCGCCGGGGACGCCCTGCTTGCGCTTGCGTTCGAAATCCTGGCCGAGGAAGCCACCCATCCTGATCCGGCGGTACGCGCGCAACTGGTCCTCTCAATGGCCCGTTCGATCGGCCAGGACGGGCTGGCCGGCGGTCAAATGATGGACCTATA
The DNA here is from genome assembly GCF_963974575.1 of uncultured Sphingosinicella sp. NCBI lineage: Bacteria > Pseudomonadati > Pseudomonadota > Alphaproteobacteria > Sphingomonadales > Sphingosinicellaceae > Sphingosinicella > uncultured Sphingosinicella sp. The sequence continues at coordinate 115,745 of NZ_CAXBBQ010000008.1, read as the reverse complement.
TCCCTCGGCGCGGCCCCGCCCCGACGACATCTTCGAATGCGAAAGCCGAAAGACCGGTGCGCTGATCCGCTACGCGGTGGAGGCAGGATCGTTACTCGGCCAATGCAGCGCCGAGGACCGCAACCGCCTGATCGCCTTTGCCGACAATCTCGGACTGGTATTCCAGATTCGCGACGACATGCTCGACAGCATCGGCGACGCCGCGGTCGTCGGTAAGGCCGTCGGCAAGGATGCGAGAGCCGGTCGCAAAAGTGCGACTACGCTTCTGGGACTCGAGGGGGCCGCAGCCCAGGCTAGTCTACTGGAAAGCGCCTGTCATCAGGCACTGGACGGGTTCGGTCCAAAAGCCAGCCCGCTGCGCGAGCTGGCGCGCTTTGCCGTCAATCGGATGCATTGATGGAGGGGTACTGACAGGCCTCACCCTCTCATCATCTGCGCGCATTTACATCCCGGCTTCGATCGCAATCCGTATTGCTTCGGCTACGGTGCGCACGCCAAGCCCGCGGAGCATGGCGGCACGGTGCAGCTTGATCGTTCGTTCGGTCAGGTCGAGTTCGTAGGCAATCTGCTTGTTGAGGCGCCCCTTGGCCAGCGCCTCGAGAATCTGACGCTGCCGCCGGCTAAGGCTTTTGACGAGCGCACGCGCCTGTTCGTGGCGGCTGGCACCGCTGTCGTCGATCGCCATTTGCGATCCAAGGAAATAGGTGAGGTCTCCATTTGCATCAAACAGCGGAGCGATCATGACGGCATTGCGGAATGCGGTGCCGTCCTTCCTGTAGTTGATCAGTTCGACCATCACCGGGCGGCATTCCGCCACAGCTTCGCGCAGCATGGTTGTCTGTTCCGGCTCGGTCCGCACACCCCGCAGGAATCGGCAATTGCGGCCGATGATCTCCTCTCGCGAATAGCCAGTCAGATCGACGAAGGCCTGGTTGCAGGCCACGATCGGATTGTCCATCTGGCGCGGGTCGCTGACCACCGCAGCGACCTTGCTGTTCGAGATCAACTCTTTTGGGTCCATCGTCATCCTGTGGAACGTCTTCGCTACACTTAAGGCCATATCGCAGATGGCGAACGAAAAGCCTAGTTGGATAGCGCCGGTTGCCAGACGCCCCCCCCTGGCGACCGGCAAACCCTATTTGAGCAGGATCCACGATGAACGTGATCGCCCCCCAGTTCGTGCCTGAGCTCCAGCACGAACCCGGCCATCTTCCAGTGCCGCACGACGTTCAGGAAGCGATACGCACTCTGCTTCGCTGGGCGGGTGATGATCCGACACGCGAAGGCCTGCTCGATACGCCCGTCCGTGTTGGCCGGGCGTGGAGGGAATATTGTGCCGGATACGAGGAGGATCCGGCGGTTCACCTGCAACGAACCTTCGGAGAGGTGGCGGGCTACGACGAAATCGTACTGCTGCGTGACATTGTTTTCCATTCGCATTGTGAACATCACCTCGCCCCGATTGTGGGCACAGCCTCGATTGCCTATCTCCCGACGGACCGGGTCGTGGGCATTTCCAAGCTGGCCCGCGTCCTTCACGGCTATGCACGACGGTTGCAAATCCAGGAGCGTCTGACCGCCGAGATCGCGCAGTGCATCTGGGACAACCTGCGCCCCCAAGGCGTCATTGTCGTGGTCAAGGCCACCCACGGCTGCATGACTGGGCGCGGTGTGCGGACCCCAGGAGTAGACATGGTGACCAGCAAGGTGCTTGGCTGTTTTCGGGATGATCCAGGCCGTCGCAAGGAAGTTCTCTCGCTCATGGGTCACTGCTGAGCTGGACTGTCGGATAATGCGGATTGGGATCGTCGGCGCGGGAATCGCGGGCCTGGCTTGCGCCGCTCGCCTTAAGGATAATGGGATCGTGGCCACCCTGTTCGACAAGGGGCGGCGGCCCGGCGGACGACTATCCAGCCTCTGCATTGGCGGACTGGAATGGGACTTCGGCGCTCAATATTTCAAGGTAAGCGGCGCAGCCTTTGCCGCCGAAGTGAAACGCTGGCATGATCGCCATCTGGTCGCGCCCTGGACCGGAGGCCCAGATGGCGCACTTGTCGGTATGCCAAGCATGGGCGACTTCGTTGCGGCGCTGTGTCAGGAGCATGACGTACGTCTCGGCGCTGAGGTCCAGCGGATCGAAGCCGATTGTCTTGGCTGGCACGTCTCAGGCCCGGATCTGTGCGATGGCCCCTTCGCTGCATTGATAATTGCGGTGCCATCCGAACAGGCCGCAACGCTCGTTTCGCTCCATGATCTCGATATGGCGCGCGAGACCACTGCTACCCGGTCCGCACCGTGCTGGACCGTGATGACCGCTTTTGCCGAGCCGTTGGGTGGCCTGCCGCACTATCTCCGTGATCGCGGCCCGATTGCGTGGGCCTCTCGCAACAATTCCAAGCCTGGCCGCGCACCAACCGAATGCTGGGTGATCCATGCCAGCGCCGCATGGTCGCGCGCTCACCTCGAACGGAACCCGACGGTGGTGGCCCCGCTCCTGCTTGGCGCGTTCGCGGCAGAAGCCCGAGCAGACTTGCCTACGCCGAGCTTCCTCAGAGCCCATCGCTGGCGCTTCGGCCTGCCCTACGGGCAGAGCGGCAAAGTGCTGTGGAACCCCAGGCTGAGGCTCGGCGCCTGCGGTGACTGGACCGTCGCGCCGGCAATTGAAGGGGCCTGGCAATCGGGTGTCGCCACAGCACAGCGCGTGGTTGATACGCTTGCCCGGGAGCAGGTGCACGCCCCGGGCTAGGGTTTTCGGACGCTCGAACGCCCGAGCCCCCTCAGCATTGAAGATTGTCAACGCAGCATGCGTATTTTCATATGCAGACGTTCGTGCTTTCAAGAGCGGTAGAGATCGACCAGACGCGCGAAGTTTGTTGCACAGGATCGCATGTCGCCATTTGGCACCGGCAGTCGTGCGCCAGCTCTCACCGCGTCTTCCACAACGAATAGAATATTCCTACTGCAATCAGCGCAAAGGTGACACCGAGGCTGAGCAGGGGCGGAAACTTGTCACCGCCGAGCAGGAAGTCCGCGACGAAGATTTTCGCCCCTATGAAGATGAGAACGGCCGCCAGCGCGTATTTCAGATAATGGAAGCGATGCACCATTGCGGCGAGCGCGAAGTAGAGGGCCCGCAGGCCGAGGATGGCCATGATGTTCGACGTATAAACGATGAAGGTGTCGGTCGTGATCGCGAAGATCGCCGGCACGCTGTCGACCGCGAACACCAGGTCGGCAAGATTGATGACGACGAGTGCCAGAAACAGAGGCGTTGCTGCCGTCACCACCTTCCCGGTACGGGCGTCGGGCACTTTCACGAAGAAATGCTGATCGTGCAGTTCCGGTGTCACGCGCATATGGCGTGAAATGAATTTCACCGCCGGATTGTTGGCGACATCCATGGGCTCGTCACCGGCGAAGAACATCTTGATGCCGGTGAAGATCAGGAAGGCCGCGAACAGGTAGAGCACCCAATAGGCCTCGTTCACCAGCGCCGCGCCGCCCGCGATCATCAGGCCGCGCAGCACGATCACGGCGATGATGCCCCACAGGAGCGCCCGGTACTGATATTTGGGCGGGATCGCGAAATAGGTGAAGATCAGGCTGATGACGAAGACGTTGTCGATCGACAGCGCCTTTTCGATGAAGAAGCCCGTGTAATATTGCATCCCGGGCTCGGGCCCGCGCGCGTACCAGACCCACGCTCCGAACAGCAGCGCGATGCCGATGTAGAACGCGGAAAGCTTCAGACTCTCGCCGATGCCCATCTCGCGGTCTTCTTTATGAAGCACGCCCAGATCGAACGCCGTCAGCGTGATGACGAGGAAGAGGAAGGACAGCCAGAACCAGGCGGGCGTCCCTAACCAATCCGTAAACAGAAACTCCATTGGATCTCTCGTCTCGACTATTTGGGAACAGAAAAACCGGCGTAGCGGCGACGATGGAACCGTTTTGTCTTAACGGCCGGACCGCATCAGTGAGAGATCAGGGTGGGCAATCGGGGCTCTGTCAGAATGGTCCGGGTCGCGCCGCCGAGCACGAAGTCGCGGAACCTGGAATGACCGAACCCGCCCATCACCAGAAGATCAGCCCGACTTTCGGCGGAAACAGCATTAATCGCTTCGCCAATGTCGCGATTACCCCGTTCCATCTGCCGAAAAGTCGCCTCTACGTCCCGGCGGCGAAGCGCGGCGATCACGTCTTCTGGCGACAGGCTCGAGGCGAAATCCTTGTCGTCGCCGAAGGAGACGAGGGTCACCTCGGAAGCGCGCCGAAGAAGCGGCAGCGCATCTGATAGCGCGCGGGCGGCGACCTTGCTGAAATCCCAGGCTATAACGATGCGCTCGGCGCGGAAGCCGGTCTCGTTTTTGACAGGAATGATGATCACCGGTCTGCCCGACTGGAAGATCAACGCCTCCGCCACCATGCGCTCGCTAAGCAGTCCCTCATCGCAGACCCCGGCGACCGCGATGTCGGCGAGGCGCGCGTGATCGGTCGCAATCTCCGGAGTGCTATGGACGTGCGATCGATCGGTAATGACGCATGCTTTGACGCCCTGTTTCTGCGCCGCCATTCGCAAGGCTTCGGCGGCCACGCCCACCTCCTCGTTGCGGCTCCGGATCCGGGAGCGCTCTTCGGCGGCGATATTGTGGCCGTAGGCACCCTTGGGCGTTATCACGTCGAGCTCGAGGACCAGGGCCTCGAGATGCGCTTCAAAGGCGCCGGCTAGACCGAGCGCGTAGGCACCGGCGCTGCGGTCCGGGTCCAGAGTTTCGGAAGCGGCGTGCAGTAGCACCGTCTTGATGGTCATCGTTGTCCTCTCGCTTTCGTTTGCCAGGCATAGGCGGCGCAGTGCCGCAGCGTTTTACTTCGCCTTATTCCGCGGGTTCGGAAATGAGCTTGCCCCGCATGCCATCGACAGCGCCCTCCACCGTTTGGTCGATGGCTTGGCTGTCGATGGCTTTACCAAGGCCATCGATGAGCGCCTCCTCATCGACAATCGCTGTGGCAGCTGCAATCTCGCTGGCGTGCAGCGCTTCGCGTAGCGCGTTCCTTGCGGCCCCTTCTGCCATGTTTTTGGCCGCTTCAAGGTCCACCGCGGAAACAACGGCTTCCGCGACGGCGGTTGTATTGACTGCGGTCGTAGCTTCAGCGCTTCGCTCTGCAGCCTGTTCGCTGGCATTGCTGCACGCGGCGAGCGCTAGCGCCGTAATGGCGGGGAGAATGGTCTTCTTCATCATATTGGTAAGTCCTCTGTCCGGCAAGGCCAGCTATGCGCACGAGATCGCGGCACGCATGGTGACACGGTGGATCACTTGCCTTGCCTTCAGTTTCAGGCTGTAAAGCCGGGCAACCTCGTGGCTGTCGACGCGTTGCTGTGCGAAGCGAAGTAGCTCGTCGATTCGCTGATGCATTTCGATCAGGCGGTACAGGCGCAGGTGCATTCGAATGTCTCCTCTTGTGGACCATTGGTCACCGGAGGATCCGTGCTTCGGGAGCGCGTTGTGCGGGGCCTCGAGCATCGGATCATCCGATGCGGTCCGACATCACGAGACTTGTCTCGCCAGAGGGGCCCGGCCCGCATATCAATAGTGGGGAGCACCGGTACCGCTGTCAATGGCAGAAAATGCTTCACGGATTTTGCAGGGCCTGCCCTTCCGATCAAAACTATGGCTCCGCGAACCGGGTACGCCTTGTCACCACGGAGCGGCAGTCGACGGCGTCGCAGCGCTTGCTCCATCCGTTCAAGCTGCTGCTAACGCGCGGCGGAATTGGAAAGCGGCTCGTGCTTACGAAGCTGCCGAAGGCATCGTCGGCTGCTGCGATGCGCCATCCAACGATCCTCGTGAGTCGGCACGGCTTGAACGGGATTTGCCGCGCCGCGGCCGCGGAATTCCATTTGCGAATGGGGAATCTAGCCGAGGCTCGGCGGACGATTGAACTTGATTGAAGACGCAGGGGACGGCGAGCGCGCTATAGCTGTGCTCACCGGTAACCTGCTGGGGTCCACATCGCTCTGGCGGCGAGGTGCGCGTCGCCGCGCGGTTACCTTGTTAAGTGGTACGATCGAGGGGGCGCCGGGTTCGGATCGCGTCGGCCCCATATTCGACTGGCTCCATCTTATCGAACCGTTGCTTGTTCCGCTTCAAGAGTTGGGCCAGCTGGGCAGCGCGACGCGCGACGCTGGGTCAACGCGGAGGCGAGCAACGCTGCCGACCGTGCCTCTGCGCGATCCTGCCGGCTGACGGGACGGGAGCGCGAAGTGTTGGGCCTCGTTCGGGTCGGCGAGCGCAACAAGCAGATCGCCAGAAAGCTCGACATATCGGCCAGTACACTCAATTTTCAAATAAAGCAGATTGCCGCCATATTAGGCGCGAGCGGAAGCGGACCCGCGGCTCTGGCCCGTTCATCCGCCGAAGCCGGCAACGATCGTGTTGACGTCAAGCCTGGTAGATGAACGGAGGAGCAGGAGGCTGGCGCACCTACCACTCCGACCTTGCGGGAGTTTGTCTTTGGGCTGGCCCGTGTAAACGTTACGATCCCGTTCGTCATCAGGACGATAGGATTTCGCCGTTGAGGGTCACCTCAAGCGCTTACGCTTAAGCCGGCGGACCAAGTTGCACACCACCTGCCTTTTCACTTCGCCCGTTCCAGCGCAGCAACGATATGCTGAGCAAGACGATGGGCGGTCTCGGACAGGCCTGGCGCTTCGATCAACGCTATTTCCGTATCATATAGCGACGGCATATCTGGATCGTCAGTGATTGATATTAGGTACGACGGGACCATCTCTCGGGGCAGCACGGTGATCCCAAGACCTGCGTTAACGGCGGACTGGCTGCCAGAAAGGCTTGTTGATGTGTAGGCTACCCGCCATTTCCGGCCAACTGCCTCCAGAGCGTCGATTGCCCGTTTTCGATAGACGCAGGGCTCAGGCGATACCACCAAAGGAACCGTCCCCAGACCAGCTGCTGCGAGCTGATCGCGCGCCGCCCAGACCAGTGGTTCGCGCCAGACACGCACGCCTTCCAGTCGCGCGGAGGGCTCACGTTTCACCAGGACGAGATCGAAAGCCCCTTCATAGAAACGGCCCAGCAGATTCAGTGTGAGATCGCATGTCACCTCCAGTTCTACCAGCGGGTGAGCCTCAGCGAAGGCGGAGAGCACCGCGGGCAAGTGAACAGTGGCGAAATCCTCCGGTACGCCGACCCGCACTCGTCCCGTCATGTCAGGTTCGAATAGTTCGGCAATTGCCGCATCATTGAGCCGAAGGAGTTGCCGCGCAGGCCCGAGCAGGCGCTCCCCTTCCGGCGTCAAGCTAAGTGATCGGGGTGTGCGCGCAAATACGGCACGACCGATCTGGCCTTCGAGACGTTTGACCTGCAAGCTGATCGTGGATTGCGTCCGGCCCAATCGATCGCCGGCGCGGGTGAAGCTTCCGGTTTCCGCGATCGTCACGAAACAGCGAAGCAGATCAAGATCAAATGTTTTGGTAGCAGGCATGTATGGAGGTTAGCTTTTATCATTTAAATTATCAATGATGGGCATTTCAGAAACTCGTTTCAGAAAACATATATGACGCGTCATAGCGTGGCCCGAAAGGGAGCCTCCATGCAGCTTTTGCGCGTGCAATTATCCAGCAGGCAAAGCTTGTCAGTCGTCAGCATACTCTGGTTCAGCCTCGTAGCAGCCGCTGCCTGGGTTATAGCGATGCCTTCTTTACGTTCGGAATTCGGCCTGTCGTTCACGATCGGACTGCTGACGATCTTTGTCGCGGCGATCATTGCCACGTTTTCCTTACGCTACATGCGGTCGGACAGCCGTTCGGCACGATTCTTCCTTACGCTGAGCGCGCTGGTTGCCTCTGTGCTGACTCTTCTGTTCACAAACAATATACTCGTCCTGGGGGCGGCCTGGTGTTTTAGCGGTTGGCTGCTCGCTGGAGTCATTGGGCACTCGAAGAGCTGGGCCGAAGCCCATGCCGCCGCCCGGCGCACGCGCGCTACCTTCTTTCTTGGTGACACTGCGCTGCTGGCAGCCTTGGCGCTGCTTGGCTGGCATGCGGGCTCGTTACAGCTCGACGGAGTCCTTGCCAGCGCGGTAACGCTGCCAGCCTCTGTGAAATCCGTAGTAGCGCTGCTGTTGGTCGTGACAGCTGCTACCCGTTGCGCTCAACCCCCGTTTGTCGGCTGGCTGCTTTCGTCAATGACAGCCCCGACACCGGTTTCCGCTCTCATGCACGCGGGACTGGTGAACGCCGGTGGCTTCCTGCTGATCCGCTTCGCCCCGTTGCTCGAGGCCGCGCCATTTGCCCGGACGGTTGCCGTCGTCGTGGGCCTTTGTGGCGCGATTTACGGCATTGGCATCATGATGGTGCGGCCTGATGTGAAGCGATCTCTAGCTGGCTCCACGGTGTCGCAGATGGGCTTCATGATCATGAGCTGCGGCTTGGGTGCATACGCCGCCGCCCTGTGGCACATCATCGCCCATGGTCTGTTCAAGGCCTGGCTATTCCTTGGCTCGGGCTCAATGATCGGCATGAAGACCGGCCGAGGAGAAACCCCGCTGTCCGGCCGGATGACCTTGGGCATTGCGACTGGGACTGTCGGCGTTGCAATTTGCATTCTCTCGTTCGGCGAGGGGGACGCCAGCCTCGTGCCGCTACTGCTCGCCATGGCGACTGCCTTCACGACGCTGATTGCGTCGCTTGAGGGCAAGGCTCAAGTGCGCGCAAAGCTGCTGCTGTTACTCGTCGCATTGATCGCATTCCACAGCGTCGGCGTGTTGCTCGCTGGTTTGGTGATCGACAAGGATGCATCGCCGCTGGTACCGGAATGGGTCCATCTGGTCTTGCTGGTTGTCTTCCTCGGTGCATGGACCTGGCAGCAACAGCGCTTTTCAACCGGCCGCGGCCTTCCCATGCGACTGTATGTTCACCTCATCAATGCTGGTGCGCTTCCCGCTACCGGCAACGGAGAAGAGAAATGAACAGGATGGCCCTTCTCAATGCGGTTGAACCTATCTTGAGCCGGACCGAAGTGGCAGGCTTGGTGGCCCTTGCCGCGCGCGCAGTTCCCCCGCTCTGGCCTCTCGAAAGCGCGATTGCGGTCAATCCGCTTGCCGGGTTCGAGGATCTTCCCTTCGACGAGGCGGTCAGCCAGGCAGCGCAACGGTTCGGCGCTCGCCGAAACCTGGCGCTCGCCCAATGGCGCAAACTTCTGGGCATCGGCAAGCTTGAGGAACGGGTGCTGCGCGATGCGGCCATCCAAAAGCTGGGCGGCCTGAACGCCGCCTTCGAGTTGATCGGCCCCGATATCTCGCGGCTGGACCTGCTGATGGCGCGGCTACAGGACCTGCCGGTTGCGCAGGAAGAAAGGGCACCCGCGGCTCTTACTCCCGATGCCGCCTTCATCGCCAAATGGTGCGCCGCTTTCTTTGACCAGGGCCAGGCGACCTTCCCGATGCCCCGCCGCGAGCTTGGTCTCTATCGCGCGACCCTGGCGGCCATCGTCTATGATGCCGAATATCGGGCACTGTCAGGCGAGCTCGGAGAAAAACTTCTGCTGAGTGTGCCGCGTGACCCCCTAGAAGCTATCGCTGAAGGCCTGGCTGCTCTGGGAATCCCACCCGGCAAGGAGGAGGGTAAGCTCGCAGAACTTGTAGCTCGCCTACCCGGCTGGTCAGGCCATATTCGTTGGCGCAACGAGAACGCGGATCCCGACATTTCCGAGACAGGCCCTGCCAGCATGGCTGATCTGCTGGCATTGTGGCTGTTACTCGATCGCAGTGGCGCAGTTACTAAGCTTAGAGGCTCCAAGGAGGGACCTGATACCACAGCGCAATTAGTCGCACATTTCGGTCTGACCGACGAGATTTTGGCCGGTCTCGATAAGGCCGGAAAAGCTCGGCTTTCTGAAATCGCCAGCATGAACGAAGATGCGCTTGGCGGCATATTCCAGATTGCGGCGGAATGGACATACCGCAATACCCTGGTACCCAAGCTCCAGTCGGCCGCGACCAAACTTGCCCCATGCGAGAGGCCCGAAGCCCAGTTAATCTTCTGCATCGATGTACGTTCGGAGCCCTTCAGGCGGGCGCTCGAATCTCAGGGTCGCTTCGAGACATTTGGTTATGCAGGCTTCTTCGGTCTGCCCATCGCATTGCATCGGTTTGGCGATACGCGGCGCAAACGGCTCTTACCAGTGCTGCTCTCGCCGCAGCATGATGTGACCGAAGCGCCTACGCCTGGGCTGGAAAAGGAAGCTGCGGCACTGTCTGCGGGTCAGGAACAGGTCAAGCGGGCGTCTACCCTGCTTGATGTTGGGAAACAGGGTACCGCAACTGCCTTTGCGACTGCTGAAGCAACCGGTCTCGTGGCGGGCCTCCTGATGGCGGCACGCACACTCGCTCCTGGACTCGTCAAGCGGGTCAGTACCGCCGTATCTCCATCCCGTAGCGAAGCCTTGGCTCCAAATCTCGGACAACATAAGGATTATGCCTCGCAGCCGACATTCACCCGCGAGGAGAAAGTCGGCTTTGCGTTGGCTATGTTCAAGTTGACGGGCCTATCAGAGAGGACGGCCCGCCTCGTTGCGCTGGTCGGCCACGGTGGCAGTGCGGTCAACAATCCATATGCGGCGTCGCTGGACTGCGGAGCATGCGGCGGTCACGCTGGTGGCTACAACGCGCGGATCCTCGCCCTCATCTTGAATGATCCGGAAGTTCGGGCCGGGTTGGCGGAAAAAGGCACAGCGATCCCTGAAACGACCTGGTTCGTTGCCGCCGAACACAATACAACGACTGACCAGGTCTTTATATTTGATAGGCGCTGTATACCGGAAAGTCATCAGGATGATGTAAACTCGTTAGTGGAAAGTCTCGCCAAGGCGGGGACAGACAATCGGGAGCGGCGCGCAGCACTGCTCGGACGGACCGCCAATGATCTGCTGATAGGCGCCATGCACTGGGGCGAAGTCCGGCCGGAATGGGGTCTGGCTGGCAATGCGGCTTTCATCGTCGGGCCGCGCGCGCTGACTCGAGAGATCGACCTTGAGGGACGGGCGTTCTTGCACAGCTACGACTGGCAGAGCGACACTGATGGCACCGCTCTGACCACGATCCTGACCGCGCCTATGGTCGTCGCTCAATGGATTAACTGTCAGTATCTGTTCTCTACCATCGACAACGATCGCTACGGCTCGGGCGACAAGGTCACCCAGAATGTCGTCGGCGGTATCGGCGTTTTACAGGGCAACGGCGGCGACCTGAGGGTGGGTCTCCCGCGGCAGTCGCTGTTCACCGACGATGGCGTGCCCTTCCACGTCCCCCAACGGTTGCTGACGATCGTCCTTGCACCTTTCGACCGGGTCCAACGTGTGGTGGAATCGAACGATATTGTAGGGCGTTTGTTCGGCAATAGCTGGGTCATGCTGGTTGTTATCGATCCACAAACCGGCAAGGCGCTGCGCTGGCGTGGGAACGATGAACTGAACGCGGACGCCCCTGTTTTCGCCGCAACTTACAATCTGGAGGCTTGAACATGATCAACGCTGCTTTTGACGATCTTAGTCTGCACCGACTAAAAAAGATCGAGATCGTGCTCTTAGCCGAGGACCAAGTCCTTGTAGAAGAGCTGCTCAAGGCCGCGAGGGTCGGCGGATGGACCATGATACGCGATGTCGCCGGAATGGGTCATAGCGGCTTTCATCAGGGGAAAACCATCTTCAACGACCAAAGTGGGCTCGTTATGTTTGTTGGCGTCGCGGAAGAAAAGATCATCGCCGACGTCGCACGCGGCCTGGCGCGGCTGTTCCAGAAGCGTCCGGGTGTGACCTTCCTGTCCGATGTCGAGGTCATGCGTTCCGACTATTTCTCCAAGGCGACAACCTAGCATTACAGTTGCGGTTTTGACTTTAGATGCGCGCGTCTTGCGGCGGCTTGATGCGCGCGTTGCCAGCATGATCATGCGATGATGCAGGCGGACGACGCGTTCCAGATAGGAACGACAATAGTTGAAGACATAGAGGCCCCCACCAAACCGATCCGACCCGCAATCACGGGTTCAAGCGTATCCGGCAGCCATATCTGCACGAAGGCTTCGGTGGCTGCCGGGATCGGGACGCGAGCAGCGCCATTCACCGCAACATGTGGAGACCGATCAGAATTCATCCTTCACATCCTTCCTCGGGCGCCGCGCCGACCGGGGGAAGAAGCGCCACTTTGTTATTGACCCGCAAAATCTCGGGAGCGAGCCGTGAAGGTTCATCGACGAAGAGCGGCAGTCCCACCAACGTTGCTGCCTCGAACAGCAGTCCGATTTCCACCTTTGGATGGCCCTGTTTTGATTAATTGCAGCGTAGCGCGGGTGATGCCGACCCGGGCTGACAGGTCAGCCTCGGACATCTTGCGCTGTTTGCGTGCGAGGCGAATGAGCCTACCCATCATGTTCAGTGCTTCGCGCGTTATGCGAGATCAGTGCGAGTACGCTCTTTCACGTGAAAAAATGCCGTTATAGCGGTCACAAAATAGCATTGTGACCGCTATAACGGTCAACAGCATAACCCTCAGGGAAAAATCTTCAAAGAGCAATATGACGGCCATTTTCGAGGAACTAAGGCACGGACAGCCGGCCAGTTGATCGGCGCGACGTAAGCATCATTGCCTTTACCAGTTGCTTGAAACACCAACGATATCTATCGCTTGAAATAGCAAGAATAGCCGGCTCCTGTCCCGGGGAGCCACACCTTTTCCTGACATCAGCACTGCCTGTCCCGCGCCTGAACGGCGTTGAGAGATTTCAAGCGGCCGCTTTGAGCGCCTCGATCCGCTTCAGGCAGAGGTCTTCAATGAGGCCGCGCAGCACGACGCGGCTGCCGACCCAGTTCGGTTCCTCGGCCGTGACGCGGTCATGCCGCGCGTAGCGCACCTTCACATAGGCCGCACGGAGCAACTCGTCGAACCACCGTTCGAACTTCGTGGCGCCCGGCCACACATCGCGAAGGCGGGGTTCCAGCGCGATCAGGTTGCGTCTACCTGAACCGTGAATCGCTATCTGAACGATTGATGAGAGGCACAGGGTCGAAATATGGAGCAGCAACAGCCTGTCACAGCCTGGAACGAATTCCCCGCGAGCCGTGTGGGATGGACTGCTGTGGCAGTGCTGTTCCTGTTTACCGTACTGTCCGTTCTCGATCGTAACCTGCTCACCTTGCTGGTGGGACCGATCAAGGCGGACCTGGGCTTATCCGATGTACAACTGAGCTTGCTCTACGGCCTTGCCTTCGCGATCTTCTACGCGGTGATGGGCTTGCCTTCGGGCTGGATGATCGACAGGTTCCAGCGGCGCGTCGTCATTTTCTGGGGCGTGGTCGTGTGGAGTTTCGCCACACTCATGACCGGTTTTGCGCAGAGCTATTCGACGCTCTTTGGGGCTCGTGCGGTCGTCGGCGCCGGCGAGGCGGTGCTGGTGCCAGGATCGCACTCCATCATTGGCGACCTGTTTCCGCGCGAGAAGATGGCAATGCCGATGTCCGTATCGGCACTCGGCATCAAGGTCGGCCAAGGTCTTGCACTGTTGATCGGCGGCGCGCTCACCACATTGTTCGTGCCCGACAAGCTTTACATGCTGCCGTTCCTCGGAGAGTTGCGCGGCTGGCACCTGATCTTCATCGTTGTCGGTGCACCAGGTATGCTCATGGCGTTCCTGATCTTTCTGATCCCCGAACCAAAACGGCGCATACAGCCGACCTTCCACGCGGCCTCCAAGGCCGCAGGTTACGATGTCTATCTGAAATTCGTGCGGCAGCATCTCCGCTTCTATATCAGCCATCACCTTGGAATTCTTCTCTACGGCATGACGGCCCTGTCCGTGATCACATGGGCGCCCGCCTATCTTGGCCGCGTACATGATTGGGAAGAGAGCCGCATCGGGCTTTGGCTCGGTACGGCGCTGCTCATGGGAACATGTGCGGGAATGCCGCTTCACGGTTTCCTTGCCGACCGTTTCTTCCAGCGCGGCGTCACGGACATCCATTTACGCTATACAGCGATCTCGGCGATCATCGGCTGGCCGATCGGCATTGCCGCGTTCATGGTCGGCAATCCTTATCTCGCGGTGATGCTGATCGGGTTGCTGTTCTTCGTGATCTCGACCTACGGTGGACTATCTATCGTCGCGGTTCAGGCGATCGTGCCGAGCGACCTGCGCGGCAAGGCGTCGTCGATCATGCTGCTCATCATCGGCATGGGCGGCACCATTCTCGGTCCGCTCGTCGTCGCGCTGATCACGGACTACGGATTCAAAGATGCGAAGCAGGTCGGCAGCGCCATCCTGATTTGTGTGGCGATCGGGCTGCCGCTTACCGCCGCCGTGCTTTCACGTGCGCTCGCGCCAATGCGCGGTATGATCGCGGACGCGAAAGCACGGGACGCCGCGACGACCGCCGCGGCATAGTCCTCAACTCGTGCGGATCCAGACGCCCTTGGTGTTGAGGTACGCCTCGATGTGCTCGGCACCGCCCTCGCGGCCATAACCGCTCAGCTTGTAGCCACCGAAAGGCACCGCCGGGTCCATCGCCATGTAATGATTCACCCAGATTGACCCAGCGCGAATACGCCGGATCGCCGCGTGCGCCTTGGTGATATCGCGCGTCCACACACCGCCCGCAAGGCCGAAGCGCGTGGCGTTGGCGCGTGTGATCACCTCGTCGAAATCGTCGAACGGGAACGCGCAGACGACCGGCCCGAAGATTTCTTCCTGCGCGATCCGCATGTCGTCCTTCACATCGGAGAACACGGTCGGCGTGACGAACCAACCTTTCGCGAGTTCGCCTTCGGTGACACGGGTGCCGCCCGAGACCACCCGCGCCCCCTCTTCCGGCCCGAGCGCCATATACGACGTCACCCGGTCGAATTGACGCGATGAGACGATCGGACCCAGCCGCGTTTCTGGATCCGTGCTGACTCCGATCTTCAGCGTCCTTCCGAAGTCAGCGACACGCGCGACGAATTCGTCGTGGATGGACCGCTCGACGAACAGACGCGTGCCCGCGGCGCATACCTGCCCGCAATTGGAGAACACCGCCATCGCGGCACCCTGCACCGCGAGGTCGAGATCGGCATCCGCGAACACGATGTTCGGCGACTTGCCGCCGAGTTCCATTGTCACGCGCTTGGCGGTAGCGGCGGAGGCCTCGATAATCTTTCGCCCCGTCTCACCCGACCCCGTAAAAGTGATCTTGTCCACATCGGGATGACGGGACAGCGCCGCACCGACCACGCCGAAGCCGGTCAGCACATTGACGACGCCGGGCGGAACCCCCGCTTCGAGGCAGAGCGCACCGAAGTGCAGCGGTGTCAGCGATCCATCCTCCGCGGCTTTCAGAACCACGGTGCAGCCGGTCGCAAGCGCAGGCGCTATCTTCCACGCCGCGCTGAACAGCGGTCCGTTCCACGGGATGATCGCGCCGACGACACCCACCGGCTCCTTCAGCGTGTAGGAGAGCACGTCGAGCGGATGGGAATTCGCCAGCGTTTCGCCGTGGATCGCTGTCGCCATGCCCGCGAAATGCCGGAGGCCGCGCGCGACGATACCCGCCACGCGCACGGAATCGGTGATCGGCCGCCCCATCTCGAGCGTATCGAGCATCGCGAGTTCATCACCGTCGCGTTCGACGAGATCGGCAAGGCGCAGCAGGATGCGCTGACGCTCGGCGGGCTTGAAACGGCTCCACGGGCCTTCGAAGGCTGCGCGCGCCGCCGCGACGGCGCGGTCGACATCCGCCTCGTCGGCCATTGCAATCTGCGCAAGCACCACGCCCGTCGACGGATTCAGCGTGGGGAACGTCTGGCCGGAAAGCGCATCGACCCATTCGCCGCCAATCAGCATTTTCTTGGGGCCGCCGGAAAGCGAGGCCGGTATCGTTGGCGTTCCAGTCATCATCGTTACCTTCCGTGAAATCGTGCCGCCCGCTTTTCCTTAAATGCCGCTGCGATCAGTCCCCGCCTTCCGAAACGTGGTTCAGGATCGTCTCGTCAGACATTCGCGGGCTCCATCACCTCGCGCATTCCGCGCCGCCCGAAGGCGAACAGCAGTGTCGCCGGGACCAGCACACAAAGCACGGTTGCGATCAACGAGATACCGACCTTCTGCTCGTCGCGGAGAACCATATCGGTAATGAGCCCGACCATCGCCGGGCCACCCGCCATCGCAACAAGCCCAGTGCTGAGCACATAGAGCGCCGACACGCGCCCGCGTAGCCGCTGCGGCGTTACGACCTGTACCACTGCTGGTCCCATGCTCGCCGTTGAAAGAATGAACGTCATGTATAGCCCATATAGAACGACCGTCGCCCACGCGTTCGTCATCAGGAACGCCGCGACGCCGCAGGGAATGGCGAAGAAGGCGGTCGCCATGCACCAGAAGAGGTGCGCGTCCTTGCGTCCACCTTTGAACAGCTTGTCGACGATCCATCCGTGGACGGGCAGCGTCGCGGCGGAGAGAATCTGCGCGATGCCGAGTACGATGCCGATGCGCGCCGGTTCCCAGCCGTGCGCGCGTACCAAATAGGTCGGTGTCCAGAGTTGCAGCCCGATCGTCACAGAGTAAGTGAGACCGAAGCCCAGGAAGATCGCAGTGAACAGCCGCTTGCGTTGCTTCAGGAACTGGATCGCCTCGCCGTATCCGGCGTTGGACTGCGCGGCGGGCGCAGCGCGACGCTTCGGCTCGCGGAACAGGAATACGAGGAAAGCCATCGCGATACCGGGCGCACCGGTGATGATGAAAACCTGCTGCCAAGGCTCCATCATGCCGAGGATAGGCCATTCGACAGGCCCTGCCTTCATCACGGCCTCAACGATCGGCCCACCGAGCAGGAACACGATGCCCGCCCCCATCACGCCGCCCATCACGAACACGGACATGGCGAGCGATACCTTGTGCGGCGGGAAGCTGTCTCCGATGATCGAATAGCTGCCCGTGCCGAAACCGGATTCACCGGCGCCCACCGCCGCGCGCGCCACGAACAGCGCGCCGAAGTTGCGGGCGAGGCCGCAACCGGCGGCGGCGAGACTCCAGACCGTGATCGAGACGAACAATACCCAGCGTCGGCTATAGCGATCGAGTGCAACGCCCACGGGGATGGCGCACAGGCAGAACAGCAGCGCGAAGGCCGGGCCTTGCAGCAGGCTGATCTGGAAATCCGAAAGCCCGAGGTCCGCCTTGATCGGCTCGACGAGGAGCGCGATGATGTAGCGGTCGGTCAGGGACAGGATGTAGAGCAGGAAGAGGATGGAAACCGTCAGCCAGCCGGTTGCGGGACTCGGATAGTCGGTATCCTGTGGCGCGACCTGTGACATGGCGAACTCCCCGAACCTTCGCTTTAGAGCCTGTCTCGCGAGCACCTGCGAAGGCCGTTCGACGCCAAACTCATTATTGCACCATAGGTCAATTTATGCCGGAGCGCCGCAACGCTTGCAACGCCTATCTTTGATCGCCCCAACAGACGGGGGTCATATCGCGCCGAGGCCCTTCGCCTTTTCCGGATCGTAAGCGGTACGATTCATCTGGAACTGATCCGAATTCCGGACATACCAGCCCGCACCGTGCGTTCTACCGATCAGCTTCATGGCAGGCGTATCGAGATAGAGCCTGTCCACATCCGTGATGAATTCGTCACCGATATGCGCCATCAGGATTTCACCGATCACGATGGTCTGCCGCACGCCGATATCGAGCGCGGCGACCTTGCGGCATTCGAAGCTGACAGGGCTGGTCGCGATACGCGGCGGCTTCACGAGCACCGACGGCACGGTTTCGACGTCCGCGTATATGGCTTCGTTCAGTTCCGGCGGCGCGGATACGCTGGTTTCGTTCATCTTGACCGCATCGTCTTCCGACACGAGGTTCACCACGAACTCACCCGTTGCGATGATGTTCGTCGCGGTGTCCTTGAGAGCGTGGTTCTCGTCCTTCAGCAGCCCCAGCGCCACCAGCGGCGGTTCGACGCCCACACAGTTGAAGAAGCTGTACGGCGCGACGTTGAGCACGCCTTTGGCGGACAGCGTCGTCGTCCAGGCGATGGGACGCGGCGTGATCGTGGAATTCACGATCTTGTAGTTCACCGGCATCGGCAGATTACGCATGTCGAACTGCATTGTCGCCCTTTCAGCCAGCCGGCTTGCTCGCCTTCGCGGCGGCTGCACGCGCGACGAAGGCCTCGCGAGCCCGCACCACCTCGTCGCCCGCCTGGCAGGTATGACAGTAAGAGAGTTCCAGCGCATGACTGACGGCGAGGTCGGACGTGTCCGAAATCTGGAGCAGACGTTTCGTGAGCTCAACCGCATGGCGGTTGCCGCTACCGATGTCGGATGCGAATGTAAGTGCCGCTTCGACCACCGCCCCTTCCGGCTCGAGCCGGCTGACAAGCCCCGCAGCAAGCGCTTCGTCGGCGTCAAGATAGCGCCCCGAGAAGATGATCTCGGCGGCGCGGTGCCGCCCGAGTTGCCGAGAGAGGAACCACGCCGCGCCACCATCCGGCACAAGTCCGAAGGTTAGGAACGGCGCTCCGAAACGAGCCGTTTTCGACGCGAAGATCATGTCGCACGCCATGGCGAGGCTCCAGGACACGCCGAATGCGCCGCCTTCCACTGCGGCTATCGTCGGCGCCGGCAGCGCGCGCAGGCGTGCGATGATGCGCTGCCCCATTTCAAGCCGCGCCGCGAGGCGCTGCGCTCCGTCGCCGCGAGACGGCGGCGTCTTCACGTCACCGCCGCTGCTGAAATAGCCGCCAGCTCCACACAGCACGACCGCGCGCGGCAAATCGGTCTCCAGCGTGTCGAGCGCCTGCGAGAACTGCTCCCACATCGCGAACGAGACGGTATTGCGCGCTTTCGGACGATTGAGCGTCAGCAGGGCAACATCATCATCCCTGCGCTCGAAAATCAGTTCCTGCTCAGCCGCAGCGTCCGATTCGGCCATGATCGATCCTTCCCCAAGCCTTTCCTGCACCAAACGCGGGTATCATGGAAAGTGCAAGAAATTTTGCATCGCGGGATATAATTAGGCTGCCGACACCTTGCGCGGCGCAGCGAAGACCGGGATCGAGGACAGTCCCTCCTCGTCAATGCGCGTAAGGAGTTCCTCGATCTCCTTGCGCGCGGCGCCCCGCGTTGCGCCGCTCATGAAGGTCAGATAGCTGCGTGCCAGGCGCGGCACGATCTCGTCGTCGCCGATGCGCCCGCGCGCCCAGTCGTTGATCGTGGCATATTCGTAGCGGACGATATCGTCGGCCAGCTTCTCTACATCCACCCACGGCTGCAGATGCTTGCGGATCTGCAGGTTGCGGATCCAGCCGAGGTTTGGCCGCGTTCCCATGGAATGCATCGCGGTCCAGATGTCCGGGTCGGTGTCCGGGCTGAAATAGAGTCCCATGATGGCGCGGATGTAGTTGCGGATCTTGCGGTTGCGCTGCACCACCGCGACGATCCGCTCCAGATTGTGCATGAGGGTGCCGGGGTCGCTGTTGTACGGGATACGAGCGAGATACTCGTCGAAATACTCCTGAATAGCGGCAGCGATCATCCGCTCGCGCGTCTGGAAGGCATTGTAGAGCGTGCGCTTCGCCACACCGGCGCGTTTACCGATCTCGTTCATGCTGAGCGCCGAAACGCCCTGCTCCGAGATCATCTTGCGGGTTTCTTCAAGGATACGGCTCCGCCGCGCGCGAATGGCCGGGCTCGAATAGGTCTGCGGCCTCTCGGTGACTTCGTTCAGCAAACGCACGGTCCCTTAAAGATCCCCATGAAGCGCATAAACTGCGTGTCAGACGAAAATTCATGACCGCTCTTGCCGCTGGCGTCAACCGCGCGGCGGCTCAGGCGGCGGCGATCACGGTTCTGTCACCAACCAGCTTTTCGATCACATCCGAAGTATAGCCGAGTTCCGCCAGCAACGAACGGCTGTGCTCACCGAGCCGGGGTGCGGTCGAGCGCTTCAGCCCCGGCGTGCCCTTGAGGTGCGTTACAAGGCCGATCTCACGGATCGGCCCGTGGATCGAATCCGCCTGATCGAACAGGCGTCCGCCTTTTTCCGCCCAGCCTTCATGGAAGAAACCCGGAATCCAGGGATCCTCGACCGCGATCTCGCAGGGCGCGCCCGCGGCATCCAGCTTTGCGAAGGCCTCGGCGCTCGTCAGCGCGGCGAAGACCGGCTCCAACTCTGCTTCCAGCGCCCGGCGGTTCCCGGTGCGGGCATGCGGGCTTGCGAAGCGCGCATCCTCAACAAGGCTCGGCTTGCCAATGGCCCCGGCCAGCGCCGCGAAGCGCTGATTGTCCTCGCAAGCGATCGCCAGCCAACCGTCCTTCGTCCGGAACAGCCGATCAAGCGCGCTGAAACCCATCTGCTGCTGGTCGAGACGCAGCCCCCAGACGATATCGCGGTTGCTGTCGAGGAAATGTTCGGAGGTCGTGAACAGGCTGGAATGGACCTGCGGACATTCGAGGTAATCGCCCTGCCCGGTCCGGTAGCGGTGCTCTAGTGCCATCAGAACGCCGACCGCGCCGAGGAAGCCGTTGTTGTAGTCCTCGTTGCCGAACACGCTCGGCACCGGATCGTTGCCTTCGCCGCCACCTTCGTAAAGCAGGCCGCAGAAGCCCGAAATGAGAGGCGCGAAGCTCTTCAGCTTCGATTTCGGGCCGGAGGAGCCATAGCCCGGAAGGTAGGCGTAGATGAGGTCCGACTTGATCTTGACGAGATCGTCGTAGCCGATGCCCGCCTTCTCGGCCTTGCCCGGTCGCCAGTTGTGCATAACAACGTCGGCGGTGGCGACGAGCTTGCGGACGACCTCCAGTCCTTCGGCCGATTTGATGTTGAGCGCGATGCCGCGCTTGCCGCGCTGGCACGCCTCGAACGGATCAGGAAGCGGGCGCATCTGGTCTCCCGTGGGGGTTTCCACCTTGATGACGTCCGCGCCCATGTCGGCCATCAGCTTGCCTGCGTAACCACAAGCGAAGAACGAGCTGAAGTCCACAATCCGGATACCTTCAAGCGCGTGTGAAAGCCGCTTGCCAGTGGGTGTAAACGCACGCCTTGGCGCAGCGAGGAGCGCCGGAAGCTTGCCGTTGTCGGCGCCGACCTTCGGCGCGGCCACGATGCTCGCGGCACCCGCGCTGCGATAACGGATCGCCGGGCCGGCCTGATGCACGGTGCCAAGATCGGGATCGGCGATCTCGATGCGCTGGCCCATATGTTCCACCTGCGGATCGAGCAACGCTTCGGCCGGGCGCAGCACCGGGAGTGTCGCGATGTCGTTCGCGTAGAACAGTTCCAGCCATTCGGCGCGCGGCTTCTTCTTGAACGCATCATAGATATCGACGCGTACCGCCCTGTATTCCTCTTCCTCGAGCGGAATTGCCATTTCGGGGCCGTTCACGGCCTTCACGCGGTCGCCGAAGCCGAGCAGGTCGGTCAGCACCTTGAACGCGCCGGGGCCGCCGCTGTGCACCTGCAGGAATTCGCCGTCGCCGCACTGGAAGAGGCCGGTGATGAGGCGCGTGTAGCCAAACGGCGTGCCCTTCGTGGAGGCCTTGCCGCCGCGCGCGATATAGGACTTCCCCTCCGGGTGATACCACCAGTTCATCGGGGACTGGGCGAGGAAGCTGTCGAGCAGCGACGCCTCGACGCCCTGTCCCTGGCCGGTTTCGTGGCGCGCGCGCAGGGCCGAGAGAATGTCGATCGCCGCGAGGAACGCCTGCCCGTAGTGCAGACCCGGATGCCCCAGATAGAACGGCGTGTCAGGCCGATGCGGATTGCCCTTCTCCACCATCGCGCCCAGCCGCGCGGCGGCGAGCGACTCGCCGTAGGGGCGGTCAGCGAATGGCGTGTCCGCGCCGTAAGCTGTAAGCGCGCAGACGATGAGCGCGGGGAACTGCGCATTCAATGTTTCGGCATCGAGCCCGAGCGCCTTCGCCTCGCCGTCCGCGAGCGAGTGGATAAAGACGTCCGCCGTGGCCAGCAGGCCGAGCAGCGTATCCTTTTCATCCGCGATATCGAGTTCCACGCTCGTCTTGCCGCGTTCCCAGCCCTTGCGCAGCGGCAGATGCGAGAAGGCGAGACCGCCTTTTGGCTCGATGCGGATCACCTCTGCACCATGGTCGGCCAGCAGGACGCCGGCGATCGAACCCGCCATCACGCTGGAGGCGTCGACGATCCTCAATCCATCAAGTGGTC
This sequence comes from uncultured Sphingosinicella sp., assembly GCF_963974575.1. NCBI lineage: Bacteria > Pseudomonadati > Pseudomonadota > Alphaproteobacteria > Sphingomonadales > Sphingosinicellaceae > Sphingosinicella > uncultured Sphingosinicella sp. Next base: position 93,520 of record NZ_CAXBBQ010000008.1, on the reverse strand, counting down.
CGGACATTCTTTTCTCTCCCGATATCGCTTCAGGCCGGCACGAAACCCGGCAGCACATGTTCACCCGCCGCTATGGGAGACAGCTTCACACGCATCCCGCAGACAGGCTCGGCATCGCCGACCAGGAGCGAAATGATCCGCGTCTGCGGGGCTTCCGCCGGCTCGACGAGCAGGATGGTGTGCGGCACGCTCGCCGGATCGGCGCCGGGCAGCAGGCTGCGTTCGACCGTAGTGAACGAATAGATCGTCCCCTCGCCCGAAAGCGGCTTCCAGACAGCGTGACTTTCCGGATGGCAGGGCAGCACCTCAGGCGGATACCAGTAGAACGTTCCACATTCCGGACAGGCGGTAATCCTGAGCTCGCCCGCCGCAAGCCCCTCGTAGAAGGGTTTGCAAAGGTCGGTGTCGAGACGCGGCGGAAAGTTCGGAACACCCATGATCATTGGTCCCGCGTAAGGATGGTCGTGGCGTGCGTGTTGCCGCCGAGCCCGGCGACTGCGCAGACGGATGCGTCCGCGACCTGCGCTTCGCCGCGCACGCGGCGAAGCTGCCGCACGCCTTCGATGAGGAGGTTGATGCCCGGCACATAGCCGCCCGACATATGCCCGCCGCTGGTGTTGACCGGCATCTTCCCGCCCGGCGCGGCGTGGCCAGCATGATAGAAGCGTGCGCCCTCGCCCTTTTCGCAGAAACCGAGCATTTCGGTTTGCAGGATCGCGGAGATGCTGAAGCAGTCATAAACCTGCGCGACATTCACGTCCGCTGCCGTGATGCCCGCCGCAGCATACGCCGCTTCGGCCGAGCGGCGCCCCGGCAGGTCGAGGAGATCATGCCGCTGCGTCAGCACGGTTGACATCGGTTCGGGGTTCGACGCGATGCCGATGCCTGCGACCACTGCGGGTGGCTTCGCGAGGTCACGTGCACGTTCCAGCGTTGTCACCAGATAGGCGCCGGCGCCGTCGGTCATCAGGCAGCAATCGGCAACGCGCATCGGTCGCGCTACCATCGGGCTCTTGCGGTAGCCTTCCATGTCCATCGGTTCGCGCTTCTGCGCGTCCGGGTTCAGTACGGCCCATTTGCGATAGGTTAGCGCCACCGAGGCCAGCTCTTCCTCGGAAAGCCCGAATTCATGCGCGTAGCGGTTGGCAAGGACGGCGAAATAGGCGGGCTGGCCGAAGTAGCCCACCGGCATTTCGAGGTCGACCTTCAGCGGCTCGGCAAGGTGCGTGGTGCGCGGGCCGCCGGGTTTCGAGCATTTGATGGCGTAATAGACAAGCACATGCTTCGCGAGGCCGGACTGTACGGCAAGCTGTGCGAGCTGGAGTCCGCTGCCCACCGTCGCGGTGCCCGCGACGACGGACGTGGCGGCGCTGAAACCCCGATCGGCGACGCCGAGCGCGAAAGCCAGTTCATCAACGTGATCGACGCTTCCGCACGACACGAAGCCGTCGATGTCAGCGATGCCGAGGCCGGCATCGGCGACCGCCTTGCGCGCGGCTTCTACGGTCATGTCCAGCGTCGTGCGCGGCGTCGCCCGCACGAACGCCGTTTCACCTATGCCCGCGATTGCCGCTTTGGCGCCTGCCATATCGAACCCTTACCCAAATTTGCACCAAGGTATATATTTTTCCGGTAAGCCGATCCAGTGCAAAAGAGACGTATCACACGTCCTTGAACGTCTTGCCCTCCGCCGCAAGCCTCTCGATGAGCGGTGACGGCGCAAAATCATCGCCATGCGCGGCGCGCAGCGCATTCAGCTTTTCCAGAACCGTGGCAGGACCTTCGAGGTCGGCCCAGAACATCGGCCCGCCGCGGTAGCGCGGCCAGCCGTAGCCGGTGATCCAGACGACATCGACATCTGAAGACCGCGCGGCAATGCCTTCATCAAGGATACGCGCGCCTTCGTTCACCATCGCGTAGAGGATGCGGTCGTGAATCTCGTCGTCGCCGATCGTGCGGCGCTGAATGCCCTGACGCGCCGCGAAATCCTCGATCACCTTTGCCGCCACCGGCGACGGCGTCTGTTTGCGGTTCTCGTCATAGTCGTAATAGCCGGCCTTCGTCTTCTGACCGTGCCGCCCCATCTCGTTCAGGATTTCGCGTACCGTCGAGGAGCTTGTCCTGGCCCGGTCCCAGCCCACGTCGAGCCCCACGAGGTCGCGCATCTGAAAGTGCCCCATCGGGAAACCGAAATCGTAGAGAACGCGATCGACGTCCTGCGGCGTCGCACCTTCGAGGATCAGCTTGTCCGATTGCGTATTGCGCGCCGCGAGAATGCGGTTGCCGACGAAGCCGAAGCCGTTGCCCACCGTCACGCCGATCTTGCCGATTGTCTTCGAGAGCTTGACCGCCGTCGCCACCACCTCAGGCCTCGTATCCTTCGTGCGGACGATCTCCAGCAATTTCATGACGTTGGCTGGTGAGAAGAAGTGCAGGCCGAGCACACTTTCCGGACGCTTCGTGGCCGCCGCGATCTGATCCACATCGAGATAGCTGGTATTCGTTGCGAGGATGGCACCCGGCTTCGCGATGGCGTCGAGCCGCGCGAACACGTCCCGCTTTACGTCGATCTGCTCGAACACCGCCTCGATGGCGAGGTCGCAGTCGGAAAGATCACCGAGGTCGATCGAACCGGTGAGCAGCCCCATGCGCTTTTCGACGTCTTCGGCCTTCAGACGCCCCTTTTTCACGGTCGCGTCGTAGTTGCCCCGAATGATGCCGAGGCCGCGATCGAGGCCCGCCTGCGCCGTCTCCACGATGGTGACAGGAATGCCAACGTTCAGGAAGTTCATGGCGATGCCGCCGCCCATCGTGCCCGCGCCGATGACGCCGACCCTGGCGATCGGCAGCGTCGGCATATCGGCAGGAATGTCGTCCACTTTCGCCGCCTGGCGTTCCGCGAAGAACACGTGCCGCTGCGCGGCGGATTGGCTGTCCTTCATCAGTTCGTCGAAGAGCGCGCGTTCGCGGACCAAGGCATCCTCGAACGGCAGGTCGCTCACCGCCGTCTCGATGCAGCGGATATTGTACTCGGGCGCAAGGAAACCGCGGAACTGGCGGGCGTTCGCCTTGCGGAAATCGTCAAAGATGCCAGGGTTGGCGCGCGCTTCCTCCAGCTTTTCGGCGCGGTCGCGCACTTTCAGCAGCGGCAGGCCTTCATCGAGAACCCTGTTCGCGAAGTCGATGGCGGCTGCGCGCAGCCCGCCCTCCTCCGCCAGCGCATCGAGAAGACCCATCGCGTGCGCCTCCTTCGCGGAGATCGGGTTGCCGCTCGTCACCATCTCGAGCGCCTTCCGCACGCCCACCACGCGCGGCAGGCGCTGCGTGCCGCCCGCACCCGGCAACAGACCGAGCTTCACTTCGGGAAGGCCGCACTTCGCCGACGGAACGGCGATGCGGTAGTGCGCGACGAGCGCAAGCTCCAGCCCGCCGCCGAGCGCCGTGCCGTGGATCGCGGCAACAATCGGCTTGGTCGCGTTCTCGACGATCTTCTGGAGCCCCCGCAGCGACGGCTCCACCTGCGGCTTGCCGAACTCCGTGATGTCCGCGCCTGCAAAGAAGGTGCGCCCCTCGCAGATCAGGACGACTGCCCCTACCGCATCGTCTGTGATCGCCTTCTCAACCGCATCGGCAATCCCCTGCCGCACGGCGTTCGACAGTGCGTTTACGGGCGGAGAATCAACGGTAACGACCGCGATCCGGCCATCCGCTTCGTAGGTAGTGACGTCATTGACCTTCATTGTGACCTCTGCTGACCGATGCGCGCGGATCGGCGGCTTGCATCTCGCGCGCTCGTTTACGGATAAAGTGCTGGAGGCCGACGATCTCCTCGTCGGACAGCTCCTCGAAGCGCGGCATCCCGCGCTCGATCAGAATGCCCTCGCGCAATACCGTCTTCATGGCCTCGAAATTCAAAGGCATGGCCGAGCGTAGCAGATCAGGCGACGCACCGCCGGAAAGCGCCGTCGGGCCATGGCAGATCGAGCAGCGCTGCGCATACACCGTCTCGCCGAGCGAAGCGCGCGACGGCAGCACCTTGAACGCCGGATCCTCGGCGATCGGGATATCGACTCGCTCGGCAGGTGGCAGCTTCGCGGTGCCGCCCAGCGCAAACGTCAGCACACGCCACTGCTGCGTATAATAGTTCCATTCGCGCTCAAGCCCTGCCGCGCCCTGGAAACGCGACCCCGCGATCACCGTGATGTACTGCTTCCCGCCCGCGAGATACGTGATCGGCTGCGCCATCACCGCCGTCTGTGCATCGAACGACCAAAGCACCTTCCCCGTATCCGCCGCCATGACAGTAAATTCGCCCGCCGCGCGGCCTTGCAGCAGCAGGTTACCCGCTGTCGTCGCCGTACCGCCGCCGCCGCGCATTCCCGGATAAGGCCGGCGCCAGACCTCTCGCTGCCGCGCCGGATCCCACGCCAGCAGCGCGCTCGATGCCGGCCGGGGCTTCAGATCGGCGGGCGGCGTGCCCGTACCGACGCTGAGACGCTGGCCGTCGAGATGTTTCCATTCCGCCAGAGGCCCGCTCGGGTCGGTATACGCCCGCCCCTGATCGAGAACCGGAATGTAGACGAGGCCCGTTCCCGGATTGAACGACATCGCCTCCACATTGTGCGCACCGTAGGGCGATGGATAGACAATCGTGGCCTTGCCCGCTGGATAGCGCGCCTCCGGGCGTTCGACAGGGCGCCCGGTCTCAACGTCGATGCGGTCCGCCCAGTTTACGGGCACGATCTTCTCGGCAGAGATCAATTTCCCGGTCTCGCGGTCGAGCACGTAGAAGAAGCCGTTCTTCGGCGCGTGCAGCAGCACCTCGCGTTTCTTGTCGTCGATATCAAGTTCGGCAAGTTCGATATCCATCGCCGAGTTGAAATCCCACGTTTCGCCCGGGTTCGTCTGGTAGTGCCAGACGTATTCGCCGGTATCGGCATCGAGCGCGATGATCGAACAGAGGAACAAATTGTCGCCGCCTTCAGGGCTGCGGATCTTCTGGTTCCACGGCGCGCCGTTGCCGACGCCGATATAGATGCGGTTGTATTTGGGATCGTAGGCCATGGCGTTCCACGCTGTGCCGCCGCCGCCGTATTTCCACCATTCGCCCGTCCACGTCTTCGCGGCCATTTCCATGGCCTTGTTCTCGAAACCGTCTGCGGGGTTGCCGGGAACGGTGTGGAAGCGCCACACCTGCTTGCCGGTCTTCTGGTCATAAGCCGTCACATAACCGCGCACGGGCCCGAAATCCGCTCCGCCATGCCCAATCGCCACCTTGTCACCGAACACCCAGGGCGCACCCGTGATGTAGCGGCTGTCGTCGGGTTCGATCGTCATCGCGCTCCAGCGCGGCTTGCCGGTCTTCGCATCGATGGCGATCAACCGCCCATCGATGGTGCCGGTGAAGATGAGGCCATTCGCATAGGCGATGCCGCGGCTTCCCCATGCGGCGCGCAGCTTGTGGCCCGCCGCTTTCGGCGCTTCGGGATCATATCGCCACAATTCCTTGCCGGTCGCGGCGTCCATGGCGTGAACAACGCTGTAGCCCGCCGCGAAATAGAGCACGCCATCGACCGCCACCGGCGCGGACAGGCTGCTCGGCCCCACGTCGATGTCGTGATACCAGGCAAGGCCCAGTTTCGCGGCATTTCCCGTATCGATTTCTTTCAGCGGACTGTAGTGCGCTTCATCGACAGGCCCGCCGTAGCCGGGCCAATCCGCACCGTCGACAACGGACGGGCTGTCGCCAAGACATCCGCTGAGAAGGGCACAGGCAAGAATAGCAAGGACCTGCCCCGACCACTTGCGCATCAGCAGGACATGCCGCTCATTTCGGTGATGCCTGCGGAGCAGACTCCATCGATGCCAGCGCTTCGCGCGCGCGTTGGCGGATGTAATGCTGAAGCCCCTCGATCTCGCCATCGGTCAACTGCTCGAAACGCGGCATGCCATTCTGCATCAGTTCGCCATCCCGCACCACGGCGGCCAGCGATTCGAATGCCATCGGGGCCCCTGCCTTGCGCAGGTCCGGCGCCGCGCCGCCCGCGATCATGCCAACGCCGTGGCAGACGATGCAGGCCGTGTTGTAGAGGGCACTGCCGATCTTCGCCTTTTCGGCATCCACCACGAAACTTTCATCATCCGCGATGGGCATTTCGACCGGCTCATCGTCCGGCAGTACAGCCTTGCCATTCAGCGCGAACGTCAGCACGCGCCGCTTCTGCCCGTAATAGTCCCAGGTCGGTGCCGTGCCATAGCTCGATCGCCAACCGGTGATGACGGTCAGATACTGGCGTCCGTCCACCGTGTAGGTGATCGGGTTCGAAAGGATGCCGTTCTGCGCATTGAACGACCACAGCGGCTTGCCGCTGTTCGCCGCATAGGCGACGAGCTTGCCTTCCGCATTGCCCTGCACGACGAGGTTTCCCGCCGTCGTCAGTACGCCGCCGCTGAACGCGCCCTTCATGGGCACGCGCCAGGCTTCCTTCTGCCGCACGGGATCCCATGCCTGCAGGAAACTGATTGGCGGCGGCACGGTCATCCCCGGCGGCGCGGCGCCAAGGCCGGTGTTGATGTACATACCCGGCCGATGCCGCCATTTCGACAAATCGGCCGGCGCGTCCACATAGACGCGGCCGCCCTCATTCGCCGGAATGTAGGCAAGGCCCGTCTGCGGGCTGAACGCCATCGCCTGAACACCGTGCGCGCCGTTCGGGAACGGATAGATGATCACCGGCTTGCCGTCCGGATAGCGGGCATCCGGCGTTTCCACGGGCCGCCCCGTCTTCAGGTCGATCCGCTCGGCCCACGTGACCTTGGAGAATTTCTCGGCCGACACCAGCTTCCCGGTCTTGCGGTCGATCACATAGAAGAAGCCGTTCTTCGGCGCGTGAATGATGACTGGACGAACCTTGCCGCCGATCTTCAGATCGGCGAGCTGGATGTCCATCGTGTTGTTGTAGTCCCACGTCTCGCCGGGATTCGCCTGATAGTGCCAGACGTATTCGCCCGTATCGGCATCGAGCGCGACGATGGACGCGAGGAACAGGTTGTCGCCGCCCTGCGGACTGCGAATCTTCTGGTTCCACGGCGCGCCGTTGCCGACGCCGAGATAGATGCGGTTGAACTTCGGATCGAACGCCATGGCGTGCCAGACGGAACCACCACCGCCGTGCTTCCACCACTCGCCTGTCCAGGTCTTCGCAGCCATTTCCATGGCTTTGTTCTCAAAGCCGTCCGCGGGGTTGCCGGGAACGGTGTGGAAGCGCCACGCCTGTTTGCCCGTTTTCTGGTCGTACGCGGTCACATAGCCGCGCACGGGCCCATAATCCGAACCGCCGCTGCCGATCACCACCTTGCCGTTGAAGACCCAGGGAGGCCCGGTGATGTAGCTTTCGTCTTTTGGATCGAGAGTAAGTTCGCTCCAGAGCAGCGCGCCGGTCTTGGCATCAAGTGCAATCAGGCGCCCATCGAGCGTTCCCGTGAAGACCTTGCCGTCGTCGAAGGCGATGCCGCGTATACCCCAGCCTGCCCGCATCTTGTGACCGGCGTGCTTGTAGACCTCGGGATCGTATTTCCAAAGCAGTTCGCCGGTGCGCGCATCCATCGCATGAATGACGCTGTAACCTGTGGCGAAATACAGAACGCCGTCTACGGCGAGCGGCGCCGAGAAACTGTTGAACGTCGGCTCCAGATCGTGCGCCCAAACAAGCCCGAGCCGCTCGATATTGCCATCGTTGACTTCCTTCAGCGGGCTGAAGTGCGTCTCGCTATAGGTACGGCCAAACGCCTGCCAATTGGTACCGTCGGCCTCGTTGTAGGCGGGCGAGCGCACTGCACTGGTCGCGTCGGCCGCATTATCGGAAAAACTGAGCATCGTCAGCATAGCGACCGAGACCAGCAGAACAGGCAACCTGTCCGTTTTCGCGATGCCGCGCATCCACCTCTCCATCACAACGGAACCGATGCGGGACACACGGCAAGCCGTATGTCCCGCACCCCAACTCTTCCCGACTAGAACTTCATACCAAGCGTAACACCATATGTGCGCGGGTTGGTAACATGATAAATCCCGAAGAGGTTGCCGACGGGCAGGTGGTTCAGGATTTCGACCTGATTGGTGAGGTTCTTGCCCCAGAGTGTAACTTCGTAACGCTCATCATCCGGCGTCCACTTGATGCTGCCATCCACGAGCGTCATTGCCGGGCGGTAAGAGTATGGCACGTTCAGCAGCTGCACGAACACCGAGCTGCGATAGTTAACGCTACCGTTCACCGAGATCGTGCCCGAACCGGCCGTGAAGTCCTTGGTGAAACCGGCCGTCAGATCCCAGCGCGGCGCACGCATCGGTTTCAGGTTGGAGTAGTCGGTCGGCACCAGATAACGGTCCACGCCGCCCGATGTCACCGTCGTGATCGCGCCACAAACTGCACGGCCATTCGCCGGTGTCGTCGTCAGCTCGGCTCCATCAAGGTCCGCGCAGTACGAGGTGTAGGAAGCCTTGTTCCAGCCAATGTTGGTATAAATCGTCAACTGATCGACAGGACGCGCCGAGATCTCGGCTTCGATACCGTAACTCTTCATGTCGGCGAGATTCTGGTTGACCGTGGTCACGCCGTTTGGCGACGATGGGGTCGGCGTCACGAGGCTGCGCTGCAGACCATCGAACTTGCTGTAGAAAGCGTTGACGTTTAGCCGCAGCCGACGGTCGAACCAGTCGCTCTTGATACCGACTTCATAGTTGTCGACTTGCTCCTGTCCATACGGCGTCAGGAACGCCGTCCGGTCAGACGAGTTGGCGTTGAAGCCGCCCGACTTGAATGCGCGCTGCCAGAAACCGAACAGCATCACATCGTCGCTCGCCTTATAGTTCACGCCGACACGCGGCGAGAAGCTTTCCCAACTCTTCTGGGTCGGACCGAAGATGATTGCGGTGTTTGTCGGCCAGATATGATCACTGAAATCGATGTCGCGCGCGAGGCCGGTGGTGTTGATGGTCGCGTTTGTGCCGCGGAAGCCGTACTTCTTTTCATAGCTGTAGCGGCCGCCGAGGACGAGCGCGAGCTCCGGCGTGAAATTATACTCGACCTGAGCGTATGCCGCCCACGTCTTTCGCTTTCCGGTATTGTTCACATAGCCCGGATTTTGCGTGGTATCGGCGACAGAGAATTCTGAGACGAACGGCAGCGAGAAGTCCGTGAAGCTGAGCTGCGTCGTGTTGTAGTGATCCCAGAGATAGAACAGGCCCGCGACGACATTCACCGAATCCGAGAAATCGGAAGAAAACTGGAGTTCGCCCGAGAACGCCCGATAGGTTTCCCAGCGAGCAGTCGTATAGGCATTGATGTTGGTGCCGTCTGTATCGGCCCAAATCTCGGACGTCGCGTGATTATAGTTCACGAGTGCGCGAATAGTACCGAAGTCAGTGGTGTAAGCGGCATCCGTGGTGATATTCCACTGGTCGTTGTCGGTCGGCTTACCGCTGACGTTCGTACCGGCACGAAGCGGATTGGAACCGTCGGAGGCTATGCCGAGACGCTTGTCTCCGAACGGATTGAAGCCAGGGAAACCAAGACCAGCGAGCGTGCTGCCAGGCAGGACGATCTGACCGGCCGAATAGCCTTCGCTGCGTTCGCGCATGATTTCGCCGATGACGTTGATGTCCCAGTCTTCATTCGGCGTGAAGCGCAGGCTCGGACGCACATAAAGGCTGCGCTCGCGCCCGATGGATTTGCCTTCAAGCGTGGAATCGACAACGCCCGGCGCAACAATACCGTGGTTCTTCCAGAAGCCGTCGAAGTTGTGCGACCGCACGGCGAGACGCGCCGCGACCTTGCCTTCAACGATCGGCACGTTGCCGACAACATCGACGTCGACCTTGCCGTAATTCGCAATCGTCGCCATCGCAGAGCCGCTGGTTTCGTTCATGTCCGGCCGGTTGGTGCGCAGCGAGATAGCACCCGAAAAGGCGTTGCGACCATAAAGCGTGCCCTGCGGACCGCGCAGCACCTCAATGGATGACACATCGACCGTGCTGCTCAACGCATTGACGTTGCGTGCCTGGTAGATGCCGTTGATGTAAACCGCGACCTGCGGATCGGCGAAGCTCTCGATACCGCTGACGCCAACGCCACGGATCGACAGGGACGCGACGCCCGGAAATAGACCGACGTGCTCAATGACCGCGTTGGGAATCAGCGTGTTCAGCGCCTCGATCGTGGGAACGCCCGTGCGCGACAGCGTATCGGCGCTGACCGCGACGATCGACAGGGGAACATCCTGAAGATTCTGCGCGCGGCGCTGCGCCGTCACGACGATTTCTTCAAGGCCGCCGGCCGTGGCGCTTTCCTGATCAGGAGCCTGTGCTCCTTCCTGTGCCATGGTAGGCGCAGCCAAAAGCAGAGCGCTCGCACCGCAAAGTGCCGTCGACAGACCCAGATGCTTCAATCGAATCGTGTTCATATTTCCTCCCCCGAAAATGCGTTTGTTGCCGAACTCTTGTGGCTGACTAAGAATTCCATTGCGTACAGCGCTCACGACGCCGGGCGGCGGCTTGAGCCCAAAAGGCGTGACGGAGTGCTGCTGACACCCATGACGATCTTCCCTCTTGCCGCTCTTGCCGACGGCCCGTTGCGTACCCTTCAGGCACTCCACATTGCACGGAATACACGACTCCCTGCAATTTCTGCACTTAAATGCAGTTTTATTTTCATGTCAATTATTAATCCACTGTGCAAGTTTCAAATCATGCTTCGCGCGACATGCACGACACACTTTCCGGGCGCATCGCCTCAACCGCCGATCATGCGATCGGAAGGCCAGTATTGCTGCCGCAGCGCGCGCTTGTTGACCTTGCCCATCGCATTGCGACCGATGTCGTCCACGAAATCGTAGGAACGCGGGCACTTGTACCCGGCGAGCGTCTCGCGGCAGAAGCTGTTGAGATCCTGGGATGATGGCGGATTGGCGGGATCGGTCGGGATCACGAGCGCTTTCACCTCTTCACCCATTTCCGTGCTCGGCACGCCGATGACGGCCACGTCCGCGACGCCCGGATGACGCAGCAGCGCATGCTCCGCCTCGGCGGGATAGATGTTGACACCGCCGCTCACGATCATGTCCGACATGCGGTCGGTGATAAACAGGTAGCCCTCGGCATCAACGTAGCCCATTTCGCCGAGTGTGAAGACGCCGGGCGCGATGTGCGCCTCTGCCGTTTTCACCGGATCGCCGTGATAGACGATCCCGCGCCCGGTCGTGTCGCGGAAATAGACCCGCCCGACTTCGCCGCGCGGAAGCTCCTTACCATCTTCGCCGATGATGACGAGCTCAAAGGGCGGCAGCGCGCGCCCTACCGAACCCGGACGCTCCAGCCACTCGGGAGAGGTTATGAATGTCGTCGATCCTGCTTCAGTACCGCCATAGGCTTCCACGAGAACCGGACCGAACCAATCTATCATCGCCTTCTTCACCTCGCGGGGGCAAGCCGCGCCAGTATGCGCGAGGCGTTTCATGCTGGACACTTCGTAGCGCGCGCGCACCTCTTCGGGCAGCGACAGAAGCCGCTGAAAATGCGTTGGGACCATCACCGACCCCGCGACGCGGTAGCGAGCAATGAGCGCCAACACCTTTTCCGGGTCGAACGATTGCACCGTTATCAGCGACATGCCGGCGAACAGGTTGCGGACCATGCCAAGCGGGCCCGTGTGATAGAGCGGCCCCACGGCGATGCCCGGTGATGGCGTGACCTTCGGCCGCAGGATTTCAGCTAACGCCCGCACGGTGCCCGCCGCCGGGAAGTAGCTTGGCGGTGTTTCGGTGGCCTTCGGCTTGCCGGTGGTGCCAGAGGTGTAGTGCAGGTGCGGTAGCGGTTTTACGTCTGTGGGCGGCGTCTCGGCAGTGGCCGCGGCGAGCCAGTCCTCCCAGAGCACGAGCCCGTCTTGGGCTTCGCAGCGCCAACCGATAACCTGCGCCACGTCGGCCTCGCGCGCGGCCGCGAGCCCGACCTCGACCGTTTCCGGCCCGACGAAGAGCACGGACGCGCTCGAATCCTGAAGAATGTAAACAAGCTCCTGAACGGTGAGGTGAAAGTTCACCGGTACACTCGACACCCCCGCCTCCAAGCACGCAACATAAGCGAGCGCGGTCTCCGCACTGTTGGGCGCGAACACTGCTGCGCGGCGATACGTGTCAACAGCCACGTGAAGTGCATTTGCTGCACGGTTCAGGATTGGATCGAGATCGTTCCAGCTGTATTCAACCCGCTCGTCGGCCAGCGCCAACGCATCACGGTTTGCCGGATCGATTGCCTCTACTGTCACAGACATTATGCATCCCTTTCAAAGGCGGGCAAAAGCTCAACCACGGACGCTGTCCGCAGCGAGCGCTTCGCGCCGAATGATCGCCGGGCCGAGGTATCGAAGTGAAAGTCTCAGCGCTGCAAACGCAATGCCGGCCCCGGCGATAACGACGATCGCCAGCGAGTCGCCGAGCCGGTCCTCGCTCGCAAAAACGAAATCAGTCAGCCCGCCGACCACCGCGGGCCCGGCACCCATACCGAGCATCGTGAACACGAACATGAAGAAGGCGATTATCTGGCCGCGAACGGCGTTTGGCGCAAGCAGCGCGACCACCGACGACAAATAGACCATGAACGGCACGGTGATGAACTGCACAATGCCGTACAGCACCAGGAAAACCCAGGGGTTGGGCGCGAAGAACATGTAGAGGATTGCCGGCGTCAGCGCCAGGATCAGCCAACTGTAGAAGCGCAGATGCACATCCTTCATGCCGCGCGAGAACAATGTGTCGACGATCTTGCCGTTGACCACCAGCGACGCGGCCGCAAGCAGGTTCATCAGGCTGAGCGCCGGGCCATAGACAACGGGTTCCCATCCGTATTCACGCCCGATGAACGTGGGCACCCAAGCGGTCATCGAATAACCGCAGATTGCGAGGGCGGAGAACGCCGTGAGCATCAGGCCTACGAGCTGCCAGTTGGCACGCACGAAGTCCGTCGTCGCCGCAACAGAACGCGCCTGCGGATCCGCCCTCCCCAAATCGCGGCGCAGCGGTTCCCGGAAACTGAACAGCATAAACGCGAACAGGAACCCGGGCAGCCCGACGAGCATCATCACGATCTGCCAGGGCTCGGCTGGACCGTGGATCGGCAGATCAACACCCTTCAAACCCACCGCGAAGGCAATGGCGATACCGCCGAGACCGAACGCGGTCGCCGATCCGACCTTCCCCGCCATCTGAAACGTCGAGGTCGCGAGCGTCAATTTCTCGCGCGGGAAGCCGTCGGAGATCAGCGAGTAGGCCGATGGCAGCAATGCCGCTTCGCCGATCCCGACAACGATGCGGGCGAGCAGCAATGTTTCGAACGTACGTGCGAAGCCGCAGGCCACGGTTGCGAACGCCCATGTCAGGACACCGAAGAAGATCACCGTGCGGCGCGAAAACCGGTCCGCCGCCCAGCCGAGCGGAAGGCCGAAGATGGCATAAGATATCGCGAAGGCCGGACCGAGAATGATGCTCATCTGAAAATCGCTGAGCGCCATATCGGCCTTGATCGGCTCGACCAGCATCGAGATTACCAGCCGGTCGAGCCAAGCGAGGACATAGATCAGGAACAGCACGGCGACCATCCACCATGCGGCAGCGTCTCCCGGCTTTCGTGCGGATTTTTCCGTCACCACCGTCATGATCCGATCCTCCCCGCGGCCTCTCGTCAGCGCAAGGGAGCCGCGTTGTATTCCGCAATCTTGAGCTTGCCGAGCTGCGAGAGATGCACCTCATCCGGCCCATCTGCCATCCGCAGGTAGCGGCCCGAGACGAATATCTGCGCGATCGGCGTATCGCCCGAAAGGCCCATCGCGCCGTGCGCCTGGATTGCACGATCGGCAACGGTCTGCGCCATCTGCGGCGCAACGATCTTGATCGCGGCGATTAGATCCTTCGCCACCTTGTTGCCGTACCGATCCATCGCGTCCGCGGCCTTCAGGGTCAGCAAGCGGGCCTGCTCGATCTCGCAGAACGAGCGCGCGATATCCTGCCGGATACTCGACTGCTCCGAGAGCTTCCGCCCGAACGCGACGCGGTTTTCGACGCGGCGCGCCATGTATTCCACCGCGCGCTGCGCCTGCCCGATAAGGCGCATGCAGTGATGGATGCGTCCCGGTCCGAGGCGGCCTTGCGCGATCTCGAAGCCGCGGCCTTCGCCGAGGATCAGATTTTCTTTCGGTACGCGCACATTCTTGAACAGCATCTCGCAGTGGCCGCCCGGGGAATGCAGAGATTCAAGCACGGAAAGCGGACGCACGATTTCGATACCGGGCGTATCCGCCGGAATGATGATCTGCGAATGCTGGCGATGGCGCGGCCCATCGTTCGGCGTGCGGCCGAGCAGGATGTAAACCTTGCAGCGCGGATCCATCACACCCGAAATCCACCATTTGCGGCCATTGATGACATAGTCGTCACCGTCCGCGATGATCGTGGTGGCGATGTTGGTCGCGTCGGACGACGCCACTTCCGGCTCGGTCATCACGTAAGCCGAACGAATCTCGCCCGCGAGCAGCGGCTTCAGCCACTTTTCCTGTTGTTCCGGGGTGCCGTACTTGGCGAGCACCTCCATGTTGCCGGTATCGGGCGCGGCACAATTGAAGAATTCCGAGGCGCCGACCACGCCGCCCATCAGCTCGGCAAGGGGTGCGTATTCGAGGTTGGTGAGGCCGGGGCTCCATGCGCCATATTCGTGCGGCAGAAACAGATTCCAGAGCCCCTCGGCCTTTGCCTTCGCCTTGATGCCCTCGATCCCAGGCCAGGGCTTCCACAAGTTGGCGTGGTCGTGCTGGAAATCGATGCGTTCCTGTTCGATCGGATACACGTGGGCATCCATGAACGCCGTCACCCGCTCGCGCAGCGCCTTAACCTTGTCCGAATATTCGAAATCCATGATCCTGTCCCCTTGTCTCGCTTTGGTATTCAGAGCGTCATGCCACCGTCGACGACCAGTGTCTGGCCGCAGACGTAGGCGGCGAGCGGCGAGGCGAGGAACACGGCCACGCCCGCCATGTCTTCCACGCTGCCGAAGCGCCCCAGCGGAATTTTCGCGAGCGCCCGCTCGCGGCGATGTTCGTGATCCATCGTCACCTTGGTCATCTTGGTGTCGACGAGGCTGGGCGCGATGCCGTTCACGCGAATTCCCTCCGGCGCCCAGGCCTGTGCCAGTGCGCGGACCAGATTCACGGCCGCAGCCTTCGAGGCGGCATAAGCGGGATTGCCCATTGTGGCGCGGAATGAACCGATCGAACTGATGACGATCACATTGCCTCTCGCTGCAGCGAGTGCCCCTTGAAAGCGCTGCGAGATGTGCATCACGCTGCCCACGTTGACCGCCATCACCCTGTCCCACCCTTCCGGCTGGAACTCCTGCCGCTTGTAGAGCACCGTGCCTTGCGAATGGACGAGTACGTCAATGGTCTCGAATGGCACGGGCGCGGACAGAATCGATTCGACGCTACCGCAATCGACTTGCGTGTAGCCAAGCCCCTCGAGATTTGAGCCTTCTTCGCCCGCGTAATCGGTGGCGCTGGGGCGCGTGCCCCAGACGTGAACATTTGCTCCGCGCGCACGGAAAGCCTGCGCGATGCCATTACCGATCCCGCTGGAGCCGCCCACCACCAGCACGTTGTGGCCGGTAAAATCCGTGTCGTTCACGCTCATGTCGCTCCCTATCGTCATCTCTGAAATGCTGCCGCTCACTGCGTCCATCCGGCGGCACGCCCGAACAGCCAGACACTGCGTGCGTGAAGCCGGTCGCCGACATCGCGCGGCGCCTTCCCCGCACAGGCACGAGCGTGCGTGCCCTCCAGGAGGATACCGAGCTTGTAGCAGGCGAGAACGCGATACCAGTCGATCGCGGTAAGATCGCGGGATGAACGCGCGGCATAGTGCGCGACGAGTTCCTCAGCGGTCGGAAAGCCGATCCACGGCTTCACGCTCACCGCGCCCTCCTTGCCCGGCTCCGGCCATGTTGCCAGCACCCAGCCGAGGTCAATGAGCGGATCACCGATCGTGGCGAGTTCCCAATCGACGATGGCGGCGAGCTCCGGCCCATCGTTGCGGAACATCACGTTCGCCATGTGATAGTCGCCGTGGATGATACCGGGCTGAAACGTAGCGGGTCGATTCGCATCGAGCCAGCGCCCGATCCGTTCGACATCGCCGAGCGCGGCCGGGCCTTCCCATCCTGCGAACTCGCCGTAGCTTTCAAGTTGAGCGCGCCAGCGCGAGACCTGCCGTTCGAGGTAATTGTCCGGCTTGCCGAAGCCCGAAAGCCCAAGCGCGTGGTAATCCAACGCGCCGAGCTTCGCGATGCCCTCGACGAGCGAAAGTCCCATGCGGTGCTGGATCTCCGCCGAACCGGCGTGAAGTGCAGGCATACCGGCGACCGGATTGAAGCCCTCGATCGGCTCCATCAGGTAAAAGGCAGCACCGAGCACCGATTCGTCGCCGCAAGCGGCGATCAGGCGGGGGTGCGGCACGTCGGTTTCCGCAATCGCCGCCAGAAGCTGCGCCTCGCGGCGCATCGTTTCATTGGAATTGGCGCGCGGATGCTCAGGCGGGTGCCGCAAGACATAGTCGCGCCCACCCCTGCGGAATCGCAAAAGAATGTTCTGCGTACCCCCAGCGAGCGGGGTCACCCCCTCGATGGAATAAGAGCCAAGCCCTTGGGTTTCCATCCATTTCGAGAGCACCGCGATATCCGGCAATCGTCCCACGGAGACTCCGATGAAAAATTGATCCCGTTGTTTAATTCATTTGGATAATGCACTTGACGGAGAGGTGTTGCAATGAGAATTTGCGAGTCATGGTCAGACTTCAGATCTCCGGCGGCGAGGATCAGCCGCGCAACGTTTCCGCGTCGCACATCAAGGCCGTGGCACAGCGCCTGTTCGCGGAGCGGGGCGTGGACGGCGTCACGGTGCGCGAGATCGCCACCGCGGCCGGCCAGAAGAACCACGGCGCAGTCGGTTACTATTTCGGATCTAAGGAAGCATTGGTCCGGGAAATCATCGTGGACGGCGCAGCCGCGATCGATGCCCGCCGAAACACCATGCTCGACCGGCTGGAGCAAGGCGGCGGTCCGCACACGGTGCGTGAAGTTGTGAACGTACTGATCTTCCCGGCAGTTGCTGCGAACCCAGGCGAAGGCGATTACATCCGCTTTATCACCATGCTGGCGATGACGCATCGTGATCTCATGATGGATGTGCTCGGTGACCAACTCAACGTCGGCTATCGCCGCTGCCTCGACCATCTGCGACGTCTGATGCCGGATATGGCACCATCGATGAAGAACCAACGCTTCATCTTCGTGGGCAACTATCTGAACGCGGTGCTTTCGGCCCGCCAGCGCGCGCTTGCCGATGAAAGCCGCCGACACCCCACATGGGTTGCGGATGAGACGCTCGACCACTTCGCACGCAGTGTCGTAGCGATCATTGAAATGCCGCCAACAAGCACCGAGCCGGCCACCGCCGAAACCGCCACCGACCGGGTCTGCTGAGATGGCGGAAATCAGACCTGAATCGCTTCTGGCGATGCCGCTTTCCGAAATGCTTGCGCACGCCTCGGCGCTGCGCGACGAAGGCCACGGCCGCATCCAGAGTTGGTCGCCGAAGGTCTTCATTCCGCTGACGCAGCTGTGCCGTAACCTCTGTCACTACTGCACCTTCTCCCAGCCTCCGCGCCAAGGTGAGGTGTGCTACCTCACCCGCGAACAGGTGCTGGACATCGCGCGCGCCGGGAAGGCCGCCGGCTGCACCGAGGCGCTGTTCACGCTCGGCGACAAGCCCGAACTTCGCTTCAAGGCGGCGCGCGAGGAACTCGCCGCGCTCGGGCACGAGACCACCCTCTCCTATCTTGCCGAAGTCGCTGCCGCCGTGCGCGACGAAACGGGCTTGCTGCCGCACATCAACGCGGGCGTGATGACACGCGAAGAGATGGCGATGCTGCGGCCTGTTTCGGTGTCGCAGGGGCTGATGCTCGAATCGGTTTCCGATCGCCTTTGCGAAAAGGGCGGCGCACACTATCGCTCGCCCGACAAACAACCGAAGGTTCGCCTCGAAACCATCCGGATCGCGGGTGAACTCGGCATCCCCTTCACCACCGGCATCCTCATCGGCATAGGCGAGACGCGCGCCGAGCGGCTGGAAGCGCTGGTCGCGATCCGTGACATCCACGTCCGCTACGGGCACATTCAGGAGGTCATTGTCCAGAACTTCCGGGCCAAGCCGCGCACCGTGATGGCGGATGCACCCGAACCGGACATGGACGACCTGCTGTGGACCACCGCCGCCGCGCGCATCCTGCTCGGCCCGCAGATGAACATCCAGGTGCCGCCGAATCTGTCGGTGGGCGATTTCCCGCGCCTGATCGACGCGGGCATCAACGACTGGGGCGGCGTCTCGCCGATCACCCCCGATCACGTGAACCCCGAAGCGCCGTGGCCCGCCGTGCAACACCTGCGCACCGCGACGGCGGCCGCGAACCGCATCCTCGTCGCGCGCCTTCCCGTCTATCCCGCCTATGTCGCCGAGAACATGCGCTGGCAGGATGCAGCAATGCAGCGCCACGTGCTCGCCGCCGCCGACACCTCCGGCTTCGCGCGCGCCGACGGCTGGTCTCCCGGCCTCACCCTCCCCGACCGTCCGCCCGAAGCGCCTTATCTTGCCACGCTCAATCCGGGCATCGCGGCGACGGTGAGCCGCGCCCTCGCGGGAGAGCGGCCGCACGAAGCCGCCCTCGCCACACTTTTCGAGGCGCGCGACGTCGATCTCGAACATATCTGCGAAAGCGCGGACGAACTCCGGCGCGCGGTAAATGGTGACACGATCACCTACGTCGTCAACCGCAACATCAACTACACCAACATCTGCGCCTACAAGTGCGGCTTCTGCGCCTTCTCCAAGGGCAAGACGTCGGATACGCTGCGCGGCCAACCCTACGACCTCGACCTCGCAGAAGTCGCGCGGCGCACGGAAGAGGCGTGGGCGCGCGGCGGCACCGAGGTCTGTCTGCAGGGCGGCATCCATCCGCGCTACACGGGCGAGACCTATCTCACACTCGCGCGCACCGTCCGCGCCGCCGTGCCGGATATTCACCTGCACGCCTTCTCGCCGCTCGAAATCGCCCACGGCGTGGAAACGCTCGGCCTCTCCGTTGAGGACTTCCTCTACCGCCTGAAGGACGCCGGGCTCAGCACCCTCCCCGGTACCGCCGCCGAAATCCTCGATGACGAAGTGCGCAGCATCATCTGCCCCGACAAGCTGAACACGGCGGAATGGCTGCACGTCGTCGGCACCGCCCACAAAATCGGCTTCCGGACCACCGCAACGATCATGTTCGGCCATGTCGAAACCTACACGCACTGGGCGCGACACCTGCTTCACATCCGCGACCTGCAAGCCGAAACCGGCGGTTTCACCGAATTCGTGCCGCTACCGTTCGTGCACATGGAAGCGCCGATGGGCGTGCGCGGAGAGGCGCGGCGGGGGCCGACTTTCCGCGAGGTGCGGCTGATGCATGCCGTCGCCCGCCTCGCGCTCAATCCGCTGATTCCGAACATCCAGACGAGCTGGGTCAAGCTCGGCCCGGCGGGTGCCGCCGCCTGTCTCGCATCGGGTGCGAACGACCTCGGCGGCACACTGATGAACGAGAGCATTTCGCGCGCGGCAGGCACGCAGCACGGGCAGGAGATGCCGTCCGCCGCGATGGACGCGCTGATCCGTTCGATCGGGCGGACACCGCGCCAGCGCACGACGGTTTACGGCGCGGTGAGCGACACTGTACGCCGCAGGGGGCACGAAGCCGCCGACCTCACGCCGATCATTCTCACACCGCCGCAAAAGCGCGGAGACAAGACCTTGGGTAAGGAGTTCGAGTATGCACGGTGAAGAAAAGCCGACCATCGCGGTCCTCGGCGGCACGGGCAAGGAAGGCGGCGGGCTCGCGCTGCGCTGGGCGCATCGCGGCTATCCCGTCATCGTCGGTAGCCGCACGTCGGAGCGCGCCGCCGAAGCCGCCGCTGCGATGAACGAAACGCTCGGCGGCGCAGGGATTATCGGCGCGGCCAATGCGGACGCCGCCGCCAAGGCCGACATCGTCGTCCTTGCCGTGCCCTATGCCGCCCAGCAATCGACCGTACTGGAGGTGCGCGCGCATCTGGAGGGCAAGATCCTGATCGACGTCACCGTGCCCCTCGTGCCGCCGAAGGTGAGCCGCGTGCAGCTTCCCGAGGGAGGCTCAGCGGTGGAAGCCGTGCAGAAGCTTCTCGGCGAGGGCGTGAAGGTCGTCTCGGCGTTCCAGAACATCTCCGCGCATCACCTGACCAAGCTCGACGAGGAGATCGAATGCGACGTCCTCGTCTGCGCTGATGAGGCGGAAACCGCGGATACGGTCGTCGCACTCGCCGAAGCGATCGGCCTCAAGGCGTGGAACGCCGGGCCGCTCGCGAATTCCGTAGTGGCGGAGGGGCTAACTTCGGTGTTGATCGCACTCAACCGCAAGTACAAGGTGCCGGGATCGGGTATCCGCATCACAGGCATCTGACGGTAACGCAGCCATGACACGCTCCGGCGCAACGATAACCGTGTTCGCACCGGATGGCGTGCCGTGGATCGCCGCCGGCGACGACCTCGCAGCGATTGTCCTTGCCGCACACACACCGGAAGACGGCGACATCGTCGTGCTCGCGCAGAAGATCGTCTCGAAATCGGAAGGTCGTCTTGTCCCTCTCGATACGGTAACACCTTCCGCACGTGCCGCCGAACTCGCAGCTGAATGCGACAAGGATCCGCGCCTCGTCGAACTCGTGCTTTCGGAAACCGACGAGGTGATGCGCGTGCGAAAGGGTGTGCTCATCGTCCGCCATCGGCTCGGCCTCGTGCTGGCGAATGCCGGGATCGACCAGTCGAACATCGACCATGGCCGTCCCGCCGCTCTCCTGCTGCCCCGCAATCCCGATGCGAGTGCTGCGACGCTGCGCAGCGCCATCTGTGAACGATCGGGCGCAGACGTGGCCGTGCTCATCGTCGACAGCCTCGGCCGCGCCTGGAGAAACGGCACCACCGGCACCGCCATCGGCGCGGCGGGCCTTCCTGCGCTCCTCGACCTGCGCGGTACGCCCGACATCTATGGCCGCCGTCTCGAAACCAGCGAACTCGGCCTCGCCGACGAAATCGCCGCCGCCGCATCCCTCATCATGGGGCAAGCCGGTGAAGGCCGTCCGCTCGCCATCGTGCGCGGCGTCACCTATGCACGCCGCGATGGCAATGCCGCCGAACTCGTGCGCCCGCGCGCGCTGGACTTGTTCCCATGATCGTCGCGCTTGCGGGCGGCGTCGGCGGCGCGAAGCTCGCCGCCGGTCTTGCCACCGTGCTTCCGCCCGAAGAGCTTCTGATCGCCGTCAATGTCGGCGATGATTTCGAGCATCTTGGACTCACCGTTTGCCCGGACCTCGATACCGTCACCTACACGCTCGCGGGCATCGCGAACCGCACGCAGGGCTGGGGCCTTGAGGGCGAGACGTGGAACTTCATGGCGATGCTCCGCGATCTCGGCGGTGAGGACTGGTTCAATCTCGGCGACCGTGACATGGCGCTGCACGTGCTGCGCACGCAGCGCCTGAAAACGCAGACTCTGTCCACCGTTACTGCTGACATCGCAGCAAGCCTCGGCATCCGTCATCGCATTGCACCGGTTAGCGACGATCCCGTCCGCTCGATGGTGGAAACGGACGAGGGCGAACTGGCGTTTCAGGACTATTTCGTCCGCCGCCGCTGCGAGCCCCGGTTCCTTTCGATCCGATACGACCGAGCCGATGCTGCAACCCCGTCGCCGGCGCTTGCCGAAGCGTTTTCCAATCCTGCACTTGAGGCGATAATTATCTGCCCGTCGAACCCGTTCCTCAGCATCGGGCCGATCCTTGCCATTCCCGGTATCCGCCGCGCGCTGGAAAGCCGGCGCGTGCCTGTGGTCGCCGTTTCGCCCTTCATCGGCGGCAAGGCTGTGAAGGGGCCGGCGGCGAAGATCATGAACGAGCGCGGCTTCGAGGCCACGCCATCCGCCGTTGTCGACTACTACGCCGGCCTCCTGGACGGGCTCGTCATAGATCATGCCGATGCGGCACTGCCCTGCACCGGCCCTGCGATCCTTGCCGACGACACGTTGATGCGCGACGCCGCTGACCGCGAACGCCTCGCACGCATCACGCTGGATTTCGCCCGTTCTCTACGCGCACGATAGCGCCATGACCGTGTGGATCATCATTCCTGTGCGACCGTTCGACGAGGGCAAGAGTCGCCTCGCCGATGTGCTGCCTCCAGTGGAGCGCGAGGCCTTCAACAAGCGAATGTTCACGCATGTGCTTCGGGTTGCCACCAAGGTCGTGGCACCTGAATACATCATTGTTGTCAGTCGTTCTCCTGAGGCCCGCGATATGGCCAGGTCGGCGGGTGTAGGGTTCGTGGAAGAGCAGGAAGACTCGCTCAACGCCGCACTCACACAGGCCTCGGATTACGCCCAAAAACGCGGCGCATCTTCGGTGCTGTCGCTCAGCACCGACCTGCCGTCGTTGGAGGCAGATGATATCCGCGCCCTGCTTGATGCCGCAAAAGATGGTTCAATCTGCGTGATCGCGCCCGATCATGCGGGCCTCGGAACGAACGCGCTGCTTCTCTCGCCACCCTCGGCCATCCCTTATCTTTACGGCGATGACAGTGCCTCCGCGCATCGCCGCGCCGCGGAGATGGCAGGTCTTCGCGTCGCATTCGTGCGCCGCCCGGGCCTCGCACACGACATCGACACGGAGCAGGATTATCGCGCTTTTGCTTGACCCTCCTAAAAACATGCACCACAATGCAAAAATGGCGACGCAAGATCGCTGTGTAGATAGTCGTGGGAGGTCGCGCCGTTGGTTTCGTCCGAAGTCCCGTTCAGCGGATACGACCGCCTGTATGTCGGCGGTGAATGGATCGCGCCCTCCACAGGTGCATTTGACGAGATTCCGGATCCCGCAACGGAGTCCGTCTTCGGGCGCGCACCGGTGGGCGGCGTGCGCGAGGTGGATGCCGCGCTCGCCGCGGCGCGTCACGCCTTTGATCACGGACCATGGCCTCGCCTTTCAACCGCCGAACGCGCGGCGCGCCTGGAGCCGTTTGTTGCGTGGCTCGCTGAACGCGGCGATGCGATCGTCCGGCTGATCGTTACCGAAACCGGCGTGGCGCAGGGCCTTGCCCGCGCGGTCGGCTACGACACATCCGTCGCTGTCGGGCGCGCGATCCTGGCACTTGCCCGCACCGATCTCGATCGCAACCTGCCGCTCGAAGCCGTGCCGCTGCCTGACGGCACCGCGAATGTCGGCGCCGGTGTCGTCGTGCGCGAGCCGATCGGCGTCGTTTCCGTGATCACGCCCTATAATTTTCCGTTGCTGATGGGCATCGTCAAATCGATGCAGGCGCTGGTGATGGGTAACAGCGTGGTGCTGAAACCCTCCCCGTTCACGCCATTCGAATCGCTGCTCCTTGCCGAAGCAGCAGAGGCCGCTCGCCTTCCCGAAGGTGTCTTCAATGTCGTCACCGGCAGTGTCGACGTCGGCTCGCTGCTCACCTCGGACCCGCGTGTCGACATGGTGAGTTTCACCGGTTCGGACACCGTGGGTTCGCTGATCCAGGCGCAGGCGGCGCCGACACTGAAGCGCCTTGTTCTCGAACTCGGCGGCAAGTCCGCGATGATCGTTTGCCCGGATGCCGATCTTGACCTCGCGGTCTCGGCGGGCCTCCGCAGCATGACCATGCACGCCGGGCAGGCCTGCGGTCTCACCACGCGCCATATCGTCCATAACAGCGTCAAGTCGGCGTATCTCGATCGTCTTGCGGAGATGGCGCGCAGCGTGAAGATCGGGCACGGGCTCGTGCCCGGCGTCACCATGGGGCCGCTGATCCGCGCAAGCCAGCGCGACAAGGTGGAGTCCTATGTTCAACTGGCGCGAGATGGCGGCGGCCGCCTCGTTTTCGGTGGTCAGCGCCCGACCGAGCAGAACCAGGGCTTCTTCTATGAACCGACGCTGTTCGATGGTCTCGATAACAACAGCCCCGTCGCACGTGAGGAAATCTTCGGGCCGGTTGCCGTCATCCTCGGCGTCGATAGCGACGAAGAGGCTGTCTCCGTCGCGAACGATTCGGATTTCGGCCTCGCCGGGACGGTGTGGTCACGGAACATGGGCCACGCGTTCGAGATCGCGCGCGCCATGCGAACTGGCGGCGTCAGCATCAACGGCGGCCCCGGCAATTTCAGCGTCCACGCCCCCTTCGGCGGCATCAAGCGGTCTGGTTTCGGTCGCGAGTACGGCATCGAGGGACTGCACGAATACAGCTACGCCAAAACCATTCGTTTCCGCACCGCCTGAGCGGCCGAAGCGCAATCCAAACGAGAGACGATCATGAAAACACGTTCACCCCTGATCATCGCCTCGCTGCTTGGCCTGTCGGCGATCGCGATCGCCGCCGCTGCGCCACCGGAAGGAAAACCGGAAGAGAAAGGCGGCGGCAAGGCACTCAACGAGGCGTTCCTCGCCGCAGAGCGCGCGCGCGAGGCGATGCCCGGCGCGGCAGTCTTCCGCGAAACCTGCCTCGTCTGCCACGACGGCTCGGTGCCGAAAGCCCCGCTGACACGCATGATGGGCGCGATGATGCCGGAAGCGATCGTGCAGACACTGACGAGCGGCGTAATGCGCGACATCGGCGAAACCCTTACCGAAGACCAGCGCATTCAGGTCGCCGAATATCTCACATCGCCGCGCAAGTATGGCGACGCCAAGTCCGCTTCGCTCAAGATGTGCGAAGCGCCGCGCAAAGCCTTCGATTTCAACGACGGCAGCGATGGCTGGATTTGGGGACAGGAGGCCGACAACAGCCGCTTTGTCCCCGCCAAGCGCGGCGGCATCACGAAGGCCGACATCGGAAATCTGAAGCTCAAATGGGCATTCGGCTTCCCGAACGCGAACCGCGTGCGCTCGCAGCCCGCACTTGTCGGCGGCGCTGCGATCATGGGTAGCCATAGCGGACGTGTTTACGCGCTCGACCGCGAAACGGGCTGCGTACGCTGGACTTTCGACGCAGCGGGCGAAGTGCAGACTGGTATCGTCGTCCAGCCGTGGAAGAAGGGCGACCACAATGCGAAGCCGATCGCCATCTTCGGCGACGGTATCGGCAAGGTCTACGCGGTCGATATCCGTGACGGCAGCCTCGTGTGGAGCGACCGCCCCGAGGAGCACAGTTCCGCGAAGATCACCGCGGCGGCGGCCTATCACGACGGCGTATTCTACGTGCCCGTCTCCAGCGGTGAAATCGCCGCTGCGGGCAACCCAGCGTACGGCTGTTGCACCTTCCGCGGTCAGGTCGTCGCCTACGAAGCGCGCACGGGCCGAAAGCTCTGGCAGAGCTACTCGGTTGATACACCGGTTTCGCAAGGCACGAACCGCGCGGGCACGGAAATCTTTGGCCCCTCCGGCGCGCCCGTGTGGAATACGCCCACGGTCGATGCGAAGCGCGGCCTGCTCTACTTCGGCACCGGGGAAAATTATTCAGATCCGGCCACGACGACGAGCGATGCGATCATCGCCATCGACCTGAAGACCGGCCGGCAGAAGTGGCATTTCCAGGGTCTTGAGGGCGATGCCTGGAACATGTCGTGCGGCACTGCCAACGACGCCAACTGCCCGAAGAAGCCCGGCCCCGATTTCGATTTCGCCGCGCCGCCGATCCTCGCAACGACGAAGGGCGGCAAGCAGATCCTGATTGCGGGACAGAAATCGGGATGGGTGTTCGGCATCAATCCCGATGACGGCAAGCTCGTCTGGAAAAAGAGGGTCGGGCGCGGCGGGCTTCTTGGCGGCATCCATTTCAGCATGGCCGCCGAAGGAGGACGCATTTACGTGCCGGTCGCGGACACCAATGTCGGCGTGAAATACGAAGGCGATCCGCGCCCCGGCATCTATGCGCTCGACGCCGCGACCGGCAATTTCATCTGGGAGCATCCCGTCCCAGACAATTGTGGCGGAAAGCCGCTCTGCCATCCAGGCACGTCCGGCTCGATCACGGCGGGACCGGGCTATGTTCTGAACGGCGCGATGGACGGTTTGCTGCGTATCCATGACGGCGAGACTGGCACGGTGCTCTGGCAATACGATACGACACAGCCCGTCGTCACCGTGAACGGTGAGACCGCAAAGGGCGGTTCATTCGGCGGCGGTTCAGGCCCTGTGATGAAGGACGGCCTGCTCTTCGTCTCCTCGGGCTACGGCTATGCGGTGCAGGCGCCCGGCAACGTGCTCCTCGTGTTCGAAGCCCGGAAAGGCGCCGCCAAGTGAAGATCGGAATCCGCATTCCCTGCTACCGAAAATGGTGCCGGGGACCAGAGGTGCGCCGCATCGCCGAACGCGTGGAAGACCTCGGTTTTGACTCGCTGTGGGTTCAGGATCATCTCGTTGCGCCGCTCGGCCCGGCGGAAGAAATTTCCGTCGGCGGTACGAGCAATTTCCTGAAAGCCGGCGAGACGACGACCGCGCCTGCGCAGCCTGTATCGCTGTTCCAGTATTATGCGGGCGACGACTGGTGGCTCGATCCCTATGCGGTGTGGTCGTTCCTCGCCGGTGTCACCAGCCGGGTCACGCTCGCCAGCGACATCATCACCCTGCCCTATCGCAACCCGATCGTGCAGGCCAAAATGATCGGCACCATCGACCAGCTCTCGAACGGCCGCCTGATGATCGGCACCGGCACCGGGCACGTTGAGGCGGAATCGAAGGCGCTCGGCGTCGACTTCTCGAAGCGTGGGCGGATGCACGACGAGTACCTGCGCGTGATCCGCGCGATCCTCTCGTCCGAGGAGGCCTCGTTCGAGGGTGAATTCGTTTCGTTCGGGCCGCTGAGAACGCTGATCCGTTCCGTCCAGTCTCCCGCCCCACCCTTTTACACGGGTGGCAACGGGCCGCGCGCCATTCGCCGCGCGATCGAGCTCGGTGACGGGTGGTTGCCCAACGCCGCGGATGCCGAGGGACTTGCGAAAGGCATCGAGCTTCTCGAAATCACGGCGAAGGAAATGGGCCGCACGGAGTTGCCGCGCATCGCCGTTTCGTTGCCCAATCGCATCCGCCTTCAGACGCCGAGCGCACGGGCGGGGAGCAAACCGCTGATGAGTGCGGCGGAAGCGATCGCGGAGCTCAAAGCTTACGAAGTTATCGGGGTGGACCATGTCGCGCTCGGGCTGCTGATGCCGAATGTTGACGTCTACATCGAGCAGATCGAGGCCTTCGCGCGCGATATTTTGCCAGCATTCCGCTAAAAACCCGAGGGGAGAAACAGATGAGCATGATCGATGAACCCGACCGCGTGTGGCTTGCCGATGCGCAGCCCGAGCGGCGGGGGTTCCTTGCGCTCACGGCCGGCCTGTTCGGCCTTGCTGCGCTTTCCGGCACGGCCAAGGCGCAGGCCGCACCGTCTGCGGCGCGCGGCATTGATGCGAAGCAGATGCAGCACGAAATGGCCGCGCGTCTCGCTATCCTCGACGGTCTTGCACGCTATTGCCGCGCGATGGATCGCAGCGACCGCGCGCTGCAGGATACGATCTGGCACACCGATGCCACCGCCCAATATATGAACAATCCACTCGGCCCCTATTCGGCACCGCTCGACAGCGGCCAGAAGTTCGTGGATTCGAAGGCGCACACGCACCATCGCATCTTGAACGTCTACATCGAGGTGAACGGCGACCGGGCGGTTTCGGAAGGCTATGGCGATTCGGTGATCCGCGACCATCCGCTGGAAGACGGCACGGTGGTGGAGAGCATTTATCGTGGCCGCTACATCGACCGCTGGACGCTGAAGAACGGACGCTGGGCGATCCAGCACCGCCGCTATGTCGGCGAAATCTACGGACAGATCCGTTACGATTCAACGGACTGGCCGGCGTTCGCGAAAGTCGCGGGCAAGCACGACCGTAGCGACGATTCCTACCAGTATTTCAAGTGAGTTCGGAAGGGCGTTAGTCCGCAGCGGAATCCAAGGTTTCCTTCAGCCGCTTCAGCGCATCGATATGCTCGGCCGCGGTCGTACCCGGCAGACTAAAATTGATGACATCGACACCGAAATCGCGGCGCTTCAGGATTTCGTCGCGAATCTGGTCCTTGTCCAGGCCGGTGACGTTCAGCGTCATCTCCATCACGATCGCGCCCGGATCGCGCCCGGCCTCAAGGGCGGCGGCGCGCATTGTGTCGAACGCCTTCTGGCCGTCGGCGTCCGGCTTGAAAATCGGGAACCAGCCGTCCGCGAGGCGGCCTATGCGCTTCAGCACGGCATCGGGCGGAATCGGCGCGATGACGCGTCCGAGTCCGAAATAGAGCGGGATCGGCCGCTGGATCGGCAGCGGCGACAGGCTGACATCGACGAAATTGTGATAGACGCCTTCGTAGCTGACGTCCGGGCTTGTCCAGAGCTTGCGCATCACATCGATCTGTTCCTCGAAGCGCTTCGCGCGATCCGAGAATTCGAAGCCCATCGCCCGGAATTCGAGCGCGTTGTAGCCGATCGCGACGCCGAGGACGAGGCGGCCGCCCGAGAGAATATCCACCTCCGCCGCCTGCTTCGCGGCAAGCACCGTCTGTCGCTGCGGAAGGCCAATCACGGCGGGAACGAAGGTGATCTTGCTGGTGATGGCGGAGAGATACGCCATCAGCGTGAACACCTCGCGGATCACGCTCTTGTCGGTATAGGGCGTCTCAGCGATGCCGCCGTGGCGCTCCGCGATGATGCCGACGACATGATCAGGCAGGCGGATCCGCTCGAAACCGAAGTCTTCAGAAAGCTTCACGAACTCGATAAGCGGCTGGAGTTCCGGCCCGAAGCCGGGGAACCGGTAAAGGTTGGTGCCAAAGCGCATGTCGGCGATCATGCCGTCCTCCCGTGCTGAGCTTATCTAATTCATTTGGATAATGCACTTGACGAGAAGTGCGTGCAATGGAATTTTGCTCACAAGTAAAATTTTGGAAAGAGACCGGGTCATGGCCGAAGCCTATATCGTCGCAGTGGCGCGCAGTGCAGGGGGAAAACGCGGAGGCCGCCTTGCCGGGCTACACCCGGCGGACCTCGCGGGCCGCATTCTCGCGGATCTCGTGGCGCGCGCCGACGCCGATCCCGCGCTCGTCGAGGATGTCATCATGGGCTGCGCCTGCCCCGCAGGGGAGCAGGGCGCCAACATCGGCCGCAACGCCGTGCTGGCGGCGGGCCTGCCTGAATCGATCCCCGGCACGCATGTCGACCGGCAATGTGGTTCTTCCCAGCAGGCGCTGCACTTCGCCGCCGCCACGGTGATGTCGGGCACGATGGACGTGGTGATCGCCGCGGGCGTCGAGAGCATGACGCGCGTGCCGATGGGCCTGCCGTGGACGCTGCCCGCGCAGCATGGCTATGGCACGCACCGCAGCCCCGGCGTAGAGGCGCGCTACCCGAACACACCGTTCAGCCAGTTCAAGGGCGCCGAGCTTCTCGCCCGCAAATACGGCCTCGACCGCGCCGCGCTCGACGCCTACGCGCTCGAAAGCCATCGCCGCGCGGCGGCGGCGACGGCGGCGGGCAAGTTCAGGGGCGAAATCGTGCCCATCGAAGTGACGACGCCCGAAGGCGAAACGCTGGTCCACGACACGGACGAAGGCATCCGCGCCGACGCCAGCCTCGAGAAGATCGCAAGCGCGAAACTGCTGCAGGAGGGTGGCGTGACCTCCGCGGCAAACGCCAGCCAGATCTGCGACGGCGCGGCGGCCGTGCTCGTGGTGAACGAAGCCGGCCTGAAGGCGCTGGGCGCCACACCGCTTGCGCGCATCCATCAAATGACCGTGATCGGCCACGATCCCGTCATCATGCTGGAAGCACCGATCCCGGCGACCGAAAAGGCGCTCGCCCGCAGCGGGCTCAAGATTTCGGATATCGACCTCTATGAAGTGAACGAGGCCTTCGCCCCCGTGCCCCTCGCCTGGGCGCAGGCGCTGGGCGCGGACATGGGCAAGCTCAACGTCAACGGCGGCGCGATCGCGCTCGGCCACCCGCTCGGCGGCTCCGGCACCAAGCTGATGACGACACTGGTGAGCGCACTC
This sequence comes from uncultured Sphingosinicella sp., assembly GCF_963974575.1. Taxonomy (NCBI): domain Bacteria; kingdom Pseudomonadati; phylum Pseudomonadota; class Alphaproteobacteria; order Sphingomonadales; family Sphingosinicellaceae; genus Sphingosinicella; species uncultured Sphingosinicella sp. The sequence continues at coordinate 63,306 of NZ_CAXBBQ010000008.1, read as the reverse complement.
CACGATCGCGGCGGCCGCTACGGCCTGCAGACGATGTGCGAGGCGGGCGGCATGGCGAACGTGACGATCGTCGAGCGACTATAGCTTTAAGGGCCGGGCGTTACTTCCCGGCCCGGAACGCCGCGAGCATCGTGTAGTAGGGATCTTCGGGCTTGCGGCGGCCGAGTTGCTCCGGGTCTGCCTTGGCGAGCGAAACATCGGCGCGCGGCTCGACGCGCTCGAATTCGTTGAGACCGCGCCGCATCGCGATTTTCCAGACGCCACCGCGCCGCTCCAGACGATCAAGGTAGCGGCCCGAGAGGAAATAATCCTCCTCGTCTGTCCCCGCAGCATTCATGCGGCGATGCGTCGCCGCGAAATAGCATTCAGCAAAGGCGCGATCGCCTTCGATCTCGATGAAGATGTTGGAGATGCTGTGGCGGGTGCCCTTCACCTTCGCGACCATCGGGAAGGCTTTGGTGATGAAATCCTGCGACAGCCCCTTGAATCCGCCATGCTGGTGCTGTGCTTCCGGCCAGAAACAGCCGCGCAGCGCCTCTTCGTCGAGCCGGTCCCAGCCGCGCGCATACTGGTTCAGGATGTCGGTGATTTCCTGATGTGAAGCGAGCCGATCGAGCCGATCGGCTGCGCCCGCCTTGCGCGGCGCAGCGGCAGCGCTGCCGGAAAGCGCGGCGACACCAACGGGCAAGGCCAAGAGCATTGCCAGCGCGCTGCGGCGTTCGTTTGTTTCCATCGGATGACCCTCCCTCGTGTTTTTCAAAGCACGCCCGCGGCTTGCAGCGCGGAAATACGATCGGCATCAATGCCCCAGTCGCGCGGCGCGCTGCTGTTGTGTTCGCCGATCTGCGGCGGCGGGCCCTGTATCGCGCCCGGCGTTTCCGAGAAACGCGGCGCGGGACCGGGTTGCACGACGCCCGCAACCTCCACGAAGGTGCCGCGCGCCGTGTTGTGGGGATGCTGCGGCGCATCATCGAGGCCGAGCACGGGCGCGAAGCAAACGTCCGTCCCTTCAAGGCGCGCGCACCATTCGGCCTGGGTTTTCCCCGCGATTACGTCTGCCAGCTTCGCGGTCAGTTCCGGCCACGCATCGCGCTGCATCTGCGCGTCGAACACCGAATCGTCGAGGCCCGCCTTCTCGCGCAGCAGCGCATAGAATTGCGGCTCGATCGGCCCCAGCGAAATCCACTTCCCGTCGGCGCAGCGGTAGGTGTTGTAGAAATGCGCGCCGCCGTCGAGCACGTTCACGGCACGCTCGTCCTTCCAGCGGCCTGTGGTGCGGAGACCGTAGAACATCGTCATCAGCGAGGCTGCACCCTCGACGATCGCGGCGTCCACGACCTGCCCGCGCCCGGTGCCGCGCGCACTGATGATGCCCGCGAGAAGGCCCATCGCGAGATAGAGCGAACCGCCGCCAAAATCGCCGACGATGTTGAGCGGGGGAACCGGCTTTTCGGCGGGGCCGATGGCGTGCGCCGCGCCGCTCAGCGACAAATAATTCAGGTCGTGCCCCGCCGCCTGCGCGAGCGGACCCGTCTGGCCCCAGCCGGTCATGCGGCCGTAGACGAGGCGCGGATTGCGCGCGAGCGCGGCATCGGGGCCGAGACCGAGGCGTTCCATGACGCCGGGGCGGAAACCTTCGAACAGCGCATCGGCCTTCTCGACGAGCGAGAGGCAGAGTTCGACCGCTTGCGCGTTCTTGAGATCGAGCGCGATCGAGCGCCGCCCGCGAAACGTGGTGTTGGTCGGCTCGCCGCCCGTCCTCGCACCCTTGCGATCGATGCGGATGATGTCCGCGCCGAGATCGGCGAGAAGCATCCCGCAGAACGGGCCCGGACCGATCCCTGCGAATTCCACGATCCTGATGCCGGAAAGCGGCCCTTCCGCCAACGCTGATCTCCCTAGTTGGTTTCGTCGAGCAGGCGGCGTGCGATCACCTGCGCCTGAATTTCGCCCGCGCCTTCGAAGATGTTGAGGATACGTGCGTCGGCGAGCAGACGGCTCGCCACATATTCGGTGGCGAAGCCGTTGCCGCCGTGAATCTGGAGCGCGTTATCCGCCGCCGCCCACGCCACGCGCGCGCCGATCAGCTTCGCCATCCCGGCTTCGAGATCGCAGCGCTTGCCTTCATCCTTGCGGCGCGCAGCGAAATAGGTGAGCTGGCGCGCACCCATGATTTCCGCCGCCATCATCGCGAGCTTGTTGGCGACGCGCGGGAATTCGATGATGGCGCGGCCGAATTGTTTGCGTTCGAGCGCGTAGGCAAGGCCCGTATCGAGCGCCGCCTGCGCGACGCCGACGGCGCGGGCCGCCGTTTGAATGCGCGCGCTTTCGAAAGTCGCCATGAGCTGCTTGAAGCCCTGCCCCTCGACGCCGCCGAGCAGGTTCGCGGCGGGAACGCGGAAACCATCGAAACCGATCTCGTATTCCTTCATGCCGCGATAGCCGATCACGTGGATCTCGCCGCCGCTCATGCCTTCGGCCGGGAATGGATTTTCCACCGTGCCGCGCGGCTTCGGCGCGAGCAGCATGGAAAGGCCGCTATAATTGTTCGTCGCGGGATCGGTGCGGACGAGAAGCGTCATCACGTCGGCGCGCGCGGCGTGTGTGATCCACGTCTTGTTGCCGTGAACCGCGTATTCATCCCCCGAACGCACCGCCCGTGTGCGAAGCGAACCAAGATCGGAGCCGGTGTCGGGCTCGGTGAAAACCGCTGTCGGCAGCGTTTCGGCGCTGGCGATCTTCGGCAGCCATTCGGCCTTCTGTGCTTCCGAGCCGCCGCAGAGAATGAGTTCCGCCGCGATCTCCGAGCGCGTGGCGAGCGAACCCACGCCGATCCAGCCGCGCGAAAGCTCTTCGGAGACGACGCACATCGCCGTCTTGCCCATGCCGAGGCCGCCGTAATTTTCCGGGATCGTCATGCCGAACACACCGAGTTCGCCGAGTTCCTCGACGAGCGGCAGCGGGATGAGTTCGTCGGCGAGGTGCCATTCGTGCGCGAAGGGCTGCACCTTTTCCTGCGCGAAGGCGAAGAACTGGTCGCGCACCATGTCTGTGATCGAATCGAGGCCCGCGTCCTCGAGGATCGCGCGGCCGCGCGTTTCCATGAGATGCGCGACGATCGCGGTCTTCACGCCCTGCCGCGTGCCCGCGCGGATCAGCACATCGAACGCCGGAACATCCAGTATGCCGAGCGCCGAAACATCATCCGCAAAATCGAACGGACGGATCACCTCGCCCTGATTCATCGGGATGCCGCCGCGCATCTGCGCGCCGTATTCGGCAAACAGCAGCAGCGCGAGCAGCGCCTCCACCTCGCCGAAGCGATCTTCGCTTTCAAGCCGCACCGCCCAGGCCGCGACTTCGCTCATCATCTCGGCGTAGGACGCATACCAGCCGAAACCGTGGACGATGTGCTGTTCCGCATCGGCACGGCGACGATCGATGCGCCCGTCCGCACCCGACAGCCGCACGCGCACATCACCGCGCACCGCCGTTACAAACGCCTGCGCCGCGTCCGCCGCCTGCCGGAGCAGAGCGGGCAGCGCATCTGGAATCAGGTGCGTCTGGTCCTGCTCGAATGCCGTGGCCATATCAGCCTTCGCCCGCCTGTTCCTTGTTGGCCTTCGCCATCGCCTTGGCATCGAGGCCGCCGACGAGATTGCCCGTCATCAGCTGGTTATGCGCGTGCGCGAGATGGTGCATGTGGAACACGCCGTCCATCGCCTGCCGCTTGCCGCGCAGGTCTTCCACGAAGTTGATCGCCTGCTTGGTGAGCGCGAGGCCGAAGCGGTCGCGCTGTGCGATTTCGGCGGCGATCTTCGCGACTTCCGCGCGCAGGCTCTCGCGCGGGTAGATGCGGTTCACCATGCCGAACTGGTGGGCGCGTTCGGCGGGCATCCGTTCGCCGAGCAGCAGCAGCTCACGCGCGACGCGCGGCGGCAGTTCGAAGGCGTGCGCGAAATATTCGACGCCGGGCTGCCCCATCCGCACCACCGGATCCTGGAAAAAGGCGTCTTCGCTGGCGATGATGAGGTCGCACACCCACGCCAGCATCAGCCCGCCCGCGATGCAGGCGCCCTGCACCATCGCGATCGTCGGCTTCGGGATTTCCTGCCAGCGGCGGCAAAGACCGAGGTAGGCATCCTGTTCGAGCACATATTGCCGCTCGGCACCGCCCTTGTTGGTATGATCCCACCACAGGTGCACGCGCTCGCGCTGAAAGTTCGAGTCTTTCTCGGGCGTGCCGATGTCGTGGCCCGCGGAGAAGTGCTTGCCCTCGCCGCCGAGCACGATGACCTTGACGCCGTCGTCCTCCACCGCGCGCTTGAACGCCGCATCGAGCTGGTTCAGCAGCCGGTAGTTCTGCGCATTGCCGTATTGCGGGCGGTTCAGCATCACCCAAGCGACGCCTTCATCCACCGTGTAGGTGACGAATTCCGGCACAGTTTCGTCCACTGCCGTCATGCCCGAGCCTTCCCCGATATCAAATTCATTTCTGCACTATGGTACAAAATTGATCCGATCACAAGGGCTCAGCGCGGTGCCATGCGGATCGCGCCGTCGAGACGGACGTCCTCGCCATTGAAATAGTCATTCTCGATCATCGCGAGCGCGAGCGCGGCATACTCCGCCGCGCGACCGAACCGCTTTGGGAACGGCACGCTGGCGGCGAGCGATTGCTTCACGGCATCCGCCGCACGCGCCATCAGCGGCGTATCGAAGATGCCGGGCAGGATCGTATTCACGCGGATGCCGTCGTTCATCAGGTCTCGCGCCATCGGCAGTGTGAGACTGACCACGCCGCCCTTCGAGGCCGCATAGGCGGCCTGCCCGATCTGCCCGTCCTCAGCGGCGACGGAAGCGGTGTTGATGATGACGCCGCGCGCGCCATCTTCGAGCGTGGTGAGGTCGAGCATCCCCTTCGCGGCTTTGGCGGCGCAGCGGAACGTACCGATGAGGTTGATCTGGATGATGCGTTCGAACGCATCGAGCGGAAAGTGCTTCGTCTCGCCGGTCGCCTTGTCGCGGCTCGCGGTCTTCACGACGTTGCCGGTCCCTGCGCAGTTGACGAGGATACGCTCCTGGCAGTGCGTGGCGCGCGCCGCCGCAAAGCCTTCATCGACGGAAGCCTCCGAGGTGACATCCACCTTCACGAACAGCCCGCCGATTTCGGCCGCGACCGCGCCGCCCTTCGCATCGTCGAGATCGAACAGCGCCACGCGAACGCCCTTCGCCGCGAGTGCGCGCGCCGTCGCCTCGCCGAGCCCGGAGGCGCCGCCCGTGACCACCGCCGCGACAGTGTTGTTGAGATCCATATCCGTCCTTTCAAATCAGCCTTCGCCGCGCTGCGCGATCACGGCAGCGTCGGCGAGCGTATCGAGCTCCGCGTCGGGAAGTCCGAGCCAGTCGGCGAGCGCTTCGCGGCTGTGCTCCCCGACAAATGGGGGGCGCCGCCGGAAGGTTGCGGGCGTGCCGCTGAGCTTGCCGGGATAGGCAACGCTCGGCACCTTCATGCCGTCCTCGCGCTCGAATTCGTGCACGGTGCCGCGCGCCGCCACGAACGGGTCCGAGAAGACCTTCTCCAGCGTATTGACCGGCCCGGCGGGCACGCCCGCGCCCACCAGCCGCTCGACGAGCGGCGTCACGTCTTCGTCCGCGACGCATTCCTGAATGCGCGCCTCCAGACCCTCGCGGTTGATGACGCGGTCGGCGTTCGTCACATAGCGCGGGTCTGTGGCGAGTTCGGGCACGCCGAGCACCTTGCACATCTGGCGGTACTGGCCGTCGTTTCCGACCGCGATGATGATGCTGCCGTCCTTCGCCTGAAACGTCTTGTAGGGCACGACGGTCGGATGCCGGTTGCCGAGGCGTCCCGGCTCCTGCCGTCCGACGAGCCAGCTGAGCGCCTGGTTCGCCAGCATCGACATCTGCGTGTCGAGCAGCGAGATATCGATGTGCTGCCCCTCGCCCGTGCGCTCGGCATGGCGCAGCGCCATCAGGACGCTGACGGTCGCGTACATGCCGGTCGACACGTCGGTGATGGCGACACCGACCTTCAGCGGTTCACCGCCGTTTTCGCCGGTAATGGTCATCAGCCCGCCCATGCCCTGCGCGACGAAATCGTAGCCGCCGCGCGCGGCATAGGGGCCGGTCTGGCCGAAGCCGGTGATCGAGCAATAGACGAGGCGCGGGTTCACCGCCTTCAGGCTCTCGTAATCGAGGCCGTACTTCTTCAGCCCGCCGACCTTGAAATTCTCGACCAGAATGTCGGCATCCGCCGCGAGGCGGCGCACGAGTGCGGCGCCTTCGGGCGACGCGATATCGATGGCGACCGAGCGCTTGTTGCGGTTGCACGAGAGGTAATAGGCGCTCTCGCCGCGCCCCTCCTCATTCGGCCCCTTGAGATACGGCGGCCCCCATTGCCGCGTGTCATCACCCCGGCCGGGCGCTTCCACCTTCAACACATCCGCGCCGAAATCGGCGAGGATCTGCGTACACCACGGCCCCGCGAGCACGCGCGACAGATCGAGAACCTTGATCCCGGCGAGCGCCGCCGGGGTTGAGGCGTCAGTCGCCGACATGGTGTCCTCCATGGGCTTCAGGCCCGTTCGAAGATCGCGGCGAGCCCCTGGCCGCCGCCAATGCACATGGTTTCAAGGCCGTAGCGCCCGTCGCGCCGCGCGAGTTCGCGCAGCAGGTTCGCCAGAATGCGGCCGCCGGTGGCGCCGATCGGATGACCGAGCGAAATGCCCGAGCCGTTGACGTTAAGCCTGTCGCGGTCGTCCCAGCCCCAGCCCTTGAGGCAGGCGAGCACCTGCGGGGCGAACGCTTCGTTGAGCTCGACGAGGTCGATCTCGTTCCAGCCGAGACCGTTACGCGCGAACAGGCGCTCGACGGCGGGAACCGGGCCGATACCCATGCGCGACGGGTCGCAGCCCGCCGCCGCCCAGCTGTGCAGATAGCCCATCGGCTCGAGGCCGAGTTCGGAAAGCTTGTCTTCCGCAACGACGAGGCAGGCGGCAGCAGCGTCGTTCTGCTGGCTGGCATTGCCCGCCGTCACCACGCCATCCTTCTCGATAACCGGCAGCTTCGCGAGCGATTCCGGCGTCGCATCGGAACGGATGCCTTCGTCCATCGCGAAGATCACCGGGTCGCCCTTGCGCTGCGGCACGGGCACCGGGACCAACTCGTCGTCGAACTTGCCCGCGGCCCACGCGGCGGTCGCGCGCTGGTGGCTCATGGCGGCATATTCGTCGCACGCTTCGCGCGAGATGTTATAGTCCTTAGCGAGATTGTTCGCCGTCTCGATCATGCCCGAGATAATGCCGTAGCGCGCGATCGGCTGTGACATCACACGGCCGCGCGTCAGCCGGTCGTGGAAGGTGGTGGAACCGGAGCGCGCGCCCCAGCGGTGATCCATCGAATAATATTCGACGTTGGACATGCTTTCGACGCCGCCCGCGATCACCACGTCCGCCGCGCCGGTCTGGATGCGCATCGCCGCGTCGATCACGGCCTGCAGGCCGGAGCCGCAGCGCCGGTCGAGCTGCACGCCGGGGATCGATTCCGGCAGACCCGCCGCCAGCGCCGACCAGCGGCCGATGCAGGGCGCCTCGCCGTTGCCATAGCCTTGCGAAAATACAACGTCGTCAATGCGTTCTGGATCGATCTTCGTGCGATCGACGAGCGCCTTGATGATGATAGCGCCAAGATCTCCGGCGCTCATGGACTTCAGCGAACCGCCATATTTGCCGACGGCGGTGCGGATGGGGGCAACGATGGCGGCTCTGCGCATGGGCGTGTCCTTCGAAAACTTGAGGTCAGGCGGCGGCTTCGGCCTGCCGGATCATCTGCTTGGCGATAATCGTCTGCTGGATCTGCGTCGTGCCCTCGTAGATGCGGAGCAGGCGAACATCGCGGTAGAAGCGCTCGACCTTGTATTCGGCCATGTAGCCCGCGCCTCCGTAGATCTGCACGGCACGGTCGGCGATGCGGCCGACGGCTTCCGAAGCGTGGAGCTTCAGCGCCGAACATTCGAGGCTGACCGCCTCGCCCGCATCGAACTTCGCGGCGACCGACTGCATCAGGGCTTCGGTCGTCAGCATATCCACCTTCATGTCGGCGAGCATCGCCTGCACGAGCTGGAAGTTCGCGATGCGCTCGCCAAACTGCTTGCGATCCATCGCGTAGGCGAGGCTCATCTCAATGAGTCGCTCGCACATGCCGAGCGCGACGGCAGCGATATGGATGCGGCCGCGGTCCAGCACCTTCATCGCGGTCTTGAAGCCGCGCCCGGGAACGCCGCCGATGATGTTCGCGGCAGGCACGACGACATCGTCGAGGATCACGTCGGTCGTGACCGAGCCCTTCTGGCCCATCTTCTTGTCGGGCTTGCCGAGCGTGATGCCGGGCGTGTCGGCGGGCAGGATAAACGCGGAAATGCCGCCCGCGCCTTTCACGTCCGCCTCCGTGCGCGCCATCAGCGTGAAGACGTTCGCGCGCGGCGCGTTGGTGATGTAGCGTTTGGTGCCGGTGATGCGGTAGGTGTCGCCGTCGCGCACCGCGACGGTGCGCAGCGAGGCTGCGTCGGAGCCCGCTTCGGGCTCGGTGAGGCCGAAGCTGGCGATGGCCTCTCCGGTCGCGAACTTCGGCAGCCATTCCTGCTTCTGCGCCTCCGTACCGTCCATCACGATGCCCTGGCTGCCGATGCCCACGGTGGTGCCTATCACCGACCGGAACACCACGGACGCGCGCGTCAATTCCCGGATGATCGCCGCCTCTTCGGACATGGTGCAGCCGAGCCCGCCGTAAGCCTCCGGCACGGAAATGCCGAACAGGCCCATCTCGCGCATCTCGTTCACGATCGAATCGGGAACGGCGTCGGCCTCCTCGACCGCGTCTTCAGCCGGGATCAGGCGTTCATTGACGAAACGGCGGATGGTCGAACGAAACAGTCCGAACGTCTCTGCATCCATTGCGATCTCTCCTCCAGACCCAGCGTCCTTGCTGTGTTCTTGCGCCAAGTCAATTCGAATATTGCACTATAGACTATATTTTGCCTGCATCGCGATCGCGCCGTCGCAGCGCGCGGCTTCTACACCGTCCGTTGCATGGCGCAGCATGATCGGCTGGCCGCAGAACATCGGTGCCATCGCGCGAAATGAAAACGCCGAAAGCGCGCCCTTGCGGCGAGCATGACCGAAGAGCCGCGCCGCCGTGAATGGGCCATGGACCACGAGGCCCGGATAGCCTTCTTCCGCGGTGGCATAGGGCAGATCATAGTGGATGCGGTGACTGTTGGAGGTCGCGGCGGAGAAACGGAACAGGTCCACCGTGTTCGGCGTCCACATCACATCTCCCTGCTGCGCGGGATCAGATGCGATCACGGGCGGGGTCGGCGCTCCGGCATCGCGGTAGACGATGGTCTGACGCTCGACAACCTTTTCAGCCCCATCCTGCGCGATGCGATGCTCGACCAACACCAGAACGAGGTCGCCGCTCTTGCCCGACTTCAGCGCGACATCGGTGATCGCGGACGTGCGCGTCGCGCGCGCGCCGAGCGTCAACGCTCCGCTGAAGGTCATGTCGGCAGCTGCGAACATGCGGCGCGGCAGTGTGACCGGCGGCAGGAAACCGCCGCGCTTGGGGTGCCCATCCTCGCCGATGCCCTCCGTCGCCGTCACCGGCAGGAAGAACGCCCAGTGCGCGAGTGAGGGCTGCGTGCGCTCGACGTCGATGTCCTCGCCGATCGCGGCGGCGAAGCGGCTGAGGCTGCCGGGATCGAGAACCTCCGTGCGGGTTTCGGTCTTGCCGATCCAACGCTTCCAGTCGTCGATGCTCATGCGACGATCCCCTTGTCGTGGAGCGCGCCGATGGCGCCGCTGTCGAGGTTGAGCACGGCGGCAAGCACCTCGTCGGTATGTTCACCAAGGCGGGGCGCGCGGCGGAGGTCGCCCCGCGCCTCGCCTGCGAGCGTCGCTGCCGGGCCGGCCGCCGGATAAGTGAGCCCGCTCGGGTGATCGAGCGTCTGGAACTGCGGATTGCCGACGAACAGGCGCTCGTCGTGCGCGACGGCATCGGCGAGGCTCTGGTAGCCGCCCCAGGTGACGCCGCCGGCATCGAACGCGGGTTGCAGATCGGCAACCGTGCGCTTTGCGATCGCCGCCTCGAACAGCGGGAACAGGCGGGCACGGTGGCGGAAGCGGGCGCCTTCGTCTGCCGCGAAGCGCACGCCGAGTTCAGCCTCGATCGCCGCGACGGGTTCGGCGAGGCCGAGCACCTCAACCAGCCCCTTCCACTGGCGCGGGGTTATCGCCACGACGATGATGCGCTTGCCGTCCGCGCAGAGGAAATCGCGGCCGAACGCGCCGAACAGGTCGTTGCCCATACGCGGGCGATCACCGCCGGTCAGCACCTCGGCGACCTGCCCCAGATGGCCGAGGCTGGTGGCGGCAAGGTCCGACAGCGGCACGCGGATCTCCGCGCCCTCGCCGGTCGCGCGGCGGCGGAGCAGCGCCGAGACGAGCACGAAGGCGGCATAGGCGCCGCCGAGCAAGTCCCACGCGGGAAGCACGTGGTTCACGGGGCGATCGTCGTCCGCAGGCCCGGTCATCATCGGCACGCCGACGGCGGCGTTCACCGTGTAATCGACCGCGGGCGACCCGTCCGCCCAGCCCATCACGCGGCCGGTGATGATATCCGGCCTCAGCGCCTTCAGCGCCTCGTGCGAGAGGAAACCGCGCACGGGATAGTTGGTGAGGAACAGCCCCGCGTTTTCCCCCGGCGCAGCGGCGAGCGAGACCGCGAGTTCGCGACCTTCGGGCGAGGACAGGTTGATCGCGACCGATTTCTTGCCCTTGTTCAGCCCCTCCCAATAGAGGCTGGAACCGTCCGGCGCGAGCGGCCAGCGGCGGAAATCCGGGCCGCCGCCGATCTGGTCGAAGCGGATCACTTCGGCGCCCATCTGCGCCATGTGCAGGCCGCACGACGGCCCGGCAATGAACGCCGCACCTTCGACGACGCGGAACCCCTTGAGCAGCCCGTACATCCGCTTCCTTCCCGCCTAGCCCAGCTTCACCAGCATACGGCCAAGGTTCGCGCCGCTGAACAGCCCGAAAAAGGCGTCGAGCGCATGGTCGATGCCTTCATGCACGGTTTCCGTCGCGGTGAGCAGCCCCGCCTTGTGCCAGGCGATCATGTCCGCAAGGAAATGCGGCTCCATCTCCATCTGATTGAGCGCGATGAAGCCTTCCATGCGGATGCTCTTCACCATGATGAGCGTGAGGTTGCGCGGCACGGTGGGCGCTTCCGTCACGTTGTACTGCGAGATCATTCCGCAGATCGCGAAGCGCGCGAACGGATTGGCAAGCGCAAGCGCCGCCTGCAGGTGCTCGCCGCCGACGTTGTCGAAATAGACGTCGATGCCGGTCGCGCCGATCGCCTTCACTGCGCGGGCGAGCGCCTTGGTGAGATTTTCCTCGGCCTTGTAATCGATGACGGCATCGACGCCGAGCACATCTTTCAGGTAAGCGATCTTCCGCGCGCCGCCTGCCGCCGCGATCACCTTGTGCCCCTTGATCTTCGCGATCTGACAGACGATCGACCCGACCCCGCCCGCCGCGCCCGACACGAACACCACGTCGCCGGGCTTCAAGGCCGCGACTTTCAGCAGACCCGCGTACGCCGTGAGGCCCGTGACGCCCGCGAAGCCGAGCCAGGCCTGCGGCGGCAGCCCGACATCCGGCCGCAGCCGGAGCGCGCTTGCCGGCGCGTTGAACGCCTCGCGCCATCCGAGCCGCGACGACACGATGTCACCGGGCGCGAAGCCGGGATCGCGCGAGGCGACCACCGTACCGACGGCGGGCCCTTCCATCGGCGCATCGAGCGCGAACGGCGGAATATAGCTCTTGGCGTCGTTCATGCGCCCGCGCATCGCCGGGTCCACCGCCATCCACGAATTGCGGACCTGCACCTCGCCTTCGGCAAGCGCAGGCAGCGTGGTGACGACCGCCTCGAAATCCTCGGGAACCGGCATACCCACCGGACGCCGCTTCAAATATATGTCTCGCGATTGCATGCGATCCTCCTCAGGGCCGCCTAATATCCGCTGAGACGCCCCCAGCGCTCCCGGTGATAGGCGGCGTTGCCATAGGACTGATCGGCGACCCGCGCCGACTTCAGGTAGAGACCGGCGTCGTGCTCATGCGTCATGCCGATGCCGCCGTGCATCTGCACCATCTCGTTCGAGATGCGGTGGAGCGTGTCGCCCGCGAGCGCCTTCGCGAGCGAGGCGAGCTTCGGCAGGTCGGGATCATCGGCATCGATGGCGGCCAGCGCGGCCTCGACGGCCGAGCGCGTGAGTTGCAATTCGCCGAACATTTCCGATGCGCGGTGCTGCAGCGCCTGAAACGAGCCAATGATCTGGCCGAATTGTACACGTGTTTTCAGATAGTCGAGCGTCGTTTCGAACGCCTGCGTCGCCATGCCGAGCATCTCGGCGGCGACACCGGCGCGCACGCGGTCAAGGATGGCATCGAGAAGCGCCGCGCCCTCGCCTGCCGTACCCAGCACGGCGTCTTCGCCCACGACGATGTCGAACGTGATCATCGCCGGGCGGCGGGCATCGATCTGATCGAGAGCGCGCCGCGTTACGCCTTCGGCGGCGAGATCAACGGCGAACAGCATGGTGCCGCCGGCGGAGGCCGCGGCGACGATCGCGACGTCGGCGGCCATGCCGTCCGGCACCGGGCGCTTCTCGCCCTGAATGCGCCAGCCGCGGGGCACGGCTTCCGCCCTGACACCGAGCGTGGCAGGCGCATGGCGCACACCTTCATCGACGGCAAGGGCACCGATCACCGAACCGTCTGCAATGCCCCGGAGCCAGCGATCGCGCTGCGCATCCGTGCCGCCGAGACGGAGCGCGCTCGCGGCGGCGAGCGCGGAACTCACGAACGGCAAGGCGACAAGAGTCCGCCCCAGTTCCTCAATCACGAGGCCCAGGCTGAGATAACCGAAATCGAGCCCGCCCCATGCCTCGGGTACGACGATGCCCGTCCACCCCATTTCCGCCATTTCGGCATAGACGGCGGGGTCGTAACCGCGATCGAAATGACCTTCGAAGACGGCGCGACGCGCGGACACGGGCTGACGGTCGCGAACCCACGCCGCTGCCATGTCCCTCAGCATGATCTGGTCTTCGCTCAGAACGGCCATGACGCTCTCTCCCCAATCCTTTCCATCAGCATCGGTCAGCCAGGGAGGCCCAGTGTCCGCTTGGCGGTGATATTGTTCTGCACTTCGTAGCTGCCGCCGTAGATCGAGAAGCACTTGCTGTGCAGCCAGGCCCGCGTCGCTTCGAGCGCTTCGGGCGCATAGGCGTCGCCCGACCAGCCGAGCCCGCCGTGGCCGAGAATCTCGACCAGCAGTTCCGCGCGCACCTGCGCGACGCCCGAGCCCAGATTCTTGAGCGCGGACACCCCGTCGTGAACGCCGTTCCCGGCCTTTGCCTCAGCAGCGATGCGCTGAACCGTGCGCGTGTAGGCATCCGCGCGCATCGCGTTGGTGATCAGGCGCACGCGAAGATCGGAATCGGAAATTCGCCCCTCGGCATCGACACCGACATGCGTCTGCGCCAGCGGCAAAAGGCTGGGCGCTTCGCCGCGCCCTTCGGAAAGGCTGTCGCGTTCGAACTGGAGCAGCCGCTTCGCGATCGACCAGCCTTCGTTGACGGCGCCGACCAGATTTTCCTTCGGCACCTTCACATCATTGAAGAACACTTCGCAGAAATGCGTCGAACCGCTGATGAGAACGATCGGGCGCGCCTCGATCCCCGGCGTCTTCATGTCGATCAGCAGGAAACTGATGCCGCGATGCTTGTTCGACGTATCGGTCCGCACGAGGCAGAAGCACCAGTCGGCGTGATCGGCGCCCGACGTCCATATCTTCTGGCCGTTCACGAGGAAATGATCGCCCATGTCGACGCACTTGGTTTGCAGCGAAGCGAGGTCCGAGCCCGCGCCCGGCTCCGAAAAGCCCTGACACCAGCGCTCGCTGTGATCGGAAATGCCGGGCAGGTGACGTCGTTTCTGCTCCTCGGTGCCATATTCAAGAAGCGTGGGACCCAGCATCATCGTGCCGTTGCTGCGCATCGGATTGAACGCTCCGATACGCGCCATTTCCTGTGAAATAATACGCGCCTCGGCAGCGCTGAGGTCTGCACCGCCGTACATCTTCGGCCATGTCGGAACGCCCCAACCCTTTTCAGCGACGCGCTTGCGCCAAAGCTGAAATGTGTCGTCCCCGGCGGCTACACCGGCATCATTCAGGTAGATGAGCGCGTTGCAATACGCGAGCGGCTCCGGAAAATTGTCCCGCAGCCAGGAGCGCACTTCCAGCCGGAATGCCTCATCACCTTCGTACCCGGTCTCGACCATCCCCAACGCGTCCCGCTCGATATCGTCCGCAGCTTCTTCGATTGCCTGAAACGACGATCCGTTCGCAAGCACTTTTTGCACTGTAGTATATTTTTAGAGAGCGTGACAAGCGGCACGTCGAGGACACGCCCCACCCTGCTGGATGCAAGCTCAACCCGCGGTATGCGGCAAGGCCGCGATCCGGACGGCCGCACGCCGATAGGCGGCACGCTGACGTTCCGGAGACCAGTAGGCGGGATCGAACAGCGCCTGCACCGCGATGCCGAAGATCGCCTGCGCGAGATCCTCAGCCGCCCGCTCGGCGCGCTCAGCGGGCTCTCCCTCCGCAAGGAAGTGCCGGCGCAGGCGTTCCCGCGTGCCGGCAAGACCGCGCCGGTGCTCTTCCAGAAGCGTCTTGTCGAACAGGGCCGCTGTCCAGAAGCAGAGCCACACAGTCCAGATGCGCCGCTGCGTATCCGCGACCGGCAACACCTCTTCCAGCACACGAACGGGCGAGGCATTCTGCCCAGCGAGCACCTGTTCGCGGTGCATCACAGCCTCTGCAACGACATGCTGGTAAGTTGCGCGCAGCACATCGGTCTTGTCGCGGAAATAGTGGCTGATCACGGTGGTGCTGAAGCCGAGCCGAGCCGCGATATTGCGAAACGTCACCGCATTCAGCCCGCCCTCGACGATGAGTTCCGCCGCTGCGGAAACCACCGCCGTCCGCCGCTCGTCGCTATCCACCACCACGGGCATCTTGTCGTTCCATTTCCAGAGGCTGATTGCATCGCTAGTTATAAAACATATGTTGTACAACATTCGTTGTATGATATACGCGCCGATGCCGCAAGACGCATTCCGTCACCGGCATCGAGGGGAGATCATTATGGCGACCAGGGCAGCAGACACGATTGTTCCCGACCACGTGTCGCCAGCGCTCGTTCGGGATTTCAGCTATTTCCGCGGCCCGGAGATGGAGCCGACGCCCTGCGGCCGTCCACAGGCGGCGCTCAGTTTCGTGCACCGCGAGGGTCCGGCGATCTTCTATGCGCCGAACAACACCTATGACGGGCGCGGCACGTGGGTGTTCACGACGGCGGAAGACCAGCGCGCCGTTCTCAACAATACCGAGGTGTTTTCCAGCAACCGCGGCATCTTCAAGGCGGCGCTCGGCGAGGATCTGCCGATGATCCCGCTCGAGGTCGATCCGCCCAACCACATGAAGTTCCGTGCGCTGCTCAATCCCCTGCTCTCGCCAAAGCGCGTGGACGCGATGGAGGCGGGTGCGCGCGAGCGGGCGGTGCGCCTTATCGAGAGTTTCAAGGCCAAGGGCACATGCGAGGTGATGAACGATTTCGCCTTCCCCTTCGCGGTCGGCGTGTTCCTGCAGTTCCTCGGCGTTTCCGATGATCGGCGCGACGAGTTCCTGGGCTGGGCGAACGAACAGTTCCACGGCACGCTGGAGCAGCGGCTGAACGCAATGCGCACCGTCGTCGATTTCATGAAATCGCTGATCGCGCTTCGCAGGCGCGAACCCACCGACGATTTCGTGAGCTTCCTGCTCGCCGCCGAGGTCGAGGGACGCCCGCTGACGGACAAGGAGATCCTGGGAATCGCGGTGCTGCTGTTCGAAGCGGGCCTCGATACGGTTGCAGCCGCTGTAGGCTTTGATCTCTATCACCTCGCGACGCACCCGGAGGACCAGCAGCGCCTGCGCGACGACAAGGCTCTGATCAAACCCGCCGTGGAGGAACTGTTCCGCGCCTACTCGACGATCCAGATGCTGCGCACGGCCGTGCGGGATTTCGAATACAAGGGCATCGCCATCAAGGCGGGCGACCTTATTTCCTGCCCCACGATGATCGCCAATCGCGATCCGGCCGAGTTCCCGAATCCTGACACGATCGACATCGCGCGCGACAATAATCGGCACACGGCATTCGCATACGGACCGCATCGCTGCCTCGGCTCGCACCTCGCACGGCGCGAGTTGATCGTCGGGCTCGAAGAGTTCCTCGCCCGGATTCCAACGTTCCGCCTGAAGCCCGGATCGGCACCGATCACGTATGGCGGCCATGTTTTCGGGATCGAAAATCTCGATCTCTCGTGGGCCTGAGGAGGGAAGCGCCATGAAAATCAAGGTTCATCACAGCATGTGCCAGGGCCACGCACGCTGCTATTCGCTCGCGCCCGATATCTTCCAGCTCGATGATGCGGGGTACATCCTTCCCGGGGACATCACCGTGCCTGCGGGTCAGGAAGCCCTGGCGCAGCGCGGCGTTCGCGCGTGCCCGGAACGCGCGCTCGAAGTTGCGGAAGACTGATGCCTTCGGTTCGCTTCATCAGCCACCGGGGCGAAGAATCCGTCGTGGATGTTCCAGAGGGCTGGAGCCTGATGGAAGGCGCGGTCAAGAACGGTGTTTCCGGCATTCTCGCCGACTGCGGCGGGGCATGTACCTGCGCGACCTGCCACGTGTATGTCGGGGAGGATTGGCTCGCCGCCCTGCCCCCGCGCGAAGACATGGAGACGGACATGCTTGAATTCGCCATCGATGTGCGTGAGAGCAGCCGTCTGTCATGCCAAATCAAAATGACCGAGGAGCTTGATGGCCTTTTTGTAATCCTTCCAGAAAGCCAGATATAAAAATCGCACTTTGGGTTACATTCAATTTCGCGCGGGTTCACGAATTGTTGGGAACGACGAAACCCAACCTCACACCTGCCCGGGGGTTCATGACGCCCCCAGGATTTGCTTCATCGGCCAGCGTTAGCAAAGCCGATGAAGCGCCGGATATTTCGTTCTGCCCGGAGCAAGTCCGGGGTTAGCGTCCGCTCAATTCCTCACAGACAGCGTGATCCCTATCGTGCGAGGGCGGAACGTGCCGGAATGGTAGAATGTCGAATCCGGTGTCTCATGGAACAGGCTGACCTGCGGCATACTGTTGGTCACGTTATTGACGAAAAAGCGGAGGTCGAACTCATTCCCCGATGACACCTCGAACCGGCCGCCAAAGCGGAGGTCCAGCTGAGATGTGGAAGGCGGGCGCGGCAGAGTTGGATCCACCAGCGGCGAGTTCACATCGACCGGCTTTTTGATCCGGCTGCTGTAGCTGAAATCTCCTCGCCCATAGACCTCAACGCCGCCGATCTGGTGAATATATTCGCCGTTGAGCTGTACCGTCCAAGGGACAACCAGCGGGATATGATCTTCTTCTTTTCCGGTTTGCCGCGCAGATTGTTGTAGACCCAGCTCAGCTTGAGCTGGGTTTCGTTGGCATCGCTGCCCGAAGCGCCAAAGAACACGCGCGACATGGGCACCGGCGCCCTGGCCAACAGCGCTTCCGAGCATTCAGCGACAACATCGCTGCTCATCCCGTTGAAGGTGTGGAAAAACGACAGCCGCTGGGACTGCTGCGCGATGGCATCGCAGATTTCCTGGCGACCATAGCCGAGGTTGACACACTAGAGCCCCGCCACCCCGTCCAGATATTCCTTGCCGTTGACATCGCGGACCCGAACGCCCGATCCTGAGGCCATGACAGTCGGCCCGTCCGCTTTGAGATCGTTGATCGAAGTGAAAGGGTGAAATTGACTGCGCTGGTCCTGTTGCGCGACGTGCGAAAGCTGGGTGGCCATGTGGAAACTCCCTTCTCGTCATCGACCGAATCGAGACATGCATATCTTTTCGCCATACGTCGTCGCCAAAGGTCAATGAAAACACAACAGTGTAGATGATTATAAGATAATTTTTGCATATTCGCAACTATGAGGAACAAGAGCCGATCGCATCTGGAGGGTATGGCGGGGGTCATTCGCATTGACACGCCAGCGGCAGTAAAACACGGAGTACACATGGAAGACAGATCTGACCTGGGAAATGTAATGGCAATGATGTCGTTCGCCGCAGTCGTTAGCAGTGGGGGCTTTTCAAATGCCGCCAAGCTGCTCGGCTACTCCAAGGCTGCGGTCAGCCGCCAGATCGCGAAGCTGGAGCAGAGTATTGGTGTACGCCTGCTTGATCGCACGACACGCTCGGTCACGCTGACCCCCGCAGGGCGCGAAATGTATGCGCGCTGCGCCCGCATTGTCGATGACGTGAACGAAGCAAACCAGATCATCACCGGCATGATTTCCAAGCCCCGCGGCGAACTTAAGGTCAACGCCCCCGTTGTTTCCTCGCTCTTTGAACTGACCGCGATCATTCCCCGGTTTCTGAAGGCCTATCCTGACGTGCGCCTGTTCCTCAACCTGTCCGACAGCAAGGTTGATATGCTCAAAGGCCGTTTCGATGTCGCGTTCTGGATGGGCGACCCGTTCGATGCGAGCCTGGAGTCGGTGCAATTGCGTAATTATCCCATGGTCCTGGTCGCAGCGCCGGACTATCTCGCCCGCGCAGGATGGCCCTCCACGCCTCACGACCTGAAGGAACACACGTGCATTGTGGAAACGCACCTTTCCAAGGTTGGCGAATGGCGTCTGTCCGATGATGTTACCGTTGCAGTGAACCGCGGACCGCTCACCAGCAACTCGGTACGCATGGCGCGCGAAGCCACGCTTGAGGGGCTAGGCATAAGCTACCTTCCCCGCTTTCTGGTCGAGCACGATATCAACGCCAAACGGCTTGAGCCTCTGCTCGAAGACATCGTGAACGAAAGCATAGCGTTGCACATCATCTTCCCGCGAGGGAACTTCGCGCTTTCCAAGGTCCGGGCCTTTGTCGATTTCGTCCGCAACGAAATGCAACACCATGCCGGCGCGGGTCGGGAATCGAATTTGAGCCTCGCCTCGGCAATCTGAAACGGGTCCACACACAAGACTGCCGCCGCCCGAAGCCCCCGATCAGATTCCCGGCATCAAAGGTCCAGACAATCGTTCTCGAACCCGAAGGCCATGCCGCCCAGATTACGTGCATAGGGAAAAGGGTTGTTGGCCACGTGGGCGCGCGTGCAATGAATGTCCAGAGATGCCCTCTGAACGACATTGCCCAAGTAAATCGCCTTCCCGCCGGAAAACAGCATCAGCTTGTCGATCGCCTCGACACAGCGAGTAACCATCGAGGTTGTGTGATGACCCAGCTGTGCGCGCCGCTCGATCGACCAGTCTCCACTGAGTGCACGGCTCTCTAACTCGGCTAAGTCGCTGGCCAGCCGCAATTCAAGGTCGGTGAGCGTCAGCGTTACATCAGCCACAGCTTCCTGCTTGCAATCCCCCCAAAACCGGTGCCACACTCCTACCCTCGACCGCTCCCGCACCCTCATGGACGCCTGCGGACGGCACCATCAGCGCCCCGCCCGCAAGCGCCGGGTTCGGGATAACTGCTGCGCAGTATGGGTGCGGCGGGAACCCTTCAGAACGCCGATTCCATCGGGCTTTCTTGCACATCGGGCCGCGTTAAGGACGTGTTCGTTCGACAGCGATTTCGCACGGCGTCAGACGGGTTTCTCCACTTCAAAAGGACACCCCCAATATGAACAATGCCGACCTCGCCGAAGCGCTTGCCGAGACGCTCGGGACCACCAAAACCAATGCGCGCAAGGCCATTGATGCGGTGTTCGCCGCGATCGCCGATGCCGCCGCCAAAGGCGAGGAAGTGTCGCTCGGCGGGTTCGGAAAGTTCAAAGTAAAGGCCTCCCCGGCGCGCGAAGGCCGCAACCCGGCAACGGGCGTGGCGATGAAGATCGCGGCGTCGAAAAAGCTCGCGTTCAGCCCGGCGAAAGCGGTCAAGGACCGGCTCAAGGGCTGAGCACTCTCCCCTGTCCCGAATAAAGGAACGCCGCCCCGACAAGGCCGGCGTTCAGTTTATGAAAGAGGAAGGATAGCGGCAGGCTACGAAGCTGCCGTAGTCGCGGCAAGCTACCTGTCCTGACAGTTCACGCATCTACGCGAAGGTCGATCTGGCAAGTCTTCGCACCCTGAGCGTGCCGTGGCCGGGAGCTGTGCAATGAGCCCGCTAAGGGACGCGCTCGATCGCTACATCGCCATGCGCCGCGGGTTCGGATACAAGCTGCGATGCGAGGCCTATCTGCTCGCGCGGTTCGTCGCTTACATGGAGCAACACGGCGCGGCGATCATCACCACCAGCCTTGCCCTCGACTGGGCGACCAGCGAGGCAAGCCCGTCAACCTGGCCGGGGCGCCTGTCGGCCGTCCGCACCTTTGCCAGGCATTTGTCGAGCACCGAGCCGCGGCATCAGATTCCGCCGGCGGACATCCTCGCGGCAAGGCAGCGCCGAACGCCCCATATCTATAGCGACCAGGAGATCGGCAGCCTGCTCGATGCGATGCTGGCGGTTCGCTCGGCAAAGGGGCTGCATCGCTGGACCTATTACTGCATATTCGGCTTGCTGGTGGCGACCGGCTTGCGGATCGGTGAAGCCCTCAGGATAAGGCGCGAAGATGTCGATCTCGACGTCGGTCTTCTGACCATTCGCGACACCAAGTTCGGTAAGTCCCGGCTCGTTCCGATCCATTCGACGGCCGCCGCCGTGCTCACGGATTACGCCAGGCGCCGCGACGCACTCTTTTCCACGCCGATCAGCCCAGCATTCTTCGTCGGCGAACAGGGGCGCGCGCTAAATCATAGCGCGATCCATCTGATATTTCGGACCGTCGCTCGCCAGCTGGGTCTCCGCCGCCCCGGCGATGCCTATCGCGGCCCGCGCATTCACGACCTGCGCCACAGCTATGCGGTCGCCACGCTACTGCGATGGTATCGGGCCGGCGATGATGTCGAGCAGCGATTGCCCATCCTGTCGACCTATCTGGGGCACAGCCATACCAGCTGCACCTATTGGTATCTGTCGGCCTGTCCCGAGCTGATGGAGCATGCCGCGCGGCGGCTCGATGCCCGGTGGGAGCAGGTGTCATGAGTCGCTCCCCGTCCATCGCGCCGCTGATCGAGCGCTATTTCGCTGAGCGCCTCATGCATCAGCGCGGCGTCAGCCCACACACCGTCGCCTCCTACCGCGATACGTTCCGGTTGCTGCTTCGCTTTGCCCAGCGCAGGCTCGGGAAGCCACCTTCGCACCTCGATCTCGCCGATCCCAATGCCCCCTTCATCATCGCCTTCCTCGACGATCTCGAAGCGGACCGCGCGATCGGAGCCAGGACCCGCAACCTCCGGCTGACGGCGATACGCGCCTTCTTCCGCTTCCTCGCCTTCGAGGAGCCCGCGAGCAGCGGACAGATACAGCGCATTCTCGCGATACCCGGCAAGCTTACCGAGAAGCGCGAGGTCCATTTCCTGTCGCGCCCGGAGATCGACGCGATCCTCGCCGCGCCCGATCGGGCAGACTGGCTCGGCCGCCGCGATCATATGCTGCTGCTCTTCGCGATCCAGACGGGTCTGCGCCTTTCGGAGATCGCCAGCCTCGATCGCAGCGACATCACGCTGGGCACTGGCGCGCATGTCCGGTGCGTCGGCAAGGGCCGCAAGGAACGGCGCACGCCGCTCGCGGGTCAGGTCCGCGCCGCGATGCAGTGCTGGCTGAAGGAGCCGCCACGCGGCGGAGCATCGGCTCTATTCCCCACGATCCATGGCGGCCGCCTCAGCCCTGACGCGATCCAGTATCTGCTCGCCAAGCATGTCGGGACCGCGCGCGCGTATTGCCCGTCGCTGCGGCACAAGCGGGTATCGCCGCATGTCCTTCGGCACACCGCCGCGATGGAACTGCTCCAGGCGGGTGTCGATCTGTCGGTGATCGCGCTGTGGCTCGGGCATGAGTCGATCCAGACGACGCAGACCTATCTCCATGCGCATATCGCGCTCAAGACCGCCGCGCTCGCCAAGCTCCGGCCGCATAATGTGAAGCGATCCGGGCGGTTCGAACCGGAAGATCGACTGCTGGCTTTCCTCGACGCGCTGTAGCCTGCACCGCCGCAGCGCTCAGAGGTCGGCCTTCTGCCGGAGCCCATCGAGCCATTCGCGCGACACTGTCTCGACCGTGTCGCGCAGCATGGTCACAGCAGCGCGGATCGCCTGCAGATCGTCGCTGTCGATGGCGTACGCAGCCGAGTAGCGAGCCTCGACATACGCGCGTTTTGCCAGCTCGAAGCGTCGGCGATCGACCTTCGTCGCTCGCGGCCACGCCCCGACGAGCCGCGGCTCCCGGTCCTCGGCGAGCGAACGCAAGAACTTCAGATTATGCGAACGCGGGACATACTGGCTGCGCACCAGAAGGAAGCAGGTGTACGCCCGCTCCGCAGCCTGGTGGAAGGAGAACGCAGCATCTTTGCGCCAGCCAAGATCATCTGCGCCCTTCAGCTCCTGGTCTTTCGCTGTAGCCAAAGCCCGGTCGATGCTCGGCAGCCACTCTGCAAAATATTCGCTAGCCATTTCATGGGCATCGGCCGCCGTCAGTGGCATAGGGGTAGCCAGCTCGCTTCCCGGCAGATCGTACAGCACCACCCCATCGCGCGCGATGTCGACCCAAAAATATTCGCCGCGCGAGAGGCCGCGGTTTACCTCGTCGAGCGTGTGGACGATGATGTTGACGGGCCGCGAGATTGCGGCGTCGCGCAGGATCTTGTCCTCGGCCACATACCAATAATCCGCGATCTCGGTAAGGTCGGCGTGGCTCACGATGATCAGCAGATCATAATCCGACTGATAGCCGTTCTCGGGCTCGTCGACCCAGTCGCCGCGCGCATAGCTGCCGAACAGGACGATCTTGCGGACCTTGCCGTTCTTCGTCCACGGCTGCGTTGCGCGCGAGGTCGCGACGGTAAATTCATCCATCAATATCCGCGTTGCCAGCGCCAGTTCTTCCTGCTGCGCCGGTGGCAGATGATCGACATCATTCTTCATGCTGGGAGTCTCGCCATCTTCACGCACGGTAGCAAGACCTCATTGCCGCAAAGCCGCATCAAATGTCCCAGATCGGATGCTAAAAACTATGCCGAGCCGATCACCGCCAAGTTACGGGAAAGCACGGGTGTCCCGCGCCCGCTCGGCATAGTTGCGCACTCGGCATAATCGCGCTTATGCCGAACTCGGCATAACGGCGAGTAGCGCGCCTTCACATAGGCGGCGCGCAGCAGCTCGTAGCAGCGCCGCTCGAACTTGGTTGAGCCCGGCCACACCTCGCGAAGCCGGGGCTCCAGCGCCTCGGTTTGCGACCGCAGCCGGTTCAGGTTGTGCGTCTTGGGCGAGTACAAAGTGCGAACCAGAAAGAGCGTGTGGTAGTAACGCTCTGTGGCCTGATGAAGCAAGAAGGCCGCTTCTTTGAGCATACCTTTATCTATCGCATCGTGCGCCAGAGCGTCGAAGTTTGCCGCACTTTCGAACCACTCTTCGTAGTAGTCCTGCGTTTCCTTGAGCGCTTCGGCCGGGGTCAGCTTGCGCGGCGTTTCGAACGGGTGGCCCGGCTCCTCGAACAGCACGATGCCGTCCCTGACAATGTCGGTGAAGAAGTACCGCCCGAGCTTGAGCTTCTCGTTCACGTCCTCAAGGCTGTGGTAGATGACGCTGACCGGCGTTCGGACCTTGCCCTCGCCGACCTCGGCAAGCAGCCGGTCCTCGGTCTTCTGCCAGAACTCGGGAACGTCGGTCAGGTCCTCGTGGTTCACGACAACGAGGATGTCATAGTCGGAAAAGTAGCGGCCGACCGGGTCTTCGACCCAGTCGCCGCGCGCGTAGCTGCCGAACAGGATGATCTTGAGGAGCCGGCCTTCCCGGTAGCGCGGCTGCGTGCGGTGACGGATCGCCTCGGCAAAGCCCTCGCGCAGCAGCGCGGCGACGCGCTCAAGCTCGCACCTTTTGCCTTCCGGAAGATGTTCGAGTCCCGTCTTCATGCTCACAGACTCGCCTCTAAAGCGTTACTTGCCAACCCCATATAGAGAAAGCCCCGCGCGGTCCTCGATCCTCCCTGAAGCCCGCGCGGGCACCTTTCTCCTCCCAAAGCAGATGATGAAGCGCGGACCAGAGTTGCCGCAGTGCCAGCGACACGTGCCGCTCGACCTCGGCGACGCTGATGCGCAGCCGCGCGGCGATGGCGGGGTAGTCGAGGCCATCATGGCGGTGCAGCTCGAACACGGTGCGGGTCAGTTTCGGCATCCGCCGGAAGGTCTGCCGGATGGCGGCAAGCATCCGGGCATCGGGCTCGGCGTCGGGGATTTCGTTCGGGTCCATCAGCATTCTCCCTCCCGCAGCCGGACCCGGCGGAAGAGCGGGGTGGGCGGCGGAGCGCCGACAGGTCCGGCATCATGGGCCGGGCCTGCACCCGCAGGGCTGGAACGAAGTGGAAGACCCGCGTCAGCGGGTTGCAGGACCGGCCCGGCCGGACCAAAGGCAAAGCCGACCCGCACACACCGCGCGGGAGCCGGATCAGACAGGTTCAGACCGCCGAAGTCGGGCTGGCCTCATCCAAAACGCACAAAGTACGACGGCTCGCCGCCGAAATTTAATCGTCCAACTCGGCACACCGGCACCTCAAAACCTGCATTTCTGGCAATCAGAGCAACGGCTTCAAGGGACCTATTCCGCAGCATCCTCCGCATTGAGGCGCCACCGCCAGCTCGGAAAACGCGACGAGCCGATCTCAGCGTCAGCCGCGCCAACATGCGCCACGGCAAGCGCCCGCCCGATGTCGGCGACATCCTCCCCTCGGTCCGTGCGCGCGGCGTGCTCGTCCCCATCCTCGTCCGGGCGGGCGGGCCATGCGGCACCTTCGAAATCGTCGCCGGACGTCGCCGCTTCCACGCCGCGCTCGCCGTCGCCGCCGAACGTCCGGACGACGCAGGCGCCGCGATGCTACCCTGCGCGATCATCGACGACAGCGACGATGACGCCGCCGTCGAGGCCTCCCTCATCGAGAACCTCGCCCGGCTCGACCCCGACGAGGTCGCCCAGTGGGAAACCTTCGTGCGCCTTACCCGCGAAGGCCGCACGCCCGCCGACATCGCCGCGACGTTCGGGCTTGCGGACAGCGCCGTCCGCCGCATCCTCGCGCTCGGCAACCTGCTGCCGCGCCTCCGCAGCCTCTACCGGCGCGGCGACATCGACACTGCGAGCATCCGCCACCTCACCCTTGCCACCAAGCGCCAGCAGCAGGCATGGCTTGCGCGTCTCGATGACGCGGACAGCCACGCCCCCACCGGCGAGCGCCTGAGGGCAGGGCTCTTCGGCGGCGCGTCCATTCCCGCCGATCACGCGCTGTTCGATGTCGATGCGAGCGGCCTCGCGATTGCCGAAGACCTGTTCAGGGAAACGCGCTGGTTCGCCGATGCCGACGCGTTCTGGACCGCGCAGAACGCCGCCGTCGCCGCCCGCGCCGACGCGTACCGCGCGGCGGGATGGCAGGAGGTCGTCATCCTTGGCCCCGACACGCCGTTCCAAAGCTGGGAGCATGAGAAATGCGCGCGGCGCAAGGGCGGACGCGTCTACATCGACGTGCGCCGCACCGGCGAGGTCGTCTTCCACGAAGGCTATATCACCCGCCGCGAGGCGAAACGGCTTCGCGAAGGCGGCGCCGATGCCGCGCCCGCCCCGTTGCCGCGCGCCGAGATCAGCAAGTCGCTCCGCGCCTATCTCGACCTCCACCGCCATGCCGCCGTCCGCGCCGTGCTCACCGCGCATCCCGGTGCCGCGCTCCGCCTCATGCTCGCGCACGCGGTCTGCGGTTCCACCCTGTGGTCGGTCCGCCGTGAACCGCAGACGGCGCCCAGCGACGCCGTCGCCGAAAGCGTCGAAACCTCCGCCGGAGAAACCGCGTTCGACAGCAAGCGCCGCGCCGTCCTCGACGTGCTCGGACTCGACGCCGACTGCCCGAGCGTCATCGGCGCCTACGGCGTACGCGACCTTGCCGCGCTGTTCCTGCGTCTCGCCGAGCTTCCCGACGGTGTCGTTCTCGATATCCTCGCCGTCGTCATGGGCGAAACGCTCGCGGCGGGCGATCCCGTCATCGCCGCGCTCGGCGTCCATCTCGGCATCGACATGGCCGACTGGTGGCAGGCCGACGACGCCTTCCTCGGCCTCGTCCGCGACAAGGGAAACCTCTCCGCACTCGTTGCCGAGGTGGCGGGCAAGACGATCGCCGACGCCAATCACGGCGCGGCGGGCAAGGTGCTCCGGTCGATCCTCGCCGACCATCTCAGTGGCAGCAACGGCCGTCCGCGCACCGCGCGCTGGGTGCCGCGCTGGATGCGGTTCCCGGCGTCGCGTTACGCCGAAGCCGGGCCGGAGCCGGTCGCAGCGGATGCGCCAAACGCGGAAACCACGAGGCTCGCCGCCTGAAGCGCACGCGGGCGCGGGGTGCCCTCCCCTCGCGCCCGCAAGCGCACTTTGACCACCACGTCCCGCGCGGATGGCATCGACGACGCCCCCGTCGAGGGTCGGTTCGGTCCGGTTCGTTCGGTTGGGGCGCGCCGTCGCCCGATCATGCCGCGACCGATTTCGTCAAGCGACAAGTGACACTTGACAAACGATAAGCCCTGCATCAGAGTCGCGCCATGGAGATCGTGAGCATCCGCCACAAAGGCCTGCGGCGGTTCTTCGAAACCGGCAATCCCAAGGGCCTTGTCGGCGACACCGGCAGACTCCGCAAGATGCTCGCGTACATAGACGCCGCCGAAGACCTTGAGGAGCTGGCCATACCGCCGAACTTCGGGCTGCATGAGCTGACGGGCGACCGCAAGGGAAGCTGGTCGATGACGGTGACACGAAACTGGCGCCTGACGTTCCGCATCAATGACGAGGGCGCGCTGATCGATATGGATTTGGAGGACTATCATGGCGCTTAGGATGCACCCGTCTCTCGCGGTCCATGTCGGGGACTGGCTGAAGACCGAAATCGTCGAGCCCGCAGGCGTGAGCGTGACCGCGCTGGCAGAGCATTTCGGGGTGTCCCGGCAGGCTCTGAGCAACCTGCTGAACGGCAGTGCCAGCCTGTCTGCCGACATGGCGATCCGGTTCGAGAAGGCATTCGGCGTGAAGGCGGACACACTGCTGCGCATGCAGACCACCTATGACCTCGCCCAGGCCCGCGCGCACGAGCACGATATCAAGGTCAAGAAGTTCGCCAGGGCCGCGTGATCGCCGCGCCCTCGGCAGCGCCCGCCCTGTCGCATTGATATCAATCAGCCAGACGTGCCCGCGCTCAACCCGAAGGCTATTTCCATCGCGGACCGGCGGGGCGAGACAGGTCAGGATGAAAACAGCGGAAAACACGGGCTTATCCCTGCAAGACACGGCCCGGTCTTGCCCCCTCCTCCGCCGCCGGCTGCCCGACCGGCGCCCATTCCTGCGCGACGCCGTGTCGGCCTTGGTCGCTCGCTCGTGTGCCTGCTGGGCGCATTCATCATGAGTTTTTCGGCCCCGCCGACGCGCTGCTCGCGGCCTGACTCACGACGACCCGGAAGGCGTTTGTTTAGGCGCATCAAATAGGTCTTTCTGGTCACGAACGCGCGGCCGCAGCATTCGTGACCAGCGATTCATCACAGTACGAAGTGGCCTTCTCCCCGTGCGCTTTTTCCGTCCCATTCTGACAGGTGCCGATTTTCGAGATCGCGCCATTGCGAGCCTTGGCGCGGCAATTGGTATCCTGTTCACAATTCTGCTCTGTTCAGCCCTTCCCTTCACGAGATCCGACCTTCCCTTCATCGCCGCGCCGCTCGGCGCATCGGCCGTGCTCGTCTTCGCCGTACCCAGCAGTCCGATGGCGCAGCCCTGGCCGGTCATCGGCGGCAATGTCATTTCCTCGCTGGTCGGCGTCGCCGTGTTCCGGGCGATCCCCGACCTCGTGCTTGCGGCAGGGGTTGCCGTCGGTGCTGCGATCCTCGTCATGTCACTCCTCAGGTGCCTGCATCCACCCGGCGGCGCATCCGCGCTCACGGCGGTCATCGGCAGCCACGCGGTCCATGCGTCGGGCTATGAATTTGCCTTCATGCCCGTTGGCATCAATTCCATCGCGCTTGTCGGGATTGCCATGCTGTTCCACCGTTTGAGCGGCCACAGCTACCCGCATCAACCAGCGGTGCCGGTCCGCGTCCAGAACGGTGTAAAACTGCAGGATATCGATGCCGCCCTCGAGGACATGCATGATAGCTTCGATATCAGCCGCGAAGATCTCGAAGCGCTGTTCTCATACGCAGAGCACCATGCGGAAAAGCGGCACGCCAGCTGACAATCACGCTATGCCTCGACCCTTTTTTGTCGAACGTCCGGCACGGCGCCCTTGAACCCACATGTCTAACTGCGCCCTGCGGTCGGACACGCCTGGCGGAGGATAAGCGCGGAAGGTCTTCGGTGCCGCAATATGGAGAGACAGGGGCGAGGACGCCTGATAAGCGTCTTCCATGGCTTCATTTTTCTCACGGAAGCCCGATCTCGCGATCGATTTCGGGACCGCCAACCTGCGGGTGATACGGCGCGACGAAGGCGTCGTCTTCGACGAGCCCTCGCTTTGCTGCTTCAGCAAGTCCGGGGTCGCGCCGGGTCTCATCGCCGCGGGCATGAGCGCACAGGCAATGGTCGATCGCACCACGGGAAATCTCGAAATCAAACGGCCGCTCCGCCGCGGCGTGCTTCAGGATATTGATTCAGCGCGCGAACTGCTGCGATACGCCGTTCCCAAGGCACTCGGTCGCAAGCGGTCGGGTCCGGTTCGCACGGTGATCGGCGTTCCCGCCGATGCGACAATGGCCGAACGCAGCGCGCTGCTGACAGCCGCGCGCGACGCGGGTATCGGTTCTGTCCGCCTCGTCGCGGAGCCGTTTGCGGCGGCGATCGGCGCCGGACTCCCGGTTTCGGCAGCGACAGGAACGATGCTGGTGGAATGCGGCGCGGGAACCACCGAAGTCGCGGTGCTCTCGCTCGGCGGGATCTGCCTCACGCGCTCGGTGCGTATCGGCGGCGCATCGCTCGACCAGGCGATCGCGGATTCCTTGCACTTCCGCCACAAGTTCCTGATCGGCGACACGACGGCGGAGCGCGTCAAACAGGACTATGTCGCGCAGCGGCAGACCAGGCCCGGAGCAGCGGGTACAATAGCAGTGAAGGGACGCAGCCTCACCTCAGGAATGCCGACCACGATCGATATCAGCCTCAAGGAACTCGATACGGTCGTCGGAAGGCATGTTGGGGAAATCGTCGAGGTCGTTCTGGATGTCCTTGGCGGTACATCGCCAGAGCTCAGCCAGGACATCCACAATCACGGCATTGTGCTGACAGGCGGCAGCGCCGTGGTTCCGCTTATCCGGTCCATGTTGGAAGACGCAACGGGGCTCCGGGTCGTCGCGGCGGACACGCCCGCGCAGTGCGTACCGAACGGCCTGCATCAAATGCTGCTCCACTAGGCAGGGCTTTGGCAAGACTGCCCCGGGATCGCAGCCGGCGGCCTATGCGCGCCTGTGACTTCGCATCGCGAAGCTCGACGTGATGCGCGACACGCCCGGCAGGCGCGACAGCACATCCCTGTGGAACTGCCCGTAATCGTCGATGCCGGCGATCTGAATACGCAAGATATAATCGCCGGCGCCGGTCATCAGATGCCATTCCTCAATCTCCGGGTGCTTCCGCAGCGCCGCCTCGAAGCGCGACAAAAACTCTTCAGTCTGCCGCTCGAGTTCGACCTGAACGATCGCGACGGTCCCTTCCTCGGGCAACGCCCCTGTGACGATCGCCGTATAGCCGCGGATCACGCCGGATTTTTCGAGAAGGCCGACACGGCGGAGACATGCCGATGCGGAAAGCCCGACCTTCTGCGCAAGAGCGTTGTTGGGGATGCGCGCGTTGAGCCTGAGTTCGGTGAGAATCTTGCGGTCGATATCGTCGAGCGAGATCATGAATTTTATTCCAGAACATCGAATATGATTTCAATAATCTAAAATAATTGCGACTTCAAACATCACAGAAGCGAAAAATTCGAACGCAGTGCGGATACACTCCTTTCAGGAGGCGGCATGTCCGGACATTTCAAAACGGCGTTTTCCAGGCTGACTGTCGATCTCGGCGCCATTCGCGCCAATTATCGCGCAGTGGCCAGCCACGTCGCGCCCGCCGCCTGCGGTGCTGCGATCAAGGCGGATGCCTACGGCCTCGGCGCGCGGGACGTTGCCCCCGCTCTCTACAACGCGGGCTGCCGCGTCTTCTTTGTCGCGCAGTTGAGCGAAGCCCTGAACGTGATGGATACGCTCGGCAAGGACGCCGAGATCGTGATCCTGAGCGGCCTCGAACCCGGCGCTGAAGCCGCCTGCGCGGCACATGGCTTTCTGCCCGTCCTGAACGCTTTGAGCCAGGTCGCGCGCTGGCGCGGCCTTGCACGCGCGAAGGGCAGGCCGCTTCCCGCCATGCTCCAGGTGGACAGCGGCATGTCGCGCCTCGGGCTCGATGCGGCTGCCGCCGCGTCGCTGGCGGCGGACCCGGAATTCGCACGGGACGTGCCGCTTCGCCTGGTCATGACGCATCTTGCCTGCGCAGACGAACCGGGCCGCGCAGAAAACGCCGAACAGCGCGCGCGCTTTCAGGAACTGCGTTCGCTGTTTGCCGCAGTACCGGCTTCGATCGCCAATAGCGGCGGGGCCTTTCTGTCCACCACCTTTCACTGCGATCTCGTTCGGCCCGGCATCGCGCTCTACGGCGTGCAACCCCATTCACGCAGCGCACCGATGCGCCCGGTGGTCCAGCTCGACGCGCGTATCCTTCAGATACGGGATGTCGAGGCCGGTGTCGGCGTCGGCTACGGGCTCGACTATGCCGCGCCGTCACGCCGCCGTCTTGCAACGCTGGGCATCGGCTACGCCGACGGCTGGCCGCGCAGCCTGGGGGACACGGGATCGGCGTGGCACGCGGGACAGCGGCTGCCGATCGTCGGCCGCGTTTCGATGGACAGCATGACGGTCGATCTGACCGCGCTTGCGCCCGATGCACTTGCAGAAGGCGACTTCGTCGAACTGCTCGGCCCTTCCCAATCGCTCGCAGACGTCGCGCGCGATGCCGGAACCATCGCTTACGAAATTCTCACACGGCTCGGTACGCGCTCGGAACGCATCGTTATTGGGCATCAAACTGCCGCAGCGGCGACTTTGGAGATAGCAGAATGAAGGTTGCGGTCCTGGGTGCGGGCGTCGTCGGCATCACATCGGCCTATTATCTCGCGGAAGCGGGCCACGAGGTGACGGTGATCGATCGACAGCCCGGTCCGGCACTCGAAACGAGCTTCGCCAACGCAGGCGAGGTTTCGCCGGGATACGCCTCGCCGTGGGCCGCACCGGGGATTCCACTGAAGGCGATGCGCTGGCTCTTCATGCGCCATGCGCCGCTCATCCTGCGCCCGAAGCTCGATCTTGCAATGGTGCGCTGGATCGTCGCGATGCTGCGCAACTGTACCGCGGCGCGCTACGCGCTGAACAAAAGCCGGATGGTGCGCCTTGCCGAGTTCAGCCGCGACGAGCTTGCCGCACTGCGCGAACGGCTGCCGCTCGACTACGACCAGCGGACGCTCGGCACGCTGCAGCTTTTCCGGACACAGAAGCAACTCGATGCCAGCGCGGACGACATCGCCGTGCTCCAGTCCTACGGCGTATCCTACGAAGTCCTGGACCGCGACGGCTGCGTGCGCGCGGAGCCCGGTCTTGCGGCATCGCGCGACCGTTTCGTGGGCGGGCTCCGTTTGCCCGGCGACGAAACCGGCGATTGCTACAAATTCACGGCTGCACTCGCGGAATGGCTTGCATCACGGGGTGTGTGCTTCTGGTATGATACCGACATCGAAGCGGTGGAAACAGCATCAGGCCGGGTCAGCGCGGTGCGGACGACGCAGGGCAGACTCGCAGCGGATGCCGTGCTCGTGGCGCTCGGCAGTCACGCGCCGCGGCTGGTGCAACCGCTCGGCGTGCGCCTGCCGGTCTATCCCGTGAAAGGCTATTCGATAACGTTGCCGATCGCCGAACCGGAGCGGGCGCCCGTTTCGACCCTGCTCGACGAAAGCTACAAGGTCGCCCTCACGCGGCTCGGCGACCGTATCCGCGTCGGCGGCATGGCCGAGATCTCGGGGTACGACAACAGCCTGCCGGCCCGCCGCCAGGAAACGCTCCTGCACTGCGTCAACGACCTGTTCCCCGGCGCGGCCGATCTGCAGGAGACGGGATACTGGAGCGGGCTCCGTCCGATGACGCCCGACGGTCCACCGATCATCGGCGCGACACCGGTGCCGGGCCTCTTCCTCAATACCGGCCACGGCACGCTCGGCTGGACAATGGCCTGCGGTTCCGGCCGGCTGATTGCAAGCCTCATCAGCGGCACGGCGCCACCGATCGATCCGGAAGGGCTTGACATCAAACGTTATTCATCGTGACGGACACAGCGAGAAGGAGATTTTCATGAGCATCCAGCGTTTGCATTCCGGCCCCCGCATGAGCCAGGCCGTTATCCACGGCGGCATCGTCTATCTGGCCGGTCAGGTCGCGCTCGGGCCCGACGTGCCGGCGCAGACGCGTGCCGTGCTCGCACAGATCGACAGCCTGCTCGCCGAAGCAGGCACCGACCGCTCGCGGATTCTTCAGGCCACCATCTGGCTTGCGGACATGGCGGACTTCGCCGCGATGAACGTCGAGTGGGAAAAATGGATCGGCGGCGTCCACGCGCCGGCGCGCGCCACGGGCGAGGTTCGCCTCGCGACGCCCGACTACAAGGTCGAGATCATTGTTACGGCCGCTCTGCCGTGAGGTGACCGCCGGGCAATTTCGGCAAAGTCAGCCGGTCCAGAGTTCGTGCGTCCGGTGCCCGCCGCGCGGCAGGCCGCCGCATGCGCGCTCGCGAAAGGCGCTGTCCGACGGCGCGAAGGTGCACGGGACATCGACCAGCTGCGATTGCCGATTTCATCCCCCGCGCCGCGCATCGGCCCGGTCAAGGCCTCTCTCCGCGCCGCGTTCAATCACGTGAACTTCGAGGACGACGTCATCAACAGTCAGAGTGTCGTCGGCGTCCTGTTCCGCTTCTGACACGCGCGCAAACCGGGGGCGGCAGCCATGCTGCCGTCCCCGCCCTTGTGCTTGCCTGCCCTTGGCGTGAACGCCGGGCAGCGTGCGCCGCAGCGGCGGCGGAAAGTCTCTCGACATCCATTCTGTCACGCGGTGCCGTGACAACAGGCTCTGCCTCATGCGACAGACTTTGCCGTCTGTGACCATGAGAAAACGCGCCTGAATGCTGTTCATGATCCTCGCTGCTACCGTGTTCGTCGTGCCGGAGGCCGAGATCTTCGCATGCACGCCGGTGACGAGGACAAGCGATACGGACTTTGAAACGTTGGGCGGGACCAGCAGCACCGCACAACCGTGACCCATGAAGCGCACGGAACACTTCGGCGTTCGGGACATTGTTTCGGGAGAGATCACTTAACGATAGGAGCGCGCGTTGATCAAATGGGCCATTATTTTCGCCATTGCCGCATTGGTGCTCGGCGCCCTGGGTTTCGGCGGCCTCGCGGGCGCTTCGATGGGGATTGCTAAAATCTTGTTCGTCGCGGCGCTGATCATTGCCGTCATTTTTCTTGTTCTGGGACTTACCGCCGTCCGGAAGATTACGTGACCACCGGCCCCGCCTGATCAGGACAAATCGTAACGCCCGGCCCCAGTGCCGGGCGTTTTCGTTTACGAGGCGTCGTTGACCAGCCCTATAAACCAAATGACGAACGCGCAGAGCACGAGCCCGCTCAACGCGATCAGCGCAAGATCCTTGAGGCGCGTTCCAAGCCACCGGGTACGGATACTGTCGGGACCGAGCGTTCGCTCCCCAGCTTCGCCTTTGAGCATCCGCCTGCGCCCTGCCGGACCCGAGTTCAATGGGACGATGTCTGTCATACTTCGCGTTATCCCTGCCAAGCTGACTGTCAGATGAAGGACGACCACCCCAGCCGTCCGCGCGTCTCTGTCGAACTGGCCTGAAAGAAGGCGGGGCCGGCACGACCCCGCCAGTACCGGTCAGGCAGCGACCTGACGGTTTTCTTTCTCCGCCTCTGCCATCTGGTCCTTCACGGCCAGCTTCAGTTTCTTCAGCCGGGCCAGAAGCACCTGATCGGGAAGCGGCCGTGCCGCCTCCCTTGCGAGTTCACCTTCGAGGCGTGCATGTTCGCGCCGCAGATAGTTCAAGAGATGATTGGACATCGCCCACTCCATGCAAAAGTTGACTATGTTCGTGCCGACCTGAACGGCTCGGCCCGGCCTATTTTGGATCGTTCTTCGATCGCTTCAAGACCATCGCGCCTCGCCGGATCGCCTCTTGTCATAGTTCCTGTTTTGTTCTCATAATCATGGCATGAGACGAATCACCCGAGACGAGCTTGCAACGTCGATCAGCGTGAGCCTGAAAACGGCGTCGAAGGTCGATGTGCGAAAGTTCAAATCGAAGCTGCCGCACGAGTCGGACGAAGGCGCCAGCGCGCTTGCCGGGCGCATCTGCGACCTGATCGACAACAGCGGAACGATGGTCATCGCCGCCGAAATGGTGGACGCCTCACCGCATGGCAAAAGCCCCGGCAAGTTCGGCGTGACAGAGCCCGACCCGTGTCCCTGACATGCCACCCCGTGAGCTGGTCAATCCTATCCGCGACCTGTTCGACGCAGCCGTCCGCCACTACGCCGTCAAGCTCACCTGCCCCCGCTGCCGCCATCAGCGGATATTCGATCCCCATGCCCTCTGGTATCACTTCCACAAGCGCGGCCGACCTGACTGGCTCCCAGACGTCCGTGAGAAGTGTAAATGCACGTCCTGCGGGGCGCGGCGGCCGACGCTGGACCTTGTACGCGAGCCGCTGACCGATGAGACGCTGCCGATGCCGAGCGAGGCCTTATGGAAGAAGGAGCTACGGCGGCGGCGTTGAAGGAGACCCGATATGACGGCACAGGCACGACGGGTGCCGGCCGAAAGCTGGCGCGACGGCCCCGGCAAGACCGCGCAGATCGTCCTCTGGCGAAACGGCGCGGCGATGCAGCTCAAATGCAAGTGGGGCCTGAAGCCCGTCGAGATGTACGGAAACCCCGTTCACCTGCTGCGCTCGGAAGGCCGCACGATCACGAATCCCTGCCTCATCATCGCATCGGATTTCACGATCGATGCGGGCAAGGGCTCGCGCAGGAAGCGCTACACGGCGAAGCTCATCACCGACGAGCCGTTCTTCTGCTTCGCGGGTGTGTGGCGTCCGGCGGAGGATGGATGGCCCGAGGCGTTCGCCGCGCTCACCGTGGAAGCGAACCCCGACATTGCGCCCTACAAGGACCGCCACATGGCCGTCGTGCGCCCCGACGACTGGCAGGACTGGCTCACGCAGCAAAGGCCCGTGGGGGAGCTCTTGCGGCCATTTCCGAAGGGAAGTTTCGAGATCAGCGACCCCGCGAAGGGCGGCGCGGTCGTGAGCGGGCTGCTCTAGGCGCATTTCATGCCGCGCTGAACCAAGGGCCGCCTGATCCGTTGAATGGCAGGAGGTCGCCATGGATCAGCACCAAAAGATGAAAATGGGATGGGGGCGCTTCGCAGCGATGGTCGCCACGTCGACGGGCATCATGTTCGTCCTGATGTATCAGCTCGTCTATGCTTGGGATCACGCCCTGTTCAGCCTCACCCGCTTTGTCGGTGCCCTTGTTATGGGCTGCGTCATGACGGCGGTGATGCTGGTTTTCATGTGGCGCATGTACCGGCCAGACGCCGCGAAGATTGCCGTGCTTGCCTTTGCCGTCATCGGCGGCGTGGCGCTCCTAGCCGTGAACCGCAGCCAAGCCTTGATCGGCGATAGGGATTTCATGAAAGCAATGATCCCGCACCACTCGATTGCCATCAACAACGCACGCAAAGCCGACATTCGCGACCCGCGCGTGCGCTATCTTGCGGACCGGATCACGCGCGATCAGGTGAAGGAAATCGCGGAAATGAAAATGCTGATCCAGGACATCGAGAGACACGGCAGGCGCGCCGACGAGCCGCTGCCGGCCGCGCCCGCGACATTGCAGCCCGAAGGCGCGAGGGAGGCAGGCGACTTGGTGAGCGGCAGGTTGCTCGTCGAAAAGCCTCTCTGAAGCCCTTGGCGGTCTGCTCACGCATTGCGGCACGCGCGCCACGTGATACGCTCGCGGCATGTGCAACCTCTACACCATCAACGTGAGCGCCGCCGACATTGCCGACGCGTTCAAGGCCCGGATGCCGACGAGCTTCAACGCCGCGCAGGGCGACGTGTATCCCGGCGCTCCCGGCATGGTCGTGCGCGAGGCGGACGGCGGGCGCGTGGTGCAGGCGATGACGTGGGGCTTCCCGCTCCCGCAAAAGAGCAAGAAAACCGGACTGCCGATCAAGCCCAAGCCAGTGAACAACATTGCCGACCTGTCGAGCTTCATGTGGCGCCATATCGCCCCGCGTCCCGAAAACCGCTGCCTGATCCCCTTGACCGGCTTTGCCGAAGCCGAAGGCGAGCAAGGCGCCAAGACCCGGACGTGGTTCCGGGTGAAGGGCGAGCCCGTGTTTTCGTGGGCAGGTATGTGGAAAGACAGCGACGAATGGGGCGCGGTCTACTCGGGACTGATGACAAACGCCAACGCGACAGTTGAACCCGTGCATCATCGGATGCCGGTTCTCTTGCTACCCGATGAGTGGGAGCGCTGGCTTCACGGGTCGCTCGACGACGTACAGGCATTTCAGGACCGGTGCTTCCCGTCTGAACTTACCGAAATCGAGCGGACGGCGGAGCCTTGGATCAGGCAAATACGCTCAATATCTGACGTCTAGGACCAGTGCATCTGGACATTGGCCATTGGCGGGCATGCACTCCCCGATGTCGCCTCGCGCCGACCAGCACGAACCCGCTCGCGCGGGATTGTCGCGTGGGGTGGCGTAGCGTGATATTTATGGGCTTTGGGCGGACATAGGTCGTCCACCGAACATGGAGTTCCTTCAACGAAGAGGAGCCAACCATGTCTACATCTGCCACTTCACCGACCGCCATCGCCCCTGTCAGCCCGCTGCGTCAGCGCATGCAGCACGACATGATGATGCGGGGCCTCGGGCCACATACGCAGCGGGATTATATTCGCCATGTCCGGCGCCTTTCTGCTTTCCTCGGCCGTCCTCCCGATACCGCAACCGGAGAGGATTTGCGTCGCTTCCAGGTTCACCAGCATGAAGCCGGAGCGAGCGTTCCCACGATCAACGGCACCGTCTCGGCGTTGCGCTTCTTCTATGGCGTGACGCTGAAGCGGCGCGATCTGGCGCGCAGTCTGGTCGCCATGCGTCGCCCCTACAAGGCGCCCCAGGTGCTCAGCGTGGAGGAAGCGGCGCGGCTGCTCGAGGCGGCACCGGGCATCAAGTACAAGGCCGCGCTCGGTGTGGCTTATGGCGCGGGCCTGCGTGTGTCCGAGGTCGCGCATCTCAAAGTCGACGATATCGACAGCGAGCGCATGCTGCTTCGTGTCGAACAGGGCAAAGGCGCGCGGGACCGCAATGCGATGCTCTCGCCGCATCTGCTGGCGCTGCTGCGGGTGTGGTGGCGCGAGGGCAAACGGCGGGGCGTCATGTTCGCGCATGGCTGGCTGTTCCCGGGCCGCAGCTACACCGATCCGATCTCGACCCGCCAGCTGCATCGCGCGGTTCAGGAGGCGGCCGAAGCTGCCGGCATCAAGAAGCGTGTCGGTCCCCATACGTTGCGGCACAGCTTCGCGACGCACCTGCTCGAGCAGGACGTCGATATCCGCATCATCCAGGTGCTGCTGGGTCACGCCAAGCTCGATACCACAGCGATCTACACCAAGGTCTCCACCCGAACGATCCAGGCGGTGGCGAGCCCGCTCGACCGGCTCATGGCGCTGATGGAGGGCCAGACCCCGCCCGAGTGAGCCGGTGCGCGCGATCGAGGTCGCCGACATCTTCCGCGCTGCCGGTCCCGGATATCGGGCTGCCCATGCCGGGCATTTGAGCCTCATCCAGCTCAAGGTGATGACGGCGATCGAGACCTGCCGCACCGCTGCTCTTGGTGGTCATGTCGAGGCCTGCGAGGACTGCGGGCACTGGCGGATCGCTTATAACAGCTGCCGCAACCGGCACTGCCCCAGGTGCCAGGGCGCCGCCGCGCGTACCTGGCTCGCCGAACGCGAGGCGGACCTGCTACCGGTCGGCTACTTCCATGTCGTCTTCACATTGCCCGCCGAGATCGCGGACATCGCGTACCAGAACAAGGCTGTGATCTACGACCTGCTGTTCAAGGCGGCGTCGGAGACGATGCTCACCATCGCCGCCGACCCGAAGCATCTCGGGGCCCGGATCGGCATCACCGCCGTGCTCCACACCTGGGGATCAGCGATGACGCACCATCCGCACGTGCACATGATCGTGCCGGGCGGCGGCATCGCTCCCGACGGAACGCGCTGGATATCGTCGCGGCCCGCGTTCCTGTTGCCCGTGCGCGTGCTCGGCGCCTTGTTCCGCTGCCTGTTCCTCACCCGGCTGCTGACCTTGCACGATGCAGGACGTCTTTTCTTTGGCGGAAGCGTTGCGCATCTGGCTGACCGCCGGGCGTTCCTGCGTCACCTGTCGCCGGTCCGGAAGAAGCGCTGGGTGGTTTACGCCAAGCCGCCGTTCGCCGGTCCCAAGGCCGTGCTCGCCTACCTGTCGCGCTATACGCATCGCGTCGCGATCTCCAACCGGCGGCTGATCGTGTTCGACGGCAACGGCGTCACCTTCCGCTACAAGGATTATCGCCGCGACGGCCCGGAGCGTCAGCGGGTCATGACACTCGCCACCGACGCGTTCATCCAGCGGTTCCTGCTCCACGTCCTGCCGCGCGGGTTCCATCGCATCCGCCATTATGGTCTGCTTGCCGGCTCCGCCCGAAAGGCCAGCCTCGCGCTAGCCCGCAGGTTGCTCGAGGTTGCGCCCGAACCGGCCAACGACAACACCGCCGAATCTGACGATTATCGCCCGCCGTGTCCCTGTTGCGGCGGGCGTATGATCATCATTGAGACGTTCGAACGCTGGCAACAGCCACGGGCACCGCCATCGACGATGGCGACAACCGGGAAGATCCTCGCGTGACCCGGCACGACCTGATCCCGAACCGATCCGCAGCGCTTATGCATTGGCGGCCATGGAGACGTGCGCCTTATCCCGATGCTGCCTTGTCGCGTTGTCGTTCCGAAGCCCGAACCCGCCGTCAACAGCACTCGACAGACTGTTCCACCCCATCCGAAACCCCGCTTCAGCGGTCTCCGCATGGCGTGCGGTCGGCCATGAAGACCAGCCAAAATCCGAAATCCCCATAGGTCATCGCGTGCGACCCGCGGGTTCCTGCATGTGAGGCTTTCGTACGCCTGCCGGCGCCCGAAACCCTTCGACAAAGGCGCCGTTCAAAGGGCAAATCTGATCCCTCGATAGCTGCCGGTCATTCATCAGGTCTTTTGCGGCAGCTTCGCACCCCTTCTCGGTTCTTCGACAGATGATTGAGGCGACCGAAAAGCGGCCATAGCGCCGGCCGCCGTTGTGCCTCGAAGATGGAAAGCCGGGAGGGATTAAAAGCAAACTGCTATCGACACCTGAAACGAACGAGCATAGCCCCGCAAACGCCTGCGTGGCTTGGACTTAGAGTCATTTGCGCAAGAACATTCGCAATTCCACGGTGCCCGTCAACACGCCATCGACGGAATAGTGCGTGAGCCGATCGACCTCGACAAAGCTACCCGCGATATCGGCGAATTCGCCGCTTCCGCCGACGATGCGGCCCCGGCCGCCGGGTAGCGGGCCGACGGTGGTGGTGACGGTCCAGTCGCCGGACCAAGGCTTTCCGGATGCCATGGTTGGCCCGATGATGTCGGTGACGAGGCTACCGGAGCGTTCGATCTGGTGAAGGTAGATCATGCCGCGGCCCGGAATGGCTAGCGTCCAAGCTGTCGGCCAGCTCGTATCGACGGCGGACGGGTCAGCGGGAAATATCTCCAGTTCCGAGGCGAAACCGACAACCTTGCCCCCAGTGTCGGCGAGCTTGCAGATCAGTGCGAGCGTATTGTCGAGCGATGGCTCGGCGAGGGCCGCGATCCCCTCTGGTCCGCGCCGCATTTTCACGGCGCCGCCCGTTGTCAGCGCGACACCGTGATCCGGCAGTTGCGCGAAGTACGAGAGAACCGTCTCGCCGGGTAGCGACGCGGCCGGATCGGCGCGCGCGGTTTGCAATGCCCCCACAAGCAGCGCAGCCGCAAGAAGCGAGCACTTCAGACGATTGCACATCATTTCCCCTCCGTATGATCGCGCGAAACCAGCAGGTCCATCACGCCCTCGAACACCGCGTCGGGCTGAAAGCCGCGCAGCTCGGCGACCTCCACAAAATGTCCGTTCCGCCCGGCAAAAATGCCCGTCCCGGCGATCACCTCGCCATAACCCTGCGGCGACGGGCCCAGCGTATTGAGGTGGTTCCAGCGGCCACGCCAGAGCGCGCCTCTTAGCAAGCTCGGCAGCAGAAAACGGGTCACGAGCGTCCAGTTGTCTTCGGTCTGGTAGAGAAACAGCACGCCCCGGCCTGGCAGCACCACGGTCCACGTGGTGTGCGTCATCAGCCGGCCGCGCAGAAAGCTGCTGTCCTCGTGCGCAGCTTCAAGTTCAGTCGCGAAGCCGACGATGCGGTTGTCGGCGTCCCGAATGTGGGTGATGAGCGCGAGCCCCATGCTGACGTTGGGCTCGACGAGCGGCGGCGTTCCCGCCGGGCGATTGGGAAAAATCGCCGGGGTCGGCGACGTCGAAACCGACACCAGATCGCCCGAAAGTCGCAGGCGGTAGGTTTCGTGATCCGGCGCAGCGGCCAGAAACGCCGGCAGCACGCGTTCGGTCCGGTCTACGTGGCGAAACGGAAAGGCATAGAGCGCGACCAGCACCAAGACGGCACCTGCCAGCGTGCCCGCCAGTGCCGTCACCCCTCTGAGCAGAACATCCATCAGCGCTCTCCCGTGCCTGTCAGCGCCAGCACATAGCCGGCACCGCGTGCGGTTTCCTCCAGGCGTCCCCGAAACACGGCGAACGTGCCCGTTCCGCCCAGCACGCTGCCGCAGGGTGTCGCTGCGTCTGCGGGACAGGTCGTGGCGAGCGTTCCGCGTCGGGTGATGACAAGCGTCCACAGCCGGTCCGGCTGATCGGGACTGTCGGTCGTCAGCGTGTAGCGGCTGGCGACCCCGATCACCGCGCCGCGCGCGTTCCTGAGCTTCGCCGTCAACACCGAACTGCCCGCCGTCGGCCCGCCGACCGGCTCGATCCGCGCCGGAAAGGGTTGCACGCCAAGGCTTCCGTCGCTGGTATGCGCGATGATGTCGGCCGGCCGGATCTCGAACCGCTCGACGAGCTGCCCGTCGGCTCCGCGTGTACGGATCGGCGCGGCGCCCGGCGGATCGACCGGCGGAAAGGCGAGCACGGCTATCATCGCCAATGCGCCCGCCGCAGCCCCGCCCATGCCATAGCGGAGACCTGTCGCTGCACGGCCCATGCGCGTGCCCTAGAAACGCACGCGGGCGGTGAGCGACCACTCGCGCGGGCGGCCATATTGCGCGCTCGCAAAGCCGAGGCTGTCGAGCGTGCTGACGGCGGTCGACTTGTAGCGCTTGTCGGCAACGTTGGTCATCGCAAGTATCAGCGCATAGCGCCCGTCTTCGGGTTCGAGCGTTGCCTGCAGGTTGAGCAGGCCATAGCCGTTCTGCGTCACGGCCGGCAGGTTGTTGACCTCGTAATAGATGCGGCTGCGGTAGCTGTAGTCGCCGCGAAGCGTCAGCGTGCCCCAGTCTCCCAGCGGCACGCCATACTCGGCGGAAACCGACGAGGAAAACTTCGGCGTGGAGGCGAAATGCGATGCCGTGGTGATGGCGGCGCCCGCCGCGACGTCGGTGAATTCCGCGTCGATAAGGCCAGCCGAGGCGGACAGCAGCAGCCGCGGCGCGGGCGCTGCCGTCACCTCTAGCTCGGCGCCCATCACGCGCGCCTTCGCCGCGTTCTGCACGAGGACGACCTGCACGCCGTCCTCGTCGGCGGTGCTCAGCATGAACTGGATGTCGCGGTAATCGTTGTAGAAGCCCGCGAGATTGACGCGCAGCCGGTTGTCGAGCCAGTCAGACTTGAGGCCGAGCTCATAGCTCCACAGCTTCTCCGGCGCATAGGGCTGCACCTCGTTGGCGGTGGAGGAGCGGCCGTTGAACCCACCGCTCTTGAAGCCGCTCGCCGCCGATGCATAGACCATCACTTCCGGGGTCAGCCGGTAGTCGAGGCCGAAGCGCGGCGACATCGAATTCCAGTCCTGCGAACGGCGCGTCGGGTCGATCAGAAAAACATCGGAAAGCGGCAGATAGAGCGAGGTGTCATAGCGCTTCTTCTCATGCGTGTAGCGCAGGCCGAGTGTCGCGTTGAGGCCATCGGCAAGCGCGTAGCTGGCCTGACCGTAGAGCGATGTGCTGCGCGTGATCTGCTTCGCTTCGATCCGGCGCGAAATATCGAGGCCGATGGCAGGCAGGAGTTCCGGATAGATCTGGACATCGATAGTGCCCTGCGCGTTCTCGTGCAGATAATAGGCGCCCACCACCCATTTCAGACGGTCATCGAAAGTGGTGCCCGACAGTTGCAGTTCCTGAGTGAACTGGCGCTGGCGATTATCGTCCTGTTCGTCGACGATCGTGAGCGGCGAACCGTCCGGGTCCGTCTCGAACACGGATTTCAGGTGGCGATAGGCGGTGATCGATTTCAGCGTCGTGTTGCCGAAGCTCCATTCGAGCGTGCCGTTGACACCCCAGACATCGAGGTCGTTCCGGTTGCCGCCCGTGGCGTAGCTCTCATAGGGATTTTCGGTGATGTAGCTTGCATCATAAGGCGCGACGAACATGTTGTAGAGCCCGACGAGCGGCGCCTCCGAAATCTCTTCCAGATGCACCTGCGAGAAGGTCTCGCGCACGCGCGTCTTGTCGAAGGAGAGCGTCACCTCCACGTCTTCGTCGGCCATCCAGCGGAGCGACGCCTGAACCGCCGCGCTGTTTTCGTTTCCCTGCTCCTCGCCCGTCAGCAGGCGCGTTCCGAAACCCTCTGCGTCGCGCGTGCTCAGCGCGACTTTTGCGGCGAGTTTGTCGGCGATCAGCGGCACTTCGGCCTTGGCCTTCACGTCAAGTCTACTGAAGCGGCCAACGCGCCCTTCCACCATGCCCGAAGCCTCGGTGAGGCTCGGTTTCGTGGAAACGATGTTGATGGCGCCGCCGATTGTGTTCTTGCCGTAAAGCGTGCCCTGCGGGCCGCGGAGCACCTCGATGCGCTCGATATCCACCAGATCGAAAATGCTGCCCATGGAACGGGCGAGATAGACACCGTCGACATAAACGCCGATGCCAGGATCGGTGGTGAGCAGATAGTCGGACTGGCCGACGCCGCGAATGAAGGCCTGGCCGGAATTCCGGCCGCCGACGCCGCTTGCATGGAATTGCACGTTGGGCGCGTGCTGGCCGACATCGGCAAGGCTGACGATCTGGCGCCGCGCAATGTCCTCGCCGGAGAGGGCAACGATCGAAACCGGCGTGTCCTGCAGCTTTTCCTCGCGCTTGCGAGCCGTGACGGTGATCTCTTCGATACTGTATTGTTCATCGCTCGGCGCGTCCGGCGCGGTAGCCTCGGCCGGTTCTACGAGCAGCCCCGAAAGCCCTGCGGCAAGCGCCAGCAGCGAGACGTGGTGCTGCCGCATGATGAAACGTTGTGTCTGATCCTTCATGGTCTCTCTCCCCCATCTTTAATCTTGTTGTTGGGGATTGATTAGGGCCGTGCCGGACCACGCCACAAGCAGCCAGACAGCATCAATTTCATGGCAAGAATTGATCAGTTTGAGGCGCCCGGGAATCGCTGCTATCCTGGGGGTGTGCGCGCGACGGCCTTGGGGAGGATGGCGTGATGACAGCATTGCAAACAGCCGAGTACCGGCAGATCCTGAACATCGGCGCCGACGTTCTCAAGTGCCACGGCACCGACGCGCTTATAGAGACGATGATGCCGCGGCTCAGCAGCCTGCTCGCCTGCAAATCG
Organism: uncultured Sphingosinicella sp.; assembly: GCF_963974575.1. Taxonomy (NCBI): domain Bacteria; kingdom Pseudomonadati; phylum Pseudomonadota; class Alphaproteobacteria; order Sphingomonadales; family Sphingosinicellaceae; genus Sphingosinicella; species uncultured Sphingosinicella sp. The sequence goes on along the minus strand of NZ_CAXBBQ010000008.1, from coordinate 18,904 downwards.
ATGTTCATCGCGATCACCCACTCCCGCCAGTTGGCCTGGCAGAACCTGCACAGCGTCGGCCTCGATCAGGAATTTCCGCTTCTGATGGAGCGGCTTAACCAGCAGGATCCCGGGCGCACGGCGCTGATGCGCAGCCAGAGCCGCCGCCGCAGCGGCGTTCTCAATTCCGATATGATCTGGCCAACCACCCGCGAGCCGCGAGATGCGTACTACACCGCACTCTACAAGCCGCGCGACATTCGCCACGCGCTCGCGCTCTCCATCCCGACGGACGACGATCTGTTCGCCACCATCGTCATGCACCGCTCGCATCGCGACGGGCATTTCAGCACGCGCGACGAGCAGGTCGCGCTCGCGCTGCTGCCGTTCCTGAAGGGCGGGATCGAGCGCATCTGCTACCGGGAGCGGGAGGCGCAGGGCGCCTGGCTTCTTGAACAGTTGCGCAGGGAGTATCGCGAACGCGATCTGCTGATCCTCAATGATCAGCTCGACCCGGTCGCCCGGTGGCCGCAGCAATCGCCGCTACTGCAACAGCTCCTCGCGGATATCCGGCGCGGTGCCCGCCAGCCGCCCCTGTTCGCGCCCGACCTTGCTGCGCTCTGCCGCCAGAGTCTTGCAGGTAGCGGCGATGACCGGCAGCAATACAGGCTGGGCCGTGGCGGTCATGAACTGAACGTCGTTCTCAGCCGGTATCGCCAGGGGCAACGGACGCTTCTGGTCATCAGCGCGCCTTCGAATGCCGCGCAGGGTTGGACCCGCGACGCGATCGCCTTTTCGCGCCTCACCCCGCGCGAGGCACTCGTCGCCCGGCAGGCCGCGTGCGGCGCACGCAACGACGACATCGCCCACGACCTCGGCATCGCATCGTCCACCGTCGCCCATCATCTCTCCGCCGTACGGCGCAAGACCGGCCAGCGGACGCGCTGGCAGTTGGGTATCACGCCGGCGCTGCTCGATCGCGTTGCCCTGCTGCCGCTGGGACGACGCCAGAAGCAGATTCTTCATGCGCGATTGCTGGGCAAGACCGTCAGGGCGATCGCCGACGATCTGAAGATCAGTGACACGACCGTCCGCAATCACCTCGGTATGACCTATCGCCGCCTCGGCGTTTCCGGCCTGCGCGGCGTTCTCGCTCGACTATCGATAGAAAACGCCGATGCCTGAATGCCAAGACCGTGGAGGGTGTCCATCAGCATTTTCAGCTTTGCTTCACGGGCGTCGGCTTATTCTGCGCTCGTCCAATATCGAACTGATCGGACACGGCCTAACTCGGTCGCTCGTCCGACCGGAGCGAAAGGTACAACAGAAATAACCGGCATATGTCCGGAAGCCGAATGGCAGGTGTGGTTGGCCTACCGATCGAGTTCGCCGTCGGTGTGGATCAGAGGCATTGCGTCGGCTTCGGATGGTTTAGCCCCGTCATCGGCTGTGCCGGTGCGATAGTGTTCGAAGAAGGTGAGCGTCCGCGCAATCATGTCCGGAGCGTTCAGCGTCATCGAGTGGGTGTCGCCCTCGTAGATGTGTAGCGCGAAGGGCGTGCCGGCCTTGTTCAGCCCCTGCGCCACATCCAGCGCGTCCTTGACCGGCACCCGCCAGTCGGCAGTGCCATGAAACAGGATAGTGGGCACCTTGATCTCATCCGCCCACAGGATGGCAGAGCGGCGGTCGAGCGCGGCCTCCGGGTCTGCGGCATAGTCCGTCATCATGCGAGCCCGCATCGGCATCAACTTCGGCCGGTTCGCGTCGCGAACACTACCGGCGCCGGCCCGGATGGCCATGGCGCGCATCGGAAACCCCTCCCGCGCCAGCATATAGGCCTGCATCCCTCCGCGGGAGCCGCCGAACACGAAGGTCTGAGACGTGTCGACATAGCCAAGCACTTGCGCCAGCGGTACCAGGTTCCGGACATCGTCCAGGTCGCCCCGACTGCCAAAGCCATCAGAGCCGTCGCTGCCCGGCCCACCGCGATACTGCGTGGCAAGCACCACATAGCCGGCCTTCAGAAAGGCGTACCATCCGTGGTACATCCATGGCTGCATCGGGCCGAACGTGTTGTTGCCGCCGCGCAACGCGATCAGCAGCGGCAGGCGCTTGCCTTCCGTCTCAATGGGCTTCCACAAGAGGCCGGCGATCCGCAAGCCGCCGCTTGCGTAGCGGATGACACGGCATTCGAAGCCGCGATAGGCCAGCCCCTCCTCGACCCGCGCCCGATCCGAGAGCGCTGCCGCCAGCTGCGCGTCGCTGATCGGCGGCATGACCAGGTTTTCCTCACGCGCCGCCTCCACCTCGCTGTCCAGATCTGCGCGGATCATTCGGACGAAGTCTTCGTGGGAGCGGTTCGGATTGGGCGGACAGGGTTCGGACGATAGTAGCGTCCCGTCCGGTGCATCGGTTTGTGCCAGCGCGGGACTTGCGGCGATGATGAGCAGGCTGAGAAGCAGAATCAGGCGCCGCCTTATGCCGGCACCCTCCAGCGCATCAACCGGCCGGCGGGCGACCGCTTGGTCCCGTTGGGAACAGGAAATGAAGACGTGGCTCATATGCACCCCCGATTGCAGTGGTGGCACAAGCAAAAGCGGGACGCCAGCGTGAGAAGCGGGGGCTGATTATGGTATGTGGCGGTCCAGAGCGGGATGGCCTGGGAGCATTATAGCAGAATAAATGGCGGAAAACAGCCACTTATGGGATGCTTTGGGATGTCTTGGGAATGCTTCGTGGTGACCCTACGGGACTCGAATTGGTATCTTAGCAATTTGATTTACTTGAAAATTTTTTGAAAAAAATCACCGATACCATGACCGATACCAAGGGACTTTTTTGTAGAATGGTTCGAGTCCAGAGAGTCTTTTGTGCGCCGATTATTAGCTGGTGATTCGCCGTTTAGTTGAGCCTCTTTGGCGACCGATGCGATCGGCGCCGGATGGCCAAGCAAATATTTGTAACCGCCCCTCTCGGTGTAAACGAGATGCTCACCAACCGTCTCAAACTGGGTCGTCTGCGGTCATGCAGCTTTCAGATGGCGCGGTGACATAACTGCCCGGCGCAGAGGTAGATGCATCTGGCGGCACCCGCCTTGATTCCGGTCGTTCCCAGACTCGTTTGGCTTTATCGGAACTTGTCGTTCGTTTAGGTCGCTCTTGAGATGGGATGCGCCATCCCAGTTAGTTTCTCCGCTTGTGTGCTAGAACGCTGTTGCGTTGAAGCTACGCGACTGTGCGGCTGTCGTCTGCCGTAGGCTGAAAATCTTCGTAATTGGGTTGCGTGAGGAAGCGCCAAAGCGGCATCCGGCCAAGGCCTTCGCTGGCCTGGAGCGCCCCAAACCACTGGGCTTGAATGGGAGCGCTGATATCGATGATCTCGCCACCCGACATTGTCTGCTGCGCGTAATGACGAGCGAACATGCGGCTGAGGCTGCCGGCCATCCCGAAACCTTGATAGCTTAGCTCAGGGGGGGTGCTCTCTAACTCGATCGCAAGAAGGCGCTTTCCGTCAACGAACGACCGTGCGTCTGGAGTTTCCCCAGTCGCTATAATTCATGACCGTCCATGCGATTTGCTGGTCACGCGGGTGGAGGAGCTCCTTGCCCTCGCAGAATAGCTGCGCTTTGGCGATCGTAACCGGCACCATCCCGTAGTTGTCGATCTCCCCAGTGCGGGCATGTCCGGATCGTTCAGCGAGAGCCCGTGGCTCAGCCCGAAGCGGGCCACCTCTCGCAGCAAATCGAACGGCTTCTTCACGCCTTCGCCTCTTTCGGGTTAACCCAGCGCAGCACCTCTTGGCAGGTAGCAGGGTCACCCAGGTCCTTGACCAGGTCATCGACCGCAATCGATGCTGGCCCGGTCCGGAGCCAGGCGATCGCCGGATGTTCCGTCGGCAGCAGCCCCTCCAGAGCCTCAGCGAGCCTAGGTCGCTGTTCCCGCGTCATCCAGATCGCGAGAAGGACGAGCACACGGCGTTTCGGACGCGCCGCGAGCAGCTGCGCGAATTCGAAGACGAATTCGTCCCCTCCCCGGTGTGCTGCGGCGAGCACCAGAGAAGCCGCCACGCTCGGCATCCGCGTGGTTACCGTCTCCGCATCGATTGCTGCAACCACAGCCGCATCGAGGCTCTCCATTTTGAAGACCAAAGCGTGTGCGGCCGCTCGCCTCACCGAGGCACGGCCGGGCGTCACGGCGCGATCGAGAAGCCGTTCCTGCATCAGCCTGCCGCCATGCGTCACCAGCAATTGAAAGATGTTGTAACGCAGGTTCGGATCTGTGGTTTCGATGCCCAAGGCGTCGAGAGGCTCGAGGACGTCCATCGGAAGGTCGCCAAGCGCACCAAGCGCGGCGATCGCCTGATGTGCTATCGGGAAATGGTCATCTTCTTCATACCGCCGGTAGGACGACGACCATTGGTCATGAGCGAGCGTCATCAGCGTCGGCACATGGTCTGGATGCGGTTTTGACAACAGGAGCGCGACAAGCGCCTTCCTGATAGTACTTCCTTCCGCCTTGGCAAATTCGAGGAGGCCCTGAGGAAGGGGGGCCAGCAAAGGTCCACCGATGGCCGTAAGCGCGGGCGCGACGACATCGGCAAACATATGGTCGAGAGCGCTCTCGATGATCTCGGTCAGGTTGAGCGCTATAGCAGCCGCAATCGCCTCGGCGCAAGGATGCGTGTCCTCCCAGCTCACGCGCGCTTCAGCCAGCGTGGCCTCGATGTCGGGTCGGACCGCTGCTCCCAACGTCGCATGATGCTTGATGCGCAGCCGCCGAACTTCGGGGCGGGTCGCCGGCGTCGCGGCCAGCAACGCCGTTACAGGTAGAGGAAGCGGAACCACGGGGTCATCGTTGCTGCGCAAGACACGGGCCGCATGCGCGATTGCCGCATAGTCCACGGGCAGTAAATCCTTGGCCGCGGTCGCTTCCGCTTCCTCGGGGCTTGGCCCGCTTTCTTCCATGGTGGGAAAGTGCGTGATCGGGGCCCGCTGAGCAAGGATGTAGCCTAGGTCGATGGCCAGTTCGACTGCACGCTCGCGATCGCCGGCGGCGATCAGGCTGTCCAGTATCTGCGGGAGCATATTCCGATGGTGGGCGATCAAGCAGGCGAGCGCCGCCGTCCTGACATCCCGATCATCGCTCCCATTCCGGATCCGTTCCGTTAGGTGATCACGATAGGAATCGTCCCAGTGATGGCGAAGCACTTGCCAAATTGCGTCTTCGTTCTCCCCGTCTCGGACGATCGAATAGGCACCCCCCACCTCCCCAGAGCTGGGCGGTGTTCCCTTTCGGACGCCCCCCATAAGGGAGCGCATCCAGTCGGCCTGGAGTGCCTCGGCGTGCGGGTGCTGAGCCAAGCTTTGCCAACCTTTGACCTCGCGCACCTTGTCGACATAGGCGCGCAGAAGCTGCTGAGCGGTATGGCCATCGCCCTTATCGGACATATGCTCCATGTATTCGTCGGAGTAGACGCTGTTGATATAGGCGAGCCGTTCCTTGCGGTCGGCCTCAGGGTTGCCTGGTGTGGGCATGAGTTCCGCGACAGCAGCATCGACGATAGACTCGAATCCGGCCAGATCGCGCAAGGCGCCTTCTGCAAGGGTTTCTACAACTGGATCGAAGCCGTTGCGAACGATCCCCGCGGTCGCCTCCAGATATACTGGCGTCAGGTCGGGAGCCAGCCGCTCTAGGTCAGCCACTAACGCTCGACCATAGCCGGTTCGATCATTGGGTAGCATCTCGCGGACAAAGCGGGCCGCGATCGTCTTCATCTGCGGGGCTGTGGCCATGCGATCATACCAGTCCTGGCCGTGTCCTGGCGAGCTCCAGTGCATCAGGCGTGCGAAGGTCTTGTCTGGTCGATGGTTGATGTATCGTCCGAACTCTGCGCCGATGGACGCGCCCGATCCAACCGCGGCCGCAGTCCGCAGATGCTCGGGAATGCGCGTGGCAGGATCGGTGAATTGCTGATCGATCCAGGCATCGATCGCCCTTTGTGCCGCCGGCTTTGCCGACACCTCCAGCTCAGGAACTAGGCGAACTGCCTCAAGAATGCGCGCTGCGATGCCTGAACCCCAACCGGGACTAGGACCATCGGGGTCTGTCAGGACGTCGATGAGCGCACGCAGCGCAACAGCTGCGGGAACCGGCGCCATCTTCAGCGCTGACTGGACGCCCGCCTCCACGCGCGGATGGTAATAGGTCGCATCGCCCTCGCCGACGCGCAGGTTACGCGCAGCGACGAAGAAATCGATGAGGGGTTGCACACCCTTTTCGAATCGGGCGTTGCGCTCGGCCAAATCGATCTCCAGCGACCTGACGGTCCGGATCGACAATTTGTTGCTGGCCTTCAAAAGCCCCCAAATGACGGCTGCTGCCGCGAAGTCATCCCGCTCTCGTATTTGCTCAACGACGGTCAGCTCGATCGACGCCTCGTGCGCCCGGTCCATCGCAGCCCTGATGAAGCCCAGCGGGTTTTTTGGGTCAGGGCGGCCAGAAGTGCGTAGGGAGTCGAAGAATTTCTCGATTTCGAGGGGGGACGCAAGCTCGTCTAGTACCTGCTTCTCGGCACCCGAGGCGAGCAGCTGCACATCGCGGGGCAGAGTAACGATCCTGCTCCGGTAGAGTTTGCTGCGCTCTTGAGGGCCGTAGTGCTCGACCTCGAGCGGCACCAGCCAAGGGTCGACCGTCTTGAGCGCTTTGGACGAGACGCCCACGTCGCGTCGCGTCGTGACGACGATCCGACGGTTATGCGTCGCCTTCGCCAGAAAACCCGCGAGCTGATCGTTCCAAGGGCGGCTCGCTGGATCGAAGTCGAAGCGACCCCACGGATCCTCGATGTCGTAAAGGACAGGTGGCTCGGTCGTGTCGTCGCGAAGCTGCTGCGGTCCGTGCCGGATCGGAACCCGGATCATGCCAGGGCTCTCTTCGCGCAGCTCTTGGTAGAGTTTACTCGTCGCTAGTGTCTTGCCGGTTCCCGATTGTCCAATGATGACGGCGGCATAGCGCGGGGAGGCCATCGCCTCTCGCAGCGCTGCCCAGTTCTTGGGAAACACGTAATTTTCGAGCTGCGGTGATGCCGCTAGATGCCCGTCATGCTCCCGAATGATGTGGGCGACTTCGTCGCGCTGCCACCGCCCCCCGCCGACGCGCCGGATGCGCAGTCGCGCTTCTTCGCGCAGCTTGTGAAGGCATTCGATCCAGCGGGAGTAGGGAACGCCGAAACGCTCGATCAGGAGACGCTTGATCTCGCCGACGAGCTTATCCTCGTCAAGACTGGCAATGACGCCCACGCGCCCCGCCGCTTTGGCTGGAAGGCTGGAGACCGTTGTTTTCGCCATACCGCTCGGCTTCGGCCAGCTTCCTGGGCGGCCAACTCGCAGGCCACGCGTCTCGCCGTTGAGACCGGCGCTGGTGATCAAGAGATATCGAACATCCGTGTCCGCGAGACGCCGCGCGGCCGACAAGCGCCTCACGCCGCCATGTTTCAGCAAGGCGTTGATGCCTTTGACAGTCCACGCATCGCCGCGGCGGAGCTTCGCCTGTACCACGAGTTTGTACCCATCTGCAGTGACATTCGTCGCGAGTCGGCAAGGCTCCGTCTCGGTGAGATCCGCTTCGATATCCTCCTCTGAGGCGGGCTCGAGCTCGATCAATTGCGCGATCTTGTTGGCGAGCATCAAGTCGAGAGCAAGCCAGACCGACACATCAACCTGATAGTCATAGCCGGCGAGCGAATGCGCGCCTGAACCAGCGCCAGCATCCTCCTCTTCGAGCGAAATTGAGCCAGCCTTACCGTCAGACACGTGTGCTTCCTTTTCCGCTCCAGGTCCGCGACTTCGATAAGACTTGGGTGTATCCTCCCAACCGCTTCATAGCCGAAGCCATGGTAACAAGACTACAGATCGACAAACGACCAGCCTCTTGTGTCCGAGAGCGTTGTCCGGTCCAGCTGCGAGATGCGATCGCGGTGCATCGCGATGCAGACCAGTTGTCGCGCCCTGGTGGTCGCCACATACATCTTTTTCATAAAGGAGGCCCGGATTGATGCGTGGGTGGTGGCATGAGCTGGGTCGAATACCGGTCGCTCCAACGCCGGATTGATCAAGAAGGGCAGCATTTCCTTTACGTCAAAGAGAGTCCCGAACTTGGTTTCGAGGACGAGGGTAGCGTCGTGGGTTTCCCCTTTGACGCCGTGGATAGTGGAAACCTCTATGGGGATGCCCCCCCGGGCTCAGATACACATTGCCAGGCAACACTACCTCATCGAGCAACTCCGGCGCGTGGTCCGCATAGGCAAGATACTCGGCAATAGCAGCGTTGCCACTATCGACATCGAAAATGTCGCAGAGCCTTTGCGTAATGCCTGCCCATTCGTCCGCCGTGAGTACGGAGCGAAGCATCAGATCGGCCATCAGCGCATTAATATGAGGCATCTTCCCGGAGACATCAAAGTACCGCCTTACGTTTGCAAGCGTGATTGGCACTGCGGCTCCAGATCGTCCAATGGCCGTCTTGCCGCCCAGGCGCAGAAGCTCGACCAGCCCCTGCCTCAGATGCTGGTAGTGAGTGTGAACCGGCCCTTCTTTCAATTCTACCGCTGACCGAACGCATTCACAGAATTTATCGGCATTCCCTATCTTGTTCGCCTGGTTCCGGTCGAATGCCTGCCAGTAAGATTGTATGCTAAGTGCTTCGCCTTCGGCGCGCCCGCCAATTGCCTTTACGACCTTGCGATCAGCTTCTGGAAGACCGGCGACTATAGCGCCAAACTGATCCAGTACAGATCCGATCGTATCATTGCTATAGAGAATGAATGTACAGGAAGGGGAATTCGCGGCGGTAGGGCGAGAGCCCGTCAAAGCAATACGCCGTGTGCTGAGCCCGCAGAATTTGTCAGCAATGTTCGCTGTAAACCGACCACTGTCCGGGATGGGTGCGAGGTCTATCGCCGCATTGAACGTTTCGTTTGGCGGCTCGCCTGACATACCGTCGAAGATCGCCTGATCGGGATCGCCAACCTTCTGCAGGGTGCAGCCTGCAGCATCACCAAACAGATGATTGATCAGCTCGTCCTGGAATCTCAGCGTATCCTGCGTCTCGTCGATCAGTACGAGCGGGAAGCGCTGTCGCAGGGCATCGATGACAGATGGATTGGTTGAAATCAGCTCCCTTGCGAACGCGTACATCTCGGAGAAGAAAAAATAGCCATTCTCCAGAGTCTGATTCTTTACGACGATCATGTTCTGATAGGAGGCGGTAAGGGTGCCTGGCGCTCCCGGTACGTTGACGGATAGCTGGTCTTGAGCCCACTCGAGACGCAATCTGGAAGTGCTGGCGTTCTTGTTGTCCAGATACGTGCGCGTGCTGGGGGCTAGGCGGCGACGCATGTAGGCCGCCGTAGTGGAGTCATCAATGTGGCGGATCGGGTATCCTTTGGAGCGGCAGGCCGGCAGCGCGAGAAAGGTTTGTACGAAATCCTGGATCGTCCCAATGAAGTGCGGGTAGCTGATCAGAGATGTCGCCGCAGCGTCGGTGCGGACACGTTTTAGAATCTCGTCCTTTGCCACATTCGTATGGGTCAGAACGCATAATCCACAATGGCGGTAGCGCCATTTGCGGGCAAGGAGGACCAGCTTCAAGCCGATGAGCGTCGTCTTGCCGGCACCGGGGCAAGCATGGACATGGCGGTGCTCCCGAATAGCCGCGCGCCTTGCCTCGTCAAGAGACAGCGCTTCGTTCACAGACGTGGCATTGACCTCCTCGAGCAGCGTATCAATGTCGGCATCGTCTATAGCAGGTATCGGCATCGAGCAGGCCCTATACCGCTGCCGCAGGGGCTTCATGCCCCGTCACATAATCTATAGCCCGCACGATATATGCCGGCAGCGCTGCCCGAAACTCGGCTCTGCGTGCTGTGGTTTGCGCGAGGTCAGCTTGTCGTCTCGCGTCGGCCTGCTCGGGCGTTTCATTCTCGGAAGCAGGCGTGATGATCGGACCGAACTTTTCAGCCAGCACGCTTGATAGCGTGTAGGCCAGCTTCGTCTTCGCGCCGGATTGCGTGGCGACATCCCTGTAGATGGCGACTGCCCGCAATTCCGGATCAGCCGGCAACTCGTCATAGCCGTCGAGCGTGCCTTTTAGCGCCTGATATACTTCTGCTGCCAAACCGGCCCGCACAAGCGCGTACTCGAAGGTCCAATGGTCCGCTACCTCGACCCGCACATTCTGTCCGGCAAGAAATTTGCGGTTTGCGATCCAATTCAATCGGCCTTGAGCGTTTTCCGCGTAGTGGCTTTCCCAGTATTGTTGGTTGCCGGGTTTTGCTTCCTGAAAGCCGTAAATATTGCCTTCCGCGATGCGAGCGGGTTCGGGCCACAGATCGAGATCGCGCAGGCAAACTACGCGCATACCAAGCCATTCGGCGCTATTCGCAGGATCGTCCATTCCCGCCCTTTGGAAGATACGAGCGTAGGGCGCAAAGGCGATGCTGCCGACGTTGACGACAGATACGCCGAAATCCTCGAATGGCGTCCCGAGAAGGTCGGCAAAGGTCGAAAGGAGGAGGTTCTCACCATCGCCCTCGACGATCATGACGCCCTTGGCGAAGAAGAGGTTGGATTTTGTTACATCCAAAAATTTCTCCAGATGCACGTAGTTCTGCGCATCCAGCTGTGTTTCATCCTTGCGAAGGGAAAAAGCCTTGCCCTCCGTCATGATGATCACGTTTTCAAGCGGAGCTTTCGACGCCAGGTTCGGGCTGTGAGTGGTAAGGATGCTCTGCAACGAGGAATTCTGGCCGCCAAAACCCTCTCTGAGCGCCCGCAGAAATTTCATTTGAAGCTGCGGATGGAGATGCGCTTCCGGTTCCTCGATCAGCAGAAGCGGAAAATCATGCTGTTCCTGCTCAAGAAGCAGGAGCTCCGTCGCCATGAACAGCAGATTGCTGTATCCAAGGCCCTGATAGCGTTCCTGTGAATCGATGAGCAGCTGCAAGCGTTCCAGAATTGTGCGGAACATCTGTTTGCGCTCGGTCGCATCGAGTTGTTCGAGATCGGTTCCGCCCATGATGCTGATCAGCGGGCTTAAGGGTTTCGTGCGAAAATCCAGCCTGCGAAGCTGCTCTTCAATGCGTTTGCGGGTTGCGCTCACTCCGTCATTCTCGATGATCGCCGCGTTGGCTGCCACGATCGTCGTCAGCAGATTTTCGATGACGGCAGCTTCTCCGAACCTTTCAGAGGAGCCAAGAATCTGCGGCAGGCGTGATCCGCGACCGCCCATCAGTTCGGCATCCGCATCGCGCAAGGGGCGGAGATAGGTGGTCGCGAGAAAATCTCTCACCTCTCGTTCCACTGATGGGCCTTCTGCATTCGCGCCGGACCGCAGTTCAGTCCGGATTTGCCGGGCGCCGCGTATGAGATGTGTTGTCTGTTCTGCCTGATAGTTGAGATAGAGGGCCGAGCGCCGACTGTCGGTGCCTGGGATCTTTTCGTGCGTCAGATGCTCAACGAACGCTGCCGCCTGCCGGGCGGTGATATCCTCGAACTTCAACTGGATGGAGAACGACGTGGCCCCGCGACTGAAATCGCGGTCTTGAACCCGTATCCATTCCCCGGAGTTCACGGAAAGCGCATAACGCAGAGCATCAACAAGCGCTGTTTTTCCGCTATTGTTCTCGCCGACGATCAAGTTGATCCCGGGATTCAGACGCAGTTCGAAAGCCGTAAGGACGCGAAAATTTTTTATTGAAACTTCCGAAAGATACATCTTCGATTCCCCCTTGCCCAATAGTAGTTCGAGAGAGTGTGGCCTACAATGGCAGGCTTCGTTTCGAGCTTGGGAAACAACCGCCGAACGACGATGAGGTGCTAATCTACCGTTTCTTGCCCGCATCGTTCCAGAAATCCTTCCAGCCCCCTGACCGGCACAAGCGTCATGCTGCCCACCTTGATCGTGGGGATGTCGCCGGCCTTGATGAGCTCATAGAGCTTGGACCTGCCGATGCCGGTCATCCGGCAGGCCTCGGGGATGCGCACGGTAATGGCCCGCGGCGCCGCATCGATGCTCATGCCTCCTCCTCCCCGGCAAGCCGCTGCCGGGCGCCCTTGCCGAGGATGCGGCGTTCGACGAGCTCAAGGAACGCCTCGGTTCGCTCCAGCCCGAGCCTGCGGGCGCCCTCATCGAACGGCGGCTGATGGGCGACGAGCGTGAGCTGATGCTGCACGAACAGAGCCAGCATCTCGGTGAGCGCGTCGATCCCGCGCTGCGTCTTGCCGGCGCTGCGCAGCAGCCGGTCGATCTTCGGCCCGAACCGGTCGTCGAGCCCCTGCGTACTCTTCCGGTCGATCCACATTCGCAGCGCGTCGGTGAGGATCTTCGTTTTGGACCCGCCGGGTTTGCCGGCAAGGCTGTCCAGCTGCTCCGACAGGTCATCGGGAAGATAGAACTGATGGCGCGTTTTCATGGGGGCGAGTGTGCCTCCAGGCGGGGCGCGGCCGAAGTACAGTATTGAAGCCGTTCAGTGCATATTGACGCAAAATCTCACATACCGATCTCAAGGCCGCGCTGCCGCCCGATCGTCCAGCTGATGCCCTCATCCCGCGCTATGCCGGAGACATGTTTGCCGAGCCCCCGCTCTAGCACCGGCCGCCACGGCACCAGACTGAACTCGCGGCTCATCGCGATGAGCCCGTAGCGCCGGTCGCCGACAGTCACGCTGCGCACGAGCCTTGCGACCGCAGCCGGTTCAGGTTGTGCGTCTTGGGCGAGTACAAAGTGCGAACCAGAAAGAGCGTGTGGTAGTAACGCTCTGTGGCCTGATGAAGCAAGAAGGCCGCTTCTTTGAGCATACCTTTATCTATCGCATCGTGCGCCAGAGCGTCGAAGTTTGCCGCACTTTCGAACCACTCTTCGTAGTAGTCCTGCGTTTCCTTGAGCGCTTCGGCCGGGGTCAGCTTGCGCGGCGTTTCGAACGGGTGGCCCGGCTCCTCGAACAGCACGATGCCGTCCCTGACAATGTCGGTGAAGAAGTACCGCCCGAGCTTGAGCTTCTCGTTCACGTCCTCAAGGCTGTGGTAGATGACGCTGACCGGGGTCCGCACTTTGCCCTCGCCAACCTCGGCAAGCAGCCGATCCTCGGTCTTCTGCCAGAACTCGGGAACGTCCGTCAGGTCCTCGTGGTTCACGACAACGAGGATGTCATAGTCGGAGAAGTAGCGGCCGACGGGGTCCTCGACCCAGTCGCCGCGCGCGTAGCTGCCGAACAGGATGATCTTCAGAAGCCGGCCTTCGCGGTAGCGCGGCTGTGTGCGGTGGCGGATGGCGTCGGCGAACCCCTCGCGCAGTAGTGCGACGACGCGCTCGAGCTCGCGCCTTTTGCATTCCGGAAGATGTTCGAGACCCGTCTTCATGCTCACAGACTCGCCTTTAAAGCGCTCCTTGCCAACCCCATATCGAGAATGCCCCGCGCGGTCCTCGATCCCCCCTGAAGTCCGTGCGGGCACCTTTCTCCCCCTAAAGCAGATGGTGAAGCGCACGCCACAGCTGCTGCAGCGCCAGCGATACATGGCGCTCGACCTCGGCGACGCTGATGCCCAGCCGGGCGGCGATTGCGGGGTAGTCGAGGCCGTCATGGCGGTGCAACTCGAACACGGTCCGGGTCAGCTTTGGCATCCGCTGGAAGGTCTGCCGGACGGCGGCAAGCATCCGGGCATCGGGCTCGCCGGCGGGGGTTTCGTTCGGGTCCATCAGCATTCTCCCTCTCCAGCAGCCGCACCCGGCGGAAGAGCGGGGTGGGCGGCGGAGCGCCGACAGGTCCGGCCCCAAGGGCCGGGCCCGCACCCGAAGGGCTGCAACGCATGTGGAAGACCCGCGTCAGCGGGTTGCAGGGCCGGCCCGGCCGGACCAAAGGCAAAGCGACCCGCACACACCGCGCGGGAGCCGGATCAGACAGGTTCAGACCGCCGGGAGGCGGGATGGCGGAAAAGTTATGACCGTGGTGCGCCCGATCTCGGCCCTTCCGACTGCGTCCGATGGCCGCAAAATAGCTGACATTTCGGGCTTGTCACAACGCGGTGAGTGAATCAAATCCCCAATGCTCTCGCGACGATCTACCGGCCATAGGTAATGGCCGGTCGGATTGTATCATGTCCGACCTAGGCTTGCAGGGAAAACGGTGTCGGCGTAGGTCTATCCATTCCCCGCGCGGAAATAGGCAATGCTTAGTGGATAGCTATCTCGAAATGGCGCGTAGCGTGCTCCAAAGCGCGCGGCAACCGCTCAGCGCCCGCCAAATCCTCCGAACCGCCATGCAGATGCAACTTGTTCCGCGCGATCTGTACGGCCGCACCCAGCATAAAACTCTGCAGGCTCGTCTCGCGACTGACATCCTAAAGCACCGCTCTAAGAGCGAATTCTTTCGCACCGGTCCAGGGCGCTTTTTTTTGCGGGCGCTTCAGTCAGATGATAGGCTGCCCGAGCGCTATCGCCAAGAGTACCACGCGCCACTTCGGGCAGCACAGCTCGGCCGCTTCGATGTAGTCGCCTTTCCCCGCATTGACCTTGCGAAACTCGCGGCAAAGCTCATCTCACCATTTGCTGTCGCCAAGCTGCACGAGCTGCCTTGGCGCTTTGCGCGGCTTTATAGTCTCCGCCGTGACCCAAAGCTCGTTCCGTTTCGTTTCCTACTACTGCTCGTCGCTGAAGATCGTATATTCCTCGACAATCAGCGTCCGACGACCGAAGAGGGCGATCTTCACATCCGTTCGGTAATGGGCATCGAGGGCGTCGTGAAGCGCGACGATCTTTTGCTCTTTTCGCCAGACAGTTTCGGACTGATGGACGCAGCCGCGCGCACATTACTAGAACATTTCGAGCTTCCGCACCATGTCCGCGCATTAATCGAAGATGATACCCGATGGTCCGATCCGCTCGCTGTCATCGACGAGGAAAGTGAAGGTCGCCGCGCCGATCTTGCTGTATATATGCGATTTCAGTGCAGCGGCATCGCAGAGATTACTGAGGCTGTCGAAGCGCGCGCGAGCACTGGCTGGCTCGAGCTTCCGATTACGCTCAACAACCTCGAGCGCTTCGACAAATGGTCACTGCGGTTGATCGCGGATAGCAACCTACGTTCCGCTATGCTCGGCTAATCGAAGTTTTTTAGAACTTCGCCGAGAGAGATCGCAGCTAATAGACTGGAGAGCGTCTTCATGCCGACCTTGCGCCAATTATCGTCCGCTTTCGAGGGGTCGGCCTGATCCGAGACGACGCGCAGCATACTGACGGGAATATTTCTTTGGCGTGCCGCCGCAGCACACACTCCCCCGGCTTCCATCTCCACCCCTAGCAGCTTGGGATTGCCTCCCTTACCTTGGAGGATTTTCTTGCGCCAATCATCGCTGGCCACGACTTCGTCGGCACTGGCCAGTGGTCCGTAGTGAAGCGAAGGGCGCCGGCCTTCTGGCCAATCGAGGTCGCACGCCTCAAAGGTCCAACCCTTCTTGTCGAATGCGTCAGAGTGAATCTGTCGCAGAACCCGGTCGTCCATCGCATAGTCTTCGCTCCGGAAATTCGGCGTCGCGCCGTCCGCGTCGTCGACCACTTTCCGAAGCGCGAGGTCGACGACTTTCGTAACGACAATAATGTGACCGGGCTCGGTTCTATTCTCGGCGAAGCCGCCCGCGAGGCCGACGATCAGGATAAGCTTTGGGGGGCGGTTTCTTTTTGTTAGGTAGGAGGTCATCGCCACTGCCGCCGCAACGCGACCCATGGTCCGCGGACAGATCACTGCGACCTGGACCCCGTCAATGGTGCCGTGCGCTTCGGGCGTCGTATTTGTCTTTGTCAAATTGAGGCTTTTGGCGAGGGCTTCCAGTTCTTCCTCAAGCGCAACGAACAGGACGAGTTCGGGCTCTTTCACCATGATCGATCTCGTTTCTTTCTTCTGGTTTTGGTTCTTGTTTTCAGGCGTACTGCGGGTCGCAAGCCCATGCTCCGTCGTCAGCCGACTTGCAAACTCGTCGAGCACGCTTGCAAGTTCACTCACCTCGACAGGGCTGACCTCATAGAAGCTGAAACGCCTTTCTTGCAACGAAGCCCAGCTGTAATTGAGCGTGTTCCTAATGCGACCGGCGTAAAATACCATGTTGGTGTCGCCCGGCATTCGCTGTGCAAGCATCGCATAGGCATCACAAAAGGCGATGAAACCGGGCTGTTTCTTCAGCGAGACGATCAGGTCCGCCGGGGCTTCGAATAACAATTCACGCAGCTCGAAGAGGTCAAGAAACAGCCCTAGTCGTTTAAAATTGTGCGCGCTCTCTTCGACCGGCACGCGGAAATCATGGATCACGTGGGGAATTCCCGACAGCGCACAGAGGTTAAATTCCTGACAATATTGCCGGAAATAAACATGCTGCAGCGTGCCGCGAAGTACGCCAAACGCCACCTTGACTTCGTCGGGGAGTTCCGGAGCGATAGCAGACCAAGTTAGCGCAACCCCGCGCTCGTCGAGCATTAAAGGGATTTTCGCGACAAGATCAACCTGCGGTGGAGTCAATATCGTCTTGGCTGGCTTCCAGAAGCTTCGGCCCGCCTCCGGGCCACTCGTCCAATCCTTCAATATCCCGGCGGTGATATGCGTCTTGCGTTGGATGATCCCGCGCGCCGTGTCGCCAAGAAAGCCAATGCGCGTGTCATTATAAAGTCCGGAATAGCGATCACGCATCGGTTCATACCCGATCCGCTTCTTCTCTGCGAATTCGGCGAGATTGTCCTCGCGCATTGGGAGTTGGATAAGGCTTTCGCTAAGATAAGCTCGCTGGTTCTCGGCAAGTCCAAAGGCGATTTCGTCTTCGACAATAAACCCGGGAGGCGCGACGCATCGATCCTCACAGATAATCGCGGCAGCATTTAGCGCGCGTCGCATGAGAGCCGCATGCTTCTCGGGAGTCAGCGCACGGTAAAGGTCGAAAACTTCACGCGTGTCGCGGTTGAGAAAATGAAGAAAAATGTTGCGGCGCAATTCAGTTCGGCGCCTCTATCGCCCTCAAGGCAGCCCGCAAACTGTCAAGATCGTTGTCGTTGACAATCTCGTAATCCACAGCCGCCGCGTCGAGTTCATACTCGGAGCGGTGACGCCCATCGGTCATGAGGTCGAACACCTGATTGCGCTCGGCTAGCCGCGAGACGCGTATGTCGTCGGGCGCTGATATCCGGATGATACGGCAGCCATGCGATTTTGCGAGCGTCAGGTCGCTCTCGAAGCGCAGGGCATCGATAATGAAGCCCTGTCTGCTTTCAGATAGTTCGGCATTCTCTGCTCCAGCCTCGCGAAGCGCAGCGCGAAGAAAAATACTTGGATCGATCTGGGTCAGGGCATCATCGAGGCGATGGGTCGAACTCTTATCCTCGTTGCCAAACAGTAGAAGCGCGATCTCGCGGCAAATCTTGCCTGTCCTAATGTGAGGAACCTCGAAGCGCTCAGCGAGTAGCCTCCCGGCACTTGATTTACCAGAGCCGCTCTTCCCCATGAGAGCGAAACGGAATGGCGCCGAGCCAAAGGTGAGAGTCATTGCTCGTCGGGGGTCGCGAGCGCGCGCAATGCAGGGGGGATTGCCTCAAGTACCTCCTCGACGCGGACGTGCCGCACATTGGCAATTCCCGTTACAAGCCGCGAACAAAGCACTGCGTGGTGAACACGAAGTTGCGGAAAGTAGTCGACTGCTTTAGCGCTATAGCGGAGGCTGAACGCCAGATGTTCGTCGGTCATCTGACCAGCTTTTTTTACAAGAACGAAGCTCAAAGCCTGGAGCTTATCTACTGCCTTCACGAATAACGCTTCCGCCGAACTCGCACGGATGGTTTCAAGAATGAGTGATCGCTGGAGGTCGCGTGCTGGCCCACGCAATTGCGCAACATAGCGCTCGAGCGCTGCGAGCTCGAGAGCGGTCTTATGAGTTTGAGCACGGCCATTAAATGCGTGCGAATAGGTGCCTTGACCATCCGAGCCGACAGGATCGAAATCACCCGTAAAGAGCTCGAGCTTGTCATGAACGATCGCGAGCTCGAGCGCTCGCTGCGGATTAATCTCGGGAAAAGTGGGAGCGAGCAGCATTGTTGCGTCCGCAACCTGCCAGCTATGCGCGGCCACATTCTCCAGTTTCAGGCCGGGCTCTGCCTCGTCTGCCGCGAGCGCGCTTTGCGACTCTTTTTCCCAGTGATGCTGGCCGAGATAACGCCGGATTGACTGAAGCCCTAGGGAGGTCAACATCACTTCGATGTCCCGCGCAGCATCTTCCCAGCTAGGTAAATCTGGCGATCCGTAGGGAAAGGCCGACATCATTTCTCGGTGACAATCTCTAGACGACGAGGCAGCATCCCCAAGCATCTCACAATTGCTACCAAATGTCAGCGCCGAACTCGCAGTGCGGCATGCTCCGAAATCATCCATGGGCCGCCTCCCCCCAAGTGCAAAAAGCAGATAACATGCAGTTAAGCAAACCAAAAATAAATTCACTTTGAGAAAAGTTATGGCTCGATGATGCTGGCGGTTCGACCGCAAGATCGAATTCCTAAGTCAGTCACCTTCGCTCATTCGTGCCCGCGCTAACGCGACAGTCCAAAAATGGGATCGGTGACTGCTGCACTACACGAAATATTTGAACGGCTGCTTTTCCTCACCTTTCACTGAATCAATAGTCAGCACGTCACCAACCCTGCGGACGAAGCGCACCGTGACCGGAAAGCCGTTCGCGAAGCCGGTCTGGATACCTTTCGCATTCGCCCTTGGGTGGCTTGGTGGTACCCGGCATTCGATAATGCGACCGTGTCAGCTTCCGATAAATCAAATCTAAAAGCGGAAGGTCCGCAACCGTTTAGAGTTTCGGACGCCGTGAGGCGTCGGAAAGTCGGCGGTGCCCGAACCC
>NZ_CAXBBQ010000007.1:0-230566 GCF_963974575.1 uncultured Sphingosinicella sp. | reverse complement strand
AAAATAGCCGAAACTCTCACTTTCAAAGCGGACCAGTTTTCAGGGGGAAGGCCACGACCACATAGTCGAAATCTTCGCCGCGATCCGATACGTACCGCGCTTCAACGAACCAGTTGTCCTGCTCGCTCTGGCGAACAGCACCGCCGGTTCCCACGAAAGGCGAAAACCCGGTGCGTGAATCGACGTCCATCGACCGGAAGCTGACGATATTGGTGAATGTCCCCTCCCCAACACGCCAGTTAAGCGTCTGATAGAGATGAAGGACATCACGCTTGACGCCGTGCTCGCTTGAATAGACGAGAGCGCCTTCATTTTCGCCGGGAGGCGTCGTCCGGGAGCTGAGGATGATCGCCGCAGGCTGATCCGCATCGAGCCATTCGGCTGTCCACGTCACATCGATATCGTCGTTGACGAGCAGCTTGGCCTGACCGCGCAGCCCTGCTGAATGCACGGCATCGAGCTGGTCGCCCGTCACCGACGAGACGGCCTTGCCACCGTCTTGATCGATGAGGAAGCCGTTGATCCGGACGAAGAACTTGTCCGCGATAATCGGCACGTTGATCGTACCGCGATATTCCTGCCGATCGAAGTTCGCCGCTGTAAACGCGAAGCGCCCTTCGATCTTGTTCACCGGCTGATTGGTAATGACGTTGATCGCCCCGCCGATCGCGTTTCGGCCATAAAGACCGCCCTGCGGTCCCTTCAGGATTTCGAGACGTGCGAGATCGGTGAATTCGTCGAGGCCGACGACGGACGACCCGATGTAAACGCCATCCTTGTAAAGACCGTACCCCGGCTCTTCCACGTCGGTAAGACGCACGACGCCGCGAATGGCAATGCTGCCCGAGAAGGAATCGTTCTGGAAATCGTCGAAATCGACGTTCGCCGCATACTGCAGTGCATCCTCAAGACTGTTGACGCGCAAATCTTCGAGAAATTTTTCGGAAAATGCCGCGATGGACATCGGCACCTCGAGCAGCGTTTCCTCGCGCTTGCGGGCCGTGACGATCAGCACGTCGTCCTGATGGGCCGCTGCTTCCGCAGCATACGCCGATACGACAGGCATACCCAGCATACTCGTTGCCAGCAGCGTCCCGCACACACCCATTTTCAGCTTCTGCATACGTTTTACCCCCCTTTCGCTGCGATCTCTGTGAATCGCGGACCATTATCAATCGAATCAAGTTTATCCTTGATTTCAAGTTTATACTTGGTTTTTTTGCCGTTCAAAGAGGTGATTTTTACGTTCAATTACCGTTAGTTAGAAAATATACGGTTTCCGTAAGCGCGGATTCTCGCTGAAAAATGGCGTGCTTAGCGGCCGGCGAGGCAGGCTCGACGTGCGACGCGCTCATTTTGATTTTGTCGGGACGTTGCGTATTGAGGCAGGTGCAGGAACGGGGCACCCCCGGCGATCGGGATCTTTGGGGCAGAACAGGCGACTATGGCCAAACCGGGTACGACGACGGCGACGACACCTCTCCCTCAACGCAAAAGGCGCAAGAACGCGCGCGAGACGAGCCCCGAGCCGCCGAGCACGGAGCGCGGCAAGATCGCGCGCGAGAAGTTCAAGAAGGCGACCGCGAAACTCCTTGAAAGCAAGAGCTATCGCGAGCTGACGCTTGCGGACATCGTCCGCACCGCAAAATTCAACATCGCGACCTTCTATTACTATTTCAAAGACAAGCAGAGCATCGTGCGGGAGGTCATCCAGGATCTCTTCCCCCATGATTCCCTCGTCGCCGAATACCGCAGCAACAGCGTCGCGCTGGACGAGCTCTTCGGTATCATCTTCGAAACCACCAAGGGCCAGACCATGGCCTATTCGCAGCACCCCGGCCTCATGCGCAGCATTGCGCAGCTCGCGGACGACGAGCCGGAGCTTGCGGAAATCCTCTACAAGCGCGACCAGATGTGGACGGAGCTGATTGCCGAAGACATTCTGCTGCGCTTTTCCGAGAACGCCATGAAACCCGAATTCGCCCGGGCGCTTGCGGAATTGCTGAACGGAAACGTGAAATCGTTTCTCACCGATATGTATGTTATCAGGAAGCCGTCGCTGACGCAGACCTTCAAGTCGGAAGAGGATGTCGCGCGGTTTCTAGCGATCTTCTGGTGGCGCGCGCTGTTCCTCAGCAACCCGCAGTCGTCCGACCTGGGGCCGTTCGACGAATTCAGCCGCCTGATGCAAACCACGCTTGAATAGCCCCTGGCCAATAAGCATGGGCCGCAGGGCGTGACATGGCGAACGCGCGCGGTATCGTCGATGCTGAAAGGGGAAACATCCGCATGACGATCGCCAGACTGAATGCGCTCACCTGTGCCGGTATGCTGCTGCTGGTGACGGCAATACCCGCCGCCGCAGACGCGGATCGCCTCGTGTTCGAAACGTCGATCCCCGAATTGCAGGAGGCGATGGCCGAGGGCAAGACTACGTCCCGCCAGCTCGTTGAGGCGTATCTCGCGCGTATAGCGGCATACGATCAGCGCGGCCCAAGGCTGAACGCGGTCATCACGCTCAACCCGCAAGCGCTCGAAAACGCGACCCGCATGGATCGCGAGCGCGCCGAAAAAGGCCCGCGCGGGCCGCTTCACGGTATCCCGGTTCTTATAAAGGACAATTTCGCCGTCACCGGGCTTCCCACGTCTGATGGCACGCTGGCGCTGGCGACATACATTGCCACGACCGACGCCTTTCAGGTGCGCCGCCTGCGCGCGGCGGGCGCGATCATTCTCGGCAAAACGACGATGCACGAACTTGCCATGAGCGTGATCACCGTCTCTTCGCTGAGCGGCGAAACCCGCAATCCTTATGATCCCCGCCGCACGCCCGGCGGCTCGAGCGGCGGCACGGGGGCAAGCATCGGCGCGAGTTTCGCGGCGGCGGGCATGGGGAGCGACACCTGCGGATCGATCCGCATCCCAGCCGCCTATCAAAGCCTGTTCGGAATGCGCGGCACGTCCGGGCTTTCCAGTCGATCGGGCGTCGTCCCCCTCTCCTCGACGCAGGATGAAGCCGGGCCGCTCGCGCGGACGGTCACCGATCTCGCGATCATGCTCGACGCCACCGTCGGCGCCGATCCGGATGATCCCATTACGAAGGCGATGGCTGAAAGGCCCGCTCCCGCCTATCGGGAGGGGCTAAAGCCGGGAGGATTGAAGGGCGCACGCATCGGGGTTCTACAGACCCTGTTGGCACCCGAGAAGATGGACGCGGCCATGCACGACAAGACGCTCGCAGCGCTTGAAGCCATGAAAGCGGAAGGCGCCGAGATCATCAATCTCACGATTCCGGATTTCGAGCCCACGATGAGGGCGGCGAGCGTGATCGCGTATGAATTCGCGCGCGACTTTGCCGCCTATCTTGCGCGGCATCCGGGCGCACCGATCGCCTCAGCCTCGGACATCGCTGGCAAGGGCCTCGTTCACGAAGCCGTGGATGCAAGGGTAAAACAGCGCAGCGCAGCCGCAACACAAGACGAGAAGGCCTACGCCGAGGCTCTCGCCAAACGGGCCGTTGCGCGACGCGTGATTCTGGATGCGATGGCGGCAGCGGGTGTCGATGTGCTTGCCTATCCTACATCCCTGCAGCCGCCTCCGCTTCGGGGCGCCGAGATGTTCGGCGTGGGCACCTGCACGATAAGCGCAGTCACTGGTCTCCCGGCCCTCTCGGTTCCGCTCGGGCTCAGCATCAACGCGCTTCCCGTTGGGCTCGACTTGCTCGGCAAGCCGTTTGAGGAGGCAAAACTGCTGAACCTCGCCTATGGCTGGGAACAGGCCGCCCACCCGCGCACGCCGCCGTTCAGCACGCCCCCGCTTGCGAACGGAAAGGCACCGGCACCATCGCGTTTCAAGGTGCGAACTCTGGGAGACGGGCCGCGCGCCGATGTCGCCTTCATGTACGACCCGCTCAACGCCACACTACGCTACGACGCCCGCCTCGATCGTCTTGGAAACGACGCGCCTGTCGCGCTCACGCTGCAGCGTACCGAAGACGGAAAGCCCAGCGCCATCATCACCAATCTACTGCGACCGGGCCAGCGAAAGGCGAAGGGCGAGTTGCAACTCGATACCCGCGCCCGCGCCGACATCGCCGCTGGGCGCCTGTACCTAAGACTATTCACGCGCGCGCATCCGCTCGGCCGAGAAGAAGCGCCGATACCGCCGCAGCGGTGATCGCGATCAGGGTGTCCGCGTAAATTCCACCGCCCAGGCCCGGCTGTCACCATATGTGAGCCCGCTCACTGCGCCGGACGCATCGCGCACGAAGCGAATGGTCGCATATTTGCTGGTGAACACGTCCGTGAACGCCGGCTTCAGCGGCTGCGCGGCAAGGCCGGGACGCCCCGTTGTCGCAATGGACAGCCCTCCGTCCGGTGCTGCGCGAACCACCATGCAGAACGGATTGTCAGCGCCGCAATACCGACCCGCGAAGGGCGTGGGATCGACCATCTCAACCGGCTCCACACGCCGATAGCGTAGTCTTTCTCCATTAGCCTCGACGACGAGATCATTCCTGCGGCCGAATACGAAATCCGTGCCGGACAGGCTCCACCGGCCCGGCGCGACCGGATCGAGCGCCTTACCATCAATGCGCAGACCGCCCTCGGCGTCCGCGACGATGGAGATAGGCGCCCCCGTGACCTCGCTCACGTAGAGACCGGCGGGCAGCTTACCGGAAGGCTTATAGACAGGCATCGGCGCCAGGCCTGAGAGATAGTGATCGGCAACGCTGTGCCCGATCGCGACAGGTTCGACATCGCCGGCATTGCACAGAAGGGCAATGGAGAGGCGCTGTGCCGGGTAGCGTGCGAGCCATGCCCGATAACCCCCTGTCGCCCCCGAATGGGCGACCTCATCGATCCCCCGGTGCTTGTCGACAAGCAGTCCCGAAGCGTAAACGATCCGCGTCCCGTCCGTGAGAACACCGACACGCTCCATCGCAGCGCGGAAGCCCACCCCCAATCGATCGGCATCCAGTGCGGCATTCCATGCAAGCAGATCTTTCACCGTCGTCAGCAGGCCGCCGTTGCCGTGCGCATCCTCGATCGGTTGATCGATCACATAGGTGTCGCCTTCGCGCGCATAGGCCGTGGCCCGTCCTGGAACCAGAGTCCGATAGCGTTCGCGCCACTGCGTGCTGGTCATCCCCAGCGGATCGAAGATGCGCGCCTTGGTGAATGCCGCAAAACTCTGGCCGCTCACACGCGCCACAATAATCGCGGCCAGATTGAAGTTGGTGTTGGAATAACTGTAGTGGGCGCCGGGCGCATAATTCAGCCCTTTCTGACGCGCGGCAATGGCCAGCACATCATCATTGTTAGCGCTCCGGCTGTTGCGCGGCCAGCCTTCCATGGCGCTGATCGATCCCCAGTCCCGCAGGCCGCTGGTGTGCTGTATCAGATGCTCGATCGTGATAGGCGTGCCGTAATCGGGCATCTCCGGCAGATATTTGCGGATATCGTCTGAAAGCGCCAGCGTGCCGTCCCGCGCCAGCAGAACGATCGCCGCTGCCGTGAACTGCTTGGAGATCGAACCGGCTTCGTAAATGCTGCTTGGCTGCGCACGAACCCGCTCCTCGATATCCGCCATGCCATAGGCGCGCTCCAGAACGGTCTTGCCGTCCTTCTCCACACCGACCGCGCATCCCGGAACACTCTCGCCCGTGTAGCGCGCGAAGACGGCATCGATACCGTCGTTTGGCTGTGCCAACGCAGGAAAGGCTGTCACCGAGACCAAAAAGGCGGTTGCGATCGTCTTCATTGGGCTGCTCCTCCGCGAATTGCATGGCCGGGGCGGGCGGACGCAATCAGCTTGCCCTCCCGGATAACGAATGTGCCGCCCACAAGAACGTGGTGCATTCCCTTCGCGGGCTCGGCCGGCTTTTCATAGGTCGCGGTCGCGCCAACCGTCGCAGGATCGAAGACGACGATGTCAGCGTCCATTCCGATACCGATCCGCCCTTTGCGTTTCATGCCGGGCGCAACGGGCTCCAGAAGCTGCGCCGGGAGAAGCGTCGAACGACGGATCGCATCGGCAAGGCTGAGCAAATGCCGCTCACGAACATATTCACCAAGAACCTTCGTGAACGTCGCGGCCGAACGGGGATGCCCCGCAATGCCCGCCGGCAGCGGCCAGACTGCTTCGGTCACGATCCGGTCCTTTACGGAATAGCGCACCGCATCACTTGCGATAATCCCGTCTTCAGGAACGAGTGCCTGTTCGATCAGCTTTCGCTCCGCGTCGATTGCCTCGTTAAGATAATGGACGATGATCCGTTCCTGCGGATTCGCCTTGCGCAGCTCCGCAAGACGTGCGTTCGTTGCGGGCCGCTCGCCGGTGGCGATGACCTCTATGTTTTGCGGCCCGATGTCGAGCAGAGGCAGGTTTTCCGGTGCAAGAAATGGGGCGCCGATGGAAGTCGAGCCTGCGCCCCAGGGGTAGGCCTCGCTTGTCACGGGAATGCCATAGGCGCGCGCCTTGGCAATCATGCCGGTGAGACGCGGAATGTCGCGCAGGCCCGAACTGTTGATATGGCAAAGATGCATGTGCGCGCCGGTGGTTGCGGCCGTGGCGATCACTTCCCCGAACGCTTCGAGCGCACTGTCTGGATCGCGTCCGTTCTTGGTGCGAACATGGGTAAATACCGGCACCCCGCGCTTTGCGGCGAGCGACGCCACCTCCCAGTATTCGGTTCGGTTGGTTTGGGTGGAATAGCCAACCGGCGTCCCGACGCCGAGGCCCCCGGCATCGAGCCCTTCCGACACCCGCTGAAGAATCGTCCCGATTTCCGCATCCGTCGCAAGATCCTTCGCGCGGGCGCCCATCAGCTCCCGCCGGATTCCCGACCAGGCAACCGAATAGCCGTAATTGATCGGCCGCCCCTCTTGGGCCGCAGTACGATAAGCAACGGCGACCGGCCACGCGCCGGTTTCAAGTTCGAGCGCAGTTGTAACGCCATCAAACGCTTGCAGCCACCCGTTCGGAATGGTCACGCCGTGCGAATGGACGTCGATGAAGCCAGGCGCCACGACCAGCCCGTCAGCGTCGATCGTGACACGGCCTGAAAGCTTTTCCGCCGACACGGCAACAACGCGCCCTTCGGCAATCGCCACGTTCCGAACCGCATCGAGACCACTTTCGGGATCGATTACCCGCCCGCCACGGATAACAACATCGTATGCAGGATTTGCGGCGAGCGACGTCGCGGGCAACGCGCCGACCAGGACCACCGAAAGGATCGCGCCCAAGATCCGCAGCCGCTGCTTGTTTCCACCCATGTTCATCGCTGTCCCATTTCCCCTGCCCCGGACATTCGCCAGAACATTCTAGAGCCCGGACAGATGCTGGCTTCCTCAAAATCCGCTATTCACCATAGCCACGGGCTATAGCCATCGGGCCGCGTGCGGCATTCGCCGGTCTCCCCACATTCTGGATATGTAACGGAGGTGGCGCGATCAGAGAGGCGGCTGGGGTTCAGGAACTGCGGCCAAGCGACTGACGATCCCCTGTGCGATCCAAAAGCCGAGTGTACGTCCGGCCTCCTCGATGCCGCGAGCGCCAAGGCGCTGGACGAACGCCTCGCACATATCGCCGAAAGTGCCGCCGTTCCCCATCAGCTGAAAACCGGCGGCCTCCTCAGCCGTCAGTAGTCGAAACCGTGGAGCAAGTCCCTGTCGCCAGACAAGGAGGGTTCGCGGTTCATTCAATAGAACATCGGCTGACAGGTTTTCATCAGCGGTGATTGCGGCCCAGATCGCCCCGCAATCGGTCTGTATCCGCCTTGAACGCATTCCGCTCACAAATGAAAGACGGAACGAGGCCCATGCCTCTTCCGTGAAGTCGTTCGAGAGCGCGGCAAAGCCTGCCGCATCGAGAACCGGCTCGTCGGCGGCGGTGAAGACCTGCTGCATTTGCCATTCGAGCCAGGTCAGCTCCGCGACCTCCGGGTCGTTGGGAAAGAGCTGTTCCAGCGTTTCATCGAAGCCCGCGCCGGCGTCGTCGAGCGTCCAGCTTCGCGGCGGCTTCACAATGAGGTGGTGCGCCGCGGCGGCATCGAAACTCTCGTCTCCGATCCACGTCCACGTCTTCTCGAAACTCATACGAAGACATTGGATCAGGCGCGAGCGATAGGCATTCCGATAGACTGCGAGGCCCACGCGCTGGACCGGATTCCAATCCTCGAACGTCACCTCCCCGGCGCCTGTCACGGCGGCGTAGAAACGCCGTTGGAGATCGATCAGAGTCACGCTGCGTACCGTGCGTCGTGCCCTGAAAGCCGGCGCGCGATATCGAGTTCGCTCAGCAGCACGTCTATCGGCGGTATCGCATCATCGCGCTCAATCATGGTGGCAAGCGCAGAGAAGCGTGCGCAGGCAAGCTGATAGAGCGCCCACACGTCGGCGCACACCGGCGTGTCGTGCGTGTCGATCAGCACGTCCTGACCCTCGCTATGACCCGCAAGATGGATCTGGCGTACCGTGGCGGCGGGAATCCCTTCGAGATATGCGAGCGGATCGAATCCGTGATTGACGCTGCTGACGTAGATATTGTTGACGTCGAGCAGCAGGAAGCAGCCGGTGCGTTCGCACATCGCGGCGAGAAACTGCCACTCCGTCATGCCGGCGTCGAAGGCGACATAGCTGGACGGGTTTTCGAACAGCAGTGGACGTTCGAGAGCGTCCTGCGCACTTAGAATGTTGCTGCACACGACATCCAGCGCCTCTTCGGTGTAGGGCAGCGGTAACAGGTCGTGCGTGTTGCGGCCGTTCACGCCAGTCCAACACAGGTGATCGGACACCCAGAGGGGCTTCACCCGGTTGGCCAACCGTTTGAGGCACGCAAGATATTCAGCATCGAGGCCTTCGGTCGATCCAATCGACATCGATACGCCGTGCATCGCCACCGGATAGCGCTCGCGAATGGCATCGAGCGTGAAGAGCGGACGCCCGCCGTCCACCATGAAGTTTTCGGAAATGATCTCGACGAAATCGACCGGAACGGCACCGGTCAGATAATCGGCGTAGTGATCCTTGCGAAGACCGAGGCCGAAGCCATTGAAGGGTTGGATTGTCGTCACGATGGGCGTCCTGAAACAAAGAGAATGGGGCGATCCGGTCGCGGGGGGCGTGCGCCGGATCGCCCCGGAGGGCGCGTCAGCCGATATCGCCGATCATGCCGCCCTTGCTCAGGCACTGGTCAGCCTTCATTGCCTTGAAGCCCTGGCCCTTGCAGCTGTTGTGTCCCTTGCATTCGTGCACGGTAGTTTTGCAGTCGGCGCTGCCTTTGCAGCTGTTTACACCGTAGCAGTGCACCATGTCGGCACCCGAGACAGCCGCGCCGCTGCTGCCGGCAGGCGCCGTCGCAGCGGAGGCCAGCGTCGAAAGAGCGAACAGGGCTGCAGCCGATGCGATGCCGGCTCCCTTCAGTGCGATGGACATCAGATAAATCTCCCAATGAGGTGCGCCGGATTGGCTACCGTTCATTCGTGCGCGCGCTCCGAAAGGTTACAGCGGCAGTCGCAAGTTTTTATTTTCGTCTTGTGTAACGCTTGGCGCTCTTCGCCCGAACTTGCAGTCAGACCGCCACATGGACGGCGGCGCTGATTTCAACCCTTATGGGAGACAAGATGATGGCACGCGAAACCCTTACCCCCCTGGTCGCAACCTTGCTTGCGGCAGCCGTGACGGCCGGAATGACGAATGCTGCGCAGGCGGAAACGAAGAAGCCCGCGATGGAAAAGTGCTATGGCGTCGCGAAAGCCGGCCAGAACGATTGCGCCGCCGGACCCGGCACGAGCTGCGCAGGCACGTCGAGCGTCGATTATCAGGGAAATGCATGGAAGCTGGTGAAGGCGGGAACGTGCCTGACGATCAAGACGCCGAAGGGCAGCGGCTCGCTGACGCCCAAGGCGTAAACCGATGGTCGCGCTTCACACAGGCTGGGAGCGGGTTACGGCCCTGCTCTCCAGCCGCGCGGCGGAAGCGGCGCCGCTGCTGCTCGCGCGTTTCGCGCTTGCCGGTGTATTCTGGCGATCGGGACGCGCGAAAATTGAAGACGGCAGCTGGTTTTCGATCAGCGATGCGACCTATTATCTGTTTCGTGAGGAATATACCCGTGTCCCGCTGCCATCCGATCTTGCCGCCATTGCGGCTGCATCGGCCGAGCATATCTTTCCCGTGCTGCTCGTTGTCGGCCTCGGTGTTCGCCTGTCGGCGCTCGGGCTGCTCGGCATGACGATGGTGATCCAGCTGTTCGTCTACCCGGAAGCTTGGTGGCCGGTGCATTCCCTGTGGGCCGCGCTCGCGCTCGTCCTCATCGCGAGGGGCGGCGGCGTGCTGTCGCTTGACGCGCTTTTCAGCCGACTCGCGCGGTGAAGGCGGACGATGCCAGCCTCTCGCGCCTGATGGCGCTGGCGCAGCGGGGTGATCGCCCGGCTTACGCTGCGCTTCTGAAGGCTTGCTCGGCCTGGCTCGGCCGCTATTTCGCCCGCCGCACCGCGCCGTGCCATCTTGACGATCTCGTGCAGGAAACGCTGATATCGATGCACGGCAAGCTGGCAAGTTACGATCCGTCGCGTCCATTCCTGCCCTGGCTTGCGGCGATCGCACGATATCGCTGGGTCGATCATCTTCGGAAGGTATATCGCGCCGCCGAGGTCGGGCTCGATGAAGACGTGTCCGTCGCCGGTGGCCAGGAGAGTGTCGCCGCAAGGCTCAGCCTCGACGGCCTGCTGGCCTGTCTGCCACCTTCCCAGGCGCAGGTGATAGAGCTGGTGAGGATCGAGGGGCTCTCCGTGGCGGAAGCCGCTTCGCGGTCAGGCCAGAGCGAGGCGCTCGTCAAGGTCAATGTACACAGGGGTCTCAGGAAACTCAGCGCCCTGATTGAGGAAGCGGAATAACCATGGATCCTGATACCGACACGCTCATCGCTTCGCTGGTGGATGACCTGCGTCCGGCGCGCGTCCTGCACCGACGCTATGGGATGGGCCTGACAGCAACCGCGGCGGCCACCACGCTGGCCATCGTCGCGGTCATTTTCGGGTTCCGGGGAGACATTTCCGTAGGGCACTTTGAAACCCTGTTCCTGATCGCCAACGGCCTGTTCCTCATCCTGGGCGTCGCCTGCGCGGCAACCGTGGTTGCGATGGGGAATCCGCAGGTCGGGAGCCGGCACTTCGGATGGCGGTGGGTGGCCGCAGCCGCCTGTTTGCTGCCTCTGTCCGCGATCATCATCCTCGTGTCGGGGACCGAAGCCCCTCCTGGCTCACTGATATCCGTTCACGAGATGGATTGTATCTTTGCGGGTGTGGGCCTCGGGCTGCTCACAGCCGTAGCGCTTGTCTTCTGGTTGCGGCGGGGTGCGCCGACCTCACCCGAACGCGCGGGACTTCTCGTGGGAGTTGCGTCGGGATGCATCGGGATTTTCGCGTTCGCATTTCACTGTTCGTCGAACACGATCTATCACGTCGGGCTGTGGCACAGCGCGCCCGTTCTCATCAGCGCCCTGCTCGGCAGGGTGTTGGTTCCACGGCTTGTGCGGTGGTGACGCGTGCACGCGGCGCACAGCGGATCACACCCGCCCCGGCTTTTGCCTATCATCTGTCGGCCTTCCGGCTACCAATGATCGCGGCGCGCCCTGATCGCGAGGAAAACATCCGCATCTCTCACGGGAGCCCGTAGTTCCAGATTCTCGCGGACTTCACTGGAGGCGAGCCGCAGAAAGAGATTGACCGCGCGTTCTTCGCCGATGGTGGTGAAATACGGCGCGGTGTCATCCGAGGCTGCAAGCGAGGACGCCAACGCGCGCGCAGCTGCGTTGTCCGGCTCGATGGAGAGCGTGAAGGCGAGGTTGCGTTTCAGGTAATCATGCCCCGGATAAACACGCGTCTCGTCCGCAAGCAGCGCGAACACGCTGCTGACTGTCTCGTGAAGCGTTGGCGCGTGACCGCCGTAACCGCAGTTACCCACGCCCGCGCCGAACAGCGTATCGCCCGAGATAACGAAGGGCGTGCCACCCTCCTCGGTGCCGAAGAGCGCTATGCTCGCCATTGTGTGCCCCGGCACGGCGCGGACGGTCACGCTTTCATTGCCGATCGAAATCGTGTCGCCGTCAACCAGCAGGCGATCGAGCCCTTGAAGTGTGCCCGCTGCCGCGCGGGGCGCCATCACCGCCGCGCCCGTTCGCGCCTTCATCTCGGCGTTCTTGCCCGCATGGTCCCAGTGTTCGTGCGTGTTGACGATGCCGGTGATCGTCACGCCCAGCGATTCTACCTCCGCGATTATACGCGGGGTGTCGTAGGGATCGACGGCGATCGCCTCCTTCTTCGCGCCGCACACCAGAAGATAGTTGATGTGATCGAAGACATTCAGCAGCGGAATCGGAACAACACGCATTAGACGTCTCCGGCCGCCACGGCCGCATGGACGTTCGCGATGAACAGTCGATAATTTTCCTCAGATATCGCCCGCGCGTCGGCCTCCGGCATGTCGACAGGAACGAACGTCGAGCGCATCAGCAGCACGCTGGCCGAGGCGCCAGCGGGGATGATCTTCGCAAAGCCGCAATAATCCGCGAACGGCACGACGTCGCCGGTGTCGATGATGCGAAACATCATCTCCATTTCCACCTCGTCGTAATGGTCGAGGCGTTCCTTCACATAGCCGCCGCCGATATGCCCTTCGGTGCGCATCGTACGCACCATGCCGATCCCCTCGCCTTCGAATTCGATCGAGGAGACAAAACCCTCCTCGGCGCGCCGCTGGCCGTCCTCGGTCGCGAACAATTTCCAGACCCTCTCCGCCGGGGCCGCGACCCGAACCGCACGCTCGACCGTGATCATGATTATGCCTTTCCCGGGTGGGTTGGGCGACGCTCGCCCTCCAGATTCCACTGCAGCTTCATCTTGTGCACCTTCAAAACCATGCAGGTTTCGATAAGAGCGATGTCCGGCCGACCGTAGCAATGCGCCGTCAGAAAGGCGCGGTAGTGATCGTGCGACTGGTGATAGGTCGCCATGCCGAGATCGAAGCGGCCGAGCGTCGATGTCAGATAGAAGACCTCGGGAACGACGGACAAACGCGCGATCACGGCGTCGATATCGGCGCCGCCCGCCACCTTGATGAAGGTCTGCGCGTTGAAATTATAGCCGAACGCCTCGGGCATGGCTTCGGCCTGGATCGTGATGATGTTCTCGTCGATGAGCTGGCGCACACGGTTGCGCACCGTGCCTTCCGAAACGCCGAGCGCCGTCGCGATCGTCGAATAGGGCATCCGCCCGTCCTGCTGCAGTAGCGCGATGATCTGGCTGTTGAGCGCATAAACATCCCCCGCCGAGTCGAGGGGATTCGCCTGCTGCTTGTCTCGCGCATCACGCGATGCACCCCTGCGAACTGCCATCAACGGCCCTTTCCCCGGTCAGGATTTCATGTCTCCTGATACGGAAAGCGTGATGTAACCGCAACGCTGAAATGTATTTGTTACGGTTTACACGTTCAACGGCGCCATATTCTACGAATATCGTATTGACTCTGAGCCTGGGGCGAGGATATCGAAGCATCCGTACACAAATGTATCTTTCCGAGGGTGAGATGATGTCAGGCGCAATCCGGATCGCAGACCGACCGAAGCCGGAAGCAGAAGGCTTCGGGGGCGTGTTCAGCCAGACGTGGTTTCCCGTCTGCCTCTCCGAAGAGGCCGCCGGGGACGTCGTTAAAGGCTTCGACTTTCTGGGCGGCCGCGTGATCGTCGTGCGCGATGCGGACGGACGCGCGCAGGTGCTGAGCGCCTACTGCCCGCACCTCGGCGCAGATCTCTGCACGGGCGAGATGGTGGAAGGCACGGTGCGCTGCCCGTTCCATTTCTGGCGCTATGGACCGGACGGCCGCTGCGTGGCGACAGGGTCGGGCGATCCCGTTCCCCCGACGGCAAACCTTTTCGCATTCCCAACGGTCGAAAAATTCGGCTGCATCTTCGCCTTCAACGGCACCAAGCCGCTGTTCGACCTCCCCGACTTTCCGGGAGCGCCCGAAAAGCTCGTCTGGAAGATCGGCGAATACGACCGCCTGATGCCCGCGGACCCTTGGGTGATCTGCTGCAACACGCCCGACATGCAGCACATCCAGGTGGTGCACGGCATCAGCTTCGACAACGGAATGCCGCATCAGGACGTCGAATGGACGCCGCATTCGATGGTCTATCATTTCCGCGGCAAGATGCGCGATGGAACCGCAATCGAGTTTCGCGTCGGCATCTTCGGCACCAACATCTATTGGCAGGACGGCTACGTGGACGGGCGCTGGTTCGGTTTCGTCGCCCCCATGGGCCTGCCCGCACCGGGCAAATCCCGCCTGTTCTTCGCTGTCGCGGTCGGCGCGGACGATGCCGACCCTGAAGGCACGCAGGCGTTTCTGGACGCGATGTACGACATGGAAGTCCGCATCGCGACCGAAGACCTGCCGATCATCGAACGCGCCCGTTTCCGGCCCGGTACACTGACGAAGGCGGACCGGACGCTGGGGTGCTTCCTGCAGTATCTGCGCGACCATCCGCGCGCGCATCCATCCGCCGATTTCATCGGCTGACGACCTTTGGGGGAAACGCAAATGTCCGGCATCACCGACACCGATCTCGACGACATTCTGGCACTCTGCCCGCGCCTCTATGCGGCCGTGGGCTGGGATGCCGAGAAGGCGCCGGACTGGGACATCTTCCGGGCATGTTGCCACCCCGACGCGACCCTTGCCGCGCTGAGTTCCGGCGCCGCAAGCCCGATCCCGGTGGAGGTATTCATTGCCGCCATGAACGAGCAGCGGGCGACAGGCGCTCTTGCCGATTTCAGCGAAGTCGAGATCGCGCGCCACGTGGAAGCCTTCGGCAATGTCGCGGGCGTACGCAGCAGCTTCATCGCCGAGATGAACGGCGAAAGGCGCAGAGGCGTCACTTTCGCACACATCGTTCGCCACGAGGGCCGCTGGGTCATCCTGTCGGCGATCTGGGACAATGAGGGTGACGGGAAAACCATACCGGCGAGCCTGATCTGAACAGGCCGCCAAATCAAAAAAGGGAGCGGAGGGAAACATGAGGAGCAAGGTGAAGAGCACGGGCTGTTTCGTGCTGATGATGTCGACGGCATTTTCAGCGCTTTGCAGCACGGCTGCCGCGCAGGAACAGGCGCGGACGGGCGCGAGCAGCGGTGGCTTTGAGGAAATCATCGTAACGGCGCGCAAGCGCGAGGAGAACCTGCAGCAGGTTCCCGATACCGTCACGGCCTTTTCCGCAAGTGTGATCGAGGAACGCCGCCTCGAACGGATCGACGATTTCCTCGCCGTGACGCCGAACGTCCACATCACAAACGATCAGGACACGGCAACGAACAACATCTCGATCCGTGGCCTCGGCTCCAACCGCAATCAGGCAGCCGCCGTTGCGTTTTCG
Source organism: uncultured Sphingosinicella sp. (assembly GCF_963974575.1). Taxonomy (NCBI): domain Bacteria; kingdom Pseudomonadati; phylum Pseudomonadota; class Alphaproteobacteria; order Sphingomonadales; family Sphingosinicellaceae; genus Sphingosinicella; species uncultured Sphingosinicella sp. The sequence continues at coordinate 215,131 of NZ_CAXBBQ010000007.1, read as the reverse complement.
GTGGATGGCGTGATCCTGCCGGATGCTGATGCCTTCACGATGGACCTGAGCGATGTCGAACGGCTGGAGGTTCTGAAAGGCCCGCAAGGCGCGCTCTACGGCAAGGGCGCGATCGCCGGCGCGATCAACATCACGACGAAACGCCCGACGAACACGTTCGAGGGCGAGGCGAAACTGAGTTACGGCACGGGCGACGCATGGCGCGTGTTCGGCGCCATCAGTGGCCCGATCGTCCCCGATGTCGTGCTCGCCCGCGTAACCGTTTCGCACCGCGACAGCGACGGCACGATCAAGAACGATTTCGACGGACGCACGCTCGACCGCAATCGCCAAACGCGCGTTTCGGGCCGCATCATCATCCAGCCCACGGATGACTTCAGCATCGATCTGCGCGCCGCGCACATGGATGAGAAAGGCGGCGCACTCTGGTTCAGCCTCGTCGACGTGCTCGGCACGACGGGCGGCGAGATCACTGAAGACATGGCAGCGAGGCGACCCAATCTCGACGGCCCCTCCTCGACGGACCGCACCGTCACCGATCTTTCGATGTCACTGAATTACGATACGTCCATCGGCACGTTCACCTCGATCACGGCATGGGACAAGATCGACGTCGACTTCAGCGAAGACCTCGATATCTCGCCATTTCCGCTGGTGCCTCTTGCCCGGCAGCTTCGCGTGACAGAAAGCTGGAGCCAGGAACTCCGCCTGACCTCCCCGAGCAGCCAGCGGCTTCGCTACATCATCGGCGGCTATTACCAACATTCGAAGCGCGATGTGACGACGCTGGCATCGCTCGATCTCTGCCTGTTCGCGGGCACGTGCATCACGCCTGATGGATTTGAATCGTCGGGGGTCGTGATCGATGCGACACTTGCGAACACGCGGCTCACCTTCGATCAGTATGCCGTGTTTGGGCAGGTCAACTACGACATTCTCGAAACGCTCGAGCTGACCGCTGCACTGCGCTACGATACCAACAAGGCGAAACAGGACGACCGCCTCGCATCCGAGATCGACAAGGCCACTTTTTCGAAACTGCAGCCGAAACTGTCGGTGGCGTACAAGCCCTCGGACGACCTGACGCTTTACGCCACCTATTCGCAGGGCTTCAAAAGCGGCAGCTTCAATCCGATCGCGGCGGGATCAGCCTTCCCGCGCGTGATCGGCAAGGAGACCTCCCGCAACTACGAGATCGGCGCGAAAACCTCATGGCTCGACCGGCGCGTCATCTTCAATGTTGCCGCCTTCTACACCGAGCATCTCAACCCGCAGATCTTCCAGCTCGACGCCGTCACCTTCACGCAAGGCTCGCTCAACGCCCGCAAAGCGGCGATCAAGGGCTTCGAGTTCGAGCTTGCCGCGCGCCCGGCGAAGGGCGTCGATCTCAATGCCGCGTTCGGCTACATCGATACCGAGATCAAGGATTTCGATGGCGTGACAGACGCCTATGTCGGGCAGCAGCTTCCGAACGCGCCGAAATATACGCTGAACCTCGGCGCGCAGTACGCATACGATCTTTCGGACAGGTTGACCGCGAAAGCGCGCGTCGATTTCAATGCGCAGGGCCGGCAGTCCTTCCAGGATTTCCAGCTCCCGGCGGCGCCGAACGTGTACCTGTTCCAGAAGGCCTACTCGACGGTCGATGCGCAGATCGGCCTCGAAGGCGGGCAGTGGGCGATCAGTGTTTTCGGGAAGAACCTGCTCAAGGAGCATTATGCGACATCGGCCTTTTCACGCTATATTTTCGGGGCGGCGCTGGTGCCGCTCGCCAGCGACGCGATCCAGCCCGATCCGGGCCGCACATTCGGCGTCGAGGCACGCGTGAAATTCTGAAAGGCAGCGGCATGATCGACAGGCAGACATTTCACCTTCGCACGGACGGCGAAAAGGCCTTCGGTTACGCACAGGCCGTGCGGAGCGGCAGCACACTCCACATCTCCGGCTCGCTCAGTGTCGATGATGCGTTCCAGCCGGCGTTTCCGGGCGACATGAGCGCACAGATCGGCAGTGCCTATGCGGCGATCAAGCGAACGCTCGAGGCCTTCGGCGCGACGATGGCGAACGTGGTGAAGGAAAACATCTACGTAACCGACATGGATGCCTTCATCGCGGCGAACGGCGCGCGCATCGTACATTATGCGGGTCTCGACCTGCCTGCCACGACCGCTGTCGAGGTGCGCAGACTGGCGTTTCCCGAATGCATGATCGAAGTGGAGATCACGGCAAGCCTGTAGAAGCCAAGGGAGGGCGATCATGCAGGGTTCACTCGCGGACGGGTTCGCACGGCCGCTCCATTGTCAGAAGGCGGTGCGCCTCTCCGCCCCTGCGGACGCGGTGTGGGCACTTGTGGGGAATATCGGCGACGAAACCATCGGCAAGGGTCTCGTGGAGAGGATCGAGGTGATCGGCGAAGGCGTCGGCGCGCTTCGCTTGTTGCATCTGCCGGGCGGCGCCGTGCTGCGCGAGCGGATTGAAGCGTATAGCGAAACCGATCGCTACTACGTCTACCGCGTCATCGATTCTGGCCCCTTCAACTTCACGAACTACCTCGCCATGGCGCGCGTGACGCCCGCGGGACCGGACGCGTGCATCCTTTCGTGGAACACGCAGGCGCAGGCGGTCTGCGGTTTCGAAGACGAAATGCAGGCGATGCTTCAAGGAAACATCGATTACATCTGCAGCGTGCTCTCGGAGCATTTCGCGGCGTGAGCAGTATACGAACGCCCCTCGGCCACGAACCCATCTCCACGAGCCACTGGAGCCGCACTGCACCGGAAGCGCCGCCCTGCCCTGCGCTGGAAGGCACGATCGAGGCCGACTGCACGATCATCGGTGCGGGCTATTCTGGGCTCATCATGGCACTGGAGCTTGCCGCCGCTGGGCGCAGCGTCGTGGTTCTCGATGCCGAAGCCCCCGGCTGGGCCGCGTCCGGGCGCAACGCCGGGCATGTCGCACCACTGTTATGGGGCGCGAAAAAAACGCCGCGCCAGATGGTTGCCGCCTACGGCAGCGACACGGGCGCGCGGATGAACCGGATGATCGCGGGTTCGGGGCGGTGGCTGTTCGACCTGATCGATCGGCACGGCATCACCTGCGACGCGCGCAAGGGCTATCTCTGCCTCGCTCGAACCGATGCCTCGCTAGCAAAACAGCGCGGAATCTTTGCCGAGTGGAGCGAATTCGGTGGCGAGTTCGAGACGATCGATCGCAACGGACTGGCACACCATGTGAACTCGCCGAATTATGCGGGCGGCGTGTGGTTGCCGAACGGCGGCCTCGTCAATCCGCTCGCGCTGTCGCGCGGCCTTGCGGCGGCGGCTGTGCGCGAAGGCGTGCGACTGTTCGGCAATTCACGCGCGCTCAGCGCGGCGAAAGACGGCGAGGCATGGCGCATACAAACCGCACAAGGCGTGGTGAGGAGCCAGACGCTCCTTGTCGCCGCGGGTGGCTATGCCGATGCGCTGTTTCCAGCGCTACGCAAAACGGCCTATACTGTGCATTGCGGCGTCATCGCCACCGATCCCCTGCCCGACGAGGGCACGTCGATCCTGCCGAGCGGCACCCCGATTGCGGACCTTGACGACAAGGCCGTGTTCAGCCCCGCGATCGATGCGGAAGGATGCCTCGTCATCAGCTTCCTGATCGGGCCCGGCGACCTGGAAATGTGCAAGGCCTTGAAGATATGCGCCCCCCGGATCGCAAAGGCGTTTCCTCAGTTTTCCCAGCCGGAATTCAAGCGAATATGGGCCGGCAAGTTCACGATCACGCCGGACGGTGCGCCGAGACTTCTGCGCCTTGCCGACAATGCCTTTGCCGCGACCGGCTGCAACGGCCTCGGCCACACCCTCGGTATCTCTGCTGCGCGCGAGCTCGCGAAACTTGCGCTCGGCGTAGATGAGGACACGATGAACTTCCGGGTGCAGGATGCAAAACCGCTACCGGCGAGCAGTGCCGCCAACTGGCTGCTGAGGCACGTTGCGTTTCCGCTCGTCAACCGGGCCGGCTGAAACGTCATATACACGGTCGTTGGCGGGCGGGGCGCAGTCGTAAAGTTGACGCATCGCTCTGCCGAAACGTCCGTCGTTTGATCGTGGTCCTTGTTCTTACCCTCCGCGAAGTTCGCGCTTGATGATCTCGATCGTGTCCGGGTTTTCGATCGTCGGCGGCACGGGTACATCCTCGCCGTTCGCAAGGCGGCGGATCACGGCGCGCAGGATCTTGCCGGACCGTGTCTTGGGCAGCGCGGCGACGATGTGGACATTCTTCAAGGCCGCGACCGGACCGAGTTCCTCGCGTACCAGCGTGATGATCTCGTGCGCGAGATTGCCGTCGTCCTGCCGTCCGACTTTCAGAACCGCGAAGGCGACCGGCACCATGCCCTTTACGACATCATCGGCGCCGATCACGGCACATTCGGCCACGGCAGGATGCGTGGCGATGATCTGTTCGATCTGCCCGGTGGAAAGCCGGTGCCCGGCGACGTTGATCAGGTCGTCCGTGCGGCCCATGATATTGACGAAGCCGGCATCGTCGATGTGGCCCGCGTCGCCCGTTTCATAATAGCCCGCGAAGGTTTCGAATGCGCGCCGGAAACCGGTCTCGTTGTTCCACAGCGTCGAATAGCAACCGGGCGGCAGCGGCGTGGCGATCACCACATGACCCGTACCGCCGGGCGCCACCGGATCGCCGTGATCGTCTAGCACCGCGAAAGTGAAGCCGGGCACGGGGAACCCGGCGCTCCCGGCTTGCCGCCGCGTGTCGCCGAGGCCGAGGCAGGTCGCCGCGGCAGGCCAGCCAAGTTCCGTCTGCCACCAGTGGTCGATCACGGGCATCGAAAGCTGTGTCTCCGCCCAGTGGACGGTGTCGGGATCGGCGCGTTCCCCCGCAAGGAACAGCGCGCGCAGGCGACCGGTGCCGACCTCGCGGATGAAATGGCCTTCAGGGTCTTCCTTGCGGATCGCGCGGATCGCCGTCGGCGCAGTGAAGAACACGTCGACGCCGTGCGCGTCGATCGTCCGCCAGAACGTGCCCGCATCGGGCGTGCCCACGGGTTTGCCTTCGAACAGCACCGTCGTGCAGCCCGCGATCAGCGGCCCGTAGACGATATAGCTGTGCCCGACGACCCAGCCCACGTCGGAGGCCGCCCAGAACACTTCGCCCGGTTTCATCCCGTAGATGTTCACCATGCTCCACGCGAGCGCGGTGGCGTGGCCGCCGTTCTGGCGCACGACGCCCTTGGGAATGCCGGTCGTGCCCGAAGTGTAGAGGATATAGAGCGGGTCCGCGGCATCTACGGAAACGCAGGCAACCGGCTCCGCCCTCGCATATTCCGCGGACCAGTCCAGATCTCGCCCCGCCTGCATCGACGCCTCAACCTGCGGACGCTGCAGGAGCACGACATGCTCCACGCCGTGCGCGGCAAGTTCGAGTGCGTGATTAACAAGCGGTTTGTAGGGAACGACCTTCTGCCCTTCGATGCCGCACGAGGCCGCAAGCAGCAGCTTCGGCTTCGCGTCGTCGATGCGCTTGGCAAGCTCGGGCGCCGCGAAGCCGCCGAACACCACCGAATGCACCGCGCCGATCCGCGCGCAAGCCAGCATGGCGAACAGCGTTTCGGGAATCATCGGCATATAGATGACGACGCGGTCGCCTTTCTCCACGCCGCGCACGGCAAGCATTCCCGCCGTGCGCGCGACCGCATCCTGAAGCTCGGCATAGCTTATGCTGCGCCGCGTCCCCGTCACCGGGCTTTCGTAGATGACCGCCACGTCATCGCCGCGGCCCGCCGCCACATGGCGATCGACCGCATTGTGGCACGTGTTCAGCCGCCCGCCAGCGAACCAGCCCTGCCCCGTCCAGCCTTGCGGCGGCGGCGTGTCCCAATCCAGCGCTTCTGCAGCCTTCAGCCAGAAGGCTTCGGGATTGGAGACACTTTGGGCGTGGGCGTCGCTGTAGGTTCGGCTCATGGTCTCAAACGGCTGTTGCGGTCATGTCCTCGAGCAGTTTGTGATCGAGAATGGATGCCACATCACCCTTATCGTCCAGAAAAGCAATTGGACCAAAGTTGGTGAACAGCAGCTCGGTATACTCCGGGAAGTTGGTGTAATCATGCACCACATCGAGCGGTTCGTAGCCGTATGTCCCGGCCGCGGCTTCGCCCATCCGGTAGCACATGCGGCCCTTGATCACGTAGTATTCGCCCGCGCCGAGGTGCCGGTGCGGCCCGAAGAAGCTACCCGGCTGGGCGCGGAACAGCACGGTCCAGCGTCCGGTTTCCGCGCTCGAATAGAGGAGGCAAACCTCGATCCCGTCGGTCATGGGTGCCCACTTCATTTCGGCGGGGGTGGTCAGGCGTTCGTCGATCATGGCGGTGAATTACCCTTTCCCGGTGGTCAGAAGCGCAGCGACAGTTCGACACCGTAGGTGGCGCGCTCGCCGTAGTAGCGCGGCACAAAGCCGAAGCCGCTCGTGTCTGTGGCGTCGACGATATAGGCCTTGCCGGTCACGTTCTTGGCCCAGGCGGCAAGCTCCCAGCCCTTTGCCGGATCGGCAAGCGTGGCGCGCAGGTTGAGAAGGCCGTAGCCCTCGCCGGAGCTGATGAGATCGCTCTCGGCGTTGTTGTAATATTTCTTGCCGGTGTAATTATATTCGGCGCGCCAGCGCGTCTCGAAGTCGCCGACCGGGATCATTACCTGCGCGAAGGTGGAAAGCGTGAACTTCGGTGCGCCCGGCAGGCGATTGCCCGAGAAATCGCGCGGGTCGCCTGTATCCGGGTCGATCGCGCCCGACAGGTAGTTCTTGTACTTCGCATCGAGGATGCCGAGGTTGAGGCCAAGGTCGAGCCAGTCGGTCGGAAGCGCGGTGGCTTCAAGCTCGATACCCTTGATCTCGGCGTCCGCCGCGTTGTCGAGCCCGAGCGTCGGGACCGTGCTCCCCGCCTGCCGGTTCACCGAGAGCACCTGCAGATCGGTGTAGTCGTAATAGAACGCCGAGATATTGAGCCGCAGGCGGCGATCGAAGAGCGTGCTCTTGAGGCCGATTTCGTACGACGTCAGGTATTCTGGATCGACCTGCGTGCGTTCCGCGACGCTGGTGATGATGCCGATGTTGAAGCCGCCGGCCTTGAAGCCCTTGTCGATGCTGGCGTAGGCGAGCACGTCGTCGGTTATGTCGTAGTCCGCGCCGATGCGCCACGAGAAGGATTTGAACGTATCCTTCAGCCGCGCGAACGGCACCAGGGGCACGGGTGCGCCGTCAGGAATGTCGGCGTCAAAGAAACCGGGCACAAGGTCGGCCTGGTGGGTAACGCGCACCTTGTCGATCGTGTAGCGCCCGCCGAGCGTCACGCGGAATGCGGGGGCGACCGCATAGGTCGCCTGCCCGAAAATCGCGTAGGCCTTGTTCTTGCGCGTGGCGCGCGTGACGAGCGGGAGCGCGCCGTCTGCGAAGCTGAGTTCGCCGAGGAGGTCGGCGTTGCTGTCGGCGTCTAGATTTTCCTGGAAGTGAAAGAGTCCACCGATCGCGTTGAGGGGGCCGCTGTCGTAGGCGAGCTGGAATTCCTGCGTGAACTGCTTCGCATCCGTGAGGAAGGTAATCTCGTCGATGCGGAAGGGTCCACCGTCGACATCTACACGGTTGTCGACGTCGCTTTTGTCGTAGCCGGTGATCGACTTGAAAGTGAGGTCACCGACACTCTGCGTGATGTTGAGGTTGATGAACAGATTGTCGCTGTGATTGCGCGAAGGTCCATTGAAATTCAACAGTTTAGCATTGTCCGGATAGGGATCGGTGTAGCCGAAGAGATCGGCGCCGTTGATCGTGCCGATGGGCTTGTTTTCGAGATAATCGCTACGATCGCGACCGCCGCCCACGGAGAGGCGCACGTCGGTGTCGGCGCTCGGGTGCCAGCGCAGGATCGCGCGTGCGGCGGCTTCGTCGACGTTGATCGCGTCGTCGCCGGTGTAGAGGTTCGTCTTCTCGCCGTCGCGGCGGCGGACGACGCCCGCGACGCGCAGAGAGAGCCCTTCGCCGAGCGGGAGGCTCGCCGCGGCTTCAGCCTCGAACAGATCGAAGCGGCCGTAACCGAAGCGGGCATTGCCTTCGAATTCGTCGCCCGGCAGCTTCGAGAAGAACTGGATCGCGCCGCCCGTGGTGTTCTTGCCGAACAGCGTCCCCTGCGGCCCGCGCACGACCTCGATGCGTTCAAGATCAAACAGCGAGAAGATTTGGCTGCCCGTGGACGCCACCACCACATCGTCGCGGTATATGCTGATCGGGCCGATCGAGGAGGCGTTGAAATCGTTGTTGCCGACGCCGCGAATGAAAATGTTGGGAACGCCGCCGAACGTCTTGATTTCGAGGTTGGGGACCTGGTCGCCGATGGAGAGACTGTTGGTGAAGCCCGCCTCGCGGATGGCGGTATCGCTGAAGGCCGTGACCGAGATCGGCACTTCCTGAAGATTCTGCGCGCGCTTCTGGGCGGTGATGACGATCTCTTCGACACCGCCGGTCGGGGCGGCCGCATCTGCCTCCTGCGCCAAAGCCGGAGCGCTCGCCGCAAGCGCGGAGACGGCAACGGCGGCATAAAGCGACGAACGGAAACGGCTTTTCATAAAACTCCCCCTCAAGGTTATGCGGGCGCCCTGCATGGGAGCGCCATGTTCATACCCTCCTTTTAGGCAGCGCGGGGCGCTTCGATCATGCACCTGAGCGGCGCAAAATTTGGTTGGCTGTGAACCGTTCCGCGCACCCGAACGACAAGGTTTCGGCAACCTCCGGCAAACAACTTGCGCCAAGGCGACGCAACTCTTGGGTGAGCGCGAACCCGCACGCCATGCCGATTGCATCGCGCGACGGACAGGCATAGCCTGCCAGGTCGGGGAGGGTTGGACATATGCTTCTGAGCGAAGAGCGGTGGAGTTCTGCGTCGCTGCCGCCGCCACGGCAGCTCCCTGGCTTTCAGGAGGTGCTGGACCGCACGCATTTCCACTGGAGCCTGGCGGGCGCGGACAAGGAACGCTACGGCGCCAAGGTCCGCCGCCGCGCCATCAACGATTTCGTGTTCACGCAGGTCGTCTGCGACCCCATCGCAGGTTTCCGCACTGTGGAGGACGTGAAACGCGGCGAGGATGATTATTTCTGCCTCCTCTATTTCGAAGAAGGCGAATGCCTGCTGCAGCAAGGACGAAACGAGTCGGTGGTCCGCCCCGACATCATTTCGGTTTGGGACAGCACCCGCCCGGCAATGTTCAAAAACACGCGTGAGCTGCACCAGCTTTCGATCCTGATCCCGCACCGCATGGCGACGACCATCGTGCCGGGCATCGAGGACATGTGCGGCCTTTCCGTGGACGGCAGTGCCGGCCTCGGCTCCATCCTGCTCTCGCACCTGCGCCAGATCCACCGCACGGTCGAGACTGTGGACCCGCAGGACCGCACCGCCGTGCTGCGCGCGACGGTCGAGCTGCTCGCCGCCGCCTTCCGCCCGGAGCCGGACCGCATCGCGGGCAGCGCCTTCCGCCGCGCGCTGCTGGGCCGTGTGCAGGAACACATCCTGGCCCATCTGGGCGATCCCGCACTCTCCGCCGCAACCATCGCGGCGGCGTTCCGTTTCAGCCCGCGCTATCTCCACCGCCTGTTCGAGGAATTCGGCGTCACGGTCGGCACCTGGATTCGCGAGCGGCGGCTGATGGCGGCGCGCAGCGACCTCGCGAGCCGCACGATGGCGGGCTACAGCATCACGCAGATCGCGATGCGGCACGGCTTTGCCGATGCCTCGCACTTCAGCCACGCCTTCCGCGACGCCTTCGGCCTTTCGCCGCGCGACTACCGGCAAACCGCAGCGCGCGCGGCGGACGACGAACGGAGTTCCCTCCTGTTCAAGTAAGCCGCCGTTCTGGCGCAAGCCACGACAGCCTCGCTCCCGTAGGTCTTTTTCTCAAAAGACGTGCTGAGGGGAGGCTTATGGGCAGGTTGCAGGGCAAGATCGCGCTGGTGACGGGCGCGGCGCAGGGAATCGGCGCAGGCGTAGCCCGTGCGATGGCGCGCGAAGGCGCAGCCGTGATTGCAGCCGATCGCAATTTCGTGGGTGTCGAGGCGCTCGCCGCCGAAATCGGCGCGGCGCCGCTTGCGCTCGACGTGACGAGCGAAGCCGACTGGGCGAAGACCGCCGCGCATATTGAGGCCGCGCACGGCAAGCTCTCAATCCTCGTCAACAACGCGGGCGTCGAGCTCGTAAAACCGATGACCGAGCACAGCCTGGCCGACTGGCGCGGGCTGATGGCGGTGAACGTCGACGGGATCTTCCTCGGTTGCCGCACATTTCAGGACCTGCTCGCGAAAGGCGGCGGCGCGGGCCATCCCGCGAGCGTCATCAACGTGTCCTCGATCGCCGGTCTCGTCGGCTATCCCGACCAGCTCGCCTACAACACCTCCAAAGGCGCCGTCCGGCACATGACGAAGAGCCTTGCCATCGAATGGGCCGCGCACGGACTGCCGATCCGCTGCAATTCGGTCCACCCCGGCTGCATCCGCACGCCGATGCTGGAAATGGCTGTGGAAGGCTGGGTGCGCGAAGGTTCGATCCCGGCGGACGATCCGTGGGGGGCGGTGGCGGCGCTCTGCCCGCTGAACGCCGTGGGGCTGCCCGAGGACATCGCGATGGGCGCGGTCTACCTCGCCAGCGACGAGGCGCGCTTCGTGACCGGCATCGAGCTTGTCATCGACGGCGGCTGGGTGGCGCGATGAGCAACCGCAGCGACCGGCTCTGGATGTACGGCACGATGGTGAAGAGCCGCCATTTCGAAGCGCTGATCAAGCCCGCCTATTTCGAGGGCAAGACCCCCGTGTTCAACATGGCGAAGGGGCCGCTGCCGGGCGAGATGCACCTGTCCGACGGGCAGGAGCCGTGCGCCGTGGGCGTCTGCGCGCACCTGCGCCCCGGCGACACGGTGACGGCGACGCACCGCCCGCACCATGTCGCCATCGCCAAGGGCGTAAACCTTGATGCGATGGCGGCGGAGATCTTCGGCAAGGCGACCGGGCTTTCCGGCGGGCGCGGCGGCCACATGCACCTGTTCGACGCACGCGTGAATTTCGCCTGCTCGGGCATCATCGCACAGGGTCTCGGCCCCGCTGTCGGCGCCGCGCTCGCAAGCAAGCTGCGCGGCGAGGATCATGTCGCGGTCGCGTTCCTCGGCGAAGGCGCGGCGAACCAGGGCGCGTTCCACGAAGCGCTCAATCTCGCATCGGTCTGGAAGGTGCCCGCCGTCTTCGTGATCGAGGACAATGCCTATGGCATTTCCGTCGCGAAGCGCGATTGCACGGCGGTCGCGCGCAATGCCGACCGTGCCGCCGCCTATGCGATGCCGGGGCACTTCATCCCCGGCAACGATCCCGATGCCGTCCATGCGGTCGCCGGGGAGGCGATCGCCCGCGCCCGGCGCGGCGAAGGCCCGTCCTTGATCGAGATCGAGACATGTCGCCTCGAAGGCCATTTCATGGGCGATGCAGAGGGCTATCGCCCGGCGGGCGAGGTCGAGCGCCTGAAAGCCGCCGACCCGATCCCCGTGTACCGCGACCGCCTGATCGCCGACGGCTTCGATGCCGCCGATCTCGACAAAGCGGAAGCCGATGCGCGCGCCGCTGTCGACGCTGCGTTCGCCGCCGCGCGCGCCGCCGCCTATCCCCAGCCGGAGGAAGCGTTCGCCCATGTCTTCGCCTGAAACCATCACGGCGCCCCGCCCCGCGCGGCGCCTGACCATCGCGCGCGCCATTTCCGAGGCCATCGGCCAGGAGATGGAGCGCGACCCCTCCGTGCTCGTGATGGGTGAGGATATCGGCCAGCTCGGCGGCGTGTTCGGCACGACGACGGGCCTTCTCGATAAATTCGGCGCGGAGCGCGTGCGCGATACGCCGATTTCGGAAACCGCGTTCATCGGTGCGGCGGTCGGCCTTGCCGCCGCCGGCATGCGTCCGATCGTTGAATTGATGTTCGTCGATTTCTTCGGCGTGTGCATGGACGCGATTTACAATCTCGCGGCGAAGCAGAGCTATTTTTCGGGCGGACAAGTCACCTGCCCGATGGTGCTGATGACGAGCGTCGGCGGAGGGTACGGGGACGCCGGGCAGCACAGCCAGACGCTCTACGCCACCTTCGGTCACCTGCCCGGCCTCAAAGTCGTCATCCCTTCGAACGCGCACGACGCCAAGGGGCTGATGCTGGCCGCGATCCGCGATCCGAATCCGGTGGTGTTCATGTATCACAAGGCGCTGCAGGGCATGGGCTGGCTCGGCACCGTGCAGCGTTCGATCACGGATGCACCCGAGGGCGATTACGTGGTGCCGATCGGCAAGGCAGCAATCGTGCGCGAGGGCAGCGACATCACGCTCGTCGGGCTCGGGCTCAGCGTCCATCACGCGCTCGATGCCGCCGCGCGGCTCGAAAAGCAGGTCCATTCCGCCGAGGTCATCGACCTGCGCAGCATCGCGCCACTCGACCGCGAAACCGTGCGCGACTCCGTACGGAAGACCGGACGGCTGCTGGTTGTGGATGACGATTACATGAGCTACGGCGTCGGCGCGGAAATCATCGCCAGCGTCTGCGAGGCCGGAATTCCGCTTCGCGCCGCCCCGCGCCGTATCGCCCACCCCGACATCCCCGTGCCGTTCACGCCGGTGATGGAACATTTCGTATTGCCCGACGCCGACAAGGTAACCGCGGCGGCAATCACCATGCTGGAGCCATGATCCGATGACCGATATCACCGTCCCCACCGGCCTCTGGAACGAGAGCGGCGAGGCCGCTATTTCGGCATGGCTTTATGCCGATGGCGACGCAGTCGCAGAGGGCGCCATCGTTGCCGAGATCATGGTGGAAAAATCGAGCTTCGAGCTCACGGCGCCAGCGTCCGGCACGCTTCATATCGACGTTCCGGCCGAAACCGCCGTTGCGGCGGGAGAGGTTGTGGGCCGCATCGGCTGACCCCCTTGCTCGACGCCCTTGCCCGTGCGCTCGCGCCCAATGCGTCCATCGCGCACGGGAACGGCGAGGCGGCGATCGTGGAGGATGAGCGGCTGCTCGAGGCGCTGCTCGACGACCAGCGCGCTGCGGGATACGCGCGGCTGTGGACGAACAGCCGCTGTCTCGTGACGACGCGGCGGTTCGCGCGCATGGAGCGCTTCGCGGAGGCCGCTGCGGCCAGCAGCGCGCGCGGCTGGCCCGTGTTCGTCCGCGCAAGCGGCGGCACAACAGTGGTTCACAGGCCCGGCATATTGAATTTCAGCCTGTACGATATCGCGCCCACCGGCACGGTCGACATCAACACGCGCTTCGAGCGTTTCACACGCCGCCTGACCGCCGGGTTCGCCGCCATCGGCGTTGCCGCCGAAACAGGCTGGGTGGCGGGCAGCTACTGCGACGGACGCTTCAACATCGTCTCGGTCGGGCAAAAGATCGCGGGGACGGCCTGTCTCGTCCGAAAGCGTGGCGGGTGGCTCGGTGTACTTGCGCACGCGGCAATCAGCATCGACGGTGACACCGACACGGACCTTACCGCGATTACGGAGTTCGAACGCGCGCTCGGACTCGAGCCTCGCTACGCCCCGGATTCCCACACTAATCTTGCCGCACGAATTCGGATGGTGCCCCGATAAAGAAATTGGCGGGCCGGCATCCATTCCGGCCCGCCAGACAATTATTTCTTGGGTGGCAGACCGAGCGCGATGCGTTCGATACGGTCCGCGATCTTGCCCGCGCCGACATCCTTGCCGATGCTGTTCGCGATGACAGAAACGGTGAGGCGATCCTTCGGGAATTCGTTCAGCGACGTATTGAATCCGAAGATGCCGCCGCCGTGACCGATACGCTGGTGCCCGTCGACATCCCCCATGAACAGCGCATAGCCATATTCGAACGGCGGCATGTCGGCCGGACGATCCTTGACGGCGGTCGTGCTGTTCTGCCCATTGTTTAGCTTGCCCGGCGTGATCATCGCCTTGAACGACGCGGGCTTCAGAACCTTGCCGCCGAACAGCGCGGCGTTCCAGCGCGCAAGATCGTTCGCCGACGAGCGCATGGCGCCCGCCGCGCCCGGCACGGTCATCGAAATGAACGCCGCATTCTTGAACTGATTGGGCCCGGTCCCGTCATAGCCCGCGACGCGGCCCGGCAGGATCACGCTTTCATCGTCAAGCGCAGTATGCGTGAGGCCGAGCGGACCGAAGAAACGCTCCTGCAGGACGTTCGCAAGCGGTTTCTTTTCCGCCTTCTCGATGACCCCGCCCAGAATGAAATAGGCGGTATTGCTGTAGTTCCAGCCCGTGCCCGGCTCGAAATCCTGCGTCTTCGGCATCTTCGCGAAATGCGCGACCCATTCGTCCGTCGTGCGCTTCAGCCCGGCTTCCTGAAGGAAGCTTGGATCATCGGTGTAGCTGTGGATGCCGGAGGTGTGATGCAGCATCTGCTTTAGCGTCACGTCCGCGGCGCGCGGGAAATCGGGGTAGTATTTCGAAAGCTTGTCGTCGAGCGAGAGCTTGCCCTCTTCCTCGAGCTTCAGGAGCGCCGCCGCCGTGAATTGCTTGGTGACCGATCCGATGCGGAAAATGCTGTCGTTGTTCACCGGCACGTTCAGCTCGAGATTGGCGGAACCGTAGCCCTTCACCAGAACGGGCGCGCCGTCCTTGTAAACCGCGACCTGAAGGCCGGGGCTCTCACCAGCCGCAATCGCGCCCTGCACCGCCTTGTCGATGGCCGCCGCGACGGCGCTGGTATCGGCTGCAAATGCACTCCCGCAAAACAGCACGCTGATCATTGTACCGGCTACAAGCGTTCGCCTTGATAGGGTCATGTCTACCTCACATTGAGTTTTCATACTGCCGCGAATGCGGCCTCGGGTGTCCCAGCAAGCATTTCATCAACAACCGCCTCGATCCCGAAACGCAGCGGATCAAACGCGGGAAGACCGGTCCGCGCGGCCGCGTTCTCGAGCGCGCGCTGCGCCGCGACATCATCCAGCGCGGACGTATTAAGGCTGATGCCGACGAACCGCGCAGCGGGATTCGTGCGCTGGGCGTGCGGCAGATAGGCGGCAATCGCAGCCTCGATCGTAGGCAACGGATAGTCCGGAAAAAAGCTCGTCACGCTGCGGCCCGGATCGTGGCAAAGCACCAGCGCATCGGGCTGGCTGCCATGCAACAGCCCGAGCGTTACGCCCGCATAGGCCGGATGGAAAAGCGCGCCTTGCCCCTCGATCACATCCCAGTGATCGGGCGCGGCGTCGGGGGAGAGGGTTTCCGCTGCGCCGGCGATGAAATCCGCAACGACGGCATCGATCGCGATGCCGTCGCCCGAGATCATGATGCCGGTCTGGCCCGTCGCGCGGAACGTCGCATCAACGCCCCGCGCCCGCATCGCCTGTGTCAACGCCAGCGCCGTGTATTTCTTGCCGAGAGCACAGTCCGTGCCGACCATGAGAGCGCGCATACCAGTGCGCTTGCGGCCGGTCGCGATCGGAAACGCGGTTTTGCTGTGACGCACGTTGTGCAGCGTGCGCCCGAGCCGGGCCGCGGCTTCGGCGATGGCCGGAAACGTCTCCAGCCGAACGTGAAGCCCGCTGACGATATCGAGCCCCGCCTCAAGCGCGTCGAGCAGGACGCCCTGCCATGCGGCGGGCAATTGCCCGCCGACCGGCGCAATCCCGATCAGAAGCGACCGCGCACCGCGTGCGGCCGCTTCTGATGGAGAGAGGTCGGGGAGGCCGATATCGATTGTCGCCGGTGTCAGCCGCAACTGGCCGACGCAATCCTCGCGCGCCCAATCCCGCACCCCGAGCGCTGTCTTGGCGAGCGTCGAACTTTCGGCGTCCGCCAGAAACACCAGGTAAGGCTTCGCAATATCGGCCACGAACGACGTCAGTATTTGAAGCCGAGCCGCATCCCGAGCGTCCGCGGCTGGATGATCGTGCCCCTGCCGATAAGCCCCGCGCCGCCGCCACTCGAATAGTCGGTGATCCCCTGCGAGTCGGTGAGATTACGGGCGAACGCTTCGACCGAGATTTGCCCGAACCGCGCGCCAAGCCGAAGATCGAGCGTGTTATAGTCTGGAATCCGTGCGTGATTGGTCGTAGCAGGCGCTGTCGAAAAATCGGCGTATCGCGAACCGACATACGTCCATGTGACACCGCCGGACAGGATCGATCCGCCGTCAAGCTCGTGGACGTAATCGACCGAAACCGCGTTCTGGAATTCCGGCACGTAGGGCAGGCGCTGGCCCGCCAGACCACCGAAGGCAGGCGCATCGTCAGTAAGACGCGCATGCGTGTAACCGCCCGTCACCGCAAACGTGAGCGGCTTCACCGGGTTCACGCTCAATGTGTATTCAAGACCTTCGCTGCGCGCCTTGCCGCCGTTGCCCTGAACCGAGAATGTCTGCCCATTTGTTTCGGAAACGAAGTCCGTAATGAGCTGCACGTCCGTCCAGTCGATGCGGTAAATCGCGACATCGAAATTGAACACGCGGTCGGCGGTCGATCCCTTAACGCCCAGTTCGTAGTTGGTCGTGCTGTCGGACTTGTAGAACGTCGGGAAATCGGCGGGTGCGCCGGGCACGACCAGCACCGGACCGCCGGGACGGTAGCCCGTCGCCAAGCGCGCGTAGACCGAAATATCCTTGTTCAGCAGGAAACGGGGCGCGATCGAGTACGTGAACTTGTTCTCGCTCGTCCGGATCTCCGGATTCACGAGCGGATCGGGACCGCCGCTCCCGATCAGGCCAGGGGCGCTCGTAACCTGCGACCACTGCTTGTTGTGCGAATAGCGGCCGCCGATCGAAACTTCGAAGCTTTCGCCGAACTTGAGTGTGGCTTCGCCGAAACCGGCATATTCCTTGTACCGTGCCGGAAGCGAGCTGCCGCCGAACGGGAGCGGCGAATCCAGTATGACCGATTCGTCACCTTGCTGCACGGCGTCGTAGTATTGATCGAACGTAATATCTTCGTTGGTGTAGAATCCGCCGATCTGCCAATCGAACTGCATGAAGCCGGCATCGACGTCCGTGTTCGACGCGAGCCGGATCTCCTCGTTGAATTTCGTGAAGCTGTCTTCCTGGCGTCCCCAGATTGCGATCGGCTCGCCGTAAACACCGCCGAACAAATCCGCCGCCGTCAGGCCGGGCGCAAGCTGGAGATGCGAAATGTCGCTGCGGTAAAAGGATTTGTATTTGCTGTAGCTGGTGGACGAAAACAGGCTCACCGAACCCAGATCATAATTGATGACGCCATTGTAATATTCGAATCGGCGGAGTGAACTTTCCGGCGCATAGGTGTTCAAAATGGGTTCGCCGCCGTTGGCCACCTTCGCTGCAACGGAGGGCTGGGCATTCAATCCCCCCACAAGTTCAAGCGCGCCGCTACCATCGAAGTCCCCGCGCTGCAAAGCTGCCGTCAGACGCACGCTGAGGGCTTCCGTCGGTTCGATCTGGAGCTGCCCACGGAGGCTGTATTGTTCGCCACCGTTGACGTCCGTTTCCCCGCGGGTGGGGTTGTCGATATAGCCGGCAACATCCTGATAAGTGCCAGTGACGCGCAGCGCCGCGATTTCGCCGAGGGGCACATTCACGGCACCTTGCGCGATCCACCCGGTTTCGCCGTGTCGCACGGAATCAAAGCCCGCCTGACCGCGCGCTTCGAAGACGCCGAGCTTGGGCTTGTTGGTGATGTAATGCAGGAGGCCGCCCTGCGCCGTGGCGCCATAAAGCGTACCCTGCGGCCCGCGCAGCACTTCGACGCGGTCGAGATCGAACGCGAGCAAATCGGCCGTGAGCAACGAGCCGTTGAACAGGGACGAGGCCGACGAAACAACGATGTCGTCTACCATCGTGGCAACCGACGCGCCCGAGCCGCCCGCGTTCTGGCCGCGCAGCACGAGACGCGTGCCGCCGTTTCCGGTCGCCTGGATCGAAAAGCCGGGAACCTGCGATGCGAAATCGGCGATCCGCGTAAGGTTACGCCGCTCCATGTCTGAACCGCTGATCGCGCTGATACTGAGAGGCACATCGACGAGCCGCAATTCGCGCTTCGTCGCAGTGACGATGATTTCGTTGCCTGTCAGTTCCTCGGCCTCACCGCCGCCGCTTTGCGCGATTGCGGGTGCGCTGATCAGCAAGGCGAGCGCGGAAACGGTTGTCGAAAGATATCCAGTCTGACGTAGAAACATTTGTCATTCCCCCCACATTTGCGAATGGATCGCCGTGCAGCGCCCCCGCGCTTTAAGCCCATTCGGGTCAGTCCCATCCTGAAACTACCAGACATCTACCCTGTGTCAATTATGTTTCTATTTTGGAAACCTCGGAATATCACCGACATATGAAGAGACAGCGCGCAGACCCGCACGTTTGCTCAGAAACGCGCCGCGCCGCCCAGCCTTCGGCGGCTCGGAACTGATGGTCACTTTGGAAACGGGGTCAGCCCGCCTTGGGCTTTCTGGCGCGCAGCTTACGTGCAGCGTCCCGAGAGGACGGTTCGACGGCAGCCTGGTCGCCGAAAACGAAATTGTCGGTCTGCTCGGTACACACGGCGATGATCTCCGTGCCGCCGGGCGTCTTGGAGAGGTAGGCGTGACCCATGCGGCTGTCGATGTAGATGCTGTCGCCGGGTTCCAGGGTTTCGGGTTCGTAGAACTCGCTGTGCACTTCGAGCACGCCGTCGAGGACGTAGATCCACTCCTCTCCGTCATGACGGATCAGCGGGCCGAATTCCTCAAGTGTCGCGGCATGGACGCGCCCCTTGATCGGCACGATCCGTTTGCGGCTAAGTTCCGGCGACACATACAGATAATCATAGCTGCCTGTCTGGATGTTGCGCCCCTCACCCTTCCGCGCAACGCTGCGGCGACCGCCAGCATGCACTGCGGTTTGCGCGGTCTCGGTGAACAGGCTGCCAATATCGACGCCAAGAGCCCCGGTCAGCTTCGTAAGCTTGTCGTAAGTGAGTCCTAGGCGATCGTTTTCCATCTTCGAGAGCGCCGACACCGAATAGCCTGTACGCTCACTCATCACGCTGAGGGGAATGCCGCGGGCCGTCCGCAACGCCTTGATTTTCTTGCCTAGGCCACCCTGCTCGATCATCTTACTCACCGTTTCGACTACTGAGAGGGACTTATCGCAACTGCTTGCCAAGGAGGCAATGTTTCCATATCGGAAAGCATGGGAAATTCAATCCGGGGAGGAAAAAGCATGTCGAAAGCCGCACTTCTGCTTCTGGGAATGATGGTCGCGTCCACGCCCGCGACCGCGGACATTTACGACATCCTTATCCGTGGCGGCACGATCTATGACGGCTCGGGAAGCCCCGGCTATGTTGGCGATGTCGCCGTCAGCGGCGGAAAGATCGCCGCCGTGGGCAAGCGCGTGCGCGGCAGTGCAGCAAAGGTGATCGAAGCCCAGGGGCTTGCCGTGACCCCCGGCTTCATCGACGCGCACAGCCACGTCGATTTCGGTCTGGAGGAACGCACCGGGCCAATGCTCGACGAGCAAGACCTCCTTCAGGGCGTAACGACAATCCTGATGGGGCCTGACGGCTATTACTCGCCGGAAAACATCCGGCAACGCATGGCGCAGTTGAAGGCGCGCGGCTCGGGTGTCAATTACAGTTGCTATGTCGGGCACAACGGCATCCGCGAGCAGATCATGCCCGGCATCCAGCGCCCGGCGAATGCTGAAGAAACCGCCGCCATGGCCGCGCTGGTCCGCGAGGGCATGGAAATGGGCTGCGTCGGCCTGTCGACCGGCTTGATGTACGAAGGCGGCATGTTCAGCGATACGAACGAAGTCGTCGCGCTGGCGGAAGCCGTGAAGCCGTTCGGCGGCACTTATGATTCGCACACGCGCAACCCGTCTCTGGAGATGCTGAAATCCGAAAAGGAGGCTATCGAGATCGGAAAGCGGGCCGGAATCCCCGCAAAGCTCGGGCATCTGAAGGCAACGGGCTTGATCAACAGGGGCCGCATCGGCGACGTGATCGCCGCGGTCGAAGAGGCGCGCGCCGCGGGGCAGGAGGTGGTCGCCGACCAGTATCCCTACGACGGGGCCGCGACCGGGCCCCTGAGCGGCATCTTCGTGCTGCCGGGCCACAAAGACATGCCGTCTGCCGCCGATGTCCGCGCGGCGCTCAAGGATCCGAAAACGCGCGCTGTCATCCGCGAACTGACCGAACAGGGCGAGGCGGGCGGTTTCTCGTGGGTCAAGGCAGTCGGCTACGGCAACATGCGCATCGTCGATGCGCCGGGGGCGCCCGAACTCGTCGATCAGAACATCGAACTGCTGGCAAAGGCATGGGGAATGGAGCCGTTCGATCTCGTCGCCCGGCTTGTTCAGGACCAGTCCGACTCGCTGCTGATCACGCTCGGCACGATCGATGAAGCCGATGTGCGCAAGCTTATGGTTCAACCGTGGGTGATGATCGCGAGCGATGGTGGCTACAGCGCGCCCGAGGGCGCCGAAATCGACATCATGGGCTATCATCCGCGCGCGACGGGCAGCTTCGCCCGCGTCCTTGGCCACTACAGCCGGGACCTGAAGCTGTTCCCCCTTGCCGAGGCCGTGCGCAAGATGTCGAGCCTGCCCGCGAAGCACTTGAACCTGACGGATCGCGGCCTGCTGAAGCCCGGCCTCGTCGCAGACATCGCCATCTTCGATCCGGCGAAGGTCATCGATCGTTCAACCTACGCGCGGCCGGCGCTCCGCGCCGAAGGCATGGTCACCGTTATCGTCAACGGCGAAACCGCGCTGGAAGGCGGCAAGGCCACGGGCGCGACACCCGGGCGCTTCGTTGCGCGCGGGACGGTGCCGTCCAAAAAATAGCGGCTGCGGAAACGCCCCCCGGTCAGCGACCGGGGGTGAGGCTCATCACACGCTCGGCGACCACCCAGTCCTCACCGCACGCCCGGTGCGATTGGATTTTCCTATAGTCACATTTCAGGCAACATGCCTAACGTCACACGCGGCCAACTCTTCGAGTTGATTATAATGTTGTTATATATCGATATTTTCAGAAATTCTGAATCCGATTCACAAAATACCGCGCCCACGTCGTGTCTGAAACACCTAGTATTTTAGTGTATATGAAACTCTGTTAATATCCCAAACAACCTCCGACGCATCGACATTTCCGACAGGGCGAGCGAGAGAATGAAGAGATTCGGCAAGGTAAAGTGGGCGCTCGCAGGCTCCGCGTTCATGGTGCTGGCGCTTGTGGCGGGCACGTACGGCTGGCTGCGCACATCGCTGCCGGACTATTCCGGCACCCGGCAGGTCGCCGGGATCAGCGGCACCATCGAGATCGTGCGCGATGCGCGGGCGGTTCCGCATATCTTCGCCGCAACACGTGACGACGGCTATTTCGGACTCGGCTTCGTCCATGGCCAGGATCGGCTCTGGGCGCTCGAAATGACACGCCGTGCCGCACATGGCCGCCTTGCAGAAGCGATCGGCGCCGACGGGCTCAGCACCGACAAGCTCGTTGCCGCGCTCGATATCGAAGCCATCGCCGATCGCACCGAACGCCAGTATTCGCCCGCAACGCGCGCTGCTGTCCGCGCCTATGTCGCCGGGATCAACGCTGCACTTGATGCGCGGCGCGGAGCGCTGCCGCCCGAGTTCCTGCTCACCGGCACCGCACCGGGGCGCTGGGAGGCGCGCGACGTCAGCCGCGTCGCCGGGTTGCTGACGCTCGGCTTCGGCGACTGGCGCGACGAACTGCTACGCGCCCGTCTGCTCCCTTCGATCGATTGCGCTGCGCTCCGTTCGCTGTTCGCATCCCCGGCAGACAGCAGCCCGGTGACACATCCGGATGCACCCCAAGCGGCCGGTGTGCCTGCGGCAGATACGTGCGGCGCGGTGCCGCTGAAGCCCGTTAAGACGGCGTCTGCCGAACTGCTGCCCTTCGGCCGCGCGCTCCCCGCGTCGAACAGCTGGGCCGTTGCGGGCACACGTACGGCGAGCGGCAAACCCCTGCTCGCCAACGATCCGCACGGGCCGCTCACCGCGCCGGCGGACTATTATCCCGTCCGTATCGTCGGCGCGGATTTCGAGCTGGTCGGCGCCTCCCGCCCCGGTGTGCCGGGCTTCGCCACAGCGCGTAACCGCGACATCGCGTGGGGCATCACCGACGTGATGGCCGACCAGACCGACCTCTTCATCGAGCGCGTCGATCCAGCCGATCCGACACAATACATGACGCCAACGGGCCCGCAAAAATTCGTGACACGCACGGTGACGATCCCGGTGAAGGACAAAGCTGCGGAGCGTATCGTGCTACGCTATACCGCGCATGGCCCGGTTCTTTCCGACATCGACGACGAAGCCGCCCGGCTGGTGCGCGAGCAATTGCCGCCGGGCCATGTGGTCGCTCTCGCCGGTGTCGATTTCCCGAGCGGCCAGCCGATCATGGAAGCCTTCGTGACCATCGCGGCGGCGCGCGACTGGCCGGAATTCGAACGCGCGATCGCGAGCTTCCACTTCCAGCACAATTTCGCGTTCGCTGATCGTTCGGGCACGATCGCGATGGCGACTGCCGCGCGCATCCCGCGCCGTGGCGGTGACGGCTTCCTGCCCGCACCGGGCTGGAACGCGCGCTTCGCCTGGACGGGCTACGCCTACCCGCAGGAGATGCCGCGAACGGTGAACCCTGCTTCCGGGTTCGTCGCGAACGCCAACAACCGCACACTCACCGGAGATCGCCTGTACGACAGCACCGCGTTCGAGCCGGGCTGGCGCGCCGCGCGCATCGTCCAGCAGCTCGGCACGACGAAAGGTGCCGATCGAGAAACGATGCGGCGGCTGCAGCTCGATACCGTCTCCGCGCAGGTCGCGGCGATGAAACCCGTCCTTGCCGCGATGGCGCCCGCCACGGCGGACGGCCGCGCCGCCCGCGACATGCTGCGGCGCTGGAATGGAGACATGGCGACCGACAGGGCAGAGCCACTGATCTGGTCGGCGTGGTACAGGGCAGCGGTCTCGGCGCTTCTGGAACCAAAGCTCGGCGCACTCGCCAAGGATTATCTCGGCTCCACACGACCGCGTCTTGAACGCCTGCTCGCCGGGGAAGGCGGATGGTGCGCACGCGAGGCCTGCCCGGCGCTCGCCGCCCGCGCACTCGACACGGCGGTGAAGGATCTGCGCGGGCAATACGGCGACATGGCCGGATGGCGCTGGGGCGACGTGCACCGCGTACGCTTCAAGCACGACATCTTCTCGCACCTGCCGCTCGTCGGGCCACACCTCGTCGCGTCGCCCGCCGCGCCGGGCGACGCGACGACGGTGAACGCCGGGCTCAGCATGCTCTGGGGCGACGATCCCTATGCGGATGTCTTCGGCGCGCGCTACCGCCAGATCGTCGATCTCGCCGACCCCGCCCAGAGCCTCTACATGATCGCGCCGGGCATGTCGGGCAACGTGCTGTCGCCGTGGTTCGGGCATCTGGCCGAAGACTGGGCGGCGGGCCGCTACTTCCCGCTCACGGGCAGCGCCCCGGAACTCCGCAAGGAGTCCGTGGGTACACTGACACTGAAGCCGCGATGATCAGCGGCTGTTCCGCTTTCGGCCCTTTTGACCTATTGCGGGTGCCTGTTCGTTGAAACTTGCCGGGAGCGTATGGATGGGCCGACCGCCCACGAAACTCGCTGAAGCGCTGCGCGCGCTGCGCCGCCGCATGGGGCTCACCATGTCGGAAGTCAGCCGCCGCACGGGCGTCGCCATTTCGACGCTGTCTAAGGTTGAATCCGGCAAGATGTCGCTCACCTACGACAAGCTCACGCAGCTCTGCCAGGGGCTCGGCGTCGATTTCGCCGATCTGCTCGGCGGGCCGTCGCCAACGCAGGGCGACACCTCGGCGAAGGGGCGGCGCAGCATCAATCGCATCGGCGACGGCGTCGTCGTGCGCACCGAGCATTACGATCATTGTTATCTCAGCACCGACGTGTCGGGCAAAGCGTTCGTGCCGCTTGTCGTCTCGCCGCAGGCGCGGTCCTTTGCGGACTTTCCTGATTACGTGCGGCACGGCGGGGAGGAATTCGTTTACGTCCTCGAAGGCGCGCTCGAAGTGCACTCCGAATATTACAAGCCGGTGATCCTGCAGGCGGGCGAATCCATGTGGATGGACAGCCAGATGGGCCACGCCTACGTCGCGCACGGCGACGCGCCCTGTCGCGTGATTGCGGTGTGTTCAGGGAACGAAACCGAGCTGATCGACGCCGTGAACGCCGTCGATCATCACCCGTCACAAACGCCGGAATAAAGCCCCGGGGCTGAAGGCACGTGCCTGGCCTTGCCCACAGCAAGAGTTTCCTATACGCTAAATTTGAATTTAACTTCAAATAGGGTCGCCCACTTGAAGATCGCCGACTTCACAATCCTTAGGACCTCCCGCGCAGCTGCCCTTGGGCTTACCGTGTCACTGGCTGCATTGACCCTCGCCGCCTGTGCCGGCCAGCCTGAGCGCGTGGACCTGCTCGTTCGCGGCGGGCTCGTTTACGACGGCACGGGATCACCGCCGCGCATAGCCGATGTCGGAATCGCAGACGGCCAGGTCCGGTTCGTGAAGAAGGCATCGCGCGTCGTCGCGGCGCGCACGATCGATGCCAACGGCCTCGCCGTCGCGCCGGGCTTCATCGATGCGCACAGCCACGTTCCCGAAGCCGTGGAGCGCATCGAGGGGCCGTTCATCGACGCACAGGATCTGTCGCAGGGTGTCACCACGATCCTGGCGAGCCCCGACGGCGGCCTCTCGCCGCGCGTAATGCGGCAGCTCCAGGCGGCCCTCAGCGCCAAGGGCATGGGGGTCAATTACAGCTGCTACGTCGGCCATAACGGCATCCGGGAAGAGGCGATGCCCGGTCAGCGCCGAGCCGCCACGCCCGAGGAGATCGAACGCATGGCGGCGCTAGTGCGCGAAGGCATGGAGATGGGCTGCGTCGGCCTTTCCACCGGGCTCATGTACGATCCCGGCATGTTCGCGACCGAGGCCGAGGTGCAGGCCCTCGCCGCTGCCGTGAAGCCCTACGGAGGCACCTACGATTCGCACACGCGAGACCCAGGCTTTCACATGGTGGAGTCAGAGCGCGAGGCGATCGAACTCGGCAAGACCGTCGGTATCCCGGCGAAGCTCGCCCACCTGAAAGCCACCGGGCTCATCAACAAGGGCCATATCGGCGAGGTCATCGCGATGGTCGAGACGGCGCGCGCGCAGGGTTTCGACATCGTCGCGGACCAGTACCCGTTCGACGGCGCCACGGTGCGCGCGGTCTACGATCTTTTCGTCCTGCCCGACGGGCGCGGCGACCGGCAGGTGACGGAGGCGGAAGTGCGCGCCGCGCTCGCCGACCCCGCCCGCCGCAGCGCCGTGCGCGAGGCGACCGAGAACGGCGTCGACAAGGGCTTTTCCTGGATCAAGGCCGTCGGCTACGGCAACGTCAGGATCGTCGATGCGCCGGAAAACCCCGACCTTGTGGACGAGAATATCGAGCTATTGGCGAAGAAGCGCGGCATCGCGCCGTTCGATCTTCTCGCGGATCTCGCCGCCCGCAACAATGTGCGCGTCACGCTCGGCACGATCGACGAGGCGGACATCCGCGAACTCATCGTGAAACCGTGGGTAATGGTCGCGAGCGACGGCGCCTACATCGACGCGCGATCCTTGGCGCGCGGCTATGCCCATCCGCGCGCCAGCGGCAGCTTCACGCGCGTGCTCGGCCACTACAGCCGCGACCTCAAACTCTTCCCGCTCGAAGAGGCGATCCGCAAGATGACCGGCTTTCCCGCCACGCATCTCGGCCTTGCCGATCGCGGCCGGCTGATGCCGGGGCTGGCGGCGGACGTCGTGCTGTTCGATCCCGCGACCGTCGCCGCGCGCGCTACCTATGCGGACCCCGGCGCCCTTTCCACCGGCATCATCACCGTGATCGTGAACGGTAAGGTCGCCTTCGAGAACGGCAAGCCGACCGGCGTCACCGCGGGGCAGTTCGTACCAAGAAAACGCTAGGCGCGCTCGACCTCGACGGGGAGGTTCGCGAGCCCGCGCAGCGTGTTGTTGTGGCGGCGAACGACGTCGCCCGCGATGCGAATGCGCTTCACGCGCCGCACGAGCGCATCCAGCACCAGCTCACCTTCCATCCGCGCGAGTATCTGCCCGACGCATTGATGAATTCCGGCGCCGAAGCCCACATGGCCAAGCGTCTTCCGCGTGATGTCGTATCGATCCGGCGCTTCCCACTGGCGCGGGTCGCGATTGGCCGAAGCGAGCATCATCAGGATCTTGTCGCCTTCGTGCACGCGCGCGCCGCCGATCTCGGTATCTCGCGTCGCCGTTCGGAAGAAGGTCTGCACCGGCGATTCGAACCGGATCGCTTCGTCGAACGCCGCCTTTGCAAGCGACAGCTCCGCACGCAGCCGCTCCCACTGATCGGGAAAACGCGCGAGGCAATAGAGCGTCGCGCCAATCGCATTCACCGTCGTATCGAGCCCCGCCTGCAGCAATGCGCGCACCAGCAGCGGCGCCTCCTCAGGACCGATCTCGCCGCGATCGGCGGCTTCGTGGATCACGAGACCCAGCCCAGGCGACAGGTTCTCGCGTTGGCCCTGTTCCTCGACCCAGTCGAAGCTCGCCTGCGCCCGCGATGCCTCGAACAGCGCGTTGCGCGGGCCGAAGGAATTGAACAGCATTTCAGCGTGCGGCAGCAACTTCTCGCGCCCCTCGCGCTTCATGCCCATCGCATCCGGGAACACCCTCAGCGGATAGGCCTCGGCAAGATCGCCAACGGCATCGAACCTTCCAGCGGCAACCACCTGCTCGACGATCGCCTCGGCTACCGCGGCGAAGCGCGCGCGCAGCCCCTTGAGCACGGGCGGCGACAGCGCGCGGCTGAGAACACCGCGCGAGCGCGTGTGGAGCGGTGGGTCCGCCTCGAGGATCAGGCTCGGCAGGCGGAAGCGCCCGTGCCGCTCGAAATCCTCCATCCCGACACCGCGCGCCGAGGAAAAACGCTCCCAGTCCGTAAGCGCCTCGCGCACGTGCTCGTACCGCGCGACTGCTCCGATATTATATTGCCCGAGCCACACGAACGGCCCCGCCTCGCGCATCGCCTCGTGCAGCGGAAACGGGTCGTCGAAGAACGGCGCCGAGAACGGATCGATATCGAGCACGGGCACGCCCGGCGGCGGCGCGGTGTCGTAAATGGCATAGGGTGACAACATCGTTTTAGGCCCCCACGCAGTGAAACGGCATGTCGCTGCGGTGACAATCGGGAAACGGTGTCACCGCGAAGTGGCTGCGATCCATGTCGAATTCCCTTCATTAGGCGATCAAGAACGATATTAGCGTATAAGAAAAATATTCTTATACGCAATAGCTCGACGATGAAATCGCTACGGCGCGCGAAACCTGAGGCCCACAAGATGACGAGGCGCTGCCTGTCGGGCGGTTCTATTGTACGTCGTCGACCACAGCCCGCAGTGTTGACAGCGTCGCTGCTTTGTTGCGGCGCTCCAGTTCGTCGATCGTAGAAAGCGCCATGGCACGGTAGGCGGGAAGCACTTCCGGGCAGTCGTTCGCGAGTGCGGCCAGGTGCCCCCGGACCATGTTCACATCTCCGCGCAGCAGCGGCCCGGAAAGTGCGTCGAACCCCTTTGCGATGCTGTTTTCGAGCGATGCGCGCACCAGCGGCGCGACCAGGGATTCAGGGTGTTCGATACCCGCCGCATGGAGCGCGCGCGTCGCCCCCGCAAGGAGCGTGACGAGATGGTTCGCCGCATGAGAGAGCGCGGCATGATAAAGCGTGCGCCTGTCTTCGGCGATCTCCACAGCGATACCGCCCAAGGCCTTGACGATCGTTCGTGCCTGCCGCATCGTATCTCCATCCGGTGCCGTGATGGCGAAACAGGCGCCCGCCATGCGCTGGACTTCGATGTCCGCGTTGCCCGTGAAGGTCATTACCGGGTGTACCGCCGCCGTCCTTACGCCCCGGATGCGGAGCGGTTCGAGAATGGCCGTGCCGCTTCCTCCACTGACATGAAAAGCCAGCGCTCCTGGCCGAAATTGAGCTCCCGCAAACGCGTCCACGACCTGCAGGAGCGCGTCGTCCGATACCGCGATCGCGATCACGTCGCATTGCTCTGCGACCTCCTCCAGAGACCGCACCGCCAGCACGCCGCCCCCTTCAGGCAAATGCGCCGGTGTCCGTCCCCACATCATCGGTGTCGCCGAAGACCGGACGCCGAGCCCCAGCGCCAGCGCGCGGGCGACCCGGCCCGTACCAACGATGCCGACACGCCCCGCGATCACGCCGCCGCCTCGCTCTCCAGAATCGGCAACTCCGTCGTCGATTTGATCTCGGAGAGTGCCACCATCGAATGCACCTCCTGCACGCCGGGAAGTTGCGACAGCTTTTCGAAGAAGAAGCGTTCGTAGGTCTCAATGTCGCGCGTCACGATGCGTAGCATGAAATCGACCGGGCCAAGCAGCACGAAGCAATCAAGCACTTCGGGAAACTCGCGGATCGCATCCGAGAACTCGTGGAGGTTGGAGCGGCCGTGGCGGGTGAGCTTCACCTGGGCGAAGACCTGCGTGTTGAGGCCCATTTTGCGCCGATCGAGCAGGCTCACCTGCCCCTTGATATAGCCCGCCTCCTTGAGCCGCTGGATGCGCCGCCAGCACGGCGCCTGCGACAGCCCAACCTCTTCCGCGATCTCCGTGGTGGGCCGTGACGAATCCTTCTGGAGGATCGCGAGAATCTTGCGCTCGAACGCGTCCAGCTCTTCTAGCATGATTTATTCCATTATACGCACATTCCCGAATAACTCATTCCATAGATCGCCGCATACAAACATACGAGCAATTTTTATCAGCCGGATGCGTGCTAGGCTTTTGCGCGAAAGGGAGCTCCGATGGTCCACCGGCCGCACGAAGTCAGCGATTTTCAGGAAGATATCCACGTCGTCAGCGATGCGGACGGCGAAGTGATCGGTGTCATTGCCATTCATTCGACCGCGCTCGGACCGGCGGCCGGCGGGTGCCGTTTCTGGCACTACGACAGCCACACCCACCTTACAGCCGACGCGATCCGGCTTGCGCGCGGCATGAGCTACAAGAATGCGGTCGCAGGACTGCCGCTCGGCGGCGGCAAGGCGGTGCTGCAGCGCCCGGCCGGCAGCTTCGACCGCGCTGCGCTGTTCCGCGCCTTCGGCGATGCCGTGGAAAGCCTGGACGGCGCCTATGTCACAGCCGAAGACGTCGGCACCGGCGTTGCCGACATGGAGCGGGTTCGCGAGCGCACACGCTATGTCGCGGGCCTTGATGCGGAGCCGGGCAAGAGCGGCGGCGACCCCTCACCCTGGACCGCGCGCGGCGTGTTTGAATCGATGCGCGCGGCGGCGCGCTTTGCACTGGGCAGCGACCTTGAAGGCCTGACCGTCGCGGTGCAGGGCACGGGCAACGTCGGCGCAGCGCTGTGCCGGATGCTGCGCGGTGCGGGCGCACGGCTCGTGATCGCGGATATCGATCGGCGCCGCGTCGATGCGCTCGTCGCGGAACTCGGCGCGCGGGCTGTCGGCATTGACGAAATCGTTGCCGCCGACGCGGATATCTTGGCTCCCTGCGCGCTCGGCGGCGTGCTGAACGCCCGGACGATTCCCGCGCTGAAGGCGCGCCTCGTCTGCGGCGCGGCGAACAACCAGCTTACAACCGAAGCGGACGGCGAAGCGCTGGCCGCCCGAGGCGTCGTCTATGCGCCGGATTATGTCGTGAACGCGGGCGGCATCATAAACGTCTCCGCCGAATATCTCGGCGAGGCGCCCGAAGAGGCCGCGCGGCGCGTCGGCGAGATCGCGCCGCGCCTCACCCGCATCCTCGAAGCTGCCGCAAGCGACAACACGCCGCCGCACGTCGTCGCCGACACGCTCGCCCGCCGCATCATCGCGCGCGGGCACCGTGCCGCAGCCTGAAACCCAAGAGAACCGCCATGCTGAAGAACAGTTCGCGCCTACACATTCCCGAGCCCGGCTGCCGCCCCGGCGAGACGCCCGACATGTCGCACATCAAAGTGCCGCCCGCGGGCGAGGTTCGCCGGCCCGCTGAAGATGTCGATCCCGCCGAGATCCGCGATCTGGCCTGGGCGCTGATCCGCGTGCTGGATGACGACGGCAATCCGGTCGGCGACTGGAACCCGGAGCTCTCCGCCGACGTGCTTGAAAAGGGCCTGCGCGCGATGATGCTGACGCGCGCCTACGACGCGCGCATGGTGCGTGTGCAACGGCAGGGCAAGACGAGTTTCTACATGAAATCGACGGGCGAGGAGGCTGTCGCCGTCGCGGCGGCGCTCGCGCTCGAATACGGTGACATGTGTTTCCCCACCTACCGCCAGCAAGGCCTGCTCGTGGCGCGCGACTGGCCGCTCGTCGACATGATGAACCAGGTCTATTCGAACAGCCGCGACCGCCTGAAAGGGCGGCAGATGCCGGTGTTCTATTCAAGCCGCGAAGCGGGGTTCTTCTCGATTTCGGGCAATCTCGGAACGCAATACAGCCAGGCGGTCGGCTGGGCGATGGCATCCGCCGCCGACAACGACAGCCGCATCGCCGCCGCGTGGATCGGCGAAGGCGCAACGGCGGAAGGCGACTTCCACCACGCGCTGACCTTCGCCAGCGTCTATCAGGCGCCGGTCGTCCTCAACATCGTCAACAACCAGTGGGCGATCTCGTCCTTCTCCGGCATCGCCGGCGGCGAGCGCACGACGTTCGCATCGCGCGGGCTCGGTTACGGCATCCCCTCGCTGCGCGTCGACGGCAATGATTTCCTCGCCGTCTACGCCGTCACGCGCTGGGCGGCGAACCGGGCGCGCAACGGTCTCGGCCCCACGGTGATCGAGCTCTTTACCTACCGCGCCGAAGGCCATTCCACCTCCGATGATCCGAGCAAGTATCGCCCTGGAGCGGAAGCCGCTGTCTGGCCGCTCGGCGATCCCATCGAAAGGCTGAAGACGCACATGATCGGCGCGGGCCTTTGGAGCGAAGATCGGCACGCCGTACTTGAAAAGGAGCTTGAGGAGGTGGTTCGCGCGGCGGGCAAGGAATCCGAGAGCTACGGCACGCTGAAGGAAGGCGCGCGCATTCCGGCCTCTTCGATGTTCGACGACGTCTACAAGGAGATGCCGCCGCATCTTGTCGAACAGCGCAAGCAGGCGGGGGTATAACGCCGTGGCGACGATGAACATGATCGAGGCGCTCAACAGCGCGATGGACGTGGCGCTGACGCGCGATCCCGCCGTCACCATCTTCGGGCAGGATGTCGGCTATTTCGGCGGCGTGTTCCGCGCAACCGATGGCCTCCAGCGAAAGCATGGGCTGACCCGCGTATTCGATGCGCCGATTTCCGAAGGCGGTATCGTCGCCGTCGCGGTCGGCATGGGCGCCTATGGCAAGCGGCCGGTCGTCGAAATCCAGTTCGCGGACTACATCTATCCCGCCACCGACCAGCTCATCTCCGAAGCCGCGCGGATGCGGTATCGCACAGGCGGCGAATGGTGGTCCCCGATCACCGTGCGCAGTCCCTACGGCGGCGGCATCTACGGCGGCCAGACGCACAGCCAGAGCCCCGAAGGCATCTTCACGCACGTCGCAGGCCTGAAGACGGTGATCCCGTCCAACCCTTACGACGCCAAGGGTCTGCTGATCGCCGCGATCGAGGACGACGACCCCGTGCTCTTCTTCGAGCCCAAGCGCCTCTACAACGGCCCCTTCGACGGACACCACGACAAGCCCGTCGAGCCTTGGTCGAAGCATCCCGCAAGCGAGGTGCCGGACGGCCATTATGTCGTGCCGCTCGGCAAGGCGAACATCGTGCGCGCGGGCAGCGCCGTCACCGTGCTCGCCTACGGCACGATGGTGCATGTCGCGCTTGCGGCAGCGAGTGAAACCGGCATTGATGCGGAAGTCATCGACCTACGCACGCTAATGCCGCTCGATCTTGAAGCCATCACGCAGTCGGTGAACAAGACCGGCCGCTGCGTCGTCGTCCACGAAGCGACACGCACCTGCGGTTTCGGCGCCGAACTCGCCGCGCTGGTGCAGGAGCATTGCTTCTTCGATCTCGAAGCCCCGATCGAGCGCGTGACCGGCTGGGACACGCCCTACCCCCACGCTTTCGAATGGGAATATTTCCCTGGTCCGAAGCGCGTCGGCGATGCGCTCCGGCGCACGATGGAGGCCTGAGGCGCGATGGCGAACTACGTCTTCAAACTGCCCGACATCGGCGAGGGCATTGCCGAAGCCGAACTCGTCCAGTGGTACGTGAAACCCGGCGATGCGGTCGCCGAGGACCAGCCGCTCGCCGACGTGATGACCGACAAGGCGACCGTGGAACTTACCTCGCCCGTCTCCGGCACCGTGGTCGCGATCCACGGCGAAGAGGGGCAGCTTCGGCAGATCGGCTCGGCGCTTGTTGAATTCGCACTGGAAGGCGAAGCACCTGCCGAACCCGTCGAGGAAGCAGCGCCCGTTCCAACACCGGTCGAAACACCGCCCCCCGCACATGCGCCCGCCGCACAGCGTCCCAAGGCCTCGCCGCTAGTGCGCCGCCTTGCGAAGCAGTCCGGCGTGCAACTCGAAGACGTGAAAGGCTCCGGCCCTTATGGCCGCATTCGCCGCCCCGATTTCGAAGCACACCTTGCCGCGGCGCAGAAACCGGCTGCGCCCGCCGCTGGTGAATTCACCGAGACGAAACTCGTCGGCCTGCGCCGCAAGATCGCGGAGAAAATGGAAATCTCCGCGCGGCGCATCCCGCATTTCGCCTATGTCGAGGAGATCGATCTCACCGCGCTCGAAGCCGCGCGCGCCGAACTCAACGCGCGTTATGGAAACGAACGGCCGAAGCTCACGTTATTGCCGTTCTTCATCCAGGCGCTCGTTCGCGTACTGCCGCAGTTCCCCCAGATCAACGCGACCTACGATGACGAGGCCGGAATCGTCCGCCGCTATACGCCTGTCCATGCGGGCATCGCGACACAGACCGACAACGGCCTCATCGTGCCCGTCGTTCGAAACGCGCAGGACCTCGGCCTGTGGGAACTCGCCGAAGAGATCGCACGCCTCGCCGCCGCCGCGCGCGATGGCACAGCGAAGCGCGACGAACTCTCAGGCTCCACGATCACGATCACCAGCCTTGGTACGCTCGGCGGCATCGCGACAACGCCGGTCATCAATCATCCGGAGGTCGCGATTATCGGCCCGAACCGGCTCGTCGAGCGTCCGGTCGTGCGGAACGGCAGCATCGAAATCCGCAAGATGATGAATGTGTCCTCATCGTTCGACCACCGCGTGGTGGACGGATACGACGCGGCGCGCTTCATCGGCGAGGTGAAGGCACTTCTCGAGTCCCCGACGCTGCTGCTGGCGCGCTGAGTCTACTGCGCACGGCGTGCGGTGAGGATGCGCACGGGGGCGGCAATCATCTGCCCCTTCATCACGCCTACGCCCAGCGTCGGCGAGGTCGGCGCGTTCATGATCTTGCGCACCGTGTCCATGCCCTCGACGACGCGGCCGAACACGGCAAAGCCAAGATTGTCGCCGGCTTTCGACGGATCGGCATTCAGCGAATCGAGCGCGCCGATGGTGATGAAAAAATCGCCGTCCGCGCTGCCTGGCGCGCCGCGCGCCATAGAGATCGCGCCGTCGGTATGCGCAAGCCCGGTCTTCGTCGTCGGTTCGTGCGCGATCTTGGGCAGCACCTTCTTGGGATTGCCCTGTGTGCCGCCCTGGATGAGCCCGTAGCTGCCGTCGTCCGAAAGCTTCATCGCACGATAGAAGGCCGTGCCGTCCAGCCGCTTCTGATCGACGTAGCGCAGGAAATTCGCCGTCGTGATCGGCGCACGTTCCTTTTCCAGCGCCAGCACGATCGGACCCTCGCTGGTCGTGATAGTGACACGCACGGTCTCGTAGACCTTCTCCGGCACCGGCGGCGGCGCGGGCGGCACTTCGGGAGGCGTTGCGGGGATCTGCTGCTCGGTCTGCTGCTCGGTCTGCGCGAGCGAAGGCATGGCGACGGCAACGGCAAGCAGCGCGGTGCAAAGGGCTGTGAGTCGAATCATGGCGACAAGGTTAGTGCGGCTTGCCGTCCGGCGGAATCGCAAAACCGCTTCCCTTCAACCAACGAACGCGCGTTCGATCACATACTGGCCCGGCGCCGCGTTCGATCCTTCGGCAAAACCGCTGGATTCGAACCGCGCGGCGAGCGACCGGATCATCGTCATGCTGCCGCACATCATCACACGGTCGATTTCGGGATCGAATGCCTTCGGTCCTCGCAGCGGCGGGCCGAACAGCGTGCCGTCCTCGATCAGCGCGTCGATGCGTCCGGTCGTGCGGAACCGTTCGCGCGTTACGGTCGGCAGATAGGAAAGCTGCAGTAACGCCTGATCCTGTACCAAGGGATCGCCGGCAAGATGGCTTTCAAGCTCGGTACGATAGGCAAGGTCGCTGACCTGCCGCACCGAATGGACGAGCACGATCTGGTTGAACCGCTCGTAAATATCGGGATCCCGCACGAGGCTCATGAATGGCGCGAGGCCCGTGCCGGTCGAGAGCAGGAACAGCCGCCGCCCGGGCAGCAGCGCATCGGCAACCAGCGTTCCTGTAGGCTTGCGGCCTAGGAAAAGCTGATCGCCGGGCTTGATCCGCTGAAGCTGCGCGGTGAGCGGCCCGTCTGGCACCTTGATCGACAGGAATTCCAGTTCCTCGGCCCATGCGGGACTTGCGATCGAGTATGCGCGCAGCAGTGGCCGCCGCTCACCAGGCAGGCCGATCATCACGAACTCGCCCGAACGGAAGCGGAAGCTGGAAGGGCGCGTGGTGGTGAAGCTGAACAGGTGTTCGTTCCAGTGCCGCACGGCACGCACGGTTTCCACGGTCAGCGCATCGGACGGCGCGAGGATGCGGGCTGCCGCTGCGCGGTCGCTCATGGATCGTCTTTCATCTCAAGCTGGCGAATCGCGAGTTCTTTTACGCTATTGAGAATGATTTGCAAATGTTCATCCCTTGCCCATGCCTGCGAGACAGAACGTCGCGGAACATTGCGTCGCATTGCACCGGTCGTACCGCCGACCGAAATGTGCTAGCCAGGTCAAACAGATAGGCTGACGGCAAGGAGTCGCCGCTGTGTTCGAATCAATGTTCGGTTCCGTGGATGCCGTGCTGCTGGCGCGTATCCAGTTCGCGTTCACGGTCAGCTTCCACTTCATCTTTCCCGCCTTCTCGATCGGGCTGGCGAGCTACCTCGCCGTGCTCGAAGGCCTTTGGCTGAAGACCGGGCGGGACCATTATCTCGATCTCTTCCGCTACTGGCTGAAGATCTTCGCGGTCGCCTTCGCGATGGGCGTCGTCTCGGGCATCGTCATGTCGTATCAGTTCGGCACCAACTGGTCGGTGTTTTCGGACAAGGCCGGTCCGGTGATCGGCCCGCTCATGGCCTATGAAGTGCTCACCGCCTTCTTCCTCGAAGCGGGTTTCCTCGGCGTGATGCTGTTCGGCATGAACAAGGTTGGGAAGAAACTTCACTTCACCGCCACGCTGATGGTCGCGATCGGCACGTTCATCTCGGCCTTCTGGATTCTCAGCGTCAATTCGTGGATGCAGACCCCGGTCGGTCACATCATGGGCGAGAACGGCCAGTTTCTCCCCGGCGAAAGCTGGTGGGCGATCATCTTCAACCCCAGCTTCCCCTACCGCCTCGTCCACACCGTGATCGCCGCCTATCTCACCACGGCGTTCGTCGTGGGCGCGGTCGGCGCGTGGCACCTGCTGAAAGATCGCGCGAACCCGCACGCACGCATCATGTTCTCAATGGCGATGTGGATGGCCGCGCTCGTCGCGCCCGTGCAGATCTTCGCGGGCGACATGCATGGGCTGAACACGCTCGAACACCAGCCCGTGAAGGTGATGGCGATGGAGGGGCACTATCAGAGCCACCCGGACGGCGCGCCTTTCTATCTCTTCGGCATCCCGAACAGCAAAGAGCAGCGCATCGACTACGCGGTCGCGATCCCGAAGGCGTCGTCGCTGATCCTGAAACACGATCCGAACGCACCGCTCGCCGGGCTCGACACCGTGCCGCGCGACGAGCAGCCACCGGTAGGCATCGTGTTCTGGGCATTCCGCATCATGGTCGGCATCGGCACGCTGATGCTGGGAATCGGCATGTGGAGCCTCGTCGCCCGCCTCAAAGGCCGCCTCTACGACTGGCCGCCGCTGCACCGCGCAGCGATGGTGATGGGGCCGTCGGGCTTCGTCGCCGTCATCGCGGGCTGGGTGACGACCGAGGTCGGGCGTCAGCCCTATACGGTCTACGGCCTTCTGCGGACCGCAGACAGCGCCTCCCCGCTTGCCGCCCCTGCCGTCGGCGCCTCACTACTCGCCTTCGTCGTCATCTACTTCGCGGTGTTCGGCGCGGGCACCTGGTACATTCTGAAGCTGATGTCGCACCGGCCGAAAGCCGGTGAAAAAGGCGTCGAGGCCGAACCCGGCCCGACCCGAACAGCCGGCATCACCCCCGCCCCCGCCATGGAGGCCGAACAATGAGCGTCAACATCGATCTCACCACCGTCTGGGCGTTCATCATCGCCTTCGGCATCTTCGCCTATGTGGTAATGGACGGGTTCGATCTCGGCATCGGCATCCTGTTCCCGGTCTTCAAGGGCGAAGAGCGCGATCAGGCGATGAACGCGATCGCGCCCGTGTGGGACGGCAACGAGACGTGGCTGGTGCTTGGCGGCGGCGGGCTATTCGCAGCCTTTCCGCTCGCCTACGCGATCATCCTGCCCGCGACCTATCCGCTCATTATCGCGATGCTGCTCGGGCTCGTGTTCCGCGGCGTCGCCTTCGAGTTCCGCTGGCGCGATCCCGCTCACCGCGCTTTCTGGGACATGGCGTTCACCGGCGGCTCGATCGTCGCGGCCTTTTCGCAGGGCATGATCCTCGGCGCGATCCTGCAGGGCATCGCGGTCGACGGCCGCGCCTACGCAGGCGGCTGGCTCGACTGGCTCAGCCCATACAGCCTGCTCACCGGCGCGGGCGTCGTCGCGGGCTATGCGCTGCTCGGCGCGACGTGGCTGATCGTGAAGGTGGAAGGCGGCGCGCTCGATCATGCCTACCGCCTCGCGGGCCGCGCCGCGCTCGCAACCCTGGCGCTGATGGTCGCTGTCAGCCTCGCGACCCCCTTCCTCGAGCACCACTATTGGGAGCGCTGGTTCGAAATGCCGAACATGCTCTTCACCAGCCAGGTGCCGCTGCTCGTCGTCATCGCCACCTACTTCCTGTTCCGCACGCTGAAAAAGCGCGCGACGTGGTCGCCGTTCCTGCTCTCGCTGGGCCTGTTCCTGCTCGGCACCATCGGTCTCGGCATCAGCATGTTTCCCTACGTGGTGCCGAACAGCGTCACGATCTGGGACGCCGCCGCGCCGGAAAGCAGCCAGGTGTTCATGCTCGTAGGCGTCGTCCTCGTCATGCCGCTCATCCTCGCCTACACCGCGTGGGCTTACTGGGTGTTCCGCGGCAAGGTCGGCAGCCATGGCTACCACTGAGACTGATGCGCCCCTCTGGAAGCGCCTCCTCTGGATGGCGGCGATCTGGGCGGCGAGCGTCGCGGCGCTCGGCGTTGTCGCGATGCTGCTGAAGGCCTGGCTGCGCTGAACCTTCAGGCCGGGTCGTCGACGCCGAGGTGGCGCCCCGTCGCCCGCTTGTGTGCCCGCAGGATCGTCACGACATCCGCCTCGCGGTCGAACTGCATCCCGAACCGGCCGTGCTCCGCCCAGTGCACGACACCGGCAAGCGGTGCGTTACCCGGCAAATCCACCACAATGCGCGCGCCGATCTCGGGGTAATAGGGGCTGCGCAGCCGCATCCCGCGCGCGGAAATCTCCACCACGGTCGCCGGCCCCGCCCACCCCCGCGTCCGCATCCGCGCCGACCAGAACAGCGCCAGAGACCGCGTGGCGCCGCGCCGCTCCGGTCCTCCCGCGAGCGCCTTGCCGCCATCACCGCGCCATGTGGGAAGTACGCCCTGCAACCTTGCAAAAAACTGGATCATCTGAGCCGCCCCTTGTCGAAGCCCGTGATCCCCCGCAGCGCCGGTGTGCGCCCAAAGTGTAAAGAAAATCTTAACGGACGCCCGCAGAAGTTGATTTCCGGCCAACGTTGCAATTCTTGCAACGAGCGATGCAGACTTTGCGGTGGTCAGCCCCCCTTCGCAGGTGCAACAAAGGGCCTGCCAGAAATGGCGATCCTCCCCAAGGATTTACTATTAGGGCCGACCTTCGGGTCGGCCCTTTTCTTTGCCAAGGGGTTACAGGAGTTTCAGGCTGTGGCGGAAAGTGCGCCGACCTCGGGCCGCGCAGCGGATTCGGCCTGAAGCCAGTCTCGGAAGCGCCGCAGTGCAATGTCGGAAGCACCCGGCTTCCGTGATACCCACCAATAGCTGTACGGCGTCGCGACGCTTTCGCCGAACGGTCGCTCGAGCCGGGCGTCGCCTTCGTAGAAGCGCACCGAATCCTCCAGCGTCAGCGCGATACCGAGCCCCGCCTCCGCCGCCGCGATCAGCATTGGGCCGCTGTCATACTGTTCAGTGCGCGTGATCGCGTTCTCATCGAGCCCCATTGCCTGCAGCCACAGTGGCAGCACCTTCGAAAGCCCGCCGTGCAGCAGCAGAGCATGATCGCGCAGCGCCTCGCGCACGGGCGTTCCCGGTGCCACGAGACCCGGCGCGCAGACCGCGAAGCCCGCCTGCGGCTTCAGCTCGTGGGAATCGGCGCCCTCGGGCACGGTTTCCGCAAACACGATGATGGCATCAAGGCTGGCGCCCAGCTTCTCGAACGGTGCGCCCGATGAATCGAAGCGCAGCGCGATATCGGGATATCGCGCACGGAAACGCGCGAGGCGCGGCAGCAGCCACGCACTCGCATAGGACGGCGGCACACCGATCGCGAGACTGCGCTCGCGATCCGAGCGTACATCACCCAGAACGCGGCCGATGGCATCGAAGTGCGGTGCGATCTGCGTGAACAGCCGGGCGCCCTCGGGTGTCGGCTTCAATTCGTGATGCCGCCGTTCGAACAGCGGCCGCCCGACGTGCGCCTCCAGCGACTGCAACCGCCGGCTGAGCGCCGAAACGGAAAGGTTGAGCTCGTTTGAAGCCGCGCGCAAGGTTCCGCCGCGGTAGGCCGCGACGAACGCTTCAAGTGAGCCCATCGGCGGCAGGCGACGCATGTTACGCCGCCGCGACCGGTCCGGCGAGGAACCGGATACGCATCATGGCCTCTCTCGCTTCCACCCGCTCCACACCTTTGCGAGCGGTGATCGTAGCCACATTGTTGCAACGCAGCATAGATTTGGCAAGAGTTGAAACTCCGTTCAGTATTTTCCCTACCGCGCATCGAGACATTCCATAGGCTTAGGCGCATCGTTGCAAAACCGGAAACCCACGTTGCCAAGGTCGCGATGGTCGAAGGGGGTCCGTTTCATATGCTGCGTCGCACAAACGAACGGTTTTGATCGTTTGCAGAGCAGGGAGACCCATCATGAAGATCATTCTCGGTCTGGCCGCCGCGAGCATGATCGCCGGCGTATCCGCGCCGGCCGCCGCCGCACCGTATGGCTTTTATAATTCGCGCATCGATTTCACCCATGCCCCGACGGGCTACGAGGTGACCGGTCGCAGCACCGCCGGCGGCGTGCTTTTGCTGAAGGGCGAAAACCCCGACACGGGCAAGACGTTCGACCTGCGCGTTTCGCGCAAGGGCCACATCACCGGCACATGGGAAGGCGCGGCGGTCGATCGCTGGGTCGGCGGCGAGGAAGCCCCCCGGCTGCTCGCCCAGCGCGATTTCAACTAAACATCGGCATCATGACAAAAGGCCTTGCCGGCACACCGGCAGGGCCTTTTTCGCGTTTCCAGGCATCGCGCGACGTTGACCTCCGCCGCCGCCTTGTGGCAAGCGGGCGCAGCCTCGGGGCGCGGGTGTAGCTCAATGGTAGAGCAGAAGCCTTCCAAGCTTACGACGAGGGTTCGATTCCCTTCACCCGCTCCAGCGCTACGCCTTCGCCGCTTCCCGCAGCGGATAAAGTTCGACGTTCTCACGTCGAATGCGGAGGTCGAGTGCTTCGATGAGCGCCCACGTCGCGGTCTGGAAGGCCTCCCATTCGCTCGTGATGCGGTCTTCGCTCCATTCGAGCATGTAGGCGTTGAAGTCGGCGGCGAGCCCGCCCATTTCGCGCTGGAAGTTGAGCGCGAGCGCGGAGACCCGCGGCGAGCTATCCCGGACCAAGGCAGGATAGAGCCATTTGTCTTCAACCGCGAGGTGCGCGATCAGCACACGCGCAAGCCGCCAGCGGCACTTCGCGACCTCCAGACGGTCGCGCGCGATCACAGCATTGATCAGCGCCTCGGACATTTCCCCGATCTCGTCGTGCTGCTTGCGGAGCGTCTGTGTATCCATGCGCCTGCCCTTTTCGCGGCGCAGCATCGGCGAGACTCGTTGCGATCGGCTTAATGCGTTCGCTCAGGCGGGCTGCGTGCGTGGCAGCACGACGGGAAGGTAGAGCGACAAATAGGCGCAGGTGGCGCGCCCGGCCTCGTCGGTGAACGCCTCGGTGATGAAGCCGTGCCGGATCACCGAAAGCCCGAAGAACAGATCGGCGATCTCGATGGCGCGAAAGAATATTTCCGGCGTGTCTGCAAGCTCGGGAAGCTCGAAACTCCGGGAGATCTGGTCTTTCAGCAGCCCAGCGATGGCGAAGTCGTTCTGCCGGTCCTTCAGCTTGATCGCGGAGGGGGTCTTGGGGCCGATCAGCAGTTGCATGGCGTCCCGGTTCGCGTTGAAGAATGCCGCGCCACGGTCCACGAAGCGGGTGACAGCCTGTCGCCAGTCCACGCAGTCCGCCGCCGAAACGCTATCGAGATCCTTGAGGATTTCGGTTTCCATGTCGCTCGCCGCCGCCTCGAAGACGTCAAGCACGTGGGAGAAGAAATGGTAGGCGGAGCTTTTGGGGATTCCGGCCGCGTCCGCCACGTCCGTCAGCGAGATCTCGTCGATCTCGCGTTCGCGCAGCAGTTTGCGGCTCGCCTCGACCAGAATCGCCCGGCGTGTGCGCCCCCGCTCCTGTGTCCGTCTCCCCGATCCGCTCACGCGCCGCCTGTCTATGCTGCCAACCTGGCCCATTGCCCCGATCCTGCGTTCACTCATTGATCCACAGCGTCAAGTCAATTCGAATTTAATCCGGTTAACATTCCAACATTGCCCCCTTTTTGCCCACTTTGATGCGCGTTTCGCAACTTTACAAATCGAATTGATTCGAAATATAGTGCCCGAAACGACGCGAATTGCGTTTCAGGGAGGGGAAAACCACATGCGCAGGAATCCACTTATCCGTCCGTCGCTGAGAATCGTCTTGCTTGCAGGTGCCGCATTCGCGCCTGCCGTGGCCTCGGCACAGGAAACGGCCGTCTTTGACGATGCGATCGTCGTCACCGCGCAGAAGCGCGAGCAGAAGCTGCAGGACATTGGCCTCTCGGTTTCCGCCGTCGGCGGCGCGGCGCTTGATGCGATGGGCCGACAGGACGTGACCGCGCTCGCCGGACAGGTGCCGAGCCTTCAGGTCTCGCAGTACAGCCCGACGATCACGGTGTTCAACATCCGCGGCGTTTCGCAGAACGACTTCGCCGATTCGCAGGAAGCGCCGATCGCTTTCTACAACGACGAGGTTTATGTGAGCGCGCTCGGCGCGATCAGCGGACAGATGTTCGATCTGGAGCGTGTCGAGATTCTGCGCGGCCCGCAGGGGACGCTCTTCGGCCGCAACGCCACCGGCGGCCTCGTGCAGGCGATCACCAAGAAACCGACGAGCACATTCGAAGGCTTCGGCACACTCACCGTCGGCAGCTATGGACAGATCGCAACCGAAGGCGCGGTGAGCGGCCCGCTCTCTGACACCGTCCGCGCGCGCCTCGCGCTCACCACGAACCATCACGGCGGCTATATCGAGAACCGTATCGGCAGGGATATCGGCAACTCCCGCTTCTTCGGCGGACGCTTGCAGGTGGAGGCCGATGTCGGCACCAACGGGACGCTACTCGTGAAGCTGCAGGGCCTGCGCAACAAGGACGAGACGAGCGGCGGCCCCTACACACACGTCGGTGCGGGCTTCAACGAAGATGGTCTCGGCTATGCGCTCGGCCCGAACGAGGATTTCTGGGGAACCTGCGGCGGGTGTGATGCCTTCGGTTATCGCGATTCCGACGACGACCCCTTTACGGGCGATTTCGATCGCAACGGCTATTTCGACCGCAAGTTCTGGAGCGTGACGGCCCGTTACGAACATGATTTCGGCGGCATGCAACTCACCTCGCTCACGGATTATCAGGATCTGAAAAAGCGGTATGCCGAAGACAGCGACATGTCTCCGCTGCCGATCTTCCATTATGATACCGCTCAAGACCTTTATCAGCTGTCGCAGGAATTGCGTCTTTCAGGCGAGAGTGACCGCCTGACATGGCTCGGCGGTATCTACGGCCTGAAAATCAAGACCGAAAACGCCTACCAGATCGATGGCAGCGCGATCCTCGGCTTCATCGAGAATTACGGCGGCACGCAGAAGACTGATTCCATCGCGGTGTTCGGTCAGGCCGAATACAAGGCAAGCGATCAGATCAGCCTCATCATCGGCGGCCGCTACAGCTGGGATTGGAAGAAATACGATTATGCGCACGCCGAAAACGGCGTCACCGATTTCGTGTTCAATTCGTCCACGAACCCCGATCTTGCGAAGCAGACATTCAAGAACTGGTCAGGCAAGATCGAGCTCGACTATCGCCCGGTCGACGATGTCCTGCTCTATGTGAGCGCCAATCGCGGCACCAAGAGCGGCGGCTTCGGCATCCAGGCGTTCGCGCCCATCGACCCCACGACGTTGCCCTACGACCAGGAAGTGCTCACCAATTACGAGGGCGGTTTCAAGGCGGAGTTCGCAGACCGCATGGTCACGTTGAACGGCTCCGTCTTCCATTACGATTACAAGGACTATCAGGCCTTCTCGCTTGATGGACTCTCGCAGTTCGTCACCAATCGCCCGGCGAAGGTCACAGGCTTCGAAGGCGAGCTGATCTTGCGGCCCGCAACCGGCCTGATGCTGTCGGCGTTCTTTGCGCACCTCGACACCAAGGTGAAGAACATCAGGCTCCCCGCCGGCCGCGTCACCGACCGAGAGATGCCGCAGGCCCCGGAATGGAGCGTCGGCGGCATGCTACGCTACGCCGTCCCCGTCGGCCCGGGTTCGCTGGCGTTCCAGACGGACTGGAAATACGACAGCAAACAGTATTTCTCGACGTTCAACGCGCCCATCGATCTTGAAGATTCGCACCTTGTCGGCAACGTCCGCGTGTCCTTCACGACGGAGGATGATCGCTGGGTTATTGCAGCGTTCGCCAACAACGTGACGGACAAGGAGTACCGCATCTACAATCTGGATCTCGGCGCCGTGCTCGGCCTTTCGAACCAGACCTATGCGCGTCCGCGCTGGATCGGCGGCAGCGTCACTTACAACTTCTGATATCCCGCGGGAGGGACACGACATTGATGCGTTCAAGTGTAAGGTTGGCGGGGACAGGGCTGGCTGCGTTTGCCGTGTTTGCATCGCTTCCGGCATATGCCGGGGGCGATGCCGCCGCAGGCGCCGCCGTGTTCAAGCGCTGTGCGATGTGCCATTCGGTGGACCCCGGCAAGAAAACGGCCATGGGCCCAAACCTGTCAGGCCTTGTTGGCCGCAAGGCGGGTACGGGAGAATTCAATTATTCGCCCGCCATGAAGGGCTCCGGCATCGTCTGGACGCCGGACACGCTCGACGCCTTCCTTCTGAAGCCCGCCGCGACCGTCAAGGGCACGCGCATGGCCTTCGCGGGCCTGCACAAGCCCGAGGATCGCGCCAACGTCATCGCCTATCTCGCCACGCGGAAATAGCCTGACCCGCCGGAGGACCGACATGCAAACACTCACCGCCTTCACCGCGCTCTGCCTCGCCACCGTTGCGGCGCCCGCAGCCGCGCAGCTCCAGCCCGAAGAGTTGATGCAGGAAACACTTGCCGAGGTGATGCAGCCGCACTGGGTGTGGGTGAACGACGTTTCGTTCGACCGTATGCTCGATGGCCGCGCCTATCTTCTCGATGCCGACAGCGGCCAGATGCTTGGCATGATCAGCGGCGGCTACGGCCACGGCTCGCTTCTCCTCGCCGAGGACGGCAAGACGTTCGGCGTGCCTTCGATCCATCTGTCGCGCGGCG
The DNA here is from genome assembly GCF_963974575.1 of uncultured Sphingosinicella sp. Taxonomy (NCBI): domain Bacteria; kingdom Pseudomonadati; phylum Pseudomonadota; class Alphaproteobacteria; order Sphingomonadales; family Sphingosinicellaceae; genus Sphingosinicella; species uncultured Sphingosinicella sp. The sequence goes on along the minus strand of NZ_CAXBBQ010000007.1, from coordinate 170,771 downwards.
TGCGCGGCGAGCGCACCGATGTCGTGACGTTCTACAAAACCTCGGACCTCAAGGCTGGACCCGAAGCCATCATTCCGCCGAAGCGTTTCAGCGGCATTCCCTTCATCTCGTCGGCGCCGGTGATGCCGGGCGGTCGGTTCGCGGTGCTTTACAATTTCACGCCCGAACAGTCCGTCACGGTCGTCGACATGCAGGCGCAGAAGACCGTCGGCGAATTCATGACGTCGGGGTGCGGCCTTATCTTCCCGACGGGGCCGTCAAAGTTCTTTCTGATCTGCGGCGACGGCGCGCTGCAGGCCGCAACGCTTGATGCCGAAGGCAAGGTTACGCTCGGCAAGACCTCGAAGAAGCTCTTCGCGGATGACGATCCCGTTACCGAGAAGGGCGTATGGACCGGCAAGCAGTGGTTGTTCTTCACGCCCACCGGCAAGGTGCACGTGATCGACCACACGAAGGATGTGCCCACGCTCGCGAAGACATGGTCGCTGACGACCCCTGCCGAAGCGGGCTGGCGTCCGGGCGCGCTGCAGACTGCGGCGTACCACAGCGCCACGGGGCGCCTTTACGTGCTGATGCACGAGGGCGGGGTCAACACGCATAAGGATCCCGGCACCGAGATCTGGGTGTATGACGCCGCGAAACAAAAGCGCGTTCAGCGCATTCCGCTTGATGGCATGGCGCTCTCCGTCGCCGTCAGCCAGGATGCAAAGCCGCTCCTCTACACCACCATGCCCGGAGAGACCGATTTCAAGGTACGCGACGCCATGACCGGCGAATTCATCCGCAAGATCGAAGGGCTCGGCGATTTCATGACGATCATCCAGCCCTCACCGGTAACCGGCCAGTGACAGGAATGGATATCCTCCCTGTTCTGGTGGCGGACGTGCTTCTGGGCGGCATGTTCCTGCTTTCGGGAGGTACCAAGCTCAGGGATTTGCCGAACTTTATCGGAACGCTCGGCAACTATCAGCTTCTGCCGGCGGCACTTGTCCGCCCGGCAGGTGCGATGATCGCCCTCGCCGAACTCGCCCTTGGCGCAGCGGCGATCATCGCCATTCCTCTCGGCAGCCAGATTGCGATGCTCGGCATCGCCGCGCTGCTCTTCGCCTATGCCGCCGCGATGGGCATCAACATCGCGCGCGGGCGTGATCATATCGATTGCGGCTGCCTTGGCTTCGGCGCGGCGCAGGCAACGCTCGGTTGGGAACTCGTTTCCCGCAATATCGCGCTTGGCACGATCGCCTTCGCAGTGTTCGCGCTTCCCGTCAGCATCCGCCCGCTCGGCGCGATCGACTGGATTTCGGGCATCGGCGCAATCGCGGCGTTCGCGCTGCTCTATCTCGGGTTCGGACAGTTCAGCGCGGTGCGGCTGCGCGGAAAGGCGGTGGTGAGATGAACGAGGTTTTTCTGGCAGCATTCGCGCTGCAATGGGTCGCCATCGCGGCCCTCGCGTTGATGATGGTTGGCCTTTTGCGCCAGGTCGGCATGCTCCACGAACGGCTGGGACCGGTCGGGGCGCTGACGCTTTCGGGCGGCGCCAAGGTCGGTGAGATAGCGCCTGCGTTCGAGCTGCCGAGCATCACCGGCGGCGATGTGCGCGTTGGCGGCATTGCTGCTGATGGGCGTTCGACGCTCGTCTTCTTCCTCTCTCCCACCTGCCCAGTGTGCAAATCGATGCTGCCGGTGCTGCTGTCGGTCTCGCGCGAGAACGCCGCCACCACGCGTCTCGTGTTCGCAAGCGACGGCGACGAAGCCGCGCAAATGAAGATGATCCTCCAGCAGAAGCTGGGTGATTATCCGTTCGTCCTTTCCACCGATCTCGGCCGTGCGCACGGTGTCGGCAAGCTGCCCTACGCGGTGCTGCTCGGCCCAGACGGCCGCGTTGCCTCGAAGGGGCTCGTCAACAACCGCGAGCATGTCGAAAGTCTGTTCGAAGCCGAGCGGACGGGCATCGCCTCGATTCAAGACTATATGGCGCGCCGCGAGGCGAGTGCTGCAACCACAGGAGCTGCCCAATGACCAACAGGCTCGACAGGATCATGGAGCGGCTGAGCCGCACGGCCGCGCGCGGGATGTCGCGCCGCAGCTTCTTCGGCCGCGCGAGCGCCTTCGGCATTGCCGCCGCATCGATGCCGCTCCTCCCCGTCTCGCGCGCGAACGCCGCGCAGCAGCCGGGTGAAAGCGGCGATCCACAGTCATGCGATTACTGGCGCTACTGCGCGATCGATGGATTCCTTTGCTCCTGCTGCGGCGGCAGCACCTCGTCGTGCCCGCCGGGCACAGAACCTTCGCCGATCACCTGGGTCGGCACCTGCCGCAATCCCGTGGATGGCAAGGATTATGTGATCTCCTACAACGATTGCTGCGGCAAATCCGCGTGCGGCCGCTGCATGTGCAACCGCAATGAAGGCGACACGCCCGTGCACCAGCCCGCGGGTTCGAACGACATCAACTGGTGCCTCGGCACCGAGGTGGGCGTCGTCTACAATTGCTCGACCGCCGTCGTGCTCGGCGCCGCCGACTAGCGATGCGTCTGGTTGCCCTCCCCGTGCTGCTGTGCGTCGCTGCCGTGGCGGCGCACGCCGGCGGCGTTGCGCCCAATCTCTCCCGCAACGGCCGCTCTGCGCACGTCAATTACATGACCGAGTGCCAGGGGTGCCACTTGCCGGACGGCAGCGGTCAGAAGGGCAGCGTCCCCTCGATGAAGGCCGAGCTTCACCGGTTCCTGACCGTGGAGGGTGGGCGCGAATTCCTCGTGCAGGTTCCGGGCTCAGCGAATTCAAAGCTCAGCGACGCCGATCTCGCCGCCCTGCTCAATTGGCTGATCCCGAAGATGGGCGGCACGGCGGCGGACGGCTTCCAGCCCTACACGCCTGAGGAGATCGCGACATATCGGTCGCAGCGCCTCGTCGATGTCACGGGAACGCGCGCGGCGCTCGTCGCGAAATTCGATCAGCCGGAAACGTCGAGCGTCAACTGATAAAGCGCCGCACAGTCGGCGCCGCATCCGCTGGCGCCGGTCCGCGCCTCAATCCCCTGCACCGCCGCTTTCGCCTCTGCATCCGACGCCGCTGAAAGCTCGAACACCACGAGTTCGTCCAGCACCGCGACCGGCTCATGCATGAGCACGTTGTAGACCCGGTACGGCGTCGCACCCATCGCCAGCCCAGCGTTCACGATCGCCCGCAACGCCTTTTCGGTCATGCCCTTCGAACGGTGCAGGTAGAGGTGCGTCGGCTTTCCCGCGCGCTCACTCCGCGCAGCATTGCCTTCACGCTTGTAGTAGATGCGCTCGGTCACCTTGATGAGATCGGTGCCGCGCCCAAGCTGATCCATACGCCAGCTCGCCATCAGCATCGCGATGATTGTCTTGTCCATGTCGGACGATGCAATCGTGTAGAGCGCGACATACGGCCTCGGCTCGCTGCCCACGGCGTGCCCGCGCCGCGCGCGATCGTATCCCGGCACGGCGAGCACGTCGGGAATATCGATCTCGTTGTACCAGTGCTCGAACTCGGCCGCGCGCGCCGGATCGGTATTCTGCGACTTCACCATCATCAGCCACTCACTGCCGATCGCTGCGGACGGCAGCGAAAGCAGCGCCGCCGCGATGGCTGCGCGCAGCAAGGTCATTTGAGGTCCGCGACCAGTCGTTCGACCCATTGCCTGTGAAATTCCGTTGCCTCCGGCCCCGGCTGCCAGCCGAGCGCCATTTCGAGCACAGGATCAGCCACCGCCGTCCGCTCGCCGCTCAGCGCCTCCAGCACCGCGTGCCCGCAGAACGGCACGTAGGCCTCCGCATAACCGCCCTCGTGAACGACAACGAGGCGACCACCGCACAAGCGGTTCGCGGCATCCACCATCATCTGCGTGAGCGTGCGGTAACTTTCGCTGTGCAGCAGCATACGCGCCAGCGGATCGACGCTGTTCGCATCGAGCCCGCACGCAACAATGATCAGTTCCGGCTGGAATTTTTCGAGCGCCGGAAGCACCAGCGCCTCGAACGCGTGCACATAGATATCGTGGCCACCGCCCGCCGGCAGCGGAATGTTGAGGTTGTAGCCGAGCCCCTTGCCCTCGCCGCGATCCTCCGCGCCGCTGTATCCGGGCGGGAAGCAGCGATCCTGATGCACCGAGATCGTCAACACGTCGTCGCGGTCGTAGAAGATCGACTGTGTGCCGTTTCCGTGGTGGACGTCCCAGTCCACCACCGCGACGCGTGAGATACCATGCCGCGCCTTCGCCGCCTCGATCGCGATCGGAATGTTCGCGAGCAGGCAGAAACCCATAGACATGTCGGCAAGGCAGTGGTGCCCCGCCGGGCGGCACAGCGCATAGGCATTGTCGACCTTGCCGGAGAGCACGTCGTCGACCGCCGAGATGGCAAGCCCGGACGAGATCATCGCGATCTCGAAGCCGCCCTTGCTGAACGGCGCAAGGTGCCCGATATCGCCGCCGCCCGCGTCACTCGTCGCCTTGAAGCGATCGATGTAATCGCGCGGGTGCACGCGGCACACATCCTCCACCGTCGCCGGTGTCGACTCCGCCATCACCAGCTTCCGCGTCAGACCGGAGGCGTTCGCGAGGTTGAGCAGGCGCCGCTTGGAATCGGGCGTGTCCGCGCCCGCCGTCCCGCCCGGCGGCTGCACCCAGTCGCCGACCGGCAGGAAAAGCGCCTGCATTCCGGTTGCGTGCCAGAAGGTGCGTTCGTCGGTGTAGAACCCGGTGCGCGGCATGGCTTTTCCTCTCAGTTCGCGGTCAGCTTGGGCGGATTCGCCGCATCATATACCTTCTCGCCGTCGATGAACGTCATCTGCACCTTGGTCGCATGAACTTCGGTGACCGGCACCTTCCACGGGTTCTTTTCGGTGACGATGATGTCGGCGCGCATCCCCGGCTCGATCGACCCGACGATATCGCGCGTACCCATCAGCGCGGCCCCATTCTCCGTGAAAATGCGGAACGCTTCGTCGAGTGTAACACGTTCGTCGGGCGCGACCATCGTGCCGCCGCCGCCCGGCGCCTGCCGCGTCACCATCGTCTCGATCGCGAGCCACGGATTGACCGACGGCACCACCGACCAGTCAGACCCCGCGACGACATTTGCGCCGGTGTCGAGAGCTTCCTTGATCGGGATCACGCGCATCATCATCTCGTCGCCCACGGCACGGCGCATATCAACGTCGGTGATCGGCGTCGGATACCAGATGTAGGGCGAGAATTCCCATGTCAGGTGCAGGTCGCGAACACGCGGAATGTCGGCAGGGTCGGCAAATGTCGTGTGGCCGACATCGTGCGCCGAGCCGCCCCAACCGTTCACCTTTCGCGCATATTCGGCCGAAGAAATCGCCGAACGCACGGCGCCGTCGCCGACGGCATGGAACTTCACGTGCAGCCCCATACGATCGAACTTCGCCACCGCTTCATCGAGCGTCGGCTGCGGGATCAGCAATATGCCCTTGTTGGTGGGATCAGTGTTCGAAACGCCCTTGTAGGGTTCGAGCATCGCGGCGGTGTGGCTTTCCAGCGGCACGCCGTCCATGAAGATTTTTACGCAATCCGTCTTGAAACGCGGCTTCGCATAGGCGGCGCGCGTTTCGATCAGGCGTTCGCCGATGGCATCGCCCGGCGCCCACACGATGCAACCGCGCACGCGCTGCTTGAGGAGGCCCTCGCCCGAAAGATCGGACATCGTCTTCATGTTGCTGTCGCGGACTGTCGCCTCGGTATAGGAGGTGATCCCGTAGGAGAGCATCTGCGCTGTCGAGAGCATCAGCGCCTTGCGATTCATCTCCTCGGTCGGCGGGGGCATAATCGCTTCGATGAGGTTCGTCGCGGTTTCGCGGAACACGCCGGTCGGATTGCCCTTCGCATCGCGATCGATGATGCCGCCTGCCGGGTCTTTCGTATCACGCGTCACGCCCGCGAGTTCGAGCGCCTTCGAATTCGCCCAGATGCTGTGATGCGATTCGTCCGAAAGAACCACGGGATTGTTGGGGGCGACCTTGTCGAGGAAGGCGCGCGTCTGCTCGCCCTTCTTGAACGCCGCACCGACCCAGTTGCCGCCAGTAATCCAGTCGCCGGGCTTCGCGGCTTTTGCACATTCCTTCACGCGCGCCGCGATCGCGGCAGGCTTCGCGCCATAGCCGAAGCTGCACGAAAACTTTTCGAGTCCCGCGAAATGGCTGTGCACGTGCATGTCGTGAAGGCCGGGCAGCACCGCCGCCCCCTTCAGATCGACGACGACCGAATTCGGCCCGCGATACGCCTCTGTGGCCTTCGCATCACCCACCGCGACGATCACCCCGTTCCGGATCGCAAGCGCCTGCGCCCAGCCGGCCGGTGTCCGCACGTCACCGTTCAGCAGGATCGTGTCCGCCGGCGCTTCCGAAGCCGCCGCGCTGCCGATCACCGACAAGGCCAGCACACTCCCCGCAATCGTTTTCAGCATTCCCTGTCTCCCCTGCTTGCTCATTAAAGTGTCGAGAAATTTTCGGTCTGTTCGCGAAGGTCGCGCAGGATGGTTTCCAGCTCGGCCTTGCGCTCCGGCAGCATCGCCTTGCCCGCGGGCGTCAGTACGCGCGGCGGTACGTTCGCGAGATTGGCCTCCAGAAACTTCGCCATGTCTGGCCCTTCGGGCTTGCCGCCCTGCGCATCAACGAGCGCCATCACGCGCGCGACGCCAACCGCACCAAGCCAGTCGAGCGCATCCGCATCATGCAGATAGAGCGCCTCCGGCGTTTTCGGCTCACGGTCGTACATGTGCGTGCGGATCGCCTCGCGCACAGCATCCAGCTTGCGCATCGGAAAGCCGCTGTCCTTCAGGATCGTATCGACGATCGCGGCTGCGCGGTCGGCATGGTCCGTGGCTTGCTCCTCCCATTTCGGAAACGCCGCCATGTCGTGGAGATACGCCGCTGCGAACATTACGTCGTCATCCAGCCGAACGCCGTCCGCACGCGCAAGCTGCTGCGCCAACACATAATCGCGCACGCTGTGCGAATAGCCCCACGCCGGATTGCGGAATTCCTTTGCGGAAAGTTCACGCACCTTCGCGCGCCATGCCGCCTCCGCGGGATGCCCCACACTCGAAGGGCGGCCGGGAACGTGCTCCATGGCGCTGTATTTCAGGAAGAAGTCGGCCTGTTTGTAACCCGGGTAGAGCGCGATCATCTTCCCCATCGCTTCTTCCGGCGATTTGGAGGCTGCGGTCACGGCGAGGAAATCGTCGATGTAGCGCACCGACGGATCGAAGATGCGCATGTCGCTGGGATCACCGTGACCGGGATAGATTTTAGGCGCCTGCTTCGCGTAGCGCGCCTTCAGCGCCACGAGTTCGGCGCGCCAGTTCTTCAGATCCTCGCGGCTGATGTCGTCGCCCATCCAGAAATGGACGCCGTTGTAGCCGAAATCGGAAAGGAACAGCGCGTTGAGATCGGGGCTGTAGACCGTGGTGATATAAGGCGTTTCCGCGCGCATGTAGTCGGTGGAAAATTCCAGGCTACCGCCGCCGACCATCTCCAGCGTCGGCGCGTTCAGCACTTCGATGTTGCGCTCATAATCGAAGCCGCTTGGATGCTCCGGCGTTTTCGGCTTCAGTGCCGGATCGAGCGGTGGTTCCGCACCGGTCTCGCCGCCGGTATCCATGTAAATCGCGTAGCGCTTGATGTCCGCCTTGATGTCCTCGTTGGCGACGACGATCTTCGCGTCCGGGAATTCTTCGCGAAACACCGCCATGCCAGTGAAATGGTCGGTATGGCCGTGGCTGATGAGGATATGCGTCAGCGGCAGCTTCATCGCCTTGATCATGGCGGCAAGCTTTCGCGCCTCGTTCGCCTTGCGCTGCACGTCCATCACCACGAGCGACGTGCCGTTCGAGAACACGAACGAATTCACCGTGGCGAAATCGCCCTTGTAGACCGAGACCGTCTCGACCCGATCAGCCTGTGCCGGCGATGCTGCAATGGCTGCAATCAGCGTCAAGGCGAACGCCGCTTTCATCGGGCGTCCGCCTTGGCGCGATCGAACACGACTTCACCGTCAATGTAGGTTTTCTGCACCTTGATCGTGTGGATGTCGGTTGCCGGAATCCGGAACGGGTTCTTGTCGATCACGATGAAGTCGGCGCGCTTGCCGGCTTCGATGGTGCCGAGGTCCTTGTCGAGCCCGAGGCGCGTTGCGGCGTTGATCGTGAACATGCGGATCGCCTGTTCCAGCGTGATCGCCTGCCCGGCGCCGAACGTCCGCGCGCTGCCGCCCGGGTTTTGCCGCGTGATCGCCGTCTCGATACCGATCCAGGGATCAGGCGCGGGGACGACGGCCCAGTCGGACCCGGCGATCACGAGCGCACCGGCTTCGAAACCGTCTTTTATGGGCCAGACCCGTTCGATACGCCGCGCGCCGACCGCAGTGGTGATGTCGTCGTTGATCGGCTGCGGATCCCACAGATAGGGCGAATATTCGATCGCGCTGTTCAGCGCCTTCGGGCGCGGCAGGTCGGCGGGATCGACGAACGTCGAATGACCAACCTGATGGATCGGGCCGTCATTGCCGTTCTGCGCGCGCGCAAAGGCGATGGCATCGAGCGACGCGCGCACGGCCGCGTCCCCCGCCGCGTGAAACAGCACGTTGAGCCCGAGCTTGTCCCATTTCGCCATCATCGGATGCAGCTTCGCGGGGTCGAACAACAACAGCCCGCGCGCCGGCGCATTCGGCTGCCCCGCCTCATAATCCTCCAGCATCGCGCCGGTGTGGCTTTCGGTCGGCACGCCGTCCGCGAAGACCTTGATGCACGTGGGTTTGAAGCGCTCGCGCGTATATTCGGGTATCGCAGCGATCGTTGCGTCCAGATCAGGGTTCGGATGCCCGGCGTGGCTGTAGGCGATGCACGCCTGCACATGCTGCTTCAGCTCGCCCTTGTCGGCGAGCGCGGCGTAAACCGCGAGATCATCGCGAAACGCCATCGCCTCGACATAGCCAGTGATCCCAAACGACAGCAGGTAATCGAGGTTTTTCTTCAGCTCCGCCTGCGTTCTTTCGGCAGGCTGCGGCGGAAGGTGGCGCAGCACGAGATTGCGTGCCGTCTCGCGCAACACGCCTGTCGGTAGCCCTGCGGCGTCGCGCTCGATGATGCCGCCTTCGGGATTGGGCGTGTCCTTCGTGATGCCCGCAATGGCGAGTGCCTTCGAATTCACCCACAGGCTGTGGCCGCTCACGTCGAACAGCATCACGGGATTATCGGGCGATACCGCGTCGAGTGTCGCGGCCGTGATCGGCGTGCCTGCGAGCACGGAGGCCTGCCACTGGCCGCCCGCAACCCATTCGTCCTTGGCGGCGGCCTTCACACAGGCGCCGACCCCGGCGAGGAGTTCGGCGGCGGGGAGATCGGGCGAAATACTGCAGCGCCCTTCGCCGCCTTTCGCCTGCAGCACAGGATGCACGTGCATGTCGTAGAGGCCGGGGAGCACGGTGCGACTGCCGAGATCGACTTCGCGCGCGCCTCTCGCGGCCTTGCGCACATCCTCGTCGTTCCCGACCGCGACGATGCGCCCGTCCTTCACTGCGAACGCGTTCTTCCACCCTGAAGGCGTGTAGACCTGCGCGTTCCGATAAATGGTCACCGGCGAGGCCGCATGGGCGGCAGTGGCAAGCATGGCTACACCGGCTGCGAGCAAAGCTTGCCGAACCTTCACCGACCCTCGAACCATGCCATTCTCCCTAAAAATGACCGCCTGCTATTCTGCTCCGGCCGCTGCCGCGCGATCGAACACGACCTCGCCGTCGATGTATGTCTTCTGCACCGCGATCGTATGAATCTCCGTTGCCGGAATCCGGAACGGATTCTTATCAATCACGATGAAATCGGCGCGCTTGCCCGCTTCGATCGTGCCAAGCTCCTTGTCGAGGCCGAGGCGCGTCGCGGCATTGATCGTGAACATGCGGATCGCCTGATCCAGTGTGATCGCCTGCGCTGCGCCGAACGTCCGCGCGCTGCCGCCCGGGTTCTGCCGCGTAATCGCCGTCTCGATGCCGAGCCAGGGATCGGGCGCGGGCACCACGATCCAATCGGACCCGGCGATTACGAGCGCACCTGAGTCGAATCCGTCCTTGATCGGCCACACGCGCGAGATGCGCGGCTCGCCGACGGCCTTGGTGATATCGTCGCTGATCGGCTGCGGGTCCCACAGATAGGGCGAATATTCGAACGCGGCATTCAGCGCCTTCGCGCGCGGCAGGTCCGCCGGATCGACGAACGTGAGGTGCCCGACCTGGTGCATCGGGCCGCCGTACCCGTTCTGCTTGCGTGCATAATCGACGGCATCGAGCGATGCACGCACCGCCCAGTCTCCGGCAGCATGGAACAGAACCGTAAGGCCGAGCTTGTCCCATTTGGCCATTTGCGGGTTCAGCGCTTCGGGATCGAACAGCAACAAGCCCTTCGCAGGCGCATTCGGCTGCCCCGCCTGATACGCCTGCAGCATCGCACCCGTGTGGCTATCCGTCGGTACACCGTCGGCAAAGACCTTGATGCACGTCGGCTTGAAGCGCTCGCGCGTGTATTTCGGAATATCGGCAATAGTTGCGTCGAGTTCGGAATTCCCGTGCCCGGCCATGCTGGAGGCGATGCACGCCTGCACATGCTGTTTCAGTTCGCCCTTGTCGGCGAGATCGGCGTAGATCGCCAGATCCTCGCGCATGGCGGCGGCCTCGACGAAACCGGTGATCCCGTAGGAGAGCAGATGGTCGAGGCTTTTCCCGAGCAGGCGTTTCGTTTCCTCGGCAGGTTGCGGGGGTATGTGCCGCGTCACCAATTCGCTCGCCGACTCCCGAAGAAGACCCGTGGGGTTCCCGTCCGCATCACGCTCGATAATGCCGCCTTCGGGATTGGGCGTATCCTTCGTGATGCCCGCCACAGCGAGCGCTTTCGAATTCGCCCAGAGCGAATGGCCGCTGATATCGACGAGTGTGACGGGATTGTCCGGAGACACGGCATCAAGCGTCTGCGCATTCATGGGACCATCAGTGATGCTGGACGCCTGCCATTGGCCGCCTGTCAGCCATTCGCCGGGAGATTTCGTTTTCACGCAGCCCGCGATGGCGTTCTGAATCTGCTTCGCGCCGGCTTCCTGCGGAAGCTTGCAGCTGCCCGTGTAACCCCGGGCGTCGAGCACCGGGTGCACGTGCATGTCAAAAAGGCCGGGCAGAACCGTGCGCTTGCCGAGATCGACGGCATGCGCCGCGCCTGCGGTCTTCCGGATATCCGCGTCGCTGCCCACGGCAACAATACGGCCGTCGCGCACGGCGAAGGCCGTTTGCCAACCGCTCGGGGTATAGACCTGGGCGTTGTAGTAAATCGTGGTGGGCGACGCGGCGAATGCCGTCGATGCAAGACCGGCAAGACAAGCTGCAACCAGAATTCTCGCATGCCGCCTGTGAATCGAAACCATCGCACTCCCCACCCTCAAACCATTTCGGGAAGGCCGCAGCTGCACCTGCAACTGCGGCCCTTCGTTTCCCTAGAACCGGTACGCTGCCGTCACGCCGAACGTGCGCGGACGCACGATGTTCGAACGATAGATCGTCGCGTTGTTGTTGTCGCGCGCCCGGCGGCTGGACCACACCGCCTGATCGAGCACGTTGTTCGCGAACATCGACAGGTCGATGCCGTTCAGGCGGTAACCCGCGCGCAGCGACAGCGCCCGGATCGCCGGAGCGTTGCTGAGCGTCGGATCGACACCGCCGTTGCGCGGATCGAGGCCCGGGGTCAGGCTCGACTGGTGCGCGCGATAGTCGAAGTCGGCGCGCAGATACGCATCGTCTTCCTCACGCAGCGAGAACTCGTGCTGCGCGTGCACCGAAACCGTCCACGGCGGCGTGGTGACATGGTTGCCTTCCGTCACCAGCGGCACCGTGGCGAGCGGACCGCCGAAGAACGTGTCGAGGAACTTGGCGTTGGTGTAGCCGACTTCCGCTTGCAGCGTGAAATCGTCCGTCACGCGGTAATCGAGCTGCAAGTCGAAGCCGCGGCTCCGCGCCGAACCAAGGTTCGCCGTGAACTGGAACCCGCAGCCGCCGAGGCCGACCACCTGCTGGATGTTCTTCCAGTCGATCTGGTAGACGCTGCCCTGCACGCTGAGACGCCCGCCGAGCGTGCGGCTCTTCACGCCCGCCTCGTAGCTCCACACGGAGTCCGACTTGTACGTCTCGGGGCGTCCGTCCGGATAGCCGAGCGGATCGAGATCACTCGCTTGGCACGGCACGCCGACCTGCGGATTGTAACCGCCGGGGCGGAAACCCTTGGATGCAGAGGCGTAGATCATGTTGGCGGGATCGACCTGGAATTCGACACCGAATTTCGGTGTGAACGGCTTCTCCTTCTGCGTACCGATGTCGGTCACCGGCGGCCCGACGACGGGGCCCTGCGCGAACGAATTGATGTTGAACTTGGTCTGGCCGTAGCGCAGGCCCACGGTCAGCGTCAGCTGATCCATCGGCTTGAAGTTCACCTGACCGAACGCCGCGATCTGCGTGTCCTTCGAAGTCGTCGACTGATCGTAGATGAGACGACCGTCGACGAGCGGCGGGAAGAACGGAATCAGGAACGGCGCGTATTCGAACAGGAAGCGATCTTCCACCTGCTGGATCGATAGCTGCTTCGCTTTCTGGTAGAAGCCGCCGATCACCCAGGTAAGCGCCGAATCCGTGTTCGCGGACTGCAGGCGAACTTCGCCCGTGGTGATCTTCTGCGTGTTCACGAAATCGCTGAAGCCCTCCTGATCCGGGAAGATCGGCAGCGTAATGCCCGTGAACAGGCTCTGGTCGAACAGCGTGTAATCCGAACGGAACGTCTGCTTGCGATCGAAATACGATCCGATCGCGGTGAGATCGACAGCACCGAACGAATACTGCACGTTCAGCGTCGGCAGATAGAAGCGGTCGCGGCCCGATTCCTGCACGCGGTTGCCGTTCAGGAACACGCCGTTGTCATAGTCGGAAAACTGCGCGTCCGGCACGGTGAAATCGGCGCGGACATTGTCCCACGACTCCGGGCTGTCGTTGGTGTAGATCTTCTGATACGTGATCGACGGCGTGATGCGGAGTTCCGGTACCGGAGACCAAGTGAAGGCGACGCGGCCGACATAGGAATTCTGGTAGTTCGCGTCGTCGTCGACCACGCCCTTATCTTCGAAGCGGACACGGTCGATGAAGCCGCCGTCGCGGCGGTAATAGCCGCTCACGCGCATCCCGAGCTTGTCCTCCACGAGCGGCACGCCGTAGGCGACACCGGCTTCATAGCTGGGGCCGCCGTTTTCGGTGAGCGCGGCTTCGGCGCGTACATAGCCGGAAGAGCGCGTCAGGCTCGGCTGCGGCGAGATGAAGCGGATCGTGCCGCCCTGCGAACCCGCGCCGAACAGCGTGCCCTGCGGGCCGCGCAGCACCTCGACACGTTCCAGATCGAAGATCACTGGATAGGCGTTGCCGCCGCTGTAACCGAGCGAACGAATCTGGATCGGCGTGTCGTCGATGTAGACGCCCGTGGTCGCTGCACCTGCGGTCGAATTGATGCCGCGGATTGAGATGTTCGTCGTCGTGTTCGTCGCTTCGAAAACGACACCCGGCGTCTGCCGGATCACGTCCGCGAATTCGCGCACGCCGCGGCTATCGAGTGTTTCCTGCGAAAAGGCGCTGACGCTGAGCGGCACCTTGCTGATCGCCTGCGACTGGCGCGTCGCGGTGACGACGATGTCTTCGAAACCGCCGACGACCTCGGTGTTATCGGTGGCGGCCTGTTCGCCGCTCTGCGCGAATGCAGCGGCGGGCAGAATCAGTGCCGCGATCGCGACAGATGATTTCGCCAGAGTGCGGATCGTTTCTCGTTTCATCATTACCCCCTTCTGTCTGTTTTGCTGGATGACGAATTGCGCTTGCTCAGGAACTCAATGTTCTCTTGTCGATGACTCTGCTTGCCTTGCCCTGGGATCGTGGCAGCGATCCTGCGGGTTGAACCTCGATCTTCACGCTGATGCCGACCATGGTCTTGATGCGGTGGGCGAGCGTGTAGGCGTGCTCGGCGTGGGTTGCCGCGTCGGTGTCTTCGCGGGCCTCGACCGAGAGGCGGACCATGTCCATCCGGTCCGGGCGGGTCAGCTCGATCATGAAGTGCGGCGCGAGTGCGGGCACCGACAGGATGTGCTCCTCGATCTGGCTCGGGAACACGTTCACGCCCCGGATGATCATCATGTCGTCGCTGCGGCCCGTGATCTTCGCCATGCGCCGCATGCTGCGCGCCGTGCCGGGGAGAAGCCGCGTCAGGTCGCGCGTGCGGTAGCGGATGATCGGCATCGCCTCCTTGGTGAGCGAGGTGAACACAAGCTCGCCCTCCTCGCCATCCGGAAGCACGTCGCCCGTCTCCGGGTCGATCACCTCGGGGTAGAAATGATCCTCCCAGATCGTAAGCCCGTCCTTCGTCTCCACGCACTCCTGCGCCACGCCCGGGCCCATCACCTCGGAGAGGCCGTAGATGTCGACGGCATCGATCGCGAACGCGCTCTCGATCTCGGCGCGCATCGCCTCGGTCCACGGCTCGGCGCCGAAGATGCCCGTCTTCAGCGAGCTTCTCGCCGGGTCGATGCCCTGCCGCCGGAACTCGTCGAGGATCGCCAGCATGTAGCTTGGCGTCACCATGATGATCTCAGGCGCGAAGTCGGTGATCAGCTGCACCTGCTTCTCGGTCTGCCCGCCCGACATCGGGATCACCGTGCAGCCCAGCGCCTCAGCCCCGTAGTGCGCGCCAAGCCCGCCGGTGAAGAGGCCATAGCCGTAAGCGACATGCACCTTCATCCCCGGCCGCCCACCCGCCGCATGGATCGAGCGCGCGACGAGGCCCGACCATGTCGCGATGTCCGCCTTGGTGTAGCCGACCACCGTCGCCTTTCCCGTCGTCCCCGACGAGGCGTGGATGCGCGAGAGCTTCTCCTGCGGCACCGCGAAGAAGCCGAACGGATACGCATCGCGCAAATCCGCCTTCGTCGTGAACGGGAACTTCGCGAGATCACTCAGCGACTTCAGGTCGTCAGGATGCACGCCCGCCGCGTCGAACTTCGCCCGGTATGCAGGGTTCCCCGCATACGCATGGGCAAGGCTCGCCCGCAGGCGCTCCAACTGCAACGCCGATATCTCGTCCCGGCTCGCCGTCTCAATCGGATTAAGGCCGATTCCGCTCACTGATGGATAACCTGCACAGTCGTGAACTCGGCAAGGCCGAGCGCACCGAATTCGACGCCGATGCCCGATTGCTTCACCCCGCCGAAGGGCGCGTCCGGACGGACCATGCTGTGGTTGTTGATCCACGCACTGCCGCATTCGAGCCGGCTCGCAAGCGCGGCCGCCTTCTCCATGTCGCCCGACCACACCGAACCGCCGAGACCGCTCGGGTTGTCGTTCGCGCGCACCAATACATCCTCGACGTCGCTATAGCGGATCACCGGCAGCGCCGGACCGAACTGTTCCTCGTCGACGATGGCCATGCCGTCCTTCGCCTCGGCGAGGATCGTCACCGGATAGAACAGGCCTTCGCCTTCCATCGGTGCGCCGCCGCACAGCGCCTGCGCGCCATCCGCGATCGCCGCATCAACGAGCGAGCGCACACGATCGAACTGCATCCGGTTCTGCACCGTGCCGAGCACGCTGTCCGCATTTCGCCCGTCGCCGACCTTCACGTTCGCTGCATAGGCGACGAGCCGCTTGCACACCTCATCGTAGATCGAATCGTGCACGTACAGCCGCTTGATCGCCGCGCAGGTTTGGCCGTTGTTGATGAACGCGCCCCAGAACAGTTTCTCGGTCGCCGCATCGAGATCGGTATCGGGCAGCACGATCGCCGCGTCGTTGCCGCCGAGCTCCAGCGTCAACCGCTTCAGCGTATCCGCCGCGCTCGCCATCACGCGCTTGCCCGTCCGCGTGGATCCGGTGAACACGATCTTGTCGATCCCGGGGTGTACGGACATCGCCTGCCCGATCTCGTCCTCACCCGCCACCGCATTCAGCACGCCCGGCGGCAGCGCCGCCTGCAGCAGCTCGGCGAGCCGCAGCGTTGCGATCGGCGTGTAGGGCGAAGGCTTCAGCACCACGGTGTTGCCCGCGCGGATCGCCGGCATGATATGCCAGATCGCGATCATCACCGGAAAATTCCACGGCGTGATCGAACCGACAACGCCGATCGGCTTCCGATGCAGCGTCACCTTGCCGGCATCATCGTCCTGGATCGTTTCCACGGGCAGGTCGAGGCCGGCGGTGTACCGCGTCCATGCCGCCGCGCCGCCGATCTCCCACTGCGAGCCCATGCCGCCAAGCGGCTTGCCCTGCTCCAGCGTCACGAGTTCGGCAATCTCCGCCGCGTTTGCCTCGATGATGTCCGCCATCGCGTTCACCGCCGCCTTGCGCTCTGCATCCGGCGTTGCTGCCCAGCCCGGGAAGGCGCGCCGCGCCGCCGCGACCGCCGCATCCAGATCGGCCGCCGTCGCTGCGGGACACCGCGCAAACACCGACCCATCCGCCGGGTTGATCACGTCAAAATGACGGCTGGCCTCAATAGACCGACCATCAATCACGAAATTATAGCTTTGAGGCATTCAAACGTTCCCGGAGCATTGGATACGGATGCGCGCGTCCACGATCGGCGCCTTGCAGCGGCGCCGTTCAGGAACTCGAACATTAACCCGTATATCTTCGAGTTAATTTTTCATTTGTCTAATGCGTCGCGACTTGAAACTGTGCCTCGCCACATGCACTTGATATAATAATTCAGGAAAAATATGATGTTATGCGCGCCCTGCCCGCCGTGCACTCATCCCCGTCCCTCATTCGCATGTAAATCGAATTTCTTCGACTATTGATGAAAACAGGGGGGTTGTCAACAGGCCGAAAACGATGGAAACGGGGCAGATGATCACCAACGTGAAAAGCAGGCCGCCCGCGCGAAAGGCGACACAGGCGCGCGGCCGGGTCCGGCGCGCCGAACTCCTCGAAGCGGCACGCGCCATGCTCGATACGCAGAACATTGATCAGATCGGTATGATCGCGGTTGCCGAGGTCGCAGGCATCCCGGCCTCATCGGCCTATCATTTCTTCCCCGAGATCGGCGATCTCTGGAAAGAGCTGGTGCGCACGATTGCCATTGTGCAGGCCGCCGAAGACCTGATGCTTCCCGAGGTCGACGAGTGGGAAACGCTCATCGAACTGTCGCTTGTGCATCACCAGAAAGCCTTCAACAGCAACCGCGCAGCGCGCCAGCTGATGCTCGGGCCTCACACCCCGCCGGAAATCAAGAACGCGGGCTGCAAGGAAGATTTTCGGTTTGGCACCGCGCTCTGGACGGCGGTGCGCCGGCAGTTTGTTCTCCCCGGCCTCGCCGATTCACGCGAGCTGTTCTTCAAGGCGCTGCTGATTTCCGACGTGTTCTTCTCCCTCTCGGTCGCTGATCGCGATTACGTCACCGACGAAGCGGTCGCCGAAGCGAAGCTCGCGATGACCTCGTACCTGCGCGCCTACCTGCCGACCCGGCTTGCGCGCGCGGGGGAAACCGACGCAGCCGCCTAGGCAGGCATCCCGCTCACCGGAACGGGCGTCGCCTTCATCTGCTCCATCGAGAAGGTGGAGCTGACGTCCGACAGCCCGGGCACCTCGCTGATCAGCCGCTGATAGACGCCGTCGTAGTGCTGGATATCGCGCACCAGCATCTTCAGCAGATAATCGACATCGCCGCTCATCCGGTGGCATTCCACGATCTCGGGGATCGCGCGGATCGCCGCGGCGAACCGTTCGAGCCACGCCTTGTCGTGTGCCGAGATGCGGATCGACACGAACACCGTCATCGAAAGGCCCAGCGCGGGCGCGTTCACCACGGCGACGCGGCGCTCGATGATTCCGGCCTCCTCCATCTGCCGGATGCGGCGCCAGCACGGATTCGCCGACAGCGCGACCCGCTCCCCGATCTCCTGGATCGAGAGCGTTGCGTCGCGTTGCAGGATTTCAAGGATCGCCCTGTCTTTGGAATCGAGTTTCATAGCTTCAGGATATCCGAGTTTTTTGTTCCAAAAAACCTCTAGCCCGCACAGGCCCGGCGTTGAACCATTTTCTATAAGCGCTGCAATGTTTTCTTTTTTGCATTGTCTACTTTTTCACTTGAATATATTCTCTACTGATTAAGTGGAGATATTGAATGGAGTACATCACCGTTATCCGGGCCACCACATGACCGGAGCCACACCCCCGCCCGTCACGTCGACTGAGGAGGCTCTACAAACCATCCGCGAAGCGCTCGGGCGCCTTCGCTACGGCACGATCACGCTCACCGTTCACGATGCGCGGATCGTCCAGCTCGATATCACCGAGAAGCGCCGCTTCCCGGCCTAAACCGTATCCACCCACCAGGTACCGACCGGACCACCGGAGGCGCCGCGATCCATCACACAGGGAGTTCTTGAAATGATCGCGCGTCTTCTGTTTACAGCTGTGGCGGCCACGCCGTGGCTCGTCCATGCCGCACCAGCCTTTGCCGAAGAGTCTGCCGATGCCTATGAGGCACCCGGCGACGCCATCGTCGTCACCGCCCGCCGACGCGCGGAAAACCTGCAGGACATTCCGGTCGCGGTCGCCGTGGTCGGCGGGGAAGCGCTCGACGCGCAGGGCACCTACAACATCAGCAAGCTGACACAGCTACAGCCGACGCTGCAGTTCTTCTCCACCAATCCGCGCAACACGTTCATCAATATCCGCGGGATCGGCGCACCGTTCGGCCTCACCAACGACGGCTTCGAGCAGGGCGTCGGCGTCTACATCGATCAGGTCTATTACAACCGCATCGCCTCGGCGACGCTGGACTTTGTCGACGTCGAGCAGATCGAAGTGCTGCGCGGTCCGCAGGGGACGCTCTACGGCAAGAACACCACAGCCGGCGCGATCAACATCACCACGCGCGCGCCGAGCTTCGAATTCGAAGGCAAGGCGGAAGTCTCGCTCGGCAATTACAATTTCAAGCAGGCCAAGGCGTCGGTCTCTGGCCCGCTCACCGAAAACCTCGCCGCGCGGCTCAGCCTGTCGAGCACCGATCGTCGCGGTACGATCTACAACGTCGCAACCGACACGTGGATCAACGCGCAGGACAATATCGGTATCCGCGGCGCACTGCTTTGGGAGCCGAGCGACGATCTCAGCATTACCTTCGCCGGTGATTTCAATCTCCAGGACCCGATCTGCTGCGGTCAACTCTACGCGCGTGTCGGCACCACGCAGCGCGCGCTCAATCGCCAGTATGCAGCGCTCACCGCGCTGTTCCCCGGCTATCAGGTGCCGAGCACGAATCCCTTCGACCGCCTGACCGATCTCGATGCCGACCTCGCTGCCCGCAATGAACTTGGCGGATTGTCGCTGCGTGCCGAGTGGGATCTCGGCGCGGGCACGCTCACCTCGGTCACGGCGTGGCGCTATTGGCACTGGGGGCCGAAGAACGATCGCGATTTCACGGGTCTGCCTGTCTACACGAAGGTGAACAACCCGACGGTGCAGAACCAGTATACGCAGGAACTGCGCTACGCCCATGAAGCGCAAAAGCTGGATTTCGTCCTCGGCGCCTTCGCCTTCTATCAGGAGATCCGCACCAGCGGCATTCAGGAGACGGGCCCAGCGGCGAGCGCCTGGCTGCTCAATCCCACGAGTGCATTGTCGCGCACCCCGGCTGTCCTGAACGGCATCGTCGCGGAAAACGATATCCGCCTCGACAATCTCAGCCTCGCCGCGTTCGGCAAGGTAAACTGGCACGTCACCGATGCGCTCACGATCTCGCCGGGCGTCCGCATCAACTACGACAAGAAGGAAGGCCTCTACGATTCCGTCGTGATCGGCACCGCCTCCGATGGCACGCGCCAGCGCATCACCAACGATCCGACGCATCCCTATTACACCGATCCGTGGACGGCGGCGCAGCGCGGGACGCAGGCATCACAGTTCTTCGAGCCGAACTTCAGCGACTGGAATCTCTCCTACGACCTGAACATCGCCTACAAGGTCACCGACGACATCCTCGCCTACGCCACCTATGCGCGCTCGTTCAAAACAGGCGGTATCAACCTGAACGGCGTTCCCAACCGGTCCGATGGAACACCGGCACTCGAGGTCGCACAGATCAAGCCTGAAAAGGTCGATCATTTCGAAATCGGGCTGAAAACGCAGTTCTGGGACCGCGCAGCGACGCTTAACGTCACAGGCTTCTGGACAGAGATCAAGGACTTCCAGGCCAGCGTCATCAGTAACGTCAGCGGCAGCAACGTGCTGCGCGGCTACCTTGCGAATGCCGACAAGGTGCGCGTGCGCGGCATCGAGGCGGATTTCTCGGTCCGGCCGTCGGAACGCTTCAACGCCTATGTCAGCGGTGCGTTTACGGATCACGAATTCAAGAAGTTCGTCGATGCGCCCTGCCCCCCGGAACTGGCCGGCGGCACCACGGCCGCGCCCGGCCAGACACCGAGCGCGCCCGGCACACCCGGCGGCATCAGCCCCCCGAACTGCGACGTCTCCGGCCAATGGCTGCCCGGCGTATCGAAATGGGCATTCTCGTGGGGTGCGGAATACAATGTTCCGGCAACCATCCTCGGCCGAGAGGGCGACGCCTATCTTGGATACGATGCCAGTTACCGCTCGAAGTTCTCATCGAACGCCTCGCGGTCGATCTACACGGACATCAGCGGCTATTCGCTGCACAACGTCCGCGCGGGTTTCCGCACCGAGAGCTTCGATATCTTCGGCTGGATACGCAACGCCTTCGATCAGAACTATTTCGAATCGCTGGCGGTCACACCCGGCAACACCGGCCTCATTTCCGCGCAGCTCGGCGATCCGCAAACCTGGGGCGGCACGATCAAGTTTACGTTCTGAACGCAGTTTGACCCTGCGGGCGGCTCGTCCGGCTTGATGCCGGGCGGGCCGCTTACTTTACTGCTCGATCACCTTGAAGCGCGTCAGCTCCTGCGCCGGCTCCGCCCAATCCGGTTTCAGCGCTGCCGCCTGCCGATAATCATCGTAGGCCTCGCGCACCCGGCCGAGCTTTTCGTGTGCGACGCCGCGCGCATAGAGTGCGATCTCGGGCCGGTTCGGCGTCAGCGCGATGCCCCGCGACAGCAGATCGACCGCGACCGTCTCGCTGCCGCCGCGGTGCAGCACCGCGATCCCCTTGTTCACATAGGCTTCCGCAAGATCGTCATCGATGCCGAGCGCCGTGTCGTAGTCGGCAATCGCATTCGCATAGTCACGGCCCTGCATGAACAGGATGCCGCGGTTCACATGCGTCGCCGCCCGCTCAGAGCTGGAGAGCTTGTCGAACTTCAGCGCAAAGTCGCAGTCCGCGAACGCCGCGCGCCCGCTCCGATTGAACTCGGCCGCCTCGTAGCATTTGCGGGCATAGCCGTCGCCGAGGATCGTCACAGCCGCGTCAGCGGCCCCGGCGGCGGGAAGCACGGCCAAAACGGCCGCGAACCAAAGTCTCTTCGTCATGGCACCACCTCCCTGTCAGGGAAACGATGCGGCGCAGTCTACACCCGAAAAGCCTTCGATCCTAGGCGATGATGTCGGGCAGCAGCTGATCCCGCAGACTCTCGATTTCATCCTTCAGCCGCAGCTTGCGCTTCTTCATGCGGGCGAGCTGGAGCTGGTCGCTGCCCGGCAAGACGCGGATGGCATCGATGGCAGCATCAAGATCTCGGTGTTCCTCGAGCAGCGACTCGAGGCGATCCCTCACATCGCTTTCATCCACGTTGGCTGCACTCCGGTCGCCGGTTCGCGAGTCGTCTGATCATCCCGCCACCATAAGCGCGCGTGCGAAGGCTGCGAGTCGTTTTGATGCACGAGCGGCATATCGCACAGATTCTGGGGGACGAACCAACCCTGTCTCACCACAGATTGTGGTAAATACGCGTTTCATCTCTTCCCCGCTGACAAGCGTTTCGAAATATGTTCCACTCGCTCATCCTGATGCACTTCAGAGCAAAGGAGATCGGACTATGGTCGACGCACACCTGGCTGCGCTTTCGGAAAAACACGCAAACCTTGAAAGCCAGATTGATCAGGAAGTCCACCGACCGTTGCCCGACGAAACCCTTATCGCACAATGGAAAAAAGAAAAGCTGAGGCTCAAGGAAGTCATCACCGGCATCCGCTGACGCGGTTCAACGCTGTTCGAGCGCGGGCGCGTTGTCGTCCGCGCCCGGAAAGCGGCCGCCGTCGATGCCCGCCGCCATCATCGCGCGCGCGCCGCGCATGAGCCGCTCAAGTTCGGGCCGGTAGGGCGCATCCTTCGGGCTGCGCGCATAAAGGTCTTGCCACACTTTGAGCGCCTCGTCCGGCTCGCCTGCCTGCAACCAGGCGAGGCCGAGGAAGTAAGGCGGACCAGGGTGGTCGGGAGCAATCGCCGACGCCCGTCCGAACGCAAGCCGCGCCGCCGGTGTGATGAAGCCGTCGGCATGGCGCGTCAGGGCGTTACCGAGCCCGACCCACAGGTCCGGCACATCGGGCATCGCCTTCGCCGCGAGGCTGAGGCCTTCGATCGCTTGCTGCGTCTTGCCCTGATGGCTGAGGATATCGGCGAACATCAGCCATGCGCCGACATCGCCCGTATTCTGCAGAAGCCGCCGGCGTGCGGCTTCGAGCTGCGGCGCGGAGTCGGCATCAATCGCGCGCGGCGGTGCGGGTTTGCTCGGCAGCGCCGGATTGCTCGTCAGCAGATAACCCGCCAGCCCCGCGGCGAGTGCGAAGCCCACCGGCAGCAGCGGCATCTTCATCCGCCACAACACCGCGCCCGTCAGCAGCGTCAGCACGGCGATGGCGATCCAGCCGCTCATGCGCCTTTCCTCCGGTAGAGCCGCCAAACGGCGACAGCGCCGATCGCAAGGAACAGCAGCGGCGCCGCCCAAAGCACGAGATTGGCGCCCGTCTTCGGCGGGTCGAAGGTCACGTAGTCGCCGTAGCGGCTGACGAGGTAGGATTTCACCTGATCGGGCGTCTCGCCCGCGGCAATCCGCTCGCGCACCACCGCGCGCATGTCCGCCGCCATGTCGGCATCGCTGTCGGCGATCGATTGGTGCTGGCAGACGAGGCAGCGCAGCTCATGCATCAGCGCGCGCGCCTCGGCCTCCTGCGCGGGCGGCAGCGCCGGCGCATCTGCGGCGGCCGTGAGCGCCAGAAAGGCGATCGGCAGCAGCACCTTCATGAGCCCTTCGCCTCCGCAATATCCTTCAGGATTTCGGTCACCTGCTCGGGCCGGATCTGGCCGATGTATTGCTTGCGGATGATACCCTTGCCGTCGATCAGGAACGTCTCGGGCAGGCCCGACGCGCCGAGGTTCAGCACCGCCTTGCTGTTCGGGTCCATGCCGATGCGGCGGAACGGGTCGCCGTGGTCCTTCAGGAACGCCGTGATGTTCTCCGGCGTGTCGCGCACCGCGATGCCGTGGATCACCACGCCCTTGTCGGCGAGCGCCTTCAGCTGCGGCGCCTCCACGCGGCACGGCGCGCACCAGCTCGCGAACAGGTTCACCAGCGTCACCGTACCCTGGCGAAGGTCGCCGTCGTTGAGGCCGGGGTGCAGTTCGTCCATGCCGACGAGGTCCATCGCGGGCACAGCCTTGCCGACCATCTTCGATACGATCACGCGCTGCTGCGGTTCGCCCATGCGGTAAACGGCAAGCGCCACGAAGCCGAGGAACATGAGCAGGGGCACGATCAGCGCAATGCGTCTTGCGGTCATTCCGTCTCCTCCCTCCGCCTGCGGCCCTGCATCATTGCGATGAGCCCGCCGAATGCGGCCATCATGCCGCCGATCCAGATCAGCGCGATCATCGGCTGCCACACCAGCCGCACCTGCCAGCGCCCGCTGCCGTCGCCGGGCCCGAGCACTGCGTAAAGGTTTCCGGTGAGGCGCGGCCAGATGTCGGTTTCCGTCGTCTCGTTGCCGGGGCTCACGAACGTGCGCCGTTCGGGCGCAAGCACCGTAGTCGCGCCCGGTCCGGTCACGCTCAGCATGGCACGAATCGCCGTGTAGTTCGGCCCCGCCGCGGGCGTGATATCATCGACCTGCGCCGTATATGGCCCCGCGCTCAGCCGTCCGCCCGGTGCGAGGTTCGCCAGCGTCTCGATCGTCCCCGCGCCGCTCACCGCGATGCCGAGCGTCGTGACGGCGATGCCGAGGTGCGCGAGCGCCGTACCCCACACGCTCGCCGGGATACGCCGGATGCGTTTCAGCTTGCGGCCCCGGAAGATCATGATGCTCGCCGCCGCGAGCCACGCCGAAAGCGCGACACCCGCCAGCGCGAGCGGGCTCCGCATCCCGAGCGCCAGCGCAACCCCGATCGCCGCGACACCGAGCACCAGCGCCGGAACGAGTCGTCGCCCGAGCCCCGCCCAGTCCATCGCCCGCCAGCGCATCAGCGGCCCCGCCGCCATCAGCGCGACGAGCGGCAGCAGCAGCGGCAGCAGTGCGGTCTGGAAATACGGCGGTCCGACCGAAACCTGCTCGCCCGTCGCGGCTTCAAGCAGCAGCGGATAGAGCGTGCCGAGGAACACGACGCCGAGCACCGCCGACAGGATCAGATTGTTGACGACAAGGCTGCCCTCGCGGCTCACCGGTCGGAACGGCGCGCCCGCCGTGACGGTGCCTGCACGCAGCGCATAGAGCGTCAGCGCACCGCCCACGTAGATCGCCAGCAGGATCAGCAGGAACACGCCCCGCTCCGGATCGACCGCGAACGCGTGCACCGACGTGAGGAGCCCCGAGCGCACGATGAACGTGCCGACCATGCTGAGCGAGAAGGCGACCACCGCGAGCAGCAGCGTCCAGTTCTTGAGCGCGCCGCGCGCCGCGAGCACGCCCACCGAATGGAACAGCGCCGTCGCCGCGAGCCACGGCATCAGCGAAGCGTTCTCCACCGGGTCCCAGAACCACCATCCGCCCCAGCCGAGTTCGTAATAGGCCCAGAAGCTGCCGAGCGTGATGCCTGCGGTCAGGAAGCTCCACGCGCCGAGCACCCACGGCTTCACCGCGCGCGCCCATTCCGGCGTCACCCGGTTCAGCACCAGCGCCGCGACCGCGAAGGAGAACGTCACCGAAAGCCCGACATAGCCGATGTAGAGAAGTGGCGGGTGGAACGCGAGGCCGGGGTCTTGCAGCAGCGGGTTCAACCCGGAGCCTTCGACGGGCGCAGGCACGATGCGCGCGAACGGGTTCGAGGCGATCAGCAGATAGGCGTAAAAGCCGAGCGCGATGAAGCCCTGCGCCGACAGCATCACCGTGCGGAAGCGTTCGCCGAGCCCTTTCGCGCGGATCGCGGCAAGCGCGCCGAACACGGCAAGCACCGCGACCCACAGCAGCATCGAGCCTTCGTGGTTCGCCCACACGCCGGTCCATTTGTAGAGTTCGGGCTTCGCGGTGTGGCTGTTGCCTGCGACAAGCGCGACCGAGAAATCGGAGTTCACGAACGCCCACGTCAGCGCCGCGAAGGCAACCGCGCAGAGCACGCCCTGCAGCAGCGCGGCGGGCACGGCGATGCGCCCGCCATCGGCGCGGAATCCCGCCAGGGCCTGCGCGAGCGCAAGGCCTGCGGCCAGCCACAAGGCTGCATGACCGATCTCGGGAATCACTGTTGGCGCCGCCCCGGAATTCTCATTGCCAGCGCCTTAGCACCGGCGCGCGCGCAATGCAGCCCGCTTGCGCGCTTTCGTCACGCCTGCGGCGGCGGGAAGCCCTTATGCGTAGAAAATCACGCCGTCGTGAATGCAGATTTTCGTGGGGAGCGCGGTAACGGTATCGCCGTCCGCCTGCACCGGAACATTCGCATCACTCGATGCGCTCAGCGTGCCGAACGGCTGCGCCACGATGCCCGGCAGGCGGTCCACCGGCTTGCCGCGCAGCAGCGCCCACATGAACCGCGCATAGTCCCGCCGCCGCGCGCGGGTCAGCGCGACGAGGTGCAGCGTCTCGTCGTTGATCGAGGCGCCGCGTGCGAAGCTCCACGGCCCCGCGAAAAAGCGCCCCTTGGCGACGTAGAACGCCTCGCAGGCGATCCGCCGCCCGTCGACATCGAGCGTCATCCGCGGCCGCGGCCAATGCCACAGCACGCTGAGGAACGCCGCGCCGTAAGCGGCCCGCCCGATCCAGCGCTTCAGCCGCGACGACACGCCCGCCACCGCATAGCTGTCCGGCCCCGCGCTCGCGCAGACGAGGAACAGCTGCTCGCCCACACGGCCCGCGAAGCCCCTGCGTCTGCGATCGGCGCACGATACGCGCTCGACGAACGCGTCGGGATCGATCGGGTATTCCGCCTCGCGCGCCAGCAGGTTTACCGTACCGGCGGGATAGGCGCACACGGGCACGTTCGCCTTTGCCTGCCGCAGCGCCGAAACCACATGCCGCAGCGTACCGTCGCCGCCGACGACACACACAAGGCTGAGATCGTCGGCAAGCGCGATCGCAGTCCCGGGCGCGCTATGCCCATAGGCGAGCGCATGGCTGCGTTTCCGAAATGCCGTTTCGAGCGCAAGGAACCGCTGCGGCGAGAAACCGCCCGAAACCGGGTTCGAAATGATCTGGACTGTCATCGCCGCCGGAAGCCATTGCCGAGGGGCGGAACGATGCAGCGGCAAGGTGAAGAAAAGTCTAAGGCGCGGGTTTTTCAGGCCGCGCCTTCGCCGCCGCCTCGGCCCTCTCCACCGCTTTCGCCACCTCGGGCGGCATGTAGTTCTCGTCGTGCTTGGCGAGCAGCGTTTCGGCCTTGAACGTCCCGTCCGCGTCGAAGCGGCCGTCGGCGATCATGCCCTGCCCTTCGCGGAACAGGTCCGGCACGATGCCTGTGTAGTCCACCGGCACCGATTCAAGCCGGTCTGTAACGCGGAAATGGATGGTGAGCCCATCGGCACTGCGCGTCAGCGAGCCTTTCTCGACCAGCCCGCCGAGCCGGATTGCCTGCCCCGGCGCCACGCCCTTCGCCACCACGTCGGCAGGCGCATAAAAATACGCCGCCTGATCCTGCAGCGCGGGCAGCGCGAGCGCCGCCGCGATGCCGAGCGCCGCCACTGCCGCCCCCGCGAGCGCGAGCCGTTGGTGTTTGGGTTTCATCGCCGCTCTCCCCGCAGCGCGTCCGCCGCCTTTTCGGCGCGGCGCATTGAAAGCCAGCTCCATGCGAGCACGCCGCCGATGCCGATGCCGCCCGCCGCATAGGCCGCGATCACGAAGGGCAGTGCGTTCATGCCGCGTCTCCCGCAAGCCGCGCGCGCCGCGCAGCGATGCGCTGCTCGGCAATGATCGCGCGCATCCGCATCAGCACCGCGGCCGCCATCAGCAGGCCGAGGCCCACCGCGCTCGTCAGCAGCGGATAGAGCATATCGGGGTGAATGCTGGAGCCCCGGAGCGTGATCGAGGCGGATTGGTGCAGCGTGTTCCACCATTCCACCGAGAATTTGATGATCGGCAGGTTGACGAGCCCGACGATGGCAAGCACCGCCGCCGCCCGCGCGCCCCGGCTGCGCTCGTCGAACGCGCCCGCCAGCGCGACGACGCCGAGGAAGAGGAAGAACAACACCAGCATGGAGGTGAGCCGCCCGTCCCAAACCCACCATGTCCCCCACGTCGGGCGCCCCCAGATCGATCCGGTGAGCAGGCACACGCCCGCATAGACCGCACCCACCGGCGCCAGCGCCTCCAGCGCCACTTCGGCGAGCGGATGCTTCCACACGAGGATCGTGATTCCCGCGATGCCGAGCCCGAAGTAACTCCCCATGGATATCCACGCGGTCGGCACGTGCAGGTACATGATGCGCACGCTCTCGCCCTGCAGATAATCGGGCGGCGCGTGGAACGCGCCCCACCACAGGCCCGCAGCCGTAAGCGCGAAACCAAGCACGAGCGCCGCCACCGTCAGCGGGCGGGCGAGCTTCAGAAACCGGGCAGGATTGGCGAACCGATGCATCAAAACCGTCTCATAAGCACTGTTTGCCGCCGCCGCCAGCGCTTGCGCTCGGCGGATGCTGGGGGCAATTATGGCGGCATGTCTGCCGTCCAGCCAAGCGAGCGCATTGTCACAGGTCAAATCCGGACGATGCACACGCGCGCGGCGGCGATCCTCCATTGGAGAGCTCCATGCTTCGTTCCTGCCTTCTTGCCGGCGCCGCCGCGCTCGCCGTGACCCTCGCGCTTCCCGTTTCCGCCGAAACTCCGCCGCCTGCCGCAGTATCGAGCGCCGCCGTCGATGCGCTGCTCGCCGACTGGACCGGCCCGAACGGCGGCGTGCCACCGTGGGACAAGGTGCAGACGCCGCTGTTCAAGCCGGCGTTCGACAAAGCCTCGGCGCAGATGCTCGCCGAAGTGGACGCCATCGCGAACAACCCTGCCGCGCCCACCTTCGCGAACACGCTCGAAGCCCTCGAAAAGAGCGGCGAAGCGCTGAACCGCCTCGCCACGCTGTTCTTCGTGATGAGCTGGAGCAAGAACGATCCCGCCCATCAGGCCGTCTCAGCGGAGCTTCTGCCCCAGTTTTCGGCGGTGGAAGACAAGGTCAACTTCAACCGCAAACTCTTCGAGCGCGTGAAAGCGGTGTACGACGCGCGCGAAAAAAGCGGCCTCAATGCCGAACAGAAGCGCCTCGTTGAAAAGAGCTACGAGAATTTCGTGCGCAGCGGCGCCAGCCAGCCGCCCGAAAAACAGGCCGCGCTCGGCAAGCTCAACCAGCAACTCGCAACGCTCTTCAACGATTTCAGCAACAAGGTGCAGGCAGACGAAGACACGTGGGTCACGCTTGGCGAGGGCGATCTCGGCGGTCTGCCGCCTGCGCTCGTCGCCGGCTACAAGGCCGCGGCCACGGAACGCAAGCTGCCGGGCCATGTTGTCGTCAACACGCGCTCGGCGGTCGATCCGTTCCTCACCTTCTCCAGCAATCGCGCGCTTCGCGAGAAGGTGTGGCGCGCCTTCGTCATGCGCGGCGACAATGCGAACGCCAGCAACACGCACGAAGATATCCGTCAGATCGTCAAGCTCCGCGCCGACCGCGCGAAGCTGCTCGGCTACCCGAGCCACGCGCACTGGCGCATGTCGGACACGATGGCGAAGGACCCGCAGAAGGGCCTCGACCTCCTGATGCGCGTCTGGCCCGCCGCCCGCGCGCGGGTTGCCGAGGAGGTCGCCGACATGCAAAAGCTCGCGGA
This sequence comes from uncultured Sphingosinicella sp., assembly GCF_963974575.1. Classification (NCBI taxonomy): domain Bacteria; kingdom Pseudomonadati; phylum Pseudomonadota; class Alphaproteobacteria; order Sphingomonadales; family Sphingosinicellaceae; genus Sphingosinicella; species uncultured Sphingosinicella sp. Next base: position 141,534 of record NZ_CAXBBQ010000007.1, on the reverse strand, counting down.
CAGCGAGGGCGCGAAGATCACCATCGAGCCGTGGGATTACCGCTACTACATGGAGAAGGTCCGCAAGGCGCGCTACGACCTCGATCAGAACGAGTTCAAGAATTACTTCGAGCTCGAGAACATGATCGCCGCCTCCTACCACATGGCAGGCAAGCTCTACGGCTACAGCTTCAAGGAAATCACCGGCACGCTGCCCACGTTCCACCCGGACGTGCGCGTCTATCACGTCACGAACACGGCGGACGGCACGCACGTCGGCTATCTCTACCGCGATGATTTCGCCCGCCAGTACAAGCGTTCCGGCGCCTGGCAGAGCACCTATCGCGGGCAGGACAAGCTCGGCGGGCGGCAGCGCGACGCGATCGTTTCCAATAACAACAACTTCACGAAGGGCGCACCGGGCGAGCCCGTGCTCATCAGCCTTGATGACGCGCGCACATTGTTCCACGAGTTCGGCCACGCGCTGCACGCGCTCACCAACGACACCACATACCCCTCGCTCGGCGGCACGCCGCGCGACTTCGTGGAGTTCCCGAGCCAGGTGCACGAGAACTGGGTGCTGACGCCCGATATCCTCGATACCTACGCGCGCCACTACAAGACCGGCGCAAAGATGCCGCAGGCGCTCATCGACAAGCTGAAGGCCGCGGAAACCTTCAACCAGGGCTTCGAGACTGTCGAGTACCTCGGCTCCGCCATCGTCGACATGAAGATCCACATGGACCCCTCGGGCGAAATCGATCCCGCCGCCGCCGAAAAGACCATCCTCGGCGAGATCGGGATGCCGAGGGAAATCGTCATGCGCCACCGCCTGCCGCAGTTCGGCCACCTGTTCTCGTCGGACGCGTATTCGGCGGGCTATTACTCCTACCTCTGGTCGGACGTGATGGCGGCGGACGCGTGGGCGGCGTTCGAGGAGGCGGGCGATCCGTGGGACGCTGCAACAGCGAAAAAATTCAAGGACATCATCCTTGCCACGGGCGACGCGATCGACCGCGCGGAGGCGTACCGCATGTTCCGTGGCCGCGACCCCCAAGTGGAGGCGCTCCTGAAGAACCGCGGGTTTCCGACCGATTGAGTACGGCGCCGAAACTGTCGGAGAATCTGACAAGAGTTATTGCAAGTCACTCGCAAACGGCGGATTTCAGCGCGACTCCGCATCTGGCACAGGAATTGCTTTGTTTCGCATGTGAACCGGGATGGCAGAGGAACAACGCCCCCGGCCAGGAGACGAACGATGAAGAAGGTTCTTTTGAGCGCTGCTGTTGCCGCGATTTTGCCGACGGCAGTGATGGCCAATCCGATCAACGTGGAAACAGGCACTTTCGGCGGTGGCGTTGAAGGAAACCTGGAGTTCAATTCGTGCACCGATCCTCGCCCGGCCGCCATCAACGATGGCGTTGTCGGCTGCGTAAACTCGGGCCCGACCAACTATGTCTACGTTTATGGCGATGAAGCCATTCAGTATGACGGTGGCGGACAGGCGCTCATCACGGACGTCGCCGGCAACGGCTACACATCGCTCACGATCGACTTCCTTGACGACGACGTTGCCTTTGCGTTGCTTACGGTCAACATCCTTGGCGTCAAAAAATCGGGCGGCGGCAAGGTCGACTTCGGAAACGGTTTCGTTTTCGATATCGACGACAATGGCCAGAACAAGTTCACCATTGAATTTGCCCCGGGCGTGAATTCTTACACGTTTTCGACGACCGAAGGTGTCTGGGCTGAAATCAAGCAGGTCCGCTTCAAGTTCGAAGATGGCGACACGACGGATGTGCCTGAGCCTGCGATGCTCGGCCTCTTCGGCCTCGGCCTGATGGGTCTCAGCATGGCGCGTCGCCGCCGCGGCTGAACTCACGATCTTCGTCACGCAAAACGGGCGTCCGGCAACGGGCGCCCGTCTTCGTTTTGGCGCAGCGCCTTGACGCCGCCACATTTTTCCGCCACATGCCGCCGTGACCGAACGTCGGCCGCAAGGCCCTGACGCGCCCGGCGTGATCGCTTCCTTCGGGAATTGAGCGCGCGTCTTCAGACGGTTCGGCCCACCGGCTTCCCCTCGTCACGCGGGTCGTCACGACACCGCACCCGCGTCCGCGCGCCAATTCCGGCAGCGCGGCATGGGTCCGTTTATTGAAAGACTGTAATGACCGATTTTCTCCAGTTCGGCCTTGGCGAGCGCATCGAAAAGGCGCTCACCGAAGCGAACTACACCATCCCGACGCCGATCCAGCGTCAGGCGATCCCGATCCTGAAGCAGGGTCACGATCTCCTCGGCATCGCGCAGACCGGCACGGGCAAGACCGCCGCCTTCGCGCTGCCCTCGCTCGATTACCTGTCGCAGACCTACCAGCCGCTGAAGTCGCGCGCCGCGCGGATGCTGGTGCTGGCGCCGACGCGCGAGCTTGCCAGCCAGATCGCCGAATCCTTCCGCACCTACGGCAAGTTCCTGCGCCTCACTATCACCACAGCGTTCGGCGGCGTACCGATCGGGCGCCAGGTGCGTGCTCTGCAGCGCGGCGTCGACATCCTCGTCGCCACGCCCGGCCGCCTCATCGATCTCGTCGATCAGAACGCGCTCGATCTCTCGCAGGTCGAGGTGTTCGTGCTCGATGAAGCCGACCAGATGCTCGACCTCGGCTTCATCCACGCGCTGCGCCGCATCGTCCGCATCCTGCCGAAGAAGCGCCAGTCGCTGTTCTTCTCGGCGACCATGCCGCCCGCGATCGCGGATCTGGCCGCGCAGTTCCTCACCAATCCGCAGAAGGTGGAAGTGAAGCCGCAAGCGACGACCGCCGAGCGTGTCGCGCAGCACGTCATCCACGTGAATGCGTCCGAAAAGCAGGCGCTGCTCACCATCATGCTCCAGGATCTGGGTGCGGACATGGACCGCGGTCTCGTCTTCTCGCGCACCAAGCACGGCGCCGACCGCGTCGTCCGTCACCTGAAGGGTGCGGGCATTGCGGCCGAAGCCATCCACGGCAACAAGTCGCAGCCGCAGCGCGAGCGCGCGCTCGGCCTGTTCCGCTCGGGCGAAGTCAAGATCCTCGTCGCCACCGACATCGCGGCGCGCGGCATCGATGTGCCGGGCGTCAGCCACGTGTTCAACTTCGAGCTGCCGAACGTGCCGGAGCAGTATGTCCACCGCATCGGCCGCACCGCGCGCGCCGGCCGCGAGGGCATCGCCATCGCGCTGGTGTCCGACGGTGACGAGCGCAGCTACCTGCGCGATATCGAACGGCTGATCCGTCAGAAGCTCGAACCGATGCCGCTGCCTGAGAATTTCCTCACCCGCGCCGCCGCGCTCGCGAAGCCGGTCGCACGCACCGACGGCAACAGCGGCGACCAGCGCGGCTTCTCGCACGGCGATCGTCGTGACGGCCGCCGCGATGGCGGTCATCGCGGCGCGCCCGGTCATCGCGACACGGGCTATCGCGGCGAACGCTCTGGTGGCGAACGTTCAGGTGGCGAACGCCGCGAAGGCGCAGACGGCCAGCGCCGCCATTTCGGCGCGCCCAAGCCCAAATATTCGGCGAAGCCCGCGCACGGCGGTGGCAACAGCGGTGGTCGCGGCAACCCCGGCGGTGGTCAGCGCCGCCAGGGCCGCTAACGCGAAACCGGCATCCGGGCGGTGTCCGGATGCCTATTCCGCTGTCGTCGGATCGATCGTCGCGCGCACCTCGGCGACACTGTTCGCCGGGAAGCCCGCCGTTTCCGCGTGCTGCCGGATAATATCCGCGCTCGGCGCGCGATAGACGCAATAGATCTTGTCGTCGGTCACATAGCTGTTAACCCACTGGATCTCGGGTCCAAGCGTGCGGAGCACGTTGCACGACCCTTGCGATGCGGCCTTCAGCTCGGCCGGACCGAGCTTGCCGACGCCGGGCATATCTCTTTCGATAACGAACTGCGGCATGTCCCTCTCCCTCCCGCAATCCTAAGATTTACGCGCTTTTCAGACCCGAGTCCACGTGGGGGAGAACTACCGGTTCTTCTGGCGATATTCCTCGCGCACGCGGTCTGCGAGCCTTCCGCTCGCAATGTCGTCATACGTCGCGATATTGTTCGCCATGCTTTCTGATTGCTGGCGCGCGATCGTTTCCAGGTCGCCCGCGAACTGCGGCAGGAAGAACCAGTGCTGGGCCGGGTATGCACCGTAAAGTGCGCGGAATTTCTCCACGGTTTCGCGTTCGGCAATGAACCGGTCTCGCTGTGCCGCCGCGCCGCGCTGCGTCATGTCGCCCACCTTCACCGGCTTGGGCCGCATGATGTCCCACCACGCGAACGGCAGTTCGGGGTCCAGCTTCTGCGCCTCGGCCGCCATCGCATCGCCGGCCTCCGCGCTCGGCGCCGCACGTGCCGCGATCACCAGCAGCGTGGCATCGCCGGTCTTCCGCGCCAGAGCCTGCATGTCCTCCACCAGTTGCGCCCGGCCTTTCACCGCGTTGCCGCTGTCGAAATAGAGCTGCGCGGCGTCCAGTTTCTTCGGGGCGTAATTCGCATACAGCGTCTGCATCTCGGCGAAGGCCTTTGCCGAGTTGCGCTGCATCATCTGGTAGATCCAGGCATTGTTGAAATGGTCCGCCGCCGATTCGGGATCGTCGATGATCATCTGCGGCTGCGCCATCGCATGAAGGTCGCCCACCTGATCGCGGATCACGGCGGTGTCTTCCTTGATAAGCCCGAGCTGCCGCCCCACCGCCTCGGTCGCGGACTGCCCTTGCCCCACGAGCATGAGAAGGATGAACGCCGCGGTCGCGAACAGCCCGAAGCGGAAGGCGTCGCACTGCGTGCACTGCACCACCTCATCCACGGCCTTGTCGTCTGCCGCATTCACCATGAACGCGCGCTGGAAGCAGAGCAGCCCCGCAACCGCCGTCACCACCGCGAAGATGAGGACGAGCACATCTGCGGACAGAAATTCCGCGAAGAAGTTCACGAGGTCGCCAAACAGGCCGACCGCGCCGCCGATCAGCGCGAAGAGCGATGCTTTCGCCGGCCAGATGATCCGCTTGACGATACCGATGCGTGTATCCGCCATGCCCCCACTCCCTCGAATGCCATGTCGTTTCCCAAACATAACAAGGCCGTAACGGTGCATCCACCCCTTGCGAAAACCGCGTGTCAGGATTTTCATGCTTTCCGCATGATGGCGCTATGCTAGTTGGCCGTTTAGGGGCAGGCGGTTACGGGAATGCGATGGTGAGGGAAAACAGCGCAAACGCCGCCTACGCGCACGAAAGCCGTGCGCGCAGTCTGGCGAAAGCGATCTCGTGGCGCTTCGTCGGCACGCTCGATACGTTGATCCTGTCCTACCTGGTGCTCACCTTCCTCGCGCCGCATTTCGGCGTGCGCGAAACCGCGACGCAGGCCGAAAACCTGCACACGGCGGGCTACATCGCGCTTGCCGAGGTCATCACGAAAACGCTGCTGTTCTTCCTTCACGAGCGCGTTTGGTCGCGGCTGCGCTGGGCGGTGTGGACCGATCGGCGCGGGCGCCGCATCGAAGGCCTGCGCCGCAGCGGCTCGAAAGCGGCAAGCTGGCGCATCCTCGCGAGCCTCGATACCGCCCTGCTCGCGCTGCTCTTTACCGGGCACCCGCTCACCGCGCTCACCATCGGCGGCGGCGAGGTGGCGACGAAACTGCTTCTCTATGTGTTTCATGAGCGCGTGTGGGATCGCATCCCCTACGGCCGCGCCAAAGGCGGGCACGTGTGACCGACCTCGCGCCGCTCGCTGATCTCGGGATCGCGCTCGCGCTCAGCCTGCTTATCGGCGTCGAACGCGGCTGGAGCGCGCGCGGCGAGCCCGCGGGCGGACGCGTCGCCGGGTTCCGCACCTTCGGCCTCCTCGGCCTGCTGGGTGGGCTCGCGGGGCTGATGATCGGCGATGCGCTGCTACCGGCCGTGCTGCTCATCGCTGCCGCCGCTCTCGCGCTCGTCGCAGGCTATGTCCGCGACATGGCGAGGGATCCCACCGCGAGCGTCAGCGCGACGACGACGATCGCCGGGCTCATCACGCTTGCGCTCGGGCTGCTCGCGACGACGGATCAGGTACTCGTCGCCTCCGTCTCGGCGGGGGTCATGGTCGTGCTGCTCGCGATGCGCGAGGAGCTCCACGCCTGGATTCGCGGCCTCACTGCCGCCGAGGTGAAGGCGGTGGCGCGTTTCGCGCTGATCTCGATCGTCGTGTGGCCGCTGCTGCCCGATGCCGCTTATGGCCCTTATGATGCCTGGAACCCGCGCGACATCTGGTTCGTCGTCGTGCTCGTGTCGGGGCTCTCCTTTGTGGGCTACGTCGCGGCGAAGCGTTTCGGCGAGGTGCGCGGCACGCTGGCCACGGCAGCGGCCGGCGCGCTCGTCTCGTCGACCGCCGCAACGGCCGCACTCGCGCGTCGCCTGGCAGAGGGTGAAGACGCGCCTGCGCCCGCCATCGCAGGTATCGCGCTCGCGGGTGCGGTCATGATGGCGCGCACGCTCATCCTCGCTGCCGCCGTCGCGGGCTTCGTCGTGCCGACGCTGGCGTGGATCGTCGTGCCGGGCGGCCTTGCCGCGCTCGCCGCCGCGGCATTCGTCATGCGGCACAACCAGCACGCGCCCTCGCGGGCCGCGCCGATGACCTCCGCAAACCCGTTCGACATTCTCCCCGCGCTCGGCTTTGCGGCGCTCATCGCGGGCGCCTCGCTGTTCGCGCGCTGGGCGGAGGCGCAATACGGGGAAGCGGGGCTCGGCGTCATCATCGCGCTCACCGGCACCTTCGACGTCGACGCCGCCACCGTCACGCTCGGCGCACTGCCCGCAGGCAGCCTCGATCCCGTCACCGCGGGCGCCGTGCTCGGCGTTCCGATCCTGCTCAACACCGCGTTCAAGGCCGCGATCTGCATCGGCCTTGCCGGCTGGCGCAAAGGCTGGGCCGCTGCCGCAACGCTGATGTTCAGCTTCGCGGCAGGCGGTATCGGCCTCGCAGCGCTGGTTATTGTCGGATAGCGACCTGTGGCGGCTCCGCCGTCGCCTCGGTGATGAGCTTGCGCGCCTCGCTGATCGCCGCCGCGTCCTTCAGCTTGCCGCTGTTCACGTCGTCGCCGATCTCCAGCAGGCGCCCGGAGATGACAGTGCCGGTGTCGGCCTTCTCCGCGACATGGATGCCGCCGCGCTTCGCCGCGACCTCATCCCAAAGCCCGCGCACCGCTGCCCAGTAACCCTTCGTCTTCGCCCAGTAATCGTCGGCGGCCTTCACGTTGTAGCCGTCGAACTTGGTGTAGGTGTTCAGCACATATTCCTGCACGATCGGGCGCAGCTTGCCGTTCTCCTCGGCCATCTTGGTATTGTCCTGCCAGTGGATCCAGCCCGTGGGCGTCGGCTGGTGGCGGTTGATCGAGAAGTAGCGGTCATACGCTGGATTTCGCACCGCATCGCGCCGCGCGAGCGGCCGCCACGTCCAGTTGGAACGCCAGCGGCGGATGCCCGCCTGCGTTTCCCACTGTCCCCATCCGGCATAGCGCGGGCTGTCGTCCACCTGCCACACGGTCTGCGACCAGCGGCCCGCGCGCATCCGCTCGGGAACCTCTTCCCACACCCAATTGCCATCCCCGGCGTAAACCAGAACCTTCGCAGGCTCGTAATCCCAATCTTGCCGCCAGTGCTTGATGATGAAGGGCTTGTCGTTCTCGTCCTCCACCACCAGCAAATGCTGCAGCACGATGCGGCGGCCGGTATCTTCGATCACGCGCACAACCTCGTGCCCGCCCGATCTCTTCCGCTCGAGCGGCGTGTAGTCCGTCGTCCACGGCGTCGATTCCTGCATTTCGAAGCGCACGCGGTAATTGCCCGCCATGGCAAGGATGTCGGCGCGGTCGGCATCGAACGACGCCTTCTCGGCGGTGGCGGTGCGCTCCGCCACGGGCTTGTCGGCAAGCGCGGGCGAAACGGCGATGGCGAGCGCGAACAGGCTCGCGCCGAGGGTCTGGTAGATCGGTTTCATGGCTTTCATCCTTGGGTTTAAAAGCGGAACGTCGCGGAGACGCTCGCGTTGCGTCCGGGCTGGGTGTAGGCGTCCTTGATCGCGGAGCTGTCGGCGAGGCCGCGCACATCGCTCCACCACGCGTATTTCCTGTCGGTGATGTTGAAGATGCCCGCGCGCAGCGTGATCGCCTCGCCGATCCGCACGAACGCGGTCGCGTCGAAGATCAGGAAGTCGCCCGGCCGCCAGCAGGCGCTGCTGCACGCACCTTCGGCATCCTTGATCGACTTCTGCGCCCCGAACGTCGCGATCACTTGTCCGCCGAACCGGCCTTCCGTCTCGCGGTAGCCGATCCCGGCAACCACTTTCAGCGGGTCGATCGTGTCGAGCGGCGACTTGACGCCGTCCTCATTGGTCAGCGTGCCATCGGCATAGCTGACGGAAAGCGTACCGGTGAAACCGCCCTGCTTCACTTCAAGCTTCGCTTCCGCGCCGTCCACCTTCGCCGCGTTGACGTTGACGAACTGGTAGATCGCTGGGTCTGCAGGCGTGAAGCTGCCGCTCACCATCTTCTGCAGGATGAAATCGTCGAACTTGGCGTGAAACACGCTCGCCTCGAAGCGCACGGCCTCGCTCGTCACCCGGAAACCGCCTTCGATGCTTTCGCTCTTTTCCGGCCCGAGATTGGGGTTCGGGATCGAGGTGTAGCCGGAGGACAGGTTGGAGAAGAATTGGTTCACCTGGCTCGGCTCAGGCGCCTTGAAACCGCGGCCATAGTTACCGAACAACCGCACCGCCTGGCTCAGCTTCACAACGGCGCCGAACTTCGGCGATACGCGGGAATCGCTCTGGCCCGCAGCTGCGAGCCCCGGCAGCAGCGGATCTTCCTTGGGTGAAAGCTTGTAGTGATCGAAACGCAGTGCAGGGAACAGCGTTACAGCGCCGCCCGCTAAGCTGATCTCGTCGCCCACATAAAGCCCGGCGAGCGTGTAGTCGGTCACCGGGAACGCCCGCGTCGGATAGGTTTCACCGAACGGCGGCACCGTGCCGTCGCGCACACCCTTTTGCCGCGTTTCACTGATGTCGCCGCCGAAGCTTACGCGGTGATCAACCGCGCCTGTCGAGAAGCCCGCGCGGAATTCCGCCGACGCGCCGATCACCCGGTTATCGAAGGTGTTGAGCCGGCTGCGATCCGCTGCCGGGGTGCGATCCTCCTCGGTATATTGCCGATCCTTCGCGTCCTGCCAGTAGGCGCCGACGCGCGCATAATCGATCGCGCCTTCGCCCTCCCACGTCCAGTCGGCGGCGGCGCGAACGCGCTTGCCTGTATCCCACGCTTCCAGCCGATCGACCGTGGCGCTGAGACCGGAAAGCACGTTCGCATAAAGCGACGTGTCGACGTACTCACCCGTCAGGCGCACCGTATGCCCGCCGCCGGGTTCCCACACCAGCCGGCCGAGCACTGCATCAGATTCGCCGTCCTGCGGGTTCGGCGTCGTGCGCAGCGATCCCGTGCGGTCGTCGGTGCCCTTGTTGTCGAGTTCCTTGTAGTCGCGCCGCGTGTAGGCGACCATGCCGGAGACCGTGCCGCCGCGCGCTGCAAGGATGGCCGTCTCGCTGAATTCCTCGTCCGCCGAACTATAACCGCCGCGCACCAGCCCGCCGAAACTCTGTCCGTCCTTCAGGATGTCGGAGGGGTTGCTCGTCACGAAACTCACCGCGCCCGAAAGCCCGTCACTGCCGTAAAGCGCCGAGGCCGGGCCGCGTAGAATCTCCACCGATTTCACGAGCCCGATGTCGACATAGTCGCCGCGCCCCACGCCCTGCGCGCCGAAGCTGAAACCGTCGGGCACGCGCACGCCGTCCACCTGGATGAGCACGTGGTTGCCGCCGATGCCGCGGATCGTGAAGCCCTCGTTGCCCGCGCGGCCCGTGGTGCCGAACGCAGCGCCGAAACGCGTAGGCGCGCGGCGCACCGAAACGCCCGGTTCGAAGCGCACGAGATCCTTGATGTCGGTGACGAGTTCGTCGGCGATGCGCTGCTCGTCGATCACCGTCACCACCGTCGGCGCGTCATCGATCGAGATCGGGCTGCGCGTCGCCGTCACCGTGATCGTGCCGTCGTCGAGCGCTGCCGCGTCTTCCGCCGCCTGCGCCGCACCCATTGTCATTCCATAGCAAAGAGCAGCCGCCAGCGCGGCCCGCGAAGTTGAAATCACTGCTACCCCCAAACCAATTGTCACCATTGCTAATGCAATTGATTCTCATTAGAATCGATTCCCGATACCTGTCAATGAGACGCATGTGCAATTTATGGAGCCCGCATGACGAACCTGCTCGAGGACCTGCTCAGAAAGCCTGACCTGCGCGATCTTGCGCGTACGCCGATGCACATGGTGATGGGCACGCGGCTGGTGGTGATCTGCCAGCGCGCCGGGCACGACCCGCGCGAAGCGCTCTCCGAACGTCTCGGCAGTCCGCTCGCTGCGACACGGCTGCTCACCGCCGTGCAGATCGTCGGCGATCATTGGCCGGATTGTTTCCTGATCAGCCCGCCCTGCTGTCGGGGATTGGGGCCTGACGAGATGGCGCTGTCGGCAATGACGGCGGCGGCCGCAGCAAACGACCGCGCGCGCTTCGACACCGCCTGCCGTGAAATGCTGGACGCCGAGGCGCGCGACGCGACCTATGCGGCGCTCAGCGCCTTCGCCCGCGCGCTGCCGCCACGCGCAGCGGCGCCGACCTATACGCGCCAGCCATAGTTGTCAGCGCCGCCCCTTCGGCTCTAGGATCGCGCACAGCATCTTTTGGGGGGAGAAGCCGGTATGCAGGACTATAGACAGCCCGAAGGGCGCCCGGCACCGCCAAAGCAGAACAAGACCCGCCGCCTCGTTATCACCATCGTGATCATCATCGTCGTCGCGGCCGTGCTCGGCTATTTCGTCGTCGACATCCTTGAAACCGCGACGAGCGCGATGAAGGGCCGGTAACGCTTCGGCAACCCGCGCGTCCGATACCTTGTGCCGCAGCACTGCAGGGAATCGGATCGATGCGTATTTTCCGCCGCGTTCTCGCCAGCCGCAAAGGCGCCACCGCCATCGAGTACGCGCTCATCGCCGCGCTCATTTCGCTCGCTGCGATCATTGCGTTCCAGATGCTCGGCCTCTCGCTGGTCGACGTGTTCTCCAGCATCACCAACGCCATGACGCGCTGATCGACAGGCATAATTGTTCCTGATATGTTCCCATTCTTCCGATTCGAAAGGGATGGATGATGACTGACCTGGTGCTTTACACGAACCCGATGTCGCGCGGCCGCATCGCGCGCTGGATGCTGGAGGAGGTAGGCGCGGATTACCGTACCGAAATCCTTGAGTACGGCACCACGATGAAGGCCCCCGAATATCTCGCCATCAACCCGATGGGCAAGGTGCCCGCGATCCGCCACGGCGACACGGTCGTTACCGAATGCGCCGCGATCTGCGCCTATCTCGCGGACGCCTTCCCGCAGGCGAACCTCGCCCCCGCGCTGAAGGATCGCGGCAGCTACTACCGCTGGCTGTTCTTCGCTGCCGGTCCACTGGAAGCCGCGATTGCAGATCGTACGCTTGGTGTAGAGGTCCCCGCCGACAAGCAGCCCATGGTCGGCTACGGCACCTACGCCCATGTGATGGATGCGCTCGAAAAGGCCGTCAGCGCCGCGCCTTATGTCGCCGGCGACAGCTTCACGGCGGCAGACGTCTACATCGGCTCCCACATCAGCTGGGGCATCCAGTTCGGCACGATGGAAACGCGCCCGGCATTCGAAGCCTATTGGAAACGCCTCGAATCCCGCTCCGCGCACCTGCGCGCCACTGAGCTGGACGACGCGGATATGCCGAAGCAGGATTAGCCTCGACTCCCCTATCGCGGCTTCACGAGGCGGTCGATAATCGCGGCCGCCTCTTCAGTCGCTGCTTCGGTTGATTGGCCCGAAAGAACCGCAAGCCACGACATGCCGATGCCCACCGCGGAGACGGCGCGCACCGTCTCTTCCGGAGTCCCGGCAATTTCGGCGCCGCCGCTCTTAACCAGCGCCTCCAAAACCTGCCGCTGCTCGGCGAGATTGCGTTCGATGACAGGGCGGATCGCCGCGCGCAGATAATCCGCTGAAAGCGCCGCCGCCATCAGCTGCAGCATGGCACTGTCCAGCGCGGCGGAGCTGAGCCCGGTCGGCCGCTTTTCCTTCATCAGCCCTGCCCGGTAATCCGCCCAGTCTTTCGGAACCGGCACTGCAGCCTCGTGTGTTGAAAAATGCTCGAGCACAGCGACCACGAGGTCCTCCTTGTTTGCGAAGTAACGATAAATCGTTCCCGCGCTCACCCCTGCGGCCTTTCGGATATGTTCGATCGACGTGCCTTCAACGCCATGGGCGGCAATGCAGCTCAGCGCCGCCCGCAGGATGCGCTCCCGCTGTGCCGCCATATGGGTGGAATCGCGCTTCGGCATTTTTTCCTCGCTGTTCGGGAACGATTATACGGCACCTGCAACAAGATGAACAGAAATTCATTTTTCTTGACGGACATCCTGAAATGGCAAAAGGTGAATAGAGGTTCATTAAATTGGGGGTGGAGTCGATGATCTGGTCAAAATGGGCGCGCGCCGTGCGCTTTTCCGCGCTGGCGGGCGCAGTCCTTTTCAGCGGCGGTGGGGCGTATGCGGAGCCAGCCCCGCGCGCCGATCATCACATGCATATCCAGAGCGCGCTCGTCTCCGATTGGCTGCAGGAACTACAGAAGGCGATGCCCGCTGCCTTTGAAGGTCTCTCCGGCGACATCCTCAAGGTACGCGCGGGCAGCGATGCCGTGCATGAGCTCGATCGCGCGGGCATCCAGCGGGGGGTGCTGCTCTCCGCCGGCTACATGTTCGGCTTTTCCGCCATCCCGCTCGCACCCGAGGAGATCGCCCGGCGGATGCGCGCCGAGAATCGCTTCAACGTCGATCAGGCCCTCGCCTCGAACGGCCGCCTCGTCGCGTTTGTCGGCATCAATCCGTTTCTCGACAACGCGCTCGGCGAACTCGAATACTGGTCGCGTCAGCCCGGTGCTTCGGGTGTAAAGCTCCACCTCGGCAACAGCGGCCTTGATCTCGGCAATCCTGATCAGGTCAAAATGCTGGCAGCGTTCTTCGGGGCCGCCAGAAAGGCGCGGATGCCGCTTGTCGTTCACCTGCGCGGCGCGGCGCCGTTCACGAACGCGAACCTCACCACGTTCATCGATACGGTGCTCTCAGAGGCGGGCGATCTACCCATGCAGATCGCGCATGGCGGCAGCTTCGGCGGCATCGATACGGCAACTCTGGAAGCCCTTCGCCTCTATGGCAACGCCATGGAGCGCAAGGCCCCCGGCACCGCCAACCTCGTGCTTGATATCTCCGCCGTCGCCCAGCTCGATCTTTCGAAGCTCCCGGGCGTTCCCAAAGAAGGCCTCGAAACCCGCACGCCCGACGAATGGCGCGCCGCTTACGTCGCCCAGATGCGCAAGATCGGCATGGACCGCTTCGTCCTCGCCAGCGACTGGCCCGCCCTCGCGCCCCCGGCCGAATATTTCGCCGCCGAGCGGAAAGCGCTTCCGGTGACCGATGAGGAATGGGCGGCACTGTGCGAGAACGTGGCGCCGTATCTGCGCACGACGTGGGCGGCGCAACGTGAAGCGGCGTTGCTCAGGCCTTAGCTCGCCGGATACCCAGGCGAAAAATGGCCCGACCGCTGGGAAGAGGTCGGGCCAGGCAAACTAGGATGTAAACAACGCGAGATCTGGAAAAACTCGCGCGATGGCTGCGTTGCACAGCGGGAGTGCGAGATCAAATTCTTATTGATACGGCATCGCAACCATCACGGGCACGCCCGCCAGCTCCGGCGCCGCGCTCCCTAGAACAGCCGCGTGATCATGTAGAAAATCGCGCCCACCGCCGCTGATGCGGGAATGGTGATGAGCCACGCCATTACCACGTTCTGCGCGACGCCCCAGCGCACGGCGGAGGCGCGGCGGGCTGTGCCGGCGCCGACGACGCAGCCCGTGATCGTGTGCGTCGTCGAGACCGGGATGCCGAGCAGCGAGGCGGTGAACACCATCACCGATCCGCCTGCCGAGGCGCTGAAACCCTGGTGCTGGGAAAGCTTGGTGATGCGCGATCCCATCGTTTCGATGATCTTCCAGCCGCCCGAAAGCGTGCCGAGCGCGATCGCCACGTAGCAGCTGATCGCCACCCAGTGCGGCACGTGGAATTCGCCCTGCAGACGGCCGGTCGAATAGAGCAGCACGGTGATGATCCCCATCGTCTTCTGCGCGTCGTTGAGGCCGTGGCTGATTGAATAGGCGGCGGACGAGGCGAGGTGCAGGTAGCGGAAGCCGCGTTCCGCACCGCGCGCGGTCGCGTCCTTCATCGCCCAGCTCGTTGCGAGCATGATGAGCATCGACAGGACCATGCCGAGCAGCGGCGAGAGAACGATGGCGATCAGTGTCTTGTTGAGCCCGCTCCATTCGATACCGGACATGCCCGCGTGCGCGACGCCCGCGCCGACAATGCCGCCGACGAGCGCGTGGCTCGACGAGGACGGAATACCCTTCAGCCACGTGACGACATTCCAGAACATCGCGCCGATGAGCGCGCCAAACACAACCGCAGGCGTCACAAGATCCTTGTCGATGATGCCCTTGCCGATCGTTTCGGCAACCTTGTGCAGTTCGGGAAAAGCGAGACTGAGGAAATAAGCCGCGAAATTGAACGTCGCCGCGAAGGCAACCGCCTGCACCGGCCCGAGGAGGCGTGTCGCAACCACGGTCGCGATCGAATTCGCCGCATCATGGAGCCCGTTCAGGAAATCGAACGCCAGCGCGATGATGATGAGGCCGACAAGCAGTGGAAACGCGAGTTCGTGCATCGTTTCGTATCGTCAGGCGTGATCGATGACGATGCCGTCGATCTCGTTCGCGACATCCTCGAGCGCGTCGACGATCCGCTCAAGATGCTTGTAGACTTCGCGCGAGACGATGAAGCGCAGCGTGTCGCCGGCGCCGTAGTCCTTGAAGGCCTTCTTCACGCCGATCGCGTGAATCTCGTCGGCATGGCCTTCCATCCGCACCAGCCGCTCGGTGAGTTCGTGAAGCCGCGGGCCGTTTCGTGCCACGTCGCGCAGCATCGGCATTGCCTCGGCGACGAGGCGCGCGCCGTCCACGATGATCGCGGTCATGTCGCGCATTTCCTGCTCGAAGTCGCTTACCTCATAGAGCGAGATCGCCGCCACCGTCGCCTGCATCTCGTCGATCGCGTCGTCCATCGCGCCGATCAGGCTGGTGATCGCGCCGCGGTCGAACGGTGTCAGGAAGGTGCGGCGCACCGTGTGCAGCACCTCGCGGATGATGTCGTCCGCGTCCTGCTCGCGTTCCATCACCTCGCGGATGTGATCCTCGGCAGCGGAGCCGTTTTCCAGAAGCCGCGCGAGCGCGTCCGCCGCGGCAACCACCGTCATCGCGTGCGCCTCGAACAGCTCGAAGAAGTTGCCTGTCTTGGGAAGCAAGCGCTGGAACCAGGCGAACATGTGGGGGATCCTCGATTTATGGGCAACGGCCGTCAGCATTCCCGTGCGGCGTGTGGCGGCATAGAATTCGGACGCGCCGAAAGAGCGGATGAGATCGCGCAGGTCGCTTTCCTCCACCGCATCCGCGGCTTCGGCAAGCGTGAACCAGCGCCGCTCGCGCTCGTCCTGCTCCTTCCAGTTCTCAAGCTCGCGCGTCACCGCGAGCGGGAAGACGTCGACGTCCACCATCAGCGAGGCGCCGTTGCTGCGCCGCTTGCGGTAACGATAGGAGCCGAGCGGCGTCGGGCACACCGCGCCGCGTACGCCCGCCTCTTCCTCCGCCTCATCGGCAGCGGCGGCGTGCGGCGCCATGCCCTTGGTGACGTTGCCCTTGGGGATCACCCAGCGCCGGCTGCTCCGCGAGGTCACGAGAAGAATGCGCACGGGCGCATCGATCGCGGGCCCCTCCGATCGATAGGGCAAGGCGGCAATTTGGCGAATGAAAACGTCCCCCCGTCTGCGACAGCACGCGTTGCGACAGTTTTGTGACGGTCTGATGACAGATTTTTTAAGTCATGCAAGCGCGTGGTCAATACTTAGGAATTGACCTAAGTATTTTCCTTGCCTATGCACACCAGCCGAAAGGAGCCGCAGATGATTCCCGGGATGCACAGCGCCCCACCCTCACCGCCGCCCGCGGTGATCGACGGCATCTTCCGCGCACTGTCAGATCCGACGCGCCGCAGCGTGCTCGAACGGCTGAGCGCGAAGCCCGCCTCGGTCAGCGACCTCGCGGCGGAGCACCGGATGGCGCTGCCCTCGTTCGTCGCGCACCTGCGGGTGCTCGAAGGCGCGGGGCTGGTGCGTTCGAAAAAGGAAGGGCGGGTCAGAACCTATGAACTCGCACCTGAACGGCTTCAGGTCGCCGAAGACTGGCTGGGCAGGCAGCGCACCATGTGGGAGCGCAGGCTGGACCGGCTCGATGCCTATCTGCTGAAGATGAAGAAGGAGAGATCCGAATGACATCCCTGTTCCAGTTCACCCCCGATCCCAAGCTCGACCTCGTCCTCGAACGCGAGATCGACGTTCCCGTCGAACTCCTGTGGGAAGCGTGGACCACGCCCGACAGCATCAAGGAATGGTTCTGCCCGAAGCCATGGTCGGTAAGTTCGTGCGAGATCGATCTGCGTCCCGGCGGCAGGTTCAACACCGTGATGCGCTCGCCCGAGGGGGATGAGTTCCCGAACCACGGCTGCTACCTCGAAGTCGTGCCGAACCAGCGCCTCGTCTTCACGGACACGCTGCTCCCCGGCTTCCGCCCCGCGCCGAAGCCGTTCTTTACAGCCGCGCTCCTCATGGAGCCGACCGCGACCGGCACGCGCTACACGGCGTACGCCATCCACGGCAACGAGGAGACGCGCAAGCAGCACGAAGAGATGGGCTTCCACGATGGCTGGAATACCGTCGTCGACCAGCTCGTCGCGCACATCAAGGCCTCGATACACTAGGAACTCGCGGCGCCCGGAAGCGTTCGGCGAACAGGGATTCGCCGCCTGTTCCGGTCGGCGGACAATACGAGGAGAAACGCGATGCGAATGGCTCTGGCACTTCTGGGCGCCGCAATGGTCATCACACCTGCCGCGGCCGCACCTGTCACGATGCAGCTTCAATTGACCGGCGCAGCCGAGGTTCCCGGCCCGGGCGACCCGGACGGCGAGGGCACCGCGAGCGTAACGCTCGACGCCGCAAAGCCCGAAGTCTGCTACACGCTCGCCGTCAGCGGCATCGACAGTGCGACGATGGCGCATATCCACAAGGGCGCCAAAGGCGTCGCCGGGCCGCCGGTGGTAACGCTCGATGCCCCCGCGGAAGGCGCCTCGAAGGGCTGCGCCAAGGCCGATGCGGATGTCGTCGCGGCGCTTCTTGCAAACCCCGCCGACTATTACGTCAACGTCCACAACGCCTCGCACCCGAAGGGCGCCCTGCGCGGTCAGCTCCGCTAGCGGCTACTGCGCCGCCAGCTTGTCGGCGGTCTTCGTTTCGAAGTCGCTGGCATCGTGCCGCTCGCGGAGCTGTTCCGCGAGCGGCCCGGTGCTGCGGTTCACAATACGCCCGCGCCGCACCCCCGGCCGATCGCCGAGTTGCTTCGTCCAGCGTTGCACGTGTTCATATTCGTGGGTGGAGAGGAACGTCGCGGACTCGCCATAAAGCTCGCCGCGCACGAGACCGCCGTACCACGGCCAGATCGCCATGTCGGCGATCGTATAGTCCGCACCCGCGATATATTCGTGCTCCGCCAGCCGCCGGTTCAGCACGTCGAGCTGCCGCTTCACCTCCATCGCATAGCGATTGATCGCATATTCGATCTTCACCGGCGCATAGGCATAGAAGTGCCCAAACCCGCCGCCGAGGAACGGGGCGCTTCCTACCTGCCAGAACAGCCACGATAGCGCCTCCGCGCGCGCCGCGCCGCTGGTGGGCAGAAACGCACCGAATTTCTCCGCGAGATAGACGAGGATCGCGCCGCTTTCAAAAACACGCACAGGCTCGCCGCCGCTGCGGTCGACAAGCGCGGGGATCTTCGAATTCGGATTCACATCCACGAACCCGGATCCGAACTGATCGCCTTCCAGGATGTTGATCAGCCACGCATCATACTCGGCGCCCGAATATCCGGCCGCCAGCAGTTCTTCGAGCAGGATCGTCACCTTCTGCCCGTTGGGCGTGCCGAGCGAATAAAGCTGCAGCGGATGCTTCCCCACCGGCAGCGCCTTGTCGTGCGTCGGCCCTGCGATCGGCCGGTTGATCGAAGCGAACCGTCCGCCGCTCTCCCGATCCCATGTCCATATCTTTGGCGGAACGTAATCGCTCATCACTCATCTCCTACACGGCGAAAAACGAAGATAGGGACACCGCAGCCCGTTCGCCACGCCGCACGTAGCATTTTCGGTTCGCGGTCCCATCTGCTAGCAATGGATTAGGGGTTATTCAGGGGGAGAGCGACGTGGCGCGTCGGCATCGGGAAAATCACCTCGTCGCCCGGATCGGCTGGCTTCGCGCTGCCGTGCTCGGCGCGAACGATGGCATTGTCTCCACAGCGAGTCTCATCGTGGGCGTCGCGGCGGCGGCGGCAAACACATCCGACGTGCTGATCGCCGGCGTCGCGGGCCTTGTGGCCGGCGCTATGTCGATGGCGGCCGGCGAATATGTTTCGGTCAGTTCCCAAGCTGACACAGAGGCCGCTGACCTCGCGCGCGAGCGCAAGGAACTCGCCGTGCAGCCCCGCCTGGAGCACGAGGAACTCGCCCGCATCTATATGGACCGCGGCCTCGAAGCCGGGCTTGCGCATCAGGTCGCAGATCAGTTGATGGCGAAGGATGCGCTTGGCGCCCATGCCCGCGACGAACTCGGCATTTCAGAAACCACGACTGCCCGTCCCGTGCAGGCCGCGCTTACCTCCGCCGTCACCTTCGCGGTGGGCGCCGCGCTGCCGCTGCTTGCCGTCGTCATCGCGCCGCAGGCGCTTCTCATCCCCGCCGTGTCGGCGATATCGCTGGTGTGCCTCGCAGCGCTCGGTGCCGTCGGCGCACGGGCGGGCGGCGCGAACATCTGGAAAGCGACATTGCGCGTGACATTCTGGGGCCTCCTCGCACTCGCCGTCACCGCCGGGATCGGCCGCCTGTTCGGAACCGTGGTCTGAACAGGCGGCACCGGATCATTCAGCGCCGGCCGGGCAGCATCCTCAGAAGCGTGTTGTCGCGCATCACATAGTGGTGAAGCAGCGCCGCAGCGGCGTGCAGGCCGATCAGGTAATAGCCCACCTCTCCGGCCGTCTCGTGGATTTCCTCGACCTGTTCGGCAAGCGCCTCGTTGGGCGACACGAGCGGCGGCAGTTCGAGCCCGAAGAAGGGAATCGGTTCGCCTTCCGCGCTCAGGATCAGCCACCCCGCGATCGGCATCCCGATCATGAAGAGATAGAGCGCCGCGTGCATGGCGTGCGCGGCTGCCGTCTGCCACACCGGCGGACGCGGCGCGATCGGCGGCGTGCCACCCGACATGCGCGCCGCGATGCGCAGCGCGACAAACGCCAGCACCGAAAGCCCCAGCATGAAATGCAGCGACTTCACGAATTCGCGCGTCTCGCTGCCGCGCTCGAAGAGCACGCGCATCTCGATCGTCGCAAACACAGCGGCCAGCAGCAAAAGCATCACCCAGTGCAGCGCGATCGTCGCTTTGCCGTAGCGCGCACCTGACACCAATCCGTTCGTCATGATCTCACCCGTTCGTTTTGCCCACCGCCCGGTCGTTATCAGGTGCAGGCTGACACTTCACTGACGATCATGGCGCGTTTCGGGATTGGATCAATGCAACGTCGCAATTGCCGCTTGGCGCGATCACTTCCCGAACACGTCAGACCAGCCATTTGACGATGACGAAGCCGCCGATCAGCAGCGCAGCAAAAGCAAAGGTGATCAGGCCGAAGTGGCGATCGAGAATGCGCTTCATCGGTTCGCCGAACAGACGAAGCAGCACCGCCACGAGATAAAAGCGCGCGCCCCGGCTGACGATGCTCGCCGCCAGCAGCACCACAGGCGAAAGCCCGGTCGCACCGCTCGCGATCGTCACCACCTTGAAGGGGATCGGCGTGAATCCGGCGAGCATCACGATCAGCCAGCCCTGTTCATTGAAGCGTTGGGCGATCTCGTAAAACTCGGCTTCGACCCCGTAGAGGTGCAGGACCCACCGCCCGACGCTTTCGAACAACAGCGCCCCGATGATCCAGCCAAGCCCGGCGCCCAGCGTGGAACCGGCAGTGCAAACGCCTGCGTAGCGCAGCGCCTTCTCCGGCCGGGCAAGGCACATCGGCGCCAGCACCACGTCGGGCGGGATCGGGAACAGCGAGCTTTCAACGAAAGCAATGACCGCCAGCCAGCGTTCCGCAAGCGGATGCGCCGCTTTCGCCAGCGTCCAGTGATAAAGGCGTTTCAGCATCGGCGCATTTAGCCGTGTAGTCGCCAAGGGTAAAACGCTTTCACGCGCGGCGCATCGCGCGCTGGTCAGCCTTCAAAATGGCAACTACTGCAGCAACGACCCATTGCCGCTGAAAGCCCCGTCGAATGCAGATTGGTCGGAAACCGCTTGTCTATGCTCTGCTCGCGACCATTCTGATCGGAAGCGCTGGCGTATGGGGCATCGGAAGCTTGCTGACACGGGCCACCAACGGGCGCGTCTCCATTCCGGAAAAACCAGCTCACGTCGTACAGATCGACAGTACGGACGGTGTACGGCTCGCAGGCACCTATTGGCCCACCGCCGATAAAGATGCGCCCGCAATCCTGATGCTGCACAGCAACGGCAACAATCGTGGCGCCATGAGCGGAACGGCCTCGTGGCTGAACACACACGGCTATGCCGTCCTCGCCATCGATTTTCGCGGACACGGCGAGTCCACGCCCGCCAGTAAGAGCTTCGGCCTGTTCGAAGCGGAGGATGCAGAGGCCGCCCTCGCATGGTTGCGCCAGAACCACCCGCAGGCGCGGGTCGGTGTCATCGGCTTCTCGCTGGGCGGTGCGGCTAGCTTGCTCGGTGCCAAAGGTCCGCTTCTCGTCGACGCTCTCGTGTTGCAGGGCGTCTATCCGGATATCCGGCGCGCGATCTTCAATCGGCTCGCCATACGGCTCGGCCGGTGGCCGGCCTCAGCCATAGAGCCATTGCTCAGCTATCAGTCCCTACCGAGATTCGGCGTCTGGCCGTCGTCAATCTCTCCCATCCGCGCTCTGGCACAGGTCGAGGCGCCGGTCCTTCTGATGGGCGGCGGCAAGGATACGAATACGCCGCCCCAAGAAACGCGGGCGATGTACGTCGCTATAAGGGCAAATGCCGAGCTACGGATTCTCGAAGGCGTCACTCACGACGCCCTCGGGCGCACATCCCCGGAGACTTTTCCCATTCTCCTGGCGTTTCTTGACAGGAACCTGAAATAGGCTGTTTAGCGCCGATGCACCTCAGCCAGCGGTGCTATCGACCACGTCGGCGCCGGGACCGTTCTTCTTGATGGAATCGATGGCGTTCTGCGCGCTCGCCTTGCTCGAATAGCCTTCGGTCCAGAATATCTTCTCGGAATTATATTTGAAGGCGACCCGGTATTCGCCCGCCTTGTCCTTCGTGATTTCGAAAACGTGAGCCATGCCCGTTCTCCCTGACCGTTGAACGACACCAGCCTAGCCGTAAGCGCCTCATGCGCAAGCCCGATTCAGCCGTCGCCCTGCCGGAGCGCGGCAGCAGCCGCGAAAGGCGCGAGCGCGGTGACGACGAGGCTCGATGCGGCGAGGAGGCGCAGCTCTCCAGCGCTGCCGAAAATCAGAACAGGAAGCGCGAGCGGCAGCACGATGAGCCCGGCAAGCGCAGGCCCGCCGCGCGCGCCCGCAACGAGCGCAGCGGCCACCAGCCCCAGCCCGGCGAGCGCGGGTGTGCCGAGTGCAAGGCCCGTGACGAGCGCAGGCACATCCACGTTCAGCATCGCTCCGCCGATCACCGCCGCGACAAGCAGCGCGGGCGCGAAGCCCAGCCAGTGCGCGGCGAGCCGTGCCGCCATGATCGTTTCAGGCGCGATGCCGCGCACGCGGAGTTGATCCATCGTGCCGTCAGCGACGTCCTCGGCGACGAGCGTCCCCACCGGCAGCAACGCCGCGAGCAGTGCCGCCACCCACAGGCTACCGGCGCCCACGCGCGCGAGCAGCGCTGCATCTGGCCCGATCGCGAACGCGGTCATGCTCGCCACCATCACGAAGAAGACGAGCGGGATGAGGCCGCCCGCACCGATGTCCACGCCGCGCAGGACAAGGCGCCAGATGCTCACAGCGCGAGCTCCCGCGCGCCGGGCACATCGGTTTCACCGTGCGTCACCACGATCGCGCCGCCGCCTGCCGCAAGATGTGCGCCGATCGCCGCCGAAAGTGCCTTGGCGTTCGCCGCGTCGAGCCCCGCGCCCGGTTCGTCGAGCAGCCACAGCGCGGCACCCGAGGCGATTACCCGCGCCAGCGCCGCACGCCGTTTCTGGCCCGCCGAAAGCATCCTGACCGGCACGTCGCCGAGCGCTTCCAGCCCCAGTGCAAACAGCGCCTGCGTGCCGTCCATCCGCGCCCACCAGCCGAGTTCCTGGCTGACGGTGCGTCCCGGCTTCAATGCGTTTTCATGCCCCAGCCACGCGATTTTCGCCGGGTGTTCGATGCGGCCCGCCGCCGGCGGCAGCAGCCCGGCAAGACAGCGCAGCAGGCTCGATTTGCCACTGCCGTTCGGCCCCGTCACGCGCAGCGCGTCTCCGGCCGAGACGGCAAGTGAAAGCCCTTCGAACAGCAGCCGGCCACCGC
The DNA here is from genome assembly GCF_963974575.1 of uncultured Sphingosinicella sp. Taxonomy (NCBI): domain Bacteria; kingdom Pseudomonadati; phylum Pseudomonadota; class Alphaproteobacteria; order Sphingomonadales; family Sphingosinicellaceae; genus Sphingosinicella; species uncultured Sphingosinicella sp. The sequence continues at coordinate 118,648 of NZ_CAXBBQ010000007.1, read as the reverse complement.
GCACGCAGGCAAGGTTTTCGGCGCGGATGAGCGTGTCTCCCATGCGCCCCGACCTAACCGCTCACTTACGCCCGCGCTACTTCTTCTTGGGCTTTTCAGACTTGACGCGCACGGTCGCACTCTCGCGCAGCGCAGTCTCCACGCCCGGTACGGCGAGCGCCTGATAGGCGCATTCGCCCACGGTCCAACCATAGGGTGTCTGGCGGAGCGCCGTCACCACGCGGGAACCGGCAGGGGCATCGATGCGGCCCCAGTCGTCAGTGTTCAGGATTTCATGGCGCGTCGGCTTGCCGGGGCCAGGCCAGATGTCGATCGACTCCGCGCCCTTGCCCTTCAGATACTGGATGATCTCGATGCGCTGGAACAGCGTGCCGTCGCCGCGCGGAAGTTCGCGGACGATGCCGTCGATCACCAGCGCCTCGCTCGCCAGCAGGTATTTGGCGGCTTCGTCCGCATCCCGCTGCACAAGGATCGGGAGCACGCAGCGCGCCGCCGCCGATCCGCTGAACCCTGCCGCCACCAGAAAGGCTGCGACCGCCAAGCAACGCTTACGCATTACGACCCCTCCGTTTTCCCTTTTTCGGGAGTGTATCACAGCGGAGAGGTCGTTGCGATTCTGCATCGATTACGTGCGGCGTCGGCGGCCGAGCGCGACCCCGGCGAGGCCGAGCCCGAACAGCGCGAGCGCCGCCGGTTCCGGCACGTCCGCGGTCGACGTTTCGATGATCGGCAGCGCCGCCACGATTTTGGGAACCGCCGCGGCCCACACGCGCACCGCGTTCCACGTTTCGGCGACACCCGAGAAGCGATCCTCGACGCCCGTGTAATATTCGTTCAGCACCCAGTCCGCGCCGTCCGTGCCGAACACCACAACTTCGGTCAGATAGTCGCCGAAGTCATAGACGAAGCTGTCGATGCCGCCGAGTGCGAAGCTTTCCGGGTTCCACGCATCGCTGCCGCCGCTCCAGAAGGCCGAAAAGCCTGTGAGTTCGTTCGCGGTCAGGACGCCGTCGAGGTTCAGGTCTTCGCCCGAAAAGCTGCCGCTGACGCTAGCGCCCGCGCCGTAGTCCTGTTCGAAGTTGAAGCTTACCGGCGCGGCATTCGCGCTGCCCGCGATCAGCATGGCGGCGGCGGAAAGGAAGAAAGCGCGTTTCATGTTCGGTACTCCTGTCTCAGATCTCGAAGTCGAAGACTCAAGAACCGTGCCAGTTGCGGAGTTCCGCCATCTTAATGATTAACGCGCCTTCCCCTTGTAAATCACACCGACGCTTTACCGTTCATGTTCCTGAATAAATTCAAAATACTTATGGTTAACAGTGCGGCTTCGTAACAATACTCAGCGCTGGCCGAGCGTTTCCGAAAAGAACGCCGATTGATCGTGCCACAGCTGCTGCCATGCCGAGAAGCGGATCAGCCCGTGGGATTCGCCTGGCAGAAGCACCGTGCGCACGTCGACACCCTGCCGTCGCAACTTCTGCGCGAGGTCGACCGTCTCGCGCACGTCGACGTTCATATCGTTGTCACCGCTGAACAGCAGCACCGGCGAGCGCCAGCCCGCCACCGCGCCGAGCGGCGAGGCCGCGAGCGCCGCCGCCTTGTCCGCCTCGCCGACGCCGAAGAATTTGCTGGGGTTGAGGTGTCCGGGCACCGGCGAGGGCCAGCTCCAGTCGAACACGCCGTGGATCGCGGAGCCCGCCGCGAACACATCCGAATTGCGCGCCAGCGCGTGTCCGGTGAGCAGCCCGCCATAGGAGCCGCCCCAGATGCCGATGCGGTTGGGGGCCACGTCGGCGCGCGCGGCGAGCCAGCGCCCCGCGCCGAGCACGTCATTATATTCGGACGCCTTGCGCCACGCCCGCCCCGGCGCCTCGCGGAAATCGCGCCCGTAGCCAACGCCCGAGCGGTAGTTGAGCGCGAGCACGACATAGCCCATCTCCGCGAGCCGCCGGTTCATCGCATAGTCGTTCGCGTAATATCCGCTGAAGTGGAACGCCGGGAACATCTGCCGTGTCGGCCCGCCGTGCACGTAGACGAGCGCCGGGTGCGGCCCCTTGCCTTTCGGCAGGAACAGCTGCCCCGGCACGCTCTCTCCGTCCGATGCGGTAAGGCGCACCTGCTGCGGCGCGGGTGCGGTGAAGCTGTGGCGATAGCCGTAATCCGCGGGCGTCTCCGCATAGGCCACCTTGCCCGTCGCGCTGTCCACGATCCGCAGCATCGCGGAAGCGTCCGCCCCCGCGCCCGTCACCGCGACATGCCGCCCGTCACCCGCCGCGCTCGCCAGCGCCAGTACGACGTCCTTCGTCTCCACGGCGCGTTCGCGCCCGCTGGAAACGGTGATGAGCGAGGCCTGGCGCGTATCGAGATCGCGACAGTTGTGGATCACGAACAGCGTATCGGGCGCGGCAAGCTCGCTCTCCGCGACCTCGCATTTCTCGCCCGTCAGCGCCCGCACCTTGCCGCCGCTCGCCGCATAGAGCCGCGCCCAGCCGTCTTCCTCGGCGCGGAACACCACGGTCTTGCTGTCGGACCAGCGCAGCAGCCCCTCGTCGTCGTCAGAGATGTAGGAGCCGCCGCGCGGCCCCGATTGCCACAGCGTCTTGGCCTTGCCGCCGCTCACTGCCACCGTCTCCACGGCGACCGGCTGGTTTTCGAGATTGTCGTAGGTCACCGTGTGCTCGCGCCCCGGCCAGCGCAGGTACGCGACCGTCTTGCCGTCGGGCGAAAGCACGGGGTGGCTCAGCCGATCCGCCCCTGTCACCAGCCACTCCACACGGTCGTTGCCGAGCGTATGGCGGCCGAGGAACGACCAGCCGCCGCGATCCTGCACGAAGAAGAAGCTCTTCCCGTCCGCCGCCCACGCGCGCTGCGCCAAGGCCGCGCCGCCGCGCACAAGCATCTCCGGTTTCGCATCAGCAGCGCCCACGGCCACGGCCCACAGGTCCGCGCCGTTCCGGTAGACGAGCCGCGACCCGTCCGGCGTGAACTCCGGCGAGGCGCCCTCGCCGATCTTCACCGGCGCCGCGCCGCCCGCGCTGGAGACGAGCCACAGCGTCGCCTTCGGCGGGGTCAGCAGGCTGGCAGGGTTATACCCGCCCGCCGCGAAGCCGGTCGTGAAGGCAACCCAAGCGCCGTCGGGAGAGATCTGGACGCCGGTGATCGGCGTGCCGTCCACATCGCTTTGCGTGTGGAGCGCCGCGCGCTTGAAGCCGGGGCCGCGCGCGGCGAAGAGCTGCGTCTTGTCGCCCTGCTGCACGGTCCACGCGAAAGCACCCGCGCGCGATGCGCTGATTTCGGTCGCCATGGGGAAAGCGAGGAACGCCGTATCGTCAGCGGCGGAGGCGGCAGACGCTGCGGCCAGTGCCGCGCCGGCAAGCATGAAACGGGAAACGAAAGTCGAGACGCGCATGACCGGGAGCCCTCCTGCTGAACGAAGGGGCGTGCGCCAGCGGCACTATTCTCCCTTCGGGCGCTTTATGTCCCGATCTTATCCGAGCGAACCTGATTGGCAAATGCCTTCCGAGGCTTCGCGACGATCGCCCCGCCATCGTCGTCCCAGCGCATCAGCGAGAGTTTCGCCGCGCTGGGGCGCTGGCGGCGATCCGGGAAGTGGCGGTGCGGGTAGGCGTGGGTATCGAGCCTGCGCGCCAGCCGGTGAATTTCCGATTCGTACCGTGCGAGCAGGCGCGGTTCGCTGGCGGCGTCGCGTCGCATGATGGCGATCTGTTCCTGGCGGAGGAGTCGGTTCAGGTCCATGGATTTCCCTTCAAGCGTGGCGACCGGTCAGGCGTATTGCAGGGCGTCGCGGATCCTGGCGCCCGCGGCGCGGGAGCGGAGTGTGTCCACGGCGGCGCGGCATTCGATCTCGCTGCGATACCCGCCGGCCTGCGCCAGCGTCGTCCCGCTGGGTGCGCAGAAGCGCCAGCGCCAGTCTCCGCCGCAATGGATCGTGGAGGTGAGTCTTTTCTCTTCCCCGCAATACACTTCGAAATAGCAGACGGGCGCGAGGTTCAGCCGCAGGTCCGAATAGATTTCGTCCGCGTCGTCGTTATCCGGTTCGCTGCCCCTGAATGAAGCCAGCGAAAGCGTTTCGCGATTTGTATTTTTGAGCACACGATTTCTCCTGGATGAGCAAGCGGGAGCACGAAGTCCCCCAGTCACGAGACGCTTGCGGCCAGAAATCGAGTGATAACGACTCCTAGCATATTTTCGGGTTGGCGGCGAACGCCATTTGGGGATCTGGCCCGTTATTTCGGCCGGTTTGCGGTTTTCTGCTGGTCGGCCTTGTGGATACGGTCGAGCTCTTCAGCGTCGACTTCGAAGGCATAGGCCTTCCCCCCGCGACGCACGTAAAGAAAGGCGGAAACGCCCTTGGGGTCTCCGCCGTCTGCGGAAGGAACCGTGTCCAGCTCCACCTGATATTCGCCCGCGGGCAGCGTGCCGTCGATCCCGCTTATGGTGAAGGCGCTTGCGAAGGCCAGTGTCCGGCGTTCGGTCGCCGTCATTTTCCGGTGGCGGCCGCCAGCTCGCGTTCCGCGTCGCGGGCGAGCTTGGCGGTTCGCACCTTTTCGCCTTCCAGCAGGTTCTTGGTGTGCTGCCGCGCGAGTTCGATCCAGCGGTCGCGCGCCAGGATCGCCTGCTGCTTCACGTTCATCAGCACGGCCTCGGTGATGGCACGCTGAGAACTCGCGATGCGCTCCTGATAGAATTCCGTCTGGTCCTTCATGCAGGAGCCCTTTCGCTGGAAGATCGGCGCTTAGCCGATCAGGTCATAAACGATCTGCCGAAGTTGCTGGCGCGTCAGCCCGGAGGGTTCGCGCCGCGCGCCCGTGGGGGGCGCCGTTTTCGGCAAAGAGGAAGCTGTACGGCGCGCCGGGTTCCGGCGTCCGTTTGTCATGTATGTTTGCATATCTGTCATTTGTCTTGGCCGCGCCAATCGCGGCGTCATGTTTTTGTGAAGCGTGTTCGCTTCGCAGTCGTGGGGCGGCCCGGCGACTATCGCCAGGCCTCCCGAACCCGTGAAAGCGCCGGTCAGGCAGCTTTCAGGCTGACCGCACTCGTGCGGCCGCGCTGATCGCGCTCCAGCTCATAGCTGACGCGCTGGTCCTTATCGAGCGTCTCCATGCCCGCCATCTGAACGGCGGTGATGTGGACGAACGCGTCTTCGCCGGAGCCTTCGGGCGCGATGAAGCCATAGCCCTTCTGGGCGTTGAAGAATTTTACGGTGCCGATAGGCATATTATGTCTCAGTATTCAAATCGTGATCGTACCCGCGCACCACATGGCGGCGGGTGCCGAGAGGCCGGTGTTCTGAAAAGGGGTGCCGGAGCGCCGCAATCCGTCGCGCGCAACGTCAGCGAGACCTATATAGCGCATGTGGGGTTAATTTACAATGTCGGGGGTTGAGGGGTGCTCGGTTCGGCAGGCGCCTACTTAAAACGAAAACCACAGCAGAGGCGCGCATCCGGCATGCCTCCCCCCGGCGGGGGCTACATTTGAACACCGGCCGTCAGTGTAAGCCAATACTCCTTAAAGAACTGATGGCACGTCATATCTGCAAGATCTATTCTATGTTCATTAAAGTTTCCTTGAAAATTGAACGCCTTTGACAATTCGTTTGCTATAACAAATTTATCACTCTTTGATATTCCGTATGCCGTCGCCACTACTTCCGTATGATCTTGGACTTCTTGCGACAATATTTGCACATTTTGACGATGGAAAGCAAATCCAAGAAAAATTATTCTATCTGACTGACTTATTGATTTCTTTATCTCTGATAAAACGGCGCCCTCCTCTACTCGTTCAGTAAACGTGCGGATTTGCTGGACCACCTGAGCAAGATGAGCGGGGGAACATTGTCCAAATGGCACACTTGGAAGATCGCCCTTCTGCCAAGGCAGCCGACCGGCCACCCCGTAAGGCCTATGAATAACAAGCGAATTCATTATTCTACGAAAATCATTTGGCGAAATACCATAATATTTCCCCAATGATATAGGCAAATAATGCTCCAAACACCTGTCATAATTAAAATTTATTATTTCTATGTTTTGAAATATTTTTCCAATATCACTTCTTTTAACGCCCTCTGTTAAAAGTTTTGTTAAGCTACTATACCATGATTGTTCAAAATTTTCTATATTTATGTCGTCTTTATCGGGTGATTCACATCGAAACGCTTGACTTTCAAATTCGGCCTTATGAATAGATCGCAGTATTCCAAGCTTTCCTATAAGTTCAATTTTATCATCTTCGAGAGCATCGATAACGTTATCTATAGATATCGCCTGTTTTGAAGACTCGCTAAGTTGCCATCCGGCTTTAATGTACTGATTTATAATTTCCACCTCTTGACCTTCGTTAAGAATAATTCTCAGAGCTTCCACAATTTCTGGATCACCTGTTTTTTGTCTATGATACTCAAATGTAATATGAGTTAGTTTTACTAATCTTTTTAGAAGGTCATGCCCCATAGGCAGGCCAACTTCCGTGCTGGCACCCGCCCCAACAACCAAAACAGTCTTTGCTCTGAACATTCGCGCCCCCAACAATGAAGTAACGAATTCTATTTTTTTGCTTCGTGATTGCATCTAATATTTTTGTGATTACCGACAGCCAGCCTTGCCCAGTCAACATTTTGACAACCCAACCCCCGACTTTCGTCCCCTTCCCAACCTGCTCCCCCTTCGTTAAAGCAGCCCCGACTCCGGCGGTTGCTGCGCTGCAATAGGCGCGCACGGCCGGGCCTGAATGGCAAGACAAGGGGATCGTGAAGATGACCGCCACCGGACGCGACAGCCTGAACACCCGCCGCACGCTGAATGTCAGCGGCCGCGAATTCGCTTATTATTCGATCCCTGCCGCCGCCGAGCGCTTCGGCGATTTCTCGGCGCTGCCCTTCTCCATGAAGGTGCTGCTGGAAAACATGCTGCGCTTCGAAGACGGCGACACCGTCACTGAAGGCGACGTTGAAGCCTTCCGCTCCTTCCTCAACGCCAACCTTGGCGAGCGCGAGATCCAGTATCGCCCAGCGCGCGTGCTGATGCAGGATTTCACCGGCGTTCCGGCCGTCGTCGATCTCGCCGCGATGCGCGATGCGATGGCGAAGCTCGGCGCGGACGCGGAAAAGATCAATCCGCTCGTCCCCGTCGATCTCGTCATCGATCACTCGGTGATGGTGGACGAGTTCGGCACGCCCAAGGCCTTCGGCCAGAACGTCGCGCTTGAGTACGAGCGCAACATGGAACGCTACAAGTTCCTGAAGTGGGGCGCGCAGGCGTTTCGTAACTTCCGCGTCGTGCCGCCGGGAACGGGCATCTGCCACCAGGTGAACCTGGAATATCTGGCGCAGGCGGTGTGGACCTCCGAAGACGCGAGCGGCGCCACGGTGGCTTACCCGGATACGCTCGTCGGCACCGACTCGCACACCACGATGGTGAACGGCCTCGGCGTGCTCGGCTGGGGCGTCGGCGGGATCGAGGCGGAAGCCGCGATGCTCGGCCAGCCCGTTTCCATGCTCATCCCCGAAGTCGTCGGCTTCAAGCTCACCGGCCGCATGGCCGAAGGCATCACCGCCACCGATCTCGTGCTCACCGTCACGCAGATGCTCCGCAAGAAGGGCGTTGTCGGCCGCTTCGTCGAATTCTACGGCCCCGGCCTCGATGCGCTCAGCCTCGCCGACCGCGCCACCATCGCCAACATGGCGCCTGAATACGGCGCCACCTGCGGCTTCTTCCCGATCGACGCCGAAACCATCCGCTACATGCGCTTCACCGGCCGTGAAGACTGGCGCTGCGAAATGGTGGAAGCCTATGCGAAGGCGCAGGGCATGTGGCGCGATGCATCGACGCCGGACCCTGTGTTCACCGACACGCTCGGCCTCGATCTTTCCGAAGTGCGCCCCAGCCTCGCCGGCCCGCGCCGCCCGCAGGACCGCGTGCTGCTGGAAGACCTCGCCGCCGGTTTCGAAGCCGAGCTTACGGGCAGCTTCAAGGTGGCGGACCCGAAGAAGCGCGTTTCGGTTGATGGCGCGAACCACGATATCGGCCACGGCGACGTCGTGATCGCCGCGATCACCAGCTGCACCAACACCTCGAACCCGGACGTGCTCGTCGCCGCCGGTCTCGTGGCGCGGAAGGCGCGCGCGAAGGGCCTCGATCGCAAGCCGTGGGTGAAGACCTCGCTTGCGCCCGGCTCGCAGGTCGTCACCGATTATCTCGAAAAGGCCGGGCTGCAGGCCGATCTCGATGCCATCGGCTTCGATCTCGTCGGCTATGGCTGCACCACCTGCATCGGCAACTCGGGACCGCTGCCGGCGCCGATCTCGAAGGCGGTGAACGACGGCGACATCGTCGCCGCGTCCGTCCTTTCGGGCAACCGCAACTTCGAAGGCCGCGTCTCGCAGGATGTGCGCGCCAACTATCTCGCCTCGCCGCCGCTCGTCGTCGCTTATGCGCTCGCGGGCACGGTGCGGAAGAACCTCGCGGTGGAGCCGATCGGCACGGGTTCGGACGGCGCGCCGGTGTTCCTGAAGGACATCTGGCCGACCAATCAGGAAGTCCGCGCCACGGTGGAAGCCTCGCTCGATGCGGACATGTTCAAGGCCCGCTACGCGCACGTCTTCAAGGGCGATGCGCAGTGGCAGGCGATCGATGTGACGGGCGGACGCACCTACAGCTTCTCGTCGGTCTCGACCTACGTGCAGAACCCGCCGTACTTCGAAGGCCTCACGATGACGCCGAAGCCGCTCACGAACATCGTGAGCGCACGCGCGCTCGCCGTGTTCGGCGACTCGATCACCACCGATCACATCTCGCCCGCGGGCTCGATCAAGGCCGATTCCCCGGCCGGCAACTACCTCACCGAGCATCAGGTGAGCCGCGCCGACTTCAACTCCTACGGCTCGCGCCGCGGCAACCACGAAGTCATGATGCGCGGCACGTTCGCGAATATCCGCATCCGCAACAAGATGACGCCGGGCATCGAGGGCGGTGTCACCCGCCATGTGCCGTCGGGCGAACAGCTTGCGATTTACGACGCGGCGATGCGCTACAAGGATGAAGGCACGCCGCTCGTCGTCCTTGCGGGCAAGGAATACGGCACCGGTTCCTCGCGCGATTGGGCCGCGAAGGGCACCACGCTGCTTGGCGTGCGCTGTGTCATCGCGGAAAGCTACGAGCGTATTCACCGCTCGAACCTCGTCGGCATGGGCGTGCTGCCGCTCCAGTTCCAGGGGAGTGACAGCGCCGAAACGCTCGGCCTCACCGGCGACGAGCTGTTCAGCATCGATGGCGTCGCGGACCTGAAGCCGCGTCAGGAGGTCACGGTGAACTTCACGCGTGCCGACGGCACCACGGGTTCGTTCGTCGCGCGCTGCCGCATCGATACGAACAACGAGCTGGAATATTTCCGCAGCGGCGGCATCCTGCACTACGTGCTGCGCAACCTCGCCGCCTGAGGATACGAGAGGGCGGGTTTCAGGCCCGCCCTACTCCCATTCGATAACCTGCCAGCCGCGCGCCTCCGCAAGCGCGCGCAGCTTCGGTGTCGGGTTAATCGCAAAGCCTTCGTCGGCCCATTCGAACATCGGCGCGTCGCTGTGGTGGTCTGAAAAGAAGCGCACGTGCAGCGTCTCGCGCGGCGGCAGCGCCGCCGTCACCATGTCGCGTTTCGCGCCGTCGTAGCAGTTCTCGCCGTCCAGTTTCGCCAGCACCGCGCCCGAAGCGTCGCGGTGCGATTTCGTGCCCACCACGTGCTCCACGCCCAGCCGCGCCGCGATGGCGTGTACATAGAACGTGTAGGATGCCGTCGCGATCACCACGGTGCGGCCTTCCGCCTTCTCCGCGTCGATCCGCGCCTGCGCGCCGCGGAACGTGCGCCCCGGCACCATCCAGCGCGCGAAGCCTTCGGCGCGCGGCGCGATCCGGTCCATCGGCACGCGCCGGCCCATCAGCAGCCGGTGGTTGATCTCCTTCAGCCGTCCCCGGCTGACGAAACCCGCGACATAGGCCCCGCCCGCCAGCAGCGACAGCGGCAGCAAAAGCAGCCGCCACGGCGCTTCGTGCCACGCCCAGTAGATCAGCCAAGGCGAATAGGAACCGCCCCGCGTGATCGTCCTGTCCATGTCGAAAACGGAATACTGTATTAGGTCGCTCAAACAGCCTCCAGCGCTTGCCTGAAGTCCGCGACTAGATCGTCTACATGCTCAACCCCGATCGACACCCGAACCAGATTGTCGCTGATCCCAAGCTCCGCCTTCCGCGCGTCCGGCACCGATAGATGCGTCATCGCCGCCGGGTGACTCGCCAGGCTCTCCGTCCCGCCGAGCGAGACGGCCAGCTTCACCAGCGTCAGATTGTCGAGCAGCCGAAACGCCTCCGCCTCCCCGCCCTTCACGATCACAGAGAAGGTCGAACCCGACCCCGTACAGTGTCGGTCGTATATGTCCCGCTGCGCACTCCCCGGTTCCAGGAACCCGAGATACCCCACCCGCTCGATCTTCGGATGATCGCGCAAGAAGGCGCAAAGCGTCCGCGCATTCGCCTCCGCCCGCTCCATCCGAAGCTGCACCGTCTCAAGGCTGCGCAGCAACATCCACGACGTGTGCGGATCCGTGATCGTCCCGATGGTATTGCGCAGCGCCAGGATCGGCGCGAGCGCAGCCTTGGTCCCGATACACGCCCCGCCCACCAGATCGGAATGCCCGCCCACATACTTGGTGAGAGAATAAAGCGAGATGTCCGCCCCATGCCGCGTCGGTGCCTGAAAGACAGGACCGAGGAAGGTGTTGTCACACATGATGACCGGCGTCTCGCCCTCCGCGAACACCGCATCGCGCGCCGCCGCCACCGCCTCGATATCGACGAGATCATTGGTCGGGTTCGCTGGGCTTTCGAGATAGATCACCGAGACGCGCCCCTTGGCCTTCGCCGCGCGCAGCGTCTCCTCAATCGCCTCGTGGCTGGCCGACGCACGAAAGTCCATCCAGCCGACCGAGAACTTGCCGATCACGGCATCGATCAACTTCTCGGTCGCGGCATAGAGCGGCGCGGAGTGCACGATGATGTCGCCCGGCCGCACATAGGCCATCAGCGCCGTGGTAATGGCTGACATGCCGGTCGAGAAAACGAGCGCGTCCTCGGCGCCCTCCCACAGCGCCAGCCGGTCCTCCAGAATCTCCTGATCGGGACCATTGAACCGGCCGTAGACCAAGCCCTCTGCACCACCGGGACGCCGCCCGATGATGCCTTCGAAGAAGCGCTTGCCGTCCGCTGCGCTTTCGAAAACATAGGTGGAGGTGAGGAAGATCGGCGGCTTCAGCGCACCCTCAGACAGCGTCGGATCATAGCCGTAGCCCATCATGAGCGTAGAGGGGTGAAGTCGACGCCCGCCAAGCTCCAGCGACTGCGGCTTCATCGCACGGCGGCGCGCCGGCGGCGGTTCTGCGTCTGTCATGTCCGCAACCTATCCCTCTGCCTGCTTGTCTGCAACGCATACGCCCTCAGACAGAGCCAAGCGGATCACCGGCAATAAAAAAGCCCCCGAGTCGGGGGCTTTTTGTGTTGAGAGCGGCAGCAATGCCACTCCGCGACCACAGCGCCTAGAGGTAGCTGCCGCCAAACAGCCAATCCCAAAAACCCTTCGCAGGCTGAGCCGGCTTACGAGTCGTATTCGTACGCATATTTGTTCCCCAGCATCACAGTTATGGCAAGCTGCCATACTGGTATTTATGCTTAACAAATATGGTTTACAAGCATTAACCGTCAAAGTTAACCATTTGCTTTAACTTTGGCAGGATAGGCGATCATCTCCTTGAGGTCGGAATCCTCCATGGGTCTCGCGATGTGGTAGCCTTGGCCGCGATCGCAGCGAATCTGCGCGAGCGCGAACAGCTGCTCGGGCGTTTCGATCCCTTCCGCGACGACCTCCAGCCCCAGGATATGCGCAAGCTCTATGGTCGACACCATGACTGCGCGGTCTGCAGGCCCATCTAGAAGTGCGTTGGTGAAACGGCGATCGATCTTGAGTTCTGTCGCCGGGATCTTGCGCAGATACTCCAGCGTCGACATGCCTGTGCCATAATCATCAATGGCGATGCCGACGCCGAGCATACGAAGCTCGTTGAGGGTCGCAAGCGCAGCTTCCCCCTCGGCGATTGCGGCCGTCTCCGTAATTTCCAGAACGAGAGCATCCGCAGGGATTTGATAGCGTGCGAGTACGGACCGCACGACATCCACGATTATGCGGGACGAGAGTTCGCTCGGCGATAGGTTGACCGACATTCGGAATGCCGGATTGCGACGAAGAACATCGCGCGTCACGGCACCGGCGCGATCGAGAACGAAGGCGGTGACCTTCCCGATTCGGCCGTTGCGCTCGGCGATCTCCACGAAATCCATCGGGCTGATGGGACCGCGCACAGGATGCGTCCAGCGTACCAGCGCTTCTGCGCCGCTGATCACCGCCGTTCTGAGATCGAGCTGCGGCTGATAGGCAACCCAGATGTGACCCGCTTCCAACGCATCATCGAGTTCACCGAGCAGCGACAGCTTCCATTCCTTGGCCTTCGCCGTCGCTGGGTCGTGCACCATCCAGCAGACGCCTTCCTCGCTCGCTGCGTGAGCGGCCGCAAGGGCGCTGGCCAGGCGGTGCGACATCGGCAAGGCGGTTTCGCGATCAATCCCAAAGGCAACGTCCACATCATAGCTGCGCTCGGCAACCTTGATGGGGCTGCGGAAGATCAGTTGCATGGCCTTGAACTGGTCCACGACCAGTTCAAGTTCCGCAGCGTTGGTCAGCCAGACGAAATTGCCGTCGTCGCCGTGCCAGAGCTGCGCGCCGGTCGTACCGATCGACAGGCGCGCCGCGATGAGCTTGGTGAGTTCGTGCTCGAAATCAGGGGGCAGCGTGCTGACGATATCCGCAAAGCGGCGCACACGCGCGGCGATCAAGAGCTCCGACGAGATGAGATCTTCGCGGCGAAGCATCGCGTTGACAGTTGGGAGACCCGAAACGGGATGCACGAGACCAAGCTCTCGCCGGCGTTCGAGCACCTGCTGCCATGCAAATACGACGAGCGAGCCGACAGCCAGAAGCAGTGCGGGTGCCACTTCCACGAACACATGGGCGTGTTCAAGGACCAGCGGCAGCACCACAAGCATGGAGAGGCCGGGAACACCGAGCATCCATTTAAGCCGATTGCTGCCGTATAGCAGCGCCGTGGATACAGCGACAGCCAACATCCAAAGCGGCCACCAGCCAAGCACGGCAGGTCGGCCCGCCTTCAGCGTTTCCGCCCCAAGAACAGTAACAAAAACGCTCGTCGCGTGCCCCTGCCCGGGCACAGCAAGTCGTGTCGAAAGCGTTTTCGAGTTGAGCCCCACCACGACCGTACGCCCCTTGACGTCGAGTTCTGATCGCCCGGTGATCACATCGGCCGCACTCGCATAGGGAATCGATGCCAGCGTATAAGAATAGTCGATTGGGAATTTCTCGCCGAGCCGACCGTCAATTCCGGCGATCGCCGTCTCCATCGATCTGCGCACTCGGTCTCCGATAACCTGCCGATACGCAAGATCCGGTACTCCGTTCCAGTAACGCAGGAACTTCATCGTCGAGACCACCTCGGCGGTGTCCCCGAGGCTGGACGGTTCAAGGACGCGCGCCTTGCCATCGGCGGCGTAATCGTTCGTGCTGGCCAGGAACACAGCACCCGGATGCCGGTCTATGACCTCTGCAAACGCACGGTCTCCCTGGGGTTCGAGTGGTGGCAGATAGAGATCGAAGAATACCCGGTCGGCACCGGACTCAAAAAGCCGATCGGTGAGCGCAGCGAGGCGCGCACGGTTCCAGGGCCAAGGGCCAGTGGTCGCGATCGCCTCATCGTCAACACCAACCACGACCACCTCGCCGCTCACCGGCTGGGCGCGGATCTTGTTCCGTAGCGTGAGAAGCGCAAGGTCCACCGGCTCCATGAACGCGGCAATCCCCATGAGCCCTGACACGAGCATCAACCACAGCAAAGGCTTGCGCTTTTGCGCAAGCACCGTGAGCGGCTCGAGAGCGCGGGACAAAGGCATGGTCACATGGTTACCGACCGAACCTTAAGAAAAATTATCAGGCGGCCCGCGGAGGTGCGAAAAAACCCCACAAATCCGCCTTCCACTATGCGGCCGCAGAAGTCTCCGTCCTTAGCCGCTTCATGGTCGTTTGAAGCGTAAAGTGCAGGCCTTCGGGGCGGTACATCACACCGACGGCTCCACCAAACTGCGGCGCGAGCGCCCGGTTTAGAAGGCGTGATCCGAACCCCCGGCGTTTCGGCAAAGCGACGGGAGGGCCATCTACCTCTACCCATTCAAACGCAAATGGATCGTCCGTACCGGCTCTGCCTGCTTGCCATCGAATGTCAATTTTCCCGGAGGGCACTGAAAGTGCGCCATATTTTGTGGCGTTTGTCGCAAGTTCATGCACAGCAAGCGCCATGGATAGCGACTGGTCGGCGGAGAGATAAATCGACGGCCCACTCAGACGGATAGCCTCAGCGTTCCCATGGGGTCGGAGCGCTTGCTCCACGATGTCCTTGAGCGGCGCATCGCTCCAGCGGGACCGGGTCAATATGTCGTGCGCATGTCCCAGCGCCTGCAAACGTTGTGCAATGAGCTTCCGTGAATCTTCAGGGGAGGATGTGCGAAACGTCTGATCGATCACGGCAGAAACGACCGCGAACATATTCTTCATGCGATGCGCGAGTTCCTGATTGAGAAGCATGGCGTGGCGCTGCGCTTCGATCATGGCCGTTGTCTCAATGACCGTATCTATCATGCCGACAACATTGCCCGACTCATCTCGCACTGGGCTGTAGCAGAATGTAAACCACGCCTGCTCAGGATAGCCGTGGCGGTTTAGCGTGACAGCGAAATCCTCAATGAATGTGGCCTCGCCTTCAAAGGCGCGCTTCACAATTGGTCCGATCTCGCTCCAGACTTCCGACCAGACCTCGTTGAACGGCCTCCCCAGTGCTGCCGGCTTGCTGCCAAGAATGGGCTCGAAGGCGTCGTTGTAGATACAGATAAGTTCGGCGCCCCAGACGAGGCACTTTGGAAAACGCGAACTCAGCACCAGAGCAACAGCCGACTTCAGCGTGGGAGACCAGTCCTTCGCAGGTCCGAGAGGTGTTATCGACCAATCGAATGCCCGGATGGCGTCGCCCATCTTTCCGCCGCCTTCCAGAAAATGCAGAAGCGGCATACGTTGAACTCCGGGCGGCGGAACTGCCGAGGCCGAAACGCTATAACAGACCCCGATGGTTAACAATCCGTGCTTGCGACGAAACGAAATCCTCTATTCGCGCAGCTCTCCACCGACCGCACGCGCGGCCTCGACGATCTTTCCGGCAATCGCGGAGAGTTCCTCTTCGGTGAAGCTGCGCTCGTCGGGCTGTAGCGTCGCGCGTATAGCAAGCGAGCGCTTGCCCGGCTCGATGCCCGCGCCCTCGAACAGGTCGAAGAGCCGAACCGCCGTGATGCGCTTCGGCTCTGCTTTCTGCACCGCGCGGAGCAGCGTGTCTGCCGCCAGCGCCTTGTCGGCAACGAAGGCGAAATCGCGCGTCACCGCCTGTAGCGCCGGAGGCGAATAGACAGCCCGACCGCGCTTGCCGCGGGGCGCGGGGATCGCGTCGAGGAAAATCTCTGCGACCGCGACCCGACCCTGAAGATCGAATGCGCGCGCGAGGCGGGGGTGAAGCTCGCCGAACTCGGCCAGGATCGTCTTGGGGCCAAGGCCGAGCTTCGCTGAACGACCCGGATGATACCATTCGCTCGCCCCCTTGAAGGCCTGGGCGCGCTCCACGGGAGCACCGGCAGCTGCGAGCAGCGCCAGCACTTCTGCCTTCGCGTCGAACACGTCGAAGCCCTTGGCCGCACCGTCGCGCCAGTCCTTTTCCTGACGCGCTCCGGCAAGAACGAGGCCTAGCGTCAGCCGCTCGCCCTCGCCGAGATAGCGGCGTCCGAGTTCGAACAGGCGGATCGAGGCCGCGCCGCGGTCGCTGTTGCGCTGCGCTGCGGCAACAAGGCCAGGGAGGAGCGACGGGCGCATGACGGCGAGGTCGGCGGAGATCGGGTTTTCGAGCGCGAACACCCCGCCTCCGAAGCTCTCGGCATCCTGCGGCGCGATGAAGCTCCATGTGACAGCCTCGTCCAGACCACGTGCCGCTGCGGCGCGGCGCAAGGTGCGTTCGGTGAGCTGGACGGGCGTGGCGGTGGGCTTCGCGACACCCTCAGCGCGGGCGAGCGGGGTGGAGGGGATCGCGTCGAAGCCGGAGATGCGGACGACCTCCTCGACGATGTCGGCGGCACCATCGACGTCGCGGCGCCACGACGGGGCGGTGATGCGCCACGTGTCGCCCGTCTCGACCATGAAGCCGAGTGCGGCGAGGATTTCGGCCTGCTTCGCCGGATCGACGGTAACGCCAGTGAGACGCTGGGTGAGGTCGGGCGTGTAATCGACCTGCGGGGCGATCTTGGGGGGCTGGCCGGCGCGGAGTTCACGGCTGGGGTCGCCGCCGCAGAACTCGCGGACCATGCGGGTGGCGAGCTGGAGCCCGCCTTCGAGGAAAGCCGGATCGACACCGCGTTCGAAGCGGGCGCGGGCGTCGGAGGTGAGGCCGAGGGCGCGACCGGTACGACCGATACGGTGCGGGGTGAAGTACGCGCACTCGATGAGGATATCTGTCGTCTCGGCCTCGACGCCCGAATGCTCGCCACCCATGATGCCGGCGATGTCATGAACCTCGCGAGCGTCGGCGATGACGGTCATTTCGGGATCGAGCGCGTAGGTCTTACCGTTGAGCGCAACGACGCTCTCACCGTCGGCCGCGCGGCGGGCGACGACGGCGCCGGAGAGCTTCGCAAGATCGTAGACGTGCAAGGGCCGTCCGCGATCGAAGGTGATGAAGTTGGTGATGTCGACGAGCGCAGAGATCGGACGCAGGCCTATGGCCGTGAGGCGCTGCTGGAGCCAGGTGGGAGACGGACCGTTCTTTACGCCGCGTACCACGCGGCCGAAGAAGGCGGGGCAGCCTTCGGGGTCGTCGGTGCGGATTTCGATCGGGCAATCGTAGCCACCTTCGATCGCTTCGATCGTGCCCGCCGTCAGCGTGCCGAGGCCGAGCGCGGCGAGATCGCGCGCGATGCCGCGCACGCCCATGCAATCCTGGCGGTTCGGCGTCACCGCAACCTCGATGACGGGATCGTCGAGACCGAGCACCTCCGCGAACGGCGTGCCAACGGCGGGTTCGCCGGCAAGATCGATGATGCCAGTGTGCGCGTCAGACAGCTCAAGTTCGCGCTCCGAACACATCATGCCGTGCGATTCGACACCGCGGATCGCCGCGACCTTCAAGGTCACGTCGATTCCGGGCACATAGGTTCCGGGCGCAGCGAACACGCCGTAAAGGCCCGTGCGCGCATTGGGGGCGCCGCAGACTACCTGCAGGGGCTCACCGGTGCCGGTATCCACCTTCAAGACCTGGAGCTTGTCCGCCTGCGGATGCGGCGCAGCCTCCAGAATCTTCGCCACGCGGAACGGTGCGAGACGATCGGCAGGGTTATCGACGCCCTCGACCTCAAGCCCGACACGGGTGAGGCCAAGCACGATCTCTTCAAGCGAAGCTGTAGTGTCGAGGTGGTCCTTCAGCCACGAAAGCGTGAACTTCATGCGCCGACTCCTCCCGAAAGCGTGGGTACGGCGAGCGGCGAGAAGCCGTAGTGCTTCAGCCAGCGCACATCACCGTCGAAGAAGGCGCGAAGATCGGTCATGCCGTATTTGAGCATCGCCAGCCGGTCGATGCCGGCGCCGAACGCGAAACCCTGCCATTCGGCGGGATCGAGACCGCACGCCGCGATGACGCGCGGATGCACCATGCCCGAGCCGAGGATTTCGAGCCACGACGCCTCGCCCCCGATCTTCAGTGTGCCGCCTTCCCATGAGCAGCCGACATCGACCTCCGCCGAGGGTTCGGTGAACGGGAAGTAGCTGGGGCGGAAGCGCAGCGTCACATCATCGACCTCGAAGAAGGCCTTGATGAATGTTTCCAGCGTCCACTTGAGGTGCCCCATGTGGATGCCCCGATCGATGACGAGACCTTCGAGCTGGTGGAACATCGGCGTGTGCGTCGCGTCCGAATCCGAACGATAAACGCGGCCCGGCGCAATGATACGAATCGGCGGCTGCTGGCTCAGCATCGTGCGGATCTGCACGGGCGAGGTATGCGTACGCAGCAGGAAACGGCGGCCTTCCTTCGCGAGCTGCTCGGGGAAATAGAAGGTGTCGTGCATCGCGCGCGCCGGGTGCGATTCCGGGATGTTGAGCGCGGTGAAATTGTGCCAATCGTCCTCGATCTCCGGGCCGGTCGCGACCGCGAAGCCGAGGTCGGCGAAGATTTCGGCAAGCTCGTCCATAACCTGCGACACGGGGTGCACGGTGCCGAGTCGTGCGGGCTCGACGGGAAGCGTGACGTCCACCGCCTCGGCAGCAAGCTTCGCATCAAGCTCGGCTGCCTCAAGCGCGGCCTTCCGCGCGGAAAGCGCATCCGACACCGCCTCGCGCAGCACGTTCAGCGCCGCGCCCGCTGTTTTGCGGGCTTCCGGATCCATGCCGCCGAGCGCCTTCAGCTTCTGCGTGATGGCCCCTGATTTGCCGAGCGCAGCGACGCGCAGCGCCTCGACGGCGGCGGCATCGGGTGCAGCGGCGATTTTGGCGAGCCACTCGCCCTGCTCGGCGGAAAGGTCGGACATCATTGAACCCCGGTTTTCAAAAAAAAGGCGCGGCCGCTGCCGTAAGCAGCGCCGCGCCTTACCATTGCTTTGGTTCGCGTTTGTTACGCGGCCTTCGCGAGCGCAGCTTCTGCCTGCTTGACGATGACCTTAAACGCGTCGCCCTCGTGGACGGCGAGATCGGCGAGCACCTTGCGGTCCAGCTCGACGCCGGCCAGCTTCAGGCCGTGCATGAACCGGCCATAGGTGAGGCCTTCTTCGCGGACAGCGGCGTTGATGCGCTGAATCCAGAGTGCGCGGAAATTCCGCTTCTTAACCTTCCGGTCGCGATAGGCGTACTGGCCGGCCTTTTCGACCGCCTGACGCGCGATGCGGATGGTGTTCTTCCGGCGGCCGAAATAGCCTTTGGCTGCCTTCAGGATCTTCTTGTGCTTGGCGTGCGTGGTTACGCCGCGTTTGACACGTGCCATAAGTTATCCTCCTATTTCAGGCCGTAAGGCGCCCACTGCTTCAAGACCTTCTTGGTCTCGCAGTCGGCCAGCACCTCGGTGCCGCGGTTTTGGCGGATATACTTGGAATTGTGGCTGATGAGCCGGTGGCGCTTTCCGGCGACACCATGCTTGAGCTTGCCAGTCGCGGTGATCTTGAACCGCTTCTTGACGCCGCTCTTCGTCTTGAGCTTGGGCATTTCCGTCTCCTTGAAACGCTATAAGACCGCCTCGGCAGCCCACACTGGCCGGGCGGTCACGTTTTCGAAGCGCGCGCTATAGCGGGGCGACGCGCGAAGAGCAAGCCCGGCAGCGCACGCGGGCGGTGCTGTACGGGACTTATCACCTGTTCTAGAAGCCGGACATGACCATCACCCAATCCCTGATCGCCTTCACCGCCGCCGCGACGGTGCTGACGCTGACACCCGGCGTCGATACGGCAATGGTGCTGCGGAGCGCCGCCACCGGCCCGCGCAGCGCGACATTCGCGGCGATCGGCATCGGGCTTGGCTGCCTGATCTGGGGCGGGGCCGTCTCGCTTGGGCTCGGGGCACTTCTTGCGGCCTCGGAAATGGCCTTTACGATCGTGAAATGGGCGGGCGCCGCCTATCTGCTTTATTTGGGCGTCTGTCTGCTCCTGAAACCGCGCGCCGCGCTTGCCGTGGACAGCGGCGCAACGGGCGGCAGCGCGCGCGAGGCTTTCACGCGGGGGCTTGTGACCAACCTGCTGAACCCGAAGATTGGGGTGTTCTACATCACGTTCCTGCCGCAGTTCATCCCCACCGGGGTCGATCCGGCCGGGTTTTCCTTCATTCTTGCGGGCGTGCATGTCGTGCTCGGCACGTTGTGGTTCGCTGTGCTGATCGCCGCGACCATCCCGCTCGGCCGATTCCTTGCGCGGCCGCGCGTCGTGAAGACGATGGACAGGCTGACCGGCGGCGTCTTCATCGCGTTCGGCCTCAAACTCGCACTTTCCCGGCAGGGCTGAAGCTGAACTAGCCGAAAAGCCCCGGCTGGACCGCAGCGACGGGCGCGCGCTCGTGCGCGAGCAGCCAGCGCTTGCGTTCGATGCCGCCGCCGAAGCCGGTGAGCGAACCGTCCGCACCGATCACGCGGTGGCAGGGCACGATGATGGCCACGGGATTTGCACCGTTCGCCGCGCCCACGGCGCGAACGGCGGCGGGGCGACCGATGATGGCCGCCTGCTCCGCATAGGTCCGCGTCTCGCCGGGCGGGATGCGCCGCAGCGCCGCCCACGCCTCTTTCTGGAACGCAGTGCCGCCGGGATCGACCTCGATCGCCGCCGTCGCGGCGAAATCGCCTTCAAAATAAGCTGCAAGCGCACGGGAAACAGTCGCGGGCGCCGCTTCCTGCATTTCGAGCGCGGTATCCGGCCCTTGATACCGCGCGAGAAGCGTATGGAATCGGTCGTCCTTGTCGGCCCATTCGAGCGCCCGAACGCGGTCGTCCGCACCCCAGACACAGAGCATGTCGCCGGTGGGCGTACCGATTCGCGCGGCGGCGAGCGTGTGTTTGGGGGAACGCTGAAGCATCGCCGCACGTTAATCCCCCCATGCAGACGCCGTCCATCCGCGAATGGGGTCGGGAATGGGGCCAATCCGGCCGCGACACCTGGGATCGGTTGCCGAACCCAGCGAAGCTTGCGCTCAAAGCCTTGCTTTGGGTGGTGGGCGTGCTTTTCCTGCTGTGGCTGATCCTGTTTATCACCAAGGGACGCTTTCTTGAGCGGCCCTTCGAGCGGATCGCGACCAATATCGTAGGCCGGGAGGTGAGCGTCGGCGGCGATTTCCAGCTGTATTCGAACCCGCACATCAAATTTCGCGCCGAAAAGCTCGTCGTCGCCAACCCCGCGTGGGCCGAAGGCGAGAAGTTCATCGATTCGGACCTGATCGATCTTCGCATCGACATTCTGCGCCTGATCTTCGGCGATATTCTGTTCCGGCGCGCGACGCTGAAAGATACGCATTTCGCCTTGGAGTGGGACGAGGCGGGCGTTCACAACAGCTGGACCTTCGGCGAGGCACGCGGCGAGCCCTTCCGGCTGCCGAAAATCCGCGAGGCGGCGATCGCGGGCACCTCGCTCGCCTACCGCGATCCACCGCGCCAGCTTTTCGCCGATCTCAGCTTCGCGCCCATTTCCGCGCGCTCCAACCGCTTCGGCCAATCGATCGGCTTTCAGGGGCGCGGCACCTCCATGCGCGAACCTTTCCGCGTGAGCGGCCGCCTGGAAAGCCCAGATGCAACCGCAGCCGGGGGCAGAAACGACATGACGGCCCGCATCGAAGTCGGCGACAGTCGCATCGATGTGGCCGGAACCCTGCCCGGCGTTACCGAACTCGACGGCGCGCTGCTGAATCTCCATGCCGAGGGCGGAAACCTGGCGACACCCTTTCTGCTGCTCGGCGTCGCCGTGCCCGAAACCCGGCGCTTCGACCTTGGCGGCGAACTTCGCCCGGTGGGAAACGAATGGCGCATGACCAAGATCGCCGGGACGTTCGGCGACAGCGATCTTTCCGGCAGCATGACCGTGCGCACCGGTGGCGAGCGCCTGTTCATCGCGGCGGACCTCGCCAGCCGCGCGCTCGACATTTTGGATGCCGGGCCGTGGATCGGCATACCGCCCGAACGGCTGGAGCGCATGGGCGGCAAAGGCGCGATCACCAGCGAAGGCGGGCGGCCGCGCGTGCTGCCGAACGCGCCGCTGAACGCCGAAGGGCTGAGCCGGTTCGATGCGCGGATCGCCTATCGTGCCGCCGCGGTTCGCACCGGCACGATCCCGCTTCAGAACCTGCAGGTGACGCTGGGGCTCGATAACCGGCTGCTGACGCTGAAGCCCGTGCGCTTCGATTTCGCGGGCGGCACGCTGACCGGGAACATCGATCTGAATGCCCGGCGCACGCCCGTGGTGACGCACTATGACGTGAACCTGAGCCCGGTGCGCATCTCTGAACTGTTAAGCGGCTTCGATATAGACGGCACCGGGACGAAGGGCGTTCTGAAAGGCCGGCTGAAGCTCACGGGGTACGGCAACGACGTGCGCGAATCGCTGGGCTCTGCGAACGGGCGCATCGCCGTGATCTTGCCGCAGGGCGATTTCTGGATCCGCAACGCCGAGCTTCTTGAGCTCGACATCGGCGACTTCGTGGAGGCCGCGCTCGGCGACAAGCTGAAGGAGCCGGCACGCATCCGGTGCGGGCTGATCGCCTTCACAGTGAAAGACGGCATCGGCCGCGCCGACCCCATCTTTATCGACACGCGCAAGAACGTAATCCGGGGCGGGGGCACCATCAGCTTCAAGGATGAAAGCCTCGACCTAGCGGTGGAGGCCGACGCGAAGAACCCAAGCTTGTTCTCCGGCCAGTCGCCGATCGGTGTCGGCGGCTGGTTCGCGGCGCCGACGGTGGACCCGATCTCCGGCGAGCTGGCCGGCCGGGCCGTGGCGGGCGGCGTGCTGGGCGCGCTGATCTCGCCGCTGGCCGTGCTGATCGCCTTCATCGATCTCGGCGACGAGGAGGACACGAACTGCGCGCCGGTGCTCGCGGGGGCGAGCGGCGCGGCAGTACGGGCGGCGGACAAGGCCGCCGAAAAGAAGAAGTCCGACGGCTAGGACAGGAGGCGACGCGAGACTTCAGGGAGCAGCGAGGCGTCGCCGAGCGCGATGACGCTGCCCTTGCTGTTCTGGTCGAGGGGCTTGCCTTCCCAATCCGTCATCGAGCCGCCCGCGCCGATGACGATGGGGGCGAGCGCGGCGAAATCATGGAGCTTGAGGTTCGCCTCGACGACGATGTCGATATGGCCCGCCGCGACGAGGCCGTAGTTGTAGCAATCCCCGCCGTAGACGAGCTGGCCCGCCGCGGCGGCGAGCGCTTCGAACAGCGTGCGTTCGGGCGCGTGAAAATACTGCGGGCCGGTGGATGCGATGAGCGCCATCGACAGCGCTGGACAGCGGCGCGTGGTAACGTTCTCGCCGTTCAATGTCGTCGCCTCGCCCTCGGCACCCGTCCAGCGGTCCCGCCCGATCGGCTGATCGATGATGCCGAGCACGGGGCGGCCCTCTTCGAGGAGCGCGATAAGCGTACCGAAAATCGGGCGCCCGGCGATGAAGCTGCGCGTGCCGTCGATGGGATCGAGCACCCATACGCGGGAGGCGCCGGGATTGGAGATGCCGAATTCCTCGCCGACGATGCCCTCCGCTGGGCGCTCCGCCTCGATAAGCGCGCGCATCGCGGTTTCGGCGGCGCGGTCCGCGACGGTGACGGGTGAAGCATCGCCTTTCGTCTCCACCTCGACACGCGCACGGAACCACGGCCGGATCGCTTCGCCCGCAGCGTCGGCGAGCCGGTGCGCGAAGGCGAGATCATCGGCGCGACTCATGGCGCACCCCGCAATGGTTCGACTTTCCTTGCCGGCGCCGCACCGCTAGCGTGCGCGAAATTTTTCAGGGAATCATGCATGAAGCTCTACATGTCCTACACCTCGCCCTATGCGCGCAAGGTGCGTGTGTTCGTTCGCGAACTCGACCTTGAGGACGCCGTCGACGAGGTGCCGGTGAATCCGCTGGAGGATCCGGACGAGCTGGTCTCCGTGAACCCTGTTTCGAAGATACCGGCGCTGATCACCGACGACGGAACGTCAGTGCACGACAGCCGTGTCATCCTCGCCTATCTCGCAAGCCTCAAGGATCCGGGCGACCTTTACCCGGCGCCGGGCGATCCGAAGCGCTGGGCCGCGATGACGCTCGCCGCGCACATCGACGCCATCCTCGACGCCGCCGTCGCCTGGCGCATGGAAACACAGCGGCAGCCGGGCGAGCGCTCCATCTTCTGGCAGGGACGCTGGCGCGGGAAGATCGAGCGCGCGCTCGACGCGCTCCCCGCCATGCTGGATGCCGCGCCCAGCTATCGCCGCTACGCCGAAATGCTCTCGGTGATCGCGCTCGAGTATATCGATTTCCGGCATCCCGTGCTCGACTGGAAGCGGACGCGGCCCGAGCTTACCAAGCTCCACGACGAATGGGCTTCGCGCTCGTCGATGGTGGAAACGCAGTTCCCGCAAGGCTGAGCCCCGGCATCGTTCTGGTGCCGGTATAATTTACATACTGAAAACTTGCTTTCGAAAGCACCGAGGGGACTCGCTCGGATTCCCGTGGATTCCTCTCGACTGGCACAGGCGTTGCTTAAGGAGCCTCAACGGGGCGCCGGAGGATGAAAAGCGCCCGGACAGTGGAGGATGACATGAACATTCGCATTCTGGGCAGCGCCGCAACGGCCGTCGCACTTCTCGCCAGTATGCCGGCTGACGCTGCTTCGATCTCGCTTTCGGCGACGGTGCGCGACTTCTCGGCCGCGCATCCGGACTTCGAGGACGGCATCAGCGGCCTCGTTCCCGGACTCGTCAGCAGCACACTCAACGCCGAAGGCAATCCGGACTTCATCGGCGCGCCCGGTGCCGGGGCCATTTCGAGCGCAGCGTCGTTCGACCAGTGGTACAAGGATGTGCCGGGTACGAACACGGCCTACACGCTCAACCTGACGCTCAATGAAACAGCGCCGGGCTCGGGCATCTTCAGCTACGCCAACTCGTCCTTCTTCCCGATCGACGGCGTCGCGACTGACACCGAAGGCCGTCCCCACAACTACCACTTCACGCTCGAGCTTGAGACGAGCTTCACCTACCAAGGCGGCGAAGTGTTCAACTTCACGGGCGACGACGACCTCTGGGTCTATATCGATGGCCAGCTCTGCATGGACCTTGGCGGCGTGCACGGCGCGGCGTCGGGCTCCTGCAGCCTCGACTCGCTCGGCCTGACGGTGGGCGAAGACTATGCTTTCAAGCTGTTCTTTGCGGAACGCCACACGTCGGAATCGAACTTCCGCGTCGACACGACGATCCTGCTTGAGGACACCGCCGTTCCGGAACCGGGAATGCTCGGCCTGCTCGGCCTCGGCCTCGTCGGCATCGGAGCGTTGCGCCGCCGCCGCTGATACTCGGCGCCAGACGGGCGAACATCAGGGCGACCCTTTCAGGGGTCGCCCTTTTTCGTTGGCGAGATAAGCCGGACGGGCGCGTAACGGGATGCCGCGCGGCGGCTGAGCGTTCAGGCGAGGCTCTCGATCAAAACATCCTGCGCGCCTTGCCAGAGCGCGCGCTTGCCGAGCGTGGGCAACTGGTCGAGCCCTTCGACGATGCTGAGGAAATGATTGCCCGCAAGTTGGCCGAGCTTGCTGGCGAAACACACCGCACCATAGGCCAGCAGGATCTCCGTCTCGCTGTAACCACCCGGATAGAAGATCATCTGACCGGGCGCCGGATAGCTGGTCGCGTTCTCGAAGGTGAAGGGAACGGATGCTTCGCCGAGCGGCACCCAGCAGCCTTCACCGCTCCAGCGGACATGCACGAACTGCGTTTTGTACGGCAGCAGGGAGAGGAAGTACCGGCATGTCTCCGGCGCGCGTTCGTGTTCGAGACGGGCGAGAAAGACGAGGTCGCCGGCGGTGATGCGGATATCGGCCATGCGTACTCTCCCAACCTGCCGGACCACGAGCGGCGCGCGGACGCTACCGGCTGCTCCAAGGATTGCAACCAGGCAACAATTCCGTCTGATCTGATGGACTGCGCGTGGTCGGGGAGAGAGGATTCGAACCTCCGGCCCCTGCCTCCCGAAGACAGTGCTCTACCAGGCTGAGCTACTCCCCGACGCGCAAACGATGACCGCTGTGGGCGGAAGCCCTCGGGACAGCGGACGGCGGCTTATAGCGACGAGGTTTGCCCCCCGCAAGCCTCAGCTTCGTGCCGCCGACATCATATCGTCCACTGCCACGAATTTCTCACGCGGGGCGCCGCCGCGCGCCCGCGCCACCTCGGCGGCGTCGATCTTCTGCCAATCCCGGAACGTGACGACGTCGATGCCCTTTTTGGCAGCGAGCGCATCGAGGCCCGCGCGGCCGATCTTGTCCGAGGCCGTCACCTCCGCCGCGATCAGGTCGGCGATGGCGTAGCCATCGGGCCGGTTCGTGCCGATCGTGCCCGTCGGCCCGCGCCGCGCCCAGCCGACGCAGTAGAGGCCGGGCGATATGCGGCCTTCGTCGTTCACGAAGCGGCCGCCGCGATCATCATAGGGCACGCCCGAGATCGGAAGCGTGCGGTAGCCGATGCAGCTGACCACCATGCCGCAGGAGATGTCGATCATCTCTCCGGTGCCTTCGGCGCGGCCTTCGACGAGGCGGGTGCGTTCGAGGCGGAGCGCTTCCACCCTGCCTTCGCCCAGCACCTCGACCGGACGGAGGAAGTAGTCGAAGTAGACGCGGACGGGCTTGTCCGGGTCCGGGGCGGTGGCGGCGAAGGCGCGCAGGGTGGCGACTACTTTGCGGAGGCCGGGTTCCAGCGCTTCGTCTTCCTCGACGGGCGGGAATGCCGCCGGATCGACGACCGGGGAGGCACGGGCAAGCTCGCCCATCTCGCCGATCTCCTTGGGCGTGAAGCTCACCTGATGCGGGCCGCGGCGGCCGACGATGCGGATCAGCTTAACCTGCGACGTGCCGAGCGCATCGACGGCGTGCTGGACGATGTCCGCGCCTTCGAATTCCTCCGGCAGCTTCGCAAGAATGCGCGCGCAATCGATCGCGACATTGCCGTTGCCGATGACGACGACCGCCTCGCTTTCGAGCGGCGGCGCGAGATCCACGAAATCGGGGTGCCCGTTGTACCAGCCGACGAATGCGGCAGAGCCGAGCACGCCCGGCAGATCCTCGCCCGGGATGCCGAGCGGGCGATCGGTCGGCGCGCCGGTCGCCAGCACCACAGCATCGTAGAGCCCGAGGAGTTCATCGACGGAGATGCCGCCATCGCCCACCGGCACATTGCCGACGAAGCGGACATTGTCGGACAGCGCCGTCTTCTCGTAGCGGCGCGACACCGCCTTGATCGACTGGTGATCGGGCGCGACGCCCGCCCGGATGAGGCCGAAGGGCGTGGGCAGCCGGTCGATGATGTCGATGCGCACATCGCCGCCGTTCAGCTTCTGGGCGGCTTCCGCTGTGTAGTAACCCGCCGGACCCGAACCGACGATCGCGAGATGAAGCGCCATTAAACTCTTCCCCACAGGTCGTTTTTTCCGATGCTAAACTCGCAAGGCACGATGTAAAGACGCTTTGAGTGGGGGTCTTGCGTCGTGCTCGTTCTGTCTGGAATCGCCATCATCGTGCTCGGCTTCATGGCCCGGCTCAATCCGCTGCTCGTCGTGACGATCGCGGCGCTCGCGACGGGCATCGCCGCCGGGCTCGATCCGGTCGCGGTGGTTTCCGCGTTCGGCAAGGCGTTCAACGACAATCGCTATGTGAGCGTCGTGTGGATCGTGCTGCCGGTGATCGGGCTGCTTGAGCGCTACGGACTGCAGCAGCGCGCGCGGACAGTGATCGCGGGCCTGAAGGGCGCGACCGTGGGCCGCCTGCTGATCATCTATCTGATCATTCGCCAGATCGCCGCCGCGCTCGGCCTCACCTCGATCGCCGGGCACGCGCAGACCGTGCGGCCGCTCGTCGCGCCGATGGCGGAGGCGGCGGCCGAAGCGCAGGGCGGGGGCGATGAAGAGACGCGCGAAGAGGTAAAGGCGATGGCGGCGGCGACCGACAATGTCGGGCTCTTCTTCGGCGAGGACATCTTCATCGCGATCGCCTCGATCCTGCTCATCAAGGGCACGTTCGAAACCTATGGCATCATCCTCACGCCGCTCGAACTTTCGGTGTGGGCGATCCCGACCGCGATCGCGGCGCTCCTCATCCACGGCGCGCGGCTGATGCTGCTCGACCGGCGGCTGGGCGCACGATGATCGGACTTCCTGCACTCTATACGTTCGCCGGACTTGTGTTCGGCGCGTTCGCGCTCGGCAGCCTCCGCGACCGCAGCAATGCCAGGCGGCTGGGGAACGCGGCGTTCTGGGGCCTGCTGTCGCTCAGCTTCCTTGCAGGCGACCGGATCGGCGATCTCGGCAACGGCGTCCTGGTGCTCGGCCTCGTCGCGCTCGCGGGTGCGGGCGCGCTCGGCATCGGTTCGGCGAAGACGACGAGCCCGGAAGAGCGGACAGCGCTTTCGGCACGGCTCGGCAACCGGCTGTTCCTTCCTGCGCTCGTCATTCCGGTCACGGCGCTCGTCGGCACCGCGGCGTTCAAGGCGATCAGCGTGGGCGGCGAACCGCTGTTCGACCCGAAGCAGGTGACGCTGCTGTCGCTCGGCATCGGCGTCGTGCTCGCGCTTGCCGTGTCGATACTCTGGCTGAGGCCGCCGCTGCGCGCGCCGCTGGAGGAAGGACGGCGCCTGATCGATTCGGTGGGCTGGGCGGCGGTGCTGCCGCAGATGCTTGCGGCGCTCGGCGCCGTGTTCGCGCTGTCGGGCGTCGGCGAGGTGGTGGGCGATATCGCGGGCGCGCTGATCCCGGACGGCAGCCGGTTTGCAGCGATCGTGGTGTTCACGCTCGGCATGGCGGGGTTCACGATGATCATGGGCAATGCCTTCGCCGCCTTCCCCGTGATGGCGGCGGCGATCGGCGTGCCGGTGCTGATCCACGGCATGGGCGGCAACCCCGCGGTGATCGGCGCGGTGGGGATGCTCGCGGGGTTCTGCGGCACGCTGATGACGCCGATGGCGGCGAACTTCAACATCGTGCCTGCCGCGCTTCTGGAACTCAAAAACCGGAACGGCGTGATCCGCGCGCAGATCGCGACGGCGCTGCCGCTGCTCGCAGTGAACCTCGTCATCATCTATGTGTTCGCGTTCCGATGAAACTTGACCCTCCTCTCGCCGCCCGCTTCGCGCGCATCGCGCTTGGCCACGTGGGGCAAGAGTATCCGAACAAGATGGACCATGTGCTGGACGGCCCCGCCGACGCGCTGGGGCCGCGCGCGCTGCACCCGATCTTCTACGGCAGCTACGACTGGCATAGCTGCGTGCACAGCTGGTGGCTGCTGATGACGATCCGGCGGCTGTTCCCCGATCTGCCGGAGAGCCGCGAGATCGCCGCGCTGGCGGACACGGTGCTGACAGCGGCGAACGTCGCGGGTGAGATCGCGTATCTTGCGCGGCCTTCGTCGGCGGGCTTCGAGCGGCCGTACGGCTGGGCGTGGCTGTTCGCGCTGCACGGCGAGGCCGCGCGCCATGCGGACAGGCGCTGGGGCGCGGCGCTGGCGCCGCTCGCCGAGGCATTCGCATCGCGTTTCAAGAGCTATTTCCCGAAGCAGCTCTATCCCATCCGCAGCGGCGCGCACGCGAACACGGCGTTTGCCTTCATCCTTTCGCTGGACTGGGCGAACACGCACGACGCGGCGATGGCGGCGCTGATCCGTGAGCGGGCGGAGACCTATTTCGGGGCGGATCGCGATTGCCCGGCGTGGGAGCCGGGCGGAGACGAATTCCTCTCTTCGACGATGGTGGAGGTGATGTGCATGAAGCGCGTGCTCCCCGGCGACGCGTTTGAACGCTGGCTCGTGGCTTTCCTGCCGCGCCTTGGCAAGGGCGAACCGGCGACGCTGCGCCGCCCCGCCGCCGTGCTCGACCGCAGCGACGGAAAGCTCGTCCACCTCGACGGCTTCAACTTCGCGCGCGCGTGGGGCTGGCGCGAACTCGGCGATGCCGATGCCGCTGCGCGGCACCTCGCCGTGAGCCTGCCGCACATCGAGGACGACTATATGGGATCCCACTGGCTGTGCAGCTTCGCGCTGCTCGCCCTGCACCCGGAAGGACGAACATGAAGGCTTTCATTCCCCTCGCCTGCCTGCTTGCGGGCTTCGCGCCGCTCTCGTCGCAGGGGGTGATCGATGCGGCGCCGCCGGAGGCATGGCGGCCGCTTGTCCCTGAAAACACGCTCTATATGGACGTGGGCGAGAGCACGGTGGTGTTCGAGCTGGCGCCCGAGCTGGCGCCTAACACCGTCCGCAACATCCGCACGCTGGTACGCGAGGGCTTCTTCGACGGGCTCAGCATCAACCGCGTGCAGGACAACTACGTCGTGCAGTGGGGTGACCCAGATGCGGAAGACCCCGCGAAGATGCGCAAACAAGGTATCCCTGCCACGCTTGCACCTGAATTCGGCATCCCGGCGGCGGGCACAGCCTTCACGCCGATTCCCGGCCCGGACGGGTTCGGAGAGCCCGGATTCGTGAACGGCTTCGCAGCGACGCGGAAGGACGGCGCGGTCTGGGCGACGCACTGCTACGGCGCGCTCGGCGTCGGGCGCGCGGAGGCTGCGGACAGCGGCAACGGCAGCGAGCTTTACGTGGTGATCGGCCACGCACCGCGCCACCTCGACCGCAACGTCACGATCGCGGGCCGTGTGATTTCGGGCACCGAGACGCTTTCAAGCCTGAAACGCGGCACCGGGGCGCTCGGCTTTTATGAAACGGCGGCCGAGCGTGTACCGATCACGCGCATCCGGCTGGGCAGCGACGTGCCTGCGGACCAGCGCCTGCCCATCGAGATCATGCGCACCGACAGCGCATCGTTCCGCGACTATGTGGACGCCCGCGCGCACCGCACGCGCGACGGCTGGTTCGTGCACGAGGCGGGATTCATCGATATCTGCAATGTGCGCGTCCCGCAGCGGGCACGCGCCCGGCCCTGAGCCAGCCCTACGAGAATAACATGTCCGTTCGGTCAATCGGTCGCAGGCGATCCGCAATGGTGGAAGTCTGCGAGCAAATAATGCTAAAGATGTAATCGGAAGCGGACATTGACCAGAATCAAGTCCGTCAAATGGAGCGGCGGTTGACCAAAGTTTGCGAGGATTGCGTTGTTCGCGACAGGTCGCTTTGCGGCACGCTAGACGATGACGCCCTGACCGAAATGTCGCGCCTGGGGCGCAGGCGCAAGCTCGCCGCCGGCGAGTCGCTGCAGTTCGAGGGGGACGACAATATCCTCTGCGCGAACGTGCTGGGCGGCGTGCTGAAGCTCAGCTCCCTCACCCCTTCGGGCGACGCGCAGACCGTGGGGCTGCTCTATCCGGCAGACTTCATCGGACGGCCTTATGCCGACACGGTGGACCACGACATCACCGCGCTGACCGAAGCCGAGGTGTGCATTTTCGCGCGCGCGCCGTTCGAGCGCATGATGGCTGAGAACATACAGCTTGAGCGTCAGCTGCTCGAACGCACGCTGAGCGAGCTGGAACGCAGCCGCCGCTGGCTGCTGTTCCTGGGCCGCAAGAGCGCGAGCGCGCGGCTCGCGGGGCTGCTCATCGATATCGACCGGCGCATGGCGCAAACGGGCTGCGGCGCGGACCTCGGCGTCGGCCAGCTGATCCAGCTGCCGTTGACCCGTACCGAGATGGCGGATGTGCTCGGCCTCACCATCGAGACGGTGAGCCGCGAACTCGGCAAGCTGAAGGACGCAGGCGTTATCGCCACCGAAGGCCGCCGCGGCCTCCGCATCCTGAAGCCGGCCGCGCTCAAGGCCATCATGGACAGCGAATAGGCCGCTATTCGGACTGTTTGCGGTACGTGAGGCGGTCGCCGCCGCGCAGCATCACGAGATCATCGCCTTCAATGAGGAGCGGCTGGCCCTTGAACGGCGGCTGGCCGAGGCTGTTCGGGACGAGGCGGAAGGTGAGATCGTTGGCGCGCGCGAGATCGACCGGAAACGGCGCTGACAGGAAATCGAAAACGCCGAGCCCGAGCCGGAGCGACGTGACGCGAATCCCTTCGCCGAGGCTCGGCATATAGCCGTAAGACTGCGTGTGGCCTTGAACCTCGTGGCCTTCCGCGAGCGTCAGGATGACGTCCACGGGCCAGCTCATCGGCGAACCGTCGGGGCCCGTCACCTGCACGCGCAGCGGAAACTCAGCGCTGCGCTCCGCCGAAACCGCCTCGAACACCGGCGCGGTCCATGCTGGCTCGGTGGTGAGCAGGATGCGGTTGCCGTCTCGGACCCAGCGCCCCTCGCCCACCTCATCAAGCGCGCCATAGGTGAGGCCGTAGCGGAAATGCCCGTCCGCGGTGAGTTCAAGGCCCGATGCGGCCTCGCGAACGCCTTCGAGCCGATAGACGCCCTCCACACCTGCAAACGCCGGCGTGGCAGCTAGAAGCAGCAGGGCTGCAAGCCTTCTCATGTCCGTCTCCCGAAAAGAAAGTGCGCGGCGAGCGTGACGGCGGCGCCCGCGATGGCGAGCGCGCTGTCCTTGTGCGCATCGAAGACATCGCCCTGCGTGCCGAGATAGGCGATGCCGAGATCAGGCGCGACGACGAGCATCGCTCCCCATTCCAGAAGTTCGTAGAACGTCGAAAGCGCCGCGATCCAGATCCACGCCGAGACGTGCGTCCAACCCCGGCCCGCCGAACCATAGCGCGCCAGCGTTTCGCGCATCGGCAAAGCGAGCAAGAGCCCGAACAGGAAATGCACGAGCCGGTCATAAGGATTGCGGACGGTGCCGCCGACCTCTTTCAGCCAGAAGCCGAAGGGCGCTTCGGAATAGGTGTAGTGCGCGCCGTAAACATGCGCGGCCAGGAACAGGAACACCGCCAGCGTCGAGAGGCGCGAGAAGCCGACGCGGCGGTCGAGCCACACGAAGATCGGCACGCCCGCGAAGACCAGCAGGTTTTCGAGCAGCCAGTCTTCCCGGTAGCTCGGCGCGACGGCAAGCCAGCCCCACCACACAGCGAAACCGGCGACCAGCGGCGCGCGGACCGAATCGCGAAAAAATCCATATTGGGGGCAAGCGTTCATGCCGCGCGCGAATCAAGCCAGATGATTGTAAAAACAAAGCTTGCACGGGAACGTGCAGGGGTCAAAAGCAGAAAAAAGCCGGCAGCAGGTCGGCAAACGTCGGGGTGACATGTTCGATACGCACGGCCGCATCAAGTGCGGCACGCTTTCCGTGCCCGATTTCCAGGGTTCGCTTGCGGACTGGACGAACCTTCTCGGCTATCAATGTATCGAAACGGGCAAGGTGCCGATTGAGCTGGCGAACGGCTGGGGCGCCATTAAGACGCTCGGCGCGCGCACGGCGCTGCTCGCCCCGCCCGGCGGTGGGGACACCGCCTTCATCCGGCTCGTCGAGCAGCCTGCCGTGCTCGCTTACCTGCCGATGCGAACTTACGGCTGGGTCGGCTATGAACTCACCGTCCGCGACGTGCCCTCGCTCCACGACCGGCTGCGCGGCAGCAGCATCCGCATCCTGACCCCGCCCGAGCGCGCACCGGACGGCAACGGGTGGACGCCGATCGAAGCGACCGGACGTGCCGGCGAGGTGTTGTTCTTCAACGCCGTGACCGACACGCTCCGCGACCTCGAGTTCCCGCGCGCGGTCGCCGATGTCGACCGCATCATGGTCGCCATGCTCGCAGCCGCCGACCGCGCCGCCGCCGTGCGCTTTCATGTCGACGCATTGGGGTTTTCGGAAGGCGGCACATTCCGGCTACCCTATCCCATCATCAACACCGCCTTCGGGCTTCCGCCCGAGACGGAGAGCGAGGCGACCGTGATCAGCGTGGGACGGATGCCGGTGTGCGAGATCGACCAGTTCCCGCCCGGAACGACGGAGCGCAAGCAGCTGCTCGGCTACCTGCCGCCGGGCAACGCCATGGTGAGCTTCGCCGTGCGTTCGCTCGACGCAATCCGCGCGCCGCTGATCGCACCCCCGGAGACGCTGGACGGAGCGCTCTATGCCGGGCGCCGCACCGCCTGCACACGCGGCGCTGCGGGCGAATTGATCGAACTGATCGAAGTCGGCGGCGGCTTCTGATGGATTCCGAGCCTTCGGTCGTCGAACGCATCCGCCGGTCCCGGCGCCGGATACAGAGCGAATCCGAAGACGCGCTGCGCTTCCTGGGCCGCCTGCGCAACGCCCGCATGGTGGGCGCGGTCGCGCCGAGCGGACCCGCACTCGCGCGGCGCATCGTTTCGGGCATCGATCCGGCGCGCGGCGCAGTGCTGGAGGTCGGCGCAGGGACCGGCGTGTTCACCGCCGCGCTCATCGCACGCGGGGTGCCGGCCGAGGCGCTGACCGCCGTGGAGGCCGATCCGGTGTTCGCGGCGCTGCTGCGGGCGCGGTTTCCGAACGTCGAAATCGTGGAGGGCCGCGCGGAGGATGTGCTTGGCGACGGCGGCCCGCTTGCCGACCGGCGCTATGCCGACGCCGTCAGCGGCCTGCCGCTGCTCAACTTCCCGCCCGCGCTGAGGCGGCGCATCCTTGAGGCGATCTTCGCCCGGCTCGCGGAGGACGGCGCGCTCTATCAGTTCACCTACGGCCCCCGGGCGCCGCTGGGCCGTGGCAGCCTCGCCGCGCTCGGCCTTATCGCCGAGCCTGCGGGCCGCGTGTGGCGCAATCTGCCGCCCGCGAGCGTCTACAGAATTCGCCGCACCACCTGACTGTCTTGCACGATCAAGACAGTGCGCTAGACTTGGCGCATGGCACAGCCGGTCCGCTTCGACATTCCGCACCGCCTCGGCCGGGACGAGGCCCGCCGCCGCATGGACAAGGGGCTCGGCGATCTTGACCGCGCGATGCCGTTCGCCTCACGCATCGGCAAGACATGGCAGGGCGACCGGCTGGTGATCGAGGTGACGGCGCTGGGGCAGGTGACGACCGCGAACCTCGACGTGGCCGAAGACCGGGTAAGCATCGAGCTTGCCCTCCCCGGCCTGCTCGGCATGTTCGGCGAGAAGATCGCCGGCGTCTTCCGCAAGCGCACGACCGAACTTCTGACCGATGGCCGGACCGACGCGTGATGCTGGCCTCCCTGCTCCTTCTCGCGGCCGCCGCCGAAACGCCCGACCCGATGGCGACCTACCGCGACGCCACGCGCGCCGAACGCCCGTGCCGCGAAGCGGCCGCGCGCGGCGAGATCGTCGTGTGTGCGCGGCGCGGCAGCGTCTATCGCGTGCCGTTTCGTGATGCCGATCCCGGCAGCCGCGCCGCGCGCGCCGCGAATGTTCCAGCGGAGCGGGAAAAACTGCGCGGACGTGCGGTTGATGCTGGCGGCATCATGAGCTGCTCTGCCGTGGGGCCGGGTGGCTTCACCGGCTGCACCAAGGGCATCGACCTTGTCGGCACCGCGAAGACAGTGCTGCGTGCAGTCAATATCATCGACTAGCGTCGAAACCCCATCGCACATCGCTTGCGAACCGCCGCGCGGGAAGGCAAGAGGCAAGCGCTTGTTTTCAGGAAAGGTCGCGTATGTCCGGACGTTCGCTGTTGCACGGAAGCTGTGCCGTCGCCGCAATCGCCGTGGCAGCCATGCCTGCGATGGCAGAGGACGGCGCGGCGAGGCCCGCGCTCCCCGAAATCGTCGTCAGCGCGCAGCTTCGCCCTCAGCCCATTGAAACGGTGCCCATCGCCCTCACCGCGCTGCTTTCCGGCGAGATCGAGGCGCGCGGTATCGACGAGCCGCTGGATGCCCTTCGCGGCGTTCCCAACACGGTCGCGGCGCATGTACCCGGCTTCGGCAGCGACAACGACTATGTGATCCGTGGACGCAGCGGCGTCGCCACGGTGATCGACGGCGTTTACGTCGGGCGCGGCGCGGCGACCAACTACGGGTTCTTCGATATCGACCGCATCGAGCTGCTGCGCGGACCGCAGGGGCCGCTTTACGGCCGCGACACGAGCGGCGGCGTGCTCCACATCGTGAACCGCACGCCCGGCGACCGAACGAGCGGCTACCTCGACGGCGCCTACGGGCGGTTCGGCACCTACCAGTTCCGCGCCGGGCTCGACGTGCCGATCGGCGAGCGTTTCTCGCTCGGCCTCTCCGGCTATTGGCGCAAATCGAACGGCTATGTGCGGAATACGACCACCGGCGACCGGCTGAACGAAGACGACGGCTGGGGCCTGCGCGCCGCCGCGCACGCGAAACTCTCCGACACGCTGACGTGGACGGGATCGATCGCGCGCATGGAAAGCACAGCGCTCTACGCGCCCGATTTCGAATGCGATCCCGCCGCCCCCGCCGACTGCAAGGGCCGCTTCGCTTCGACCGGCTATGCCGAGACGGTCGGCCCGAACCATTTCGGACCGCTTGGCGTGAACGGACGCAAGGCGAGCTTCGGCTTTGGCAATTCGGCCAAGACCTATCTCGCGACCTCGCGCATCGCGTGGACGCCGAGCGAAGCGGTCACCTTCGAGGCGATCACCGGCTATGTCGATACCAAGCGGCAATACGGCATCGACCTTCGTGACGGGCGTGACGCGCCGACAATCGCGGACCCCGTACCCGCCGCGCGCGGCGATGTTTACGGTGGCTACACGATCCTCGGCGATACGCACCACAAGCAGTTCTCGCAGGAACTACGCCTGAGCGGCGCGCTGGCGGGCGGCTTCGTGAATTATGTCGCGGGACTTTCGTATGCCGAGGAAGACGGCGATAGCGACCTTGCCGACATCCTGACGCCGAGCACCGGCATCGCGAGCCTTGTCGCCGACCGCCGCGTGACGACCGAGACGAAATCGAAGTCCACCTATGCGCAGGTGGACGTGAACGTCACCGATGCGCTGACGCTGACCGGCGGGGTGCGCTACAGCGACGAGGACTTGCGTTTCGGCCTGACCGACAATCGCGCGGGCTGCGCCGTGCTTCCGGGCGGCTGTCTGGATGACGCGCTCGTCACGGCGGGTGTGCCCGCGAAGATGAGCGACAGCTTCTGGTCGCCGCGCTTCGCCGCCAGCTTCAAGCCGAACGAAAACGCCACGCTCTTCGTGTCCGCGACGCGCGGCTACCGCTCGGCAGGCTGGAACGATCGCGCGACGACCGCAGCTACGATCCGTCCCTACGCTGCGGAAACGATCTGGAGCTATGAGGCAGGCCTGAAATCCACGTGGTTCGAACGCCGCCTCGCCATCGACCTCACCGGCTTTTACGCGGACGGCAGCGACGCGCAGATCGTGGATGGCGGTTTCGATTATGTCGGCACCGCAGGCTTCCGCAACAAGGGCATCGAGCTGGAAATCGCGGCCGTGCCGCTCACCAATGTCACGGTTCGCGCCGCCGCCGGCTGGCAGGACGCGAAATACAAAGCGGGCAGTGCGGTTCGTGCGCAGCAGGCGGCTTGCGGTGCGGAACTCGCCGCAGGGTTGATCGCCGGCGCAGCGGGCCTGGACAACGCGCCCTCGTGCGGCACCGGCATCGTCACCGCCGCCGGAGATATCGCCGATCCTGTCCGCGCGCCCAAATGGACCTTCTCGGCGGGCGCGGCGTGGGACATTTGGCTGCCGCCGGTTTCAGGTTCGATCGTCACGCCGTCGGTGGACGTGACATACCGTTCGGCGATGGAGACGGGCGGCGCGAATGCCTCGCTCTACACCGGCAGCGTGACCGGCGTCAGCACCACCGTCTACCCCGCCAACCCTTATGGCGGCGGCTTCCTCACCGGATCGCAGTCCAAATCGCAGCTTCTGGTGAATGCGGGAATCGCGCTGCGCACCGACGACAATTTCTGGCGCGTGAGCCTTGAGTGCGAGAATTGCCTGAATGAGACGACGGTCGATGCCTCGCTCGGCAACGTTTCGTGGCTGAACACGCCGCGTGTGTGGATGCTTCGCGCGCGCCGCCAGTTCTGACAAATCGCGCGCCTTGACTTCCCGCTGTCACATATGCGGGACAATGGTGCCCGCGACTTCTTGAGGGGATACCATGCGCGCGTTCATCACCGCTTTGCTGCTTGCCACCGCCACGCCCGCGATCGCCGCGGACATGCCGAAAAACGTGATCGTGATGATCGCCGACGGCTCCGGCCACAATACGCTCGCGGCAACGCGTTTCTGGACCGGGCGGCCGCTCACCATGGACACGGGCCCTTGGGTGCGCGCCTCGATGGCAACTTACGGGCTTCGGATGCAGCGCAAGGTGCCCGAAGGCGGCGACCCCTACGCGCAGGATCCTGACGCCGTCTACGACCCCGCGAAGGCGTGGGACACGCGCCCCGTGAAGGGCATGGCGGAAAAAGGCAGCACCTATCCGGCGCTGTTCGCCGGCTACCAGTGGCACCGCCGCATCGCGCCCGACAGCGCCAACACCATGTCCGCAATGATGACCGGCGTGCGCACCTTCGACGGCGCGATCGACGTGGACGGCGCGGAAAAGCCCGTGCAGTCGGTCGCCGAGGCCGCGAAGGCGGCAGGCAAGATGACCGGCAGCCTGTCGAGCGTGCCGTTCAACCACGCGACGCCCGCAGCCGGCGGCGGCGCCCACAATCCCGACCGCGACGATTATCACGGCCTCGCGCGCGAAATGTTTTCAGGATCGCTCGATGTTCTCGGCGGCGGCGGCAACCCGGACTATGACCAGGACGGCAAGCCGATCACCGACGAGCACGCCGAAATCCGTTTCAAGTTTTTGCCGCCCGAGCTTTGGGCCGAACTGAAAGGCGCGAATTCACGCTGGAACCTTGTCGAGACGGCCGGCGACATCCGCGACCTCGCGGAGGGCAAGACGACGTCGACGAAGCCTCTCGCCATGATCGCGGCGGTGAACCCGACCTTGCAGGCGCAGCGCAGCTATCCGACGAACGTCGCGCGCGGCACGGCAGACCCCGGCGCGGTGCCGCTCACACCCGGCATGGTGAAGCTCGACGAGATGGCGATCGCAGCGCTGAAGCATGTCGGCACCGACCCCGACGGCTTCTTCATGATGATCGAGGGCGGCGCGGTCGACTGGGCGATGCACGCCAATGATTTCCCGCGCATGATCGAAGAATATATGGCCTTCGACGATGCCGTGCGCGCGGTGGTCGCGTGGGTCGACAGCCCCGAAAGCGCCGCGAGCTGGGACGACACGCTGCTCATCGTCACCGCCGACCACGACCATCTGCTCTATGGCCCGAACCTCGACGTGCCGTTTCAGCGCGTGACCAACAAGGGCGCGGGCAAGCTGCCCGGCTATTCATGGGCGTGGAACTCGCACTCCAACCAGCTCGTCCCCTTCTTCGCGCGCGGCAAGGGCGCGGAGCTGCTGAAGGCCGAAGCCGACCAGATCGACGAATATACCGACAAGCAGGGCCGCAAATTCGGCTACGGCCGTTATCTCACGCAGCCTGAGATGGGCGCATTTCTGCTGAAGACGCAGGGAAAATAGCGGGGAAGATGGTGGGCGCGGCAAGGATTGAACTTGCGACCCCTGCGATGTCAACACAGTGCTCTACCACTGAGCTACGCGCCCACGCGGCGTGCCTTCTAGGCGAGCGCCGGGCGCGGCGCAAGCCGCTTATTCGCCTTCGAAGATCCGGTCGATTTCAGCGACCAGATCGCGCAGGTGGAACGGCTTGGAGAGCACCTTCGCGTCGCTCGGCGCGCCCGAGCCGCGGCTGAGCGCCACAGCGGCGAAGCCGGTGATGAACATGACGCGCATCGTGGGCGCAAGCTGCGCGGCGCGCTGGGCAAGCTCGATGCCGTCCATTTCCGGCATGACGATGTCGGTGAGCAGCAGCCCGAAGCTTCCCGTCGCGATGTGCGGCAGCGCCGCCGTGCCGCGATCAACGGCGACGACTTCATAGCCCGCGCGCGTAATCGCGCGTTCCAGGAAGAGGCGCATCGAGTCGTCGTCTTCGGCGAGCAGGATGCGGCCCGTGATGCGGCCTTCGGGTTGTGTCGTCATGGTCTTATCCGCCGCTTCTTACGGCGGAGGACTTAACATTTCCTGTCGTGGGCTTGCCAGCCCGAAACCGGACAAGGCGCTCTTTTGCTTTCGTTCCGCCCGCGCTAGGCTATTCCCATGCCACACTCGGATAATCCCCGCCGTTGAGCGCCGAGACCTCCGTCTCCGCATTGACGCCCGGCCACTTCGTTTCCGGCCCGCGTGGCACCCCCGCGCCGTTGGTGCTCGCGTCGCCGCACAGCGGCCGTGCGCTGCCGCCGGGATTCCTCTCTGCCGCCGCGCTCGACATGGATGGGTTGCGCCGCGCCGAGGATGCCTATGTCGATGAGCTGTTGGCGCCCGCGGCTGCATCGGGAGCGCCCCTGATTACCGCGCGCTGGGCGCGCGCCTACGTCGATCTCAATCGGGATCCGCTGGAGATCGACCTTTCGATGCTGAGCGACCCGGCGGCGCTGGGGCCGGTGAAAACCACCGAACGCGTCCGGTCCGGGCTCGGCGTGTTGCCGCGCCTCACCGGGCCGGGGCTTCACATCTATCGCGACCGGATCACCAGCGCAGCGGTGCTGCAGCGAATCGCGGCGGTTCACGCCCCCTATCATCAGCGGCTTGCCTCGCTGATCGAAGACGCCGCCGCGTGTCACGGCTATGCGCTGCTGATCGATGGCCACTCGATGCCGCCGCTTTCGCTGCCGGCGCGCCAGCGGCCGGAGATCGTGATCGGCGATGCGGGCGGCACGTCGGCCCCCGAATCAGTCGTGCGTTATGTGGAGGCCCACTTCCGCCGGGCAGGCCTGCGCGTCGCGCGCAACACGCCCTACGCGGGCGGGTATACGACGCGCTTCCACGCCGCGCCCGCACGCGGGCGATTCGCGATCCAGATCGAGATCGACCGCACGCTCTACATGGACCCGGATACGCTGGAACGGCACGCCGGCTTCAATGAGGTCGCGGAAACGTTGAAAAACCTGGTGGCGGAGCTTCTGGGCTGGCTTCCGCAAACGTTCGGAAAACCGCAGGCCATCGCGGCCGAATAAAGCAGCCTGAAAGAAAAAAGGTCACTTCGACAATGTCGAAGTGACCAGGGTTCAGGGAGGACGTGGCATCATCCTCGTCAGATGATGCTACGCGGGCGTGCCGCGCAAAAGGGGGGGAACGCAGCGCCGCCTGAAATCAAGATGGGCCGGAATTGTTAAGTTTTCAAGCGTCTGCCCGATTTTTTCGCAAAAAAGGCAACATTCTCGCCAGAACATCGTCGCGATCGAGAAAATGATGCTTCAAAGCGCCCAGAATGTGCAGAATTACAAGTACAAGTGCCAGAAATGCCGCAGGACCATGCACCGCATGGAAGACGCCGCGACCCGCCTTCCCCAACGGCGAATCGGGAAGCGGGACGAGATCGAACCAGATCAGCGGCCGCTCGGGACTGGCGGCGAACGCCCAACCGCTCAGCGGTATCGCGAGTAGCAACACGTAGAAGCCGATGTGGGTGGCGCGTGCGAGCACGATCTCCCACCCCTTCATGTGCGCGGGCAGCACGAGGAAGCCCGCCTTCAGACGCAGCACGAGCCGCCACAGCGTGAGCGCAAGGACAGTGATGCCGACCGACTTATGGATGCCCATGATGGCCCCACGCTCGGCATCCGGGAGCCCTTCGGCATAGACCGCGCCGACGATATTGCCGAGAACGAGAACGGCGATCAGCCAGTGAAGCGTGATCGCCGTTTTCGAATAGCTGCTGTGTCCCACCGCCATAAGAGCTCCTCCTGCCCACGCTCCGCAAGGTCGCGAAGTCTATGCGGAATCCTCCGCAAGGCAAGACGAGCCGGGACGGGGTGTCAGGCGTCCGTTTTTTCTGGCGTGGCCTTCGCCGCGCCCTGCGAGAACAGGTCGGTGACGTAGGACAGCGAGAAGAGGTGCGCATACATCAGCGGCAACATGCCGTTCTGAATGAGCTTGCGCGCCTGATCACCGCGCAGATCACGGATCTTGTCCTGCGAGATCATCTTGAAGCCGCGGTAGATCGCGGGCTGCGCCATGCCGTCCATCTGGATGGAAACCTCGCCGTCCATCAGGAACTCACCCTTTTCGAGCTCCTGCACGAACGCCTGCGTCTTGCGCATCGAGTTTTCGAACTGCTCGCAGAACTCGAGAACGTTCTTCACGACATCGGTCGCCTCGCCATCCTTGAACAGCGGCTCGCCTTCGTCGGCGCCGAGATCCTCGGAGGTCTCGTCGAAACAGAGCGTCAGCTCCTCGGACTGCGGATTGATCCGCGCGAGGAGGAACGGATAGCGGCGTACATAGGCGGGCACATAGGTGCCGGCGCGCCAGTTGCCCGCTTCGTCGACGAACAGGTTCTGGCCTTCGCTGAGCGAGGTGAGCGCGAGCGGCACCGGCGTCTGGCCCGCCGCGAAAACGATCGGGTAGTGGCGCTGCACGAGGTGGAACTCGTCGACCGTGATCGGGATCGCGTGCAAGGTGCGTGCGAACGGCGCTCCCGTCCGGGATTTCAGCCCGAGCGTCTGATGTACCGACGAGGAGAGCGGCGCGAGCGCGTTGTAGAGCGGCGGCAACTGGGCGGCTTGCGGATTGGTGGCCATTGTGTTCCTTCAGGCGCGGATACGGAGTTTAAAATTGGCGGATCGTTTAGGCGGTCTGCCGCTTCGCGGCAAGCGAAGAGCGGGAACGGAAAAGCGCGAACACGATGGAATCT
This sequence comes from uncultured Sphingosinicella sp., assembly GCF_963974575.1. Classification (NCBI taxonomy): domain Bacteria; kingdom Pseudomonadati; phylum Pseudomonadota; class Alphaproteobacteria; order Sphingomonadales; family Sphingosinicellaceae; genus Sphingosinicella; species uncultured Sphingosinicella sp. Next base: position 76,086 of record NZ_CAXBBQ010000007.1, on the reverse strand, counting down.
GCGAGCCTTATCGAACATGACACGGGGCAGGACGCCCGCGAGATCGCGCTGGTCGACCCCGCCGGCTTCGAAGCGTGGCGGGACGCGCTGCCGGCGCGGGCGCGCGCCGCCGTGGACGCCGCGCAGTTCAAGGGCGCGGCGGGCACGCGGGTGATCCTTCCGGGGAGCGAAGCGGAAAACTGGAGCGCCGCCTTCGGCGCGCCCGCCGCGCTCGGACCCTGGGATCTTGCCGGGGTGGTGAAAGCCCTGCCTGCCGGGCGTTACAAGCTGGCGGGCCGTGAACCGGGCGCCGCAGCGCTCGGCTGGATGCTCGCGCACTACACGTTCACGCGTTACCTCTCCGAATCCAAGCCTGTTGAGCCGCGCACGCTGCTGGTGCCGAAATCGGTCGATATCGCGGCGCTCCGCCGGCTTGCGGACGCGCAGGTGCTGGTGCGCGATCTCGTGAACACGCCCGCTGAGGACATGGGGCCGGAAGCGCTGGAGGCCGCCGTGCGCGACGTTGCACGCCACCACGGCGCCGAGGTGAAGGTCACCGTCGGTGACGAGCTGCTGGCAGCAAACTTCCCCACGATCCACGCCGTGGGCCGCGCCGCCGCCGCCGGCCGCGAACCCCGGCTGATCGACATGGGCTGGGGCCGCAAGGGCGATCCGAAACTGACGATCATCGGCAAGGGCGTGTGCTTCGATTCGGGCGGGCTCGACATCAAAACAGCGGGCAACATGCTGCTGATGAAGAAGGACATGGGCGGCGCGGCGCACGCGCTTGCGCTCGCGGGTCTCGTGATGGGTGCGAAGTTGCGCGTGCGGCTGCGCCTGCTGATCCCGGCGCTCGAGAACGCCATAGACGGCGGCGCATTCCGCCCCGGCGACATCATCAAGACGCGCAAGGGCACGACCGTGGAGATCGGCAACACCGATGCAGAAGGGCGGCTCGTGCTCTGCGACGCGCTCGCGCTCGCGGACGAGGACAGCCCCGAGATGATCCTCGACTTCGCGACGTTGACCGGTGCGGCGCGCGTGGCGCTCGGCCCTGACCTCCCCGCACTTTTCGCCAACGACGAGACCCTTGCCGAAGGGCTGCTCGAAGGCGCGGGGGCAAGCGGCGACCCGCTGTGGCGGATGCCGCTGTGGAAGCCCTATGCGGAGATGCTGAAGTCCGACGTGGCGGACATCAACAACAGCGCTTCGGGCGCATTCGCCGGGGCGATCACCGCCGCACTCTATCTCGAAAAATTCGTCGATCCGAAAACACCTTGGGCGCATCTTGATACGTTCGCATGGATGCCGGCAGCGAAGCCGGGGCGCCCGAAAGGCGGCGAAGCGCTAGGTCTCAGGGCGTTTTGGGCGTATATCGAGAGACGTTACGGCAACCATCGCGGCGAATGAACGGTTCAACGGGTTAACCTAAAATATCAACACATCATTAACTCCCGTTAAAATATGGTGACCCGAAACGAGATAACGGGTGAAAAAACCATGTCCCTCTCAGGCCTAGACGACCGGATCGATGCGCTCCTCAGCCCCTGGATGCAGACGGTCATTGCCTATGTGCAATCGAACCGTCCGGATCTTACCAACCGGCAGATGGCACTGCTGCTGGTCGTCTACCTGACGCAAGGACCACACACTGTGCGCGGCCTTGCCGCCAAGCTGAGGGTTTCGAAGCCGGTCATCACGCGGGCACTCAACACGCTCGGCGCCTTCGGCTATATCCGCCGCCAGAAGGACGAGAGTGACCTGCGCAACATCTTCGTCGAGCGGACGGCGCAGGGCCACGAATTCCTCGAAACCTTCGCAGGAATGATCGAGGCGACACAGGGCCATGCCGAACGCAGCAACGCACGCGAGGAGCGCGCTTACCTCTAGCGCCGAACGCCCGGACCCACGCATAAACGCGTGGCGGAATGATCTTGCCGATGTGGCCCTCGAGGGGCTCGTCGAGGTACCGTGCTTTGCCGCGCCGATTCGCCATCGGCTGGCGGTACAGCAGGCGCCTATCCGCAAGGCGCCGGAAGCGGATGCCGTCGCCGTGAGCGAGCTTCTCTCAGGTGAAGCCTTCGACGTGCTCGATGTGTCCGGCGGTGTCGCTTGGGGATACAGCGCTCACGACCATTATGTCGGCTATGTCGACGCTGCACTGCTTTCCGAAGGCGCCGGGGCGCTAACGCACCGGATCGCCGCGCCGACCGCGCTCGTCTTTACGAAGCCCGACATCAAGTCCACCGTAATCGGCGCGCTGCCGATGGGGGCGCTGACTGCCGCTGCGGCACATGACGAGAAGTTCGTGTCGGCCGCTGGAGGCTATGTTCACCGGCGTCACATCGCCGTGATCGATGAATATGCCGCCGACCCTGTCGCAACGGCCGAACTGTTCCTCGGCACGCCTTACAAGTGGGGCGGCCGCACGCGCGGTGGGATCGACTGCTCGGGCCTCGTCCAGATTGCGCTCGGCGCCTGCGGCATCGATTGTCCCCGCGACAGCGACATGCAGGCCGCGCTCGGGCAGGAGGTCGAGGATCGGCGCTACCGGCGCGGTGACCTCGTGTTCTTCCCCGGCCATGTCGGCTTCATGTTCGACGAGACGCGGCTGCTCCACGCCAACGCCTTCTTCATGTCGACGGTGATCGAGCCACTCGACGATGTCGTGGGCCGCCTGCTGCCGCAGTACGACGCGCCTGTGACGGCAGTTCGCCGCCTATAGCTCGCCGCGTTCCCGGCGGATCGCCCGCCACTTCACGACATTGGCGTTGTGCTCATCGAGCGTGCGCGCGAACACGTGGCCGCCGGTGCCGTCCGCCACGAAATACAGCGCGTCGGTGGTTTCCGGATCGAGCACGGCTTCGATCGAAGCGCGCCCCGGATTGGCGATCGGCCCCGTGGGCAAGCCCGCCTTCGCGTAGGTGTTATAGCCGTTGTCAGCACGCAGTTCCGACTGGCGGATGCGGCGGCCGAGCGGCTTGCCCTTGGTGATTGGGTAAATGACCGTGGGATCGGCCTGCAGCATCATGCCGATGCGCAGCCGGTTTGAATACACGCCCGCGATCGTGCGGCGCTCCTCCGCCTTCGCGGTTTCCTTCTCGACGATTGCGGCGAGGTTCACGGCCTCCTCGGGCGTCTTGACGACCGACGAGGATTTGCGCGCGGGCCAGAGTTCGGCGAGCGTCTTCGCCATCGCATCCTGCATCCGCTTGAGCACGGCGGCGCGCGGCTCACCGCGTTCGAAGCTGTAGCCCCCGGGCAGCACCGACCCTTCCGCTGGCACATCGACCTCACCCGTGAGCAGGTCTTCCGCCATCAGCCTTTCATGCACAAGGATCGACGGCAGGCCTTCGGGCACGACGATGAGCCGCTGGAGCGGCTCGCCGTACTGGAGGATGCGCAGGATCGCCGCCGCGCTGCTCCCTGCCGGGATGCGGAATTCGCCGGCCTTGATCGGCGCGCCGGTGCCCAGCACGCGCGACATCAACCGGAACGCGTCCGACGAGCGGATCGCGCCTGCCTTTTCGAGCTGAACAGCGGTAGCGGCGAGCGACGCGCCGCGCGGCACGATGATGTCCGTGTCCTTCGCGAGCGGGCCGGTGGTGGTCCACTGGAAAGCAAGCACGGCAGCAGCCGCCAGCGCCGCGACGACGATGGCGACCAGCAGCTTTTTCATAAAGTCAGAGCGCCTTGACGATCAGCGAGGCGTTGGTGCCGCCGAAGCCGAAGCTGTTGTTGAGCGCCGCCTTGATCTTCCGCTCGCGCGCGACGAGCGGCACGAGATCGACCCCCACGCAGCCGTCGCTCGGGTTTTCGAGGTTGATCGTTGGCGGTGCGATCTGGTCGCGGATGGCGAGCAGGCAGAAGATCGTCTCCACCGCACCCGCACCGCCCAGAAGATGCCCGATCGCACTCTTCGTCGACGACATCGACACCGTGTCCATCGCGCTGCCGAACAGGCGACGGACGGCGCCAAGCTCGATCTCGTCGCCGAGCGGCGTCGAGGTGCCGTGGGCGTTGATGTAGTCGATGTCGGAGGGGTTCATGCCCGCCTTCTTCAGCGCCATCTGCATCGCGCGGAAGCCGCCGAAGCCTTCCGGGTGCGGCGCGGTGACGTGGTAGGCGTCGCCGGTGAGACCGTAGCCGACGACTTCGCCGTAGATCTTCGCGCCGCGGGCCTTCGCGTGCTCATACTCCTCGAGCACGACGACACCCGCGCCTTCACCCATCACGAAACCATCGCGGTCCTTGTCGTAGGGGCGGCTGGCGCGTTCCGGCTCGTCGTTGAACGCCGTGGAAAGCGCGCGGGCCTGCGCGAAACCGGCGATGCCGAGCGGGCAGATCGCGCTTTCTGCGCCGCCCGCGAGCATGATGTCGGCATCATCAAGCGCGATCATGCGCGCCGCATCGCCGATCGAGTGCGCGCCCGTGGAGCAGGCGGTGACGACGGCGTGATTCGGGCCCATCAGGCCGTACTTGATCGAGACCTGGCCCGACACGAGGTTGATGAGGCGGCCGTGCACAAAGTGCGGGCTGACGCGGCGCGGGCCCTTTTCGTGGAGCACGATCGATTCGGATTCGATGCCCGGCAGACCGCCGATGCCTGAGCCGATCGAGCAGCCCGCGCGGAGCTTCTGCTCGTCGGTGAGGTGGGCGAGGCCTGCGTCCTCGATCGCCTGACCGGCGGCGTCGATACCGAACTGGATGAACAGGTCGACCTGGCGCTGGATCTTGTGATCGACGCGCTTCGAGACGTCCCAGCCATCTTCGCGGCCATCCATCTTCACTTCGCAGGCAATCGTGCAGGCCTGATCGGACGGATCGAACCGGGTGATGCGCGCGGCGCCCGACTTCGAGGCAAGGATATTGCGCCAGCTGGATTCAACGTCCCCGCCGAGCGGTGTGACAAGACCCAGTCCGGTGACGACGACGCGGCGCATTCGGTTCTCCCGTGTCCTGATAACAAGCGAGCGGCCCTCCGGCCTTTTCCGGGGAGCCGCTCGTGATTCCGTGCCGTTTGATCCGGCAAGCGTCCCCGTGTCAGGCGGCGCTGTTTTCCTCGATGTAGCCGATCGCGTCCTTCACGGTGAGGATCTTCTCGGCGGCATCATCGGGAATCTCGACCCCGAACTCTTCCTCGAACGCCATCACCAGCTCGACGGTGTCGAGGCTGTCCGCGCCGAGATCGTCGATGAAGCTCGCGTCCTCGGTCACCTTGTCCGGCTCGACGCCGAGGTGCTCGACGACGATCTTCTTCACGCGTTCTGCGACATCGCTCATATAAATGGTCCCCTAGAAGAACAGACTGTGTTTGAAATTGGCAGTAACCGGGTGGCCGTGGCCTTGCAAGTCCCCGTGTCGCTTAGATCATCGCCATTCCGCCATTCACATGAAGCGTCTGGCCGGTAACGTAGGCTGCTTCACGGCTGGCGAGATAGACGACCGCACCCGCCACGTCGCTCCCTTCGCCGAGACGGCCCGCAGGAATCCGGCCCGTAAGCGCCTCTTTCTGGGCATCGGGGAGCGCATCGGTCATCGCCGAGACGATGAAGCCGGGCGCGACGCAGTTCACGGTGATGTTCCGGCTGGCCACTTCCTGCGCGAGCGCCTTCGACATGCCGACGAGGCCGGCCTTCGAGGCCGCGTAGTTCATCTGGCCGGGGTTTCCGGTGGCGCCCACCACGGATGTGATCGAAATGATGCGCCCGAAACGCGCCTTCATCATGGGCTTGAGCGCCGCGCGCGACAGGCGGAAGGCGGCTTCGAGGTTGATGCGGATCACGTCCGTCCACTCCTCGTCCTTCATGCGCATCGCGAGGTTGTCGCGGGTGACGCCCGCATTGTTGACGAGGATGTCGATGCCGCCCATCGCCTCGACCGCCTGCCCGACGAGCGCGTCAACCGCCGCGCTGTCCGAAAGGTTGCAGGGGAGGATGTGCGTGGTGCCGCCGATTTCGGCCGCGACCGCCTTCAGAGCGTCCTCGCGGGTGCCGGACAGCGCGACGGTCGCGCCCTGCGCCGCGAGCGCTTTCGCGATCGCCGAGCCGATGCCGCCGCTGGCGCCCGTGACGAGCGCCTTCATCCCGGTGAGATCGAACATGCCTTGCCTTCCCTTAAAGTGTCTTCGCCGCCGCTTCGATGTCGTCCATCGAAACCAGGCTGAGCGTTGCCGCATCGGGGGCGATGCGCTTGATCATCGGACCGAGCACCTTGCCGCCGAACTCAACGAAGCTGTCGACCCCAAGATCGGCCATTGCAAGAACGCTTTCGCGCCAGCGCACGGTGCCGGTGACCTGCTCGACCAGAAGCCGGCGAATGTCCGCCGGATCGGCGACGGGCGCGGCGGTGACGTTGGCGACCACGGGAACAAACGGCGCGGCGATGTTGGCGCCCGCCAGCGCTTCAGCCATCTTTTCGGCGGCAGGCGCCATCAGCGAACAGTGGAAGGGCGCGGAAACCGGTAGCAACATACCACGCTTCGCGCCGAGCCCCTTGGCGATCTCGATGGCGCGCTCGACTGCGGCCTTGTGGCCGGAGATGACGACCTGCCCCGGCGCGTTGTCGTTCGCGGCCTGGCAGACTTCGCCCTGAGCGCCTTCCGCCGCGGCCTTCACGGCAGCTTCGAAGTCGAGACCAAGCAGAGCGGCCATCGCGCCCTCGCCCACCGGTACCGCCGCCTGCATCGCCTGCCCGCGCAGCTTGAGGAGCCGCGCCGTTTCAGCAAGACCGATGCTTCCGGCGGCGCAGAGCGCCGTGTATTCGCCGAGACTGTGGCCCCCCACGTAAGCGGCCTTGTCGGCGAGCAGCAATCCGCCTTCCTTTTCGAGCACGCGGAGCGCCGCGATCGCGTTCGCCATGATCGCGGGCTGAGCGTTCTCGGTGAGGGTCAGATCGGCCTCCGGGCCTTCGAACATCAGCTTCGAGAGGTTCTGCCCGAGCGCCTCGTCGACCTCCTGAAACACCTCGCGCGCTGCCGCACTCGCGAGGCTGAGCGCCTGCCCCATGCCGACCGCCTGGCTGCCCTGCCCCGGAAAAATGAATGCGCGTGCCATAGGGGCCGCCCCTTCTTCGTTGGTTACGATGCCTTGGGCAGGCGCTTAGTGATGTCCGCGCGCGCGCGCAAGCGACAGAGGAATGTTGCGATTCGGCTCCGAATCGTTAAGGTTCGCGCGGTTTTCATTCGCCGTGATGAACGGCCCGTTCAGCAGCGGGCCATCATTGCCGTGTAATAAAGCATGGTCAAAGGCTTGGAGCGGAGGGCCTCTTCAAGCGTTAATGTGCCGAGGTTCGGCACGCTGGACCCAAAACTGGGAGTGGAAGGATTACGATGACGTTTGTTTCCCGCTTGACGATGGCTGCCGCGTTGGCGCTCGCGGTTCCCGCAGCCCTTTCGGCCCCGGCCGTGGCACAGGCGCTCTCGCCGGGCGTCGGCAAACCGCTGCAGGAAGCCTCCAAGCTCGCGAACGCGGGCAATAATGCCGCTGCCACGGCGCGCGTAAACGCCGCCCGTAGCGCCGCGAGCACTGCGATCGAACGCCGCAAGGTCGCCGAAATGGCCGCCTTCGTGCACACCAAGGGTGGCCGCTGGGCCGCTGCCGCGCAGGAGCTCGAAAGCATCGGGGCACCCGCCTCGCAGCTCGCACCGCTGTATTACCGCGCCGGTCAGCTCGACAAGGCGATCGCGCTCGGCAAGAAGACCGGCGGCGTGCAGGGCCAGACGATCGTCGCCCAGTCCTACTTCCGTCAGGGCAATTTCAAGGGCGCCGCGGGCGTCTACGAGAACCTCATCAAGCAGCATGGCGCGCGCGAGGGCTGGCTGCAGAGCCTCGCCAACGCCCAGTACAAGATGGACGACAAGAAGGGCTACCTCGCCACGACCGAGCGGCTCATCAAGATCGATCCGTCGCCGGCGCGCTGGCGCGCGCTGCTCATCGACATGAAGAACGGGCAGATGCCGCGTGAAGCGAAGCTCGCGCTCTTCGAGCTGATGGAGCAGACGGGCAACATCACGAAGCCCGAGGATTACCAGGAATACGCTAAGCTCGCGATCGTCGCGAACCAGCCCGCGATCGCCAAGCGCTCGCTGGAAAACGGCATGAAGTCGGGCGTGATCCCCGCAAGCGACGCGATGAACGCGCGGCTTCTCGAAGCCGCCGCGAAGCGCGCCGCCGCCGCCTCGGCTGGCGTCGGCAAGCTGCCGAAGACGGGCGCGGGCCAGTTGCAGGCCGCGCATGTCGCGTTCGGCGCGGGCGATTATGCCAAGGCCGCCGCGCTTTACAGCGCCGCTGCAAAGGCGGGCGGCGCCACGGCGGACCAGGCCAAGATCCTTGCCGGCATCAGCCAGCTGCGTGCGGGCAACCGCACGGCTGCCACGGCAACGTTCAAGAGCATTCCGGAGGCAAGCGCCTATAGCGGCGTCGCCGGCCTCTGGTCGCTCTACACCTCGACGAGCGCCGCCTAACCGCGCTTGCCTTTCCGGCGCTTTTGCGCCATAGGGCCGTCATCAGCGGCGGGGAGCCAGCCTTCCCGCCGCTTGTTTTTGTATCCCGTAGCCAGCCGGAGGGGCGGCGGATTGCCCGTCGTCAGCGATCGGTATTTGAGGAGAAGATAGGACCATGCCCTCTTACGAGCATGTTTTCCTGGCGCGCCAGGATCTGTCCACCGCGCAGGTGGATAGCCTTGCCGAAACGTTCACGAAGATCATCGAGGACGGTGCAGGCAAGGTTGCAAAGACCGAATATTGGGGCCTCAAGAGCCTCGCCTACCGCATCAAGAAGAATCGCAAAGCGCACTACGTGCTGCTCAACATCGAGGCTCCGGCCCCGGCGGTCCACGAGATGGAACGCAACATTGCGATCAACGAAGATGTGATTCGCTATCAGACGATTCGCGTCGACGAGCTTGAAAAAGAGCCCTCGGCGATGATGCGCAAGAGCGATCGCGGCGACCGCGATTCGCGCGGACCGCGCGGCGACCGTGGAGATCGCGGTGGCGATCGTGACCGCGGCCCGCGCCGCGAGCGTGAAGGAGAATAACGATGGCACGCCCGTTTTTCCGCCGCCGCAAGACCTGCCCGTTCAGCCGGGCCGATGCGCCGAAGATCGATTACAAGGACGTGCGCCTGCTTCAGGGCTTCGTCTCCGAGCGCGGCAAGATCGTGCCGAGCCGCATCACCGCGGTTTCGGCCAAGAAGCAGCGTGAGCTGGCCAAGGCGATCAAGCGCGCCCGCCACCTCGGCCTGCTGCCGTTCCTCGTTCGCTAAGGAAGGATAAGACCCATGGCTATGGACATCATCCTGCTTGAACGCGTCGAGAACCTCGGCGGCATCGGCGACGTGGTTTCGGTGAAACCCGGCTACGCCCGCAACTTCCTGCTGCCACGCGGCAAGGCGCTTCGCGCCAACGACGCCAACAAGGCGAAGTTCGAGGCAAACCGTGAGCGCATCGAAAAGGAAAATGCCGAGAAGCGCTCCGGCGCTGAAGTCGACTCCAAGAAGCTGAATGGCGCGAAGGTCGTGCTGATCCGCGCGGCTTCCGACGCCGGCCACCTCTACGGCTCCGTCGCCGCGCGCGATATCGCCGAGGCGTTGACCGAAGCGAACGGCATCGCCGTCCACAAGAACCAGGTGGTGCTGAACACGCCGATCAAGGCGCTCGGCATTCACAAGGTCCGCGTGGCGCTGCACCCGGAAGTCAGCATCGAGATCGAGGCGAACGTCGCCCGCTCGAGCGACGAGGCCGATCTGCAGGCGCAGGGCGTCGACGTGCTCGCCGACATGTTCGAAAAGGACGTGAGCGGCTTCACCGAAGAGCGCGACCCGAACCTTGAGCCGGGCGAATTCGCTGCTGAAGCCGAGGTTGAGGCCGAAGCGGAAGCCGAAGGCGAAGCGAACGCCTGACAACAGGCTTCGTGACGAAAAAAGGAGCGGCGCGGGGCAACCCGCGCCGCTCTTTCTTTGTGATCAACGCTTGCGGAAGATCAGCGACAGGTTGTTCGCGGGCATTTCCACGAACCCTTCGAAACCAAGGCCATTCACTTCGGCCTCGGCCCGCACGTCCTCCAGCCTTCTGAGACCCCAGCGCGCGTCGCGGCCTTTAAGATCGGCATCGAAGGCTTCGTTGCTGGGTGCAGTCGGCGTGTCTGCGCGGCAGAACGGGCCGTAGATGTAGAGAAGCCCGCCGACGGGGAGGCGCTTGCCGACACCCTTCATCAGGCCCTCTGTGGCTGCCCACGGGCTGATATGCAGCATGTTGATGCAGACCGCGGCATCGACATGCGCCACCGGCCAGTCTGCCGCCGCCGCGTCGAGCGCAAGCGGGGTACGCACATTCGACAAGCCCTCTGCCGCCACCCACGCTGCGATTGATTCGCGCGCCTCGGGCGACGGGTCGCTCGGTTGCCAGACGAGATCCGGCCGCGCCCGCGCGAAGTGCACGACGTGCTCGCCGGTTCCGCTCGCAACTTCGAGCACCAACCCCGATTCGGGTAACAGCGGCCCCAGTACGCCTAGAATCGGATCCCGATTGCGGGCGGTTGCAGGGGCGAAGCGGCGTGGCGACATATTCGACATCGCTCGCTCATAACAGAAAAGCGGATCAATGCTGCGCGGCGTTTTCCTCGGCGAGGCGCAGGACGCGCAGCACATTGCCGCTCCAGATCTTCTCGATGTCCGCGTCCGAGAAGCCCTCGGCGCGCAGGCGCTCGGTCACCTTGGGGAGGCCGCCGATATCCTCGAGGCCCTTGACGCCGCCGCCGCCGTCCCAGTCCGCGCCAATGCCGACATGGTCGACGCCCGCGACCTTGATGATGTGCAGCAGGCTTTTCATGAAGGCTTCGAAATCGGTGTTCTGGATTGGCATCACGGCATCGAGCGCACGCGTTTCGCGCGTCAGCTTGGCCTGCTCCTCCGGCGTCATCGTGCCGATGTTTTCGAGCTGCCCGAAGAGCGCGTTGCGTTCAGGCGTGAAGTTCATCGGCGCGAGAAACACCGTGGTGACGCAAATCACGCCGCCCGCCTCGGCAAGCTTGCGGATGCGCGCGTCGTCGAGATTGCGGGGCTGGTCCGAGATCGTCTTCGAACCCGAATGCGACAGGATCAGCGGCGTCTTCGACAGCGCCAGCATCTGATCGAACGCGGCGTCAGACGAATGGCTGCCGTCGATCACGATGCCGAGTCGGTTCATCTCCGCGACCCACTGGCGTCCGAGCGGACTGAGACCGTTCCACTGCGGCGTGTCGGTCGAAGAATCGGCGAACTGGTTGTTCTTGCCGTGCACCGGCCCCGCCAGACGCACGCCGAGATCGTAGAACGTCTTCAGCAGCGAAAGGTCTTCGCCGAGCGGGTAGGAGTTTTCGATGCTGAGCCAGCCGAAGCGTTTGCCGGCGACGTCCATGCGCTTCGCATCGGCTGCGGTCGAGATGAGCGCGATGCGATCCGGGAACTTCGCCAGCGTCGTGCGGATGAGATCGGCGCGGCCGAGCGCGAACGCTTTCGCCTTCGCAAAACCCTCCGCCGTCACCGGGCCCTGTTCGGTGTAAATGACGAAGAAGCCGCCATCGAGATCGCCTTCGTCCATGCGGCCCATGTCGACCTGCACGAGATCGGTATCGTAGCTGTGCTTGTCGCCGAAGCTCCAGCCCTGGCGCGCGAAATGCATCGGCGTATCGAGGTGCGTATCGAGCGTCAGCGTGCGCTGGTGCAGCGTTTCTGCGGAAGCCGGAAAGGCGGCAGCAAGGAGGACGGAGGCAAGAACACGCTTCATTTCAAATCTCCTTTTTTCATCACCGCGAAAGGCTTGCCGGTCGATCTGATCCGATACCATCGTCCCGGATCGACCGGCGCACGCTCGCCGAGCTTCGAAGCCCGAGGCCCTGGGACAGCCAAGGGTATCGCTCTCGGCGATCGCGATGAATATAGCACTTATGCGACCGCTGCTCGGCTCCTGACGATCTTCGCAACGCCGAGTGTAAGCAGCGGCACGACGAACACCGCGAGCATGATGTAACCGAATGCGCCGTAGCCCGATGCGATGAGATCGATGAGGCCGACCCGTGCGGCGACGAAGCCGCAGACGAGCAGAACCACCGCCGAAACCCCAAGACGGGCAAGCGGCGTAAAGTGCTTGCCGCGCGTTTCCGCGACACCGGCAATGCGCTCGTTGAGCGAGGTGATGATGCCCACGCCCGTTTCAAGCAGCGCGCAGAAGATCATCAGCTGAAAAACGATCTGAAGCCATGGCGCTTCCATCCGGCGCAGCAGGAAATCGGACGGCAACGCGACATTCGCGATTTCCGGATAGAACGCGACCATGCAGAGGAAGAAGACGATCGCCGGAATCATCGCGAGCGGACCGGCGACGACCCCCGCGATCACCGCATCACGCGGCCGTGTGAAGTTCGTCACGAACGAAAGCACGGCAATCGCGCCGACCACGTTGTAGCTGGCGTACGTCAGGCCGCCCATAACCCAGCCTGTCGTGGGAACATCGAGCGCCAGAGACGGCGCGATCCTGTCTCCGAACGTCGACAGCGCGAGCACGAGGAACACCGCATAGGTCAAATAAATGAAGCTCGAGGCATATTTGAAGACGTGCTCCACGCCCGCATTGCCGAAACTTGCCGTCGCGGCGATCGCGAAGACGAGGAAGAGCGTGCCGACAATCTGCGGCAGGCCGAACACCTCCGCGCCAATCGTGCCCGCGGCCGCCGCAACGACCGCCAGAATGAGCACCAGCAATGCCAGGTAGGCGATTTCGAACACCACCCAGCCCGGCCCAAGCAAGCCCTTGAAGAAGTCGCGGTAGTTGTAGAGCGAAAATCGATACGAAAACAGGAACGTCACCGCGCAGACGGCACTCCAGACGAGCATGGCAAGCAGAATGCCCATGAGCCCACCGAACGGCCCGCTGCCGAGAAAGAATTCGGCAAGCTCGCGGCCCGTTGCATAGCCGCCGCCGATCACGACGCCTTTGAAGATGAGACCCGGTAACAGGAAACGCTGGAACCACGACGATCGTGTGGTTGTCGTGGCTGTCATCAATATTATCCCAGGCAGTTGTCGACGAGTTTCTGGAAAGCCGCGCCGCCGCGGATCGGGTCCGCAACCGGGAGGCCAAGGCGCTTGCTTTCCGCTTCCATGAGGGCTTCGGCTGCGGCTGCGTCCATGCCGCTGGTGTTGAACGCGATACCCGCGCAGCGGATCGCCGGATTGGTACGGCGGCCCAGCAGAAGGTTGAGCTCGATGGTCTCTTCAAGGCTCGGGATCGCATAGCCCGGCGCACCGATGATCTCTGCGCGGCCCGGCTGGTGGCACACGACGATCACGTCGGGCTGGCTGCCGTGCAGAAGACCGAGAGATACGGCTGCATACGCTGGGTGAAACAGCGAGCCCTGCCCCTCGATCACGTCCCAATGGTCGGGCGCCGCGTCCGGGCTCAGCACCTCGGCAGCGCCGGCCTCGAAGTCCGACACCACCGCATCCATCGGGATGCCGCCGCCCGCGATCATGATACCGGTCTGCCCGGTGGCGCGGAAATCGGCGTCAACGCCGCGCTCCGCAAAGGCATTTGCCAGAGAAAGCGCCGTATATTTCTTCCCGAGCGCGCAGTCCGTTCCCACCGTCAGCAGGCGCTTGCCGGTCCGCTTGCGGCCGGTGCCCACCGGCAGGCCCTCCGGCGGTATGCGCACATCGATAAGGCGCCGGCCGTGCTTCGCCGCCGCTTCCGCAAGCTCGGGGACATCGCCGAGCCGAACGTGCATACCGCTGACGAGATCGAGGCCAGCCTCAAGCGCTTCGACAAGTGCCGGCACCCACGACGGCGAAATGCCGCCGCCGCCGGGCGCAACGCCGATCACCATCGACCGCGCGCCCCGCGCATAAGCGTCTGCAGGCCTCAGCTCAGCCAGACCCGCCGTTACCGTTCCCGCCGCAAGCCGGTACTCCCCCACGCACTTGTCGCCCGCCCAGTCACGAAGACCAAAGGCGGTTTTCGCGTAACCACTTTCTACAATGTCCCCCAGAAACAGCAAATACGGGGTCGGAAGCCGAAGCTGGGCATTACCGGGGAAAGACGACATGTGCATGGGGACCAGTCTGTTCTCTTAGCTAGAATGAAAGATTGAATGCGGCCGCCAACAGCGCGCCGTGAATATGAGTTGCTACCATTTCGAACCTGCCCCCCCCGGTTTGTCGCCTAGGCTTTATGCCCAGGTCGCTCCCAACAACCGCCTGAAGTTCCCCCCCAGAATGGCGGTGATGTTTTCGTTCGAATATTTGCGGCGAATAAGTTCCTCAACGAGGTCGTAAGTCTTCATCGGATGATCGAAACCATCCGTATCGATCTTGTCTCGGAATGCGTAGCTCGATTTGTAGCCGGCCTTCAGCATCTTGTACTGATCGGCGGGCATGTCGTCGTAACCGTTGAGATCGGCATCCGAACCGATGCCGACGTGATCGACGCCGATCAGCTTCACGGCATGATCGATGTGATCGACGACATTTGCGATTGTCGTCGGCTCCTTCTCGCTGACGAACATGCGCACGCCGGTGATACCCATCACGCCGCCCTTCGCGCCGAGCGCCTTGATCGCTTCATCGGTCTTGACGCGCGGGTGGTTGACGAGCGCGCGGCAATTGCTGTGCGTGATCGCGATCGGCTTCGGTGAAATGGCGATGGCGTCGAGCGTCGTGCGATCGCCACAGTGCGAAACGTCGACGAGCATCCCGACCTTGTTCATCGCTTCGATGATCGCCGCGCCGAAATCGGTGACGCCGCCATCCACGCGCTCGGTGCTGCCCGATCCGAGGAGGTTCTGGCTGTTGTAGGTGAGCTGCGAGCAGCGCTGGCCGATCTCGTAGAACGCCTTCACGTCTTCCACCTTGCGGAAGTGCTCGGAGTTCTGGACGCCCATGATCACGGCGCACTTCCCCTCACGCTTGGCGCGATCAAGATCCTCGGCCTTGCCGACGAGCGAGAACACGTGCGCATTGCGGCCGGCGAAGCCTTGCCACGCAGCGAACCAGCCCAGCGTATCCGCATAGGCATCCGGGCCGCCTATGCCGACGGCATTGTGGAAGCCGGTGATGCCGCTCGCGCGGAAATCGGCAGCATCCTTCTCGCTGAGCGGATTGGCGTAATATTCGGACCGGAAATCGATCTTCAGCGGTGCAAGCATATCGATGACGAGCGATTGCTTGACGAGGTCGACAGCGCGCTTCGAATAGGCCTTCGTCGCTGCGGCGTGGGCGCGGAACATGCCCGTGTTGATCATCGGAAAACCGGTCACAGCAGCTGCTGCAACCGCGCCACCGATTATTTGACGCCGCGAAACTCCGGGCAATGACGCCATCGCCTCTCTCCCCCTGCCTTATGAAATATCCTGATCAGGATTATCAATCCTGATCAGAAAATTGTCAATTAGGGATCACACGGCCATCACTGGACGGGCTTGGCGACGGCCCCGCCCTTCATCACAAACGCTGTGGTTTCCAGCGCCCGAATATTGGTGAGCGGGTCACCTTTCACAGCGACAATATCCGCCGCCTTGCCCGGCGCCAGCGTGCCGATCTCGCTGGTGAGACCGGCATGGTCCGCCGCCGAGACCGTCGCCGCACGGATCGTTTCCAGCGGGGTCATTCCCGCTTCAACCATCAGCGCGAACTCCTGCGCGTTGTCGCCGTGGGCGGAGACGCCGGAATCGGTGCCGAACGCGATCTTCACGCCCGCCTTGTGCGCGCGCCGCAGCGCATCGACCATCAGCGGACCGACCTTACGCGCCTTCGCGCGCACGGGCGCGGGCATCCATTCCGCCGTTTCGGCGCGCTTCTTCACCGTGTCGCCGGCAAGCAGCGTCGGCACGAGATAGCTGCCCTTCGCCTTGAAGAGCTTGATCGATTCCGCGTCGAGGTAGGTGCCGTGCTCGATCGAATCGACACCGGCGCGGAGTGCGGCGTTGACACCGTCCGTACCGTGCGCGTGCGCCGCCACCTTGCGGCCGAGCCTGTGCGCGGTTTCCACGAGCGAGGTGAGTTCAGCATCGCTCATCTGCTGGCCGAGACCGGCTGCGGTGTTCGACATCACGCCGCCCGTGGAGGCCGTCTTGATGACATCGGCGCCGCTCTGGATCGCCTGACGCACCGCGCGCGCGCAGTCATCGGCACCCGAGCACAAGGTCGGCGAGCGGTAGAGATCGAGGATTTCCTGACGGTAGCCGTGAATGTCGCCGTGGCCGCCGTGTGCCGCCACGCCGCCCGCCGCGATGATGCGCGGCCCTTCGACCTTGCCCGCCGCGATGGCGTCGCGGAGACCGTATATCGCCTGCGGCTCGCCGCCGAGATCGATCACGGTGGTGAACCCGGCGCGCAGCGTGCGCCCGGCGAAGACGACGCCGTCGAATGCCGAATCCGTCGCGGATTTGCTGAGCGCTTCGCTACGCTCGTTAGGATTGGATTCGCCCGTGATGTGGACATGGCTGTCAATGAAGCCCGGCATCACGAAGGCGTCGCGCAGATCAACGACCTTGCCCTCGCCCACATAGCCGTCGCGAATTTCGGCGATGCGGCCGTCCTTGACGACGATGGTTTTCGCCGTCTCGACCCGGCCGGTGCCGGGATCGGCAAGCAGACGCCCTGCCTGAATGTAGGTGGCTGGGCTATCGGCCGCGGCCAACGCCGGCGCCGTCGCGGCTGCAAGCAGCAGCCCGCAAAGAACAGACTTCATGATCTTCCCCCTCAAATCGGCTTCGTTCAGGCGTCCCGGCCCCAGACGTTGTCGGGACAGCGCACATATCCGTCCTCGTAAACGATGCTGGGTTCGCGATCCTTCGCAAGGAAGATCGGCCCGTCGAGATCGACCACATCGCAAAGCTGGCCGACGACGTAGGCAGGCGCCATCGCGAGGCTGGTGCTCACCATGTTGCCGACCATGACGCCGAGCCCGAGTTCGCGGGCCTTGCGCGCCATCGCCAGCCCTTCGGTAAGCCCGCCGCACTTGTCGAGCTTGATGTTGACGACGTTGAAGCGGCCGACGAGGCCGGGAACGTCGGCGAGCGTCAGCACGCTTTCGTCCGCAGCGATCGGGATCGGGCACGAGAAACCGTCGAGATCGGCCTCCGCGCCGCGGCGCAGCGGCTGCTCGAGCAGCTTCACATCAGCCTCGACGAGCACCTCGACGAGCGCCGGAAGATCGGCAATGCCGTAGCCCTGATTGGCATCGACGCCGATCCAGCAATCGGGCCGCGCCGCACGCACGGCGCGAACGCGAGCGATATCGTCTTCAAGATCGCCGGTGAGCTTCAGTTTCAGCGCGCGGGCCTGCGCGTATCCGACCTTGGCACCCTCCGCCATCACTTCGGGCGAATCCGCGCCCAGCGTCATGGTGGTGAGCAGCGGACGCGAGGTTTCGAACCCCGCGATGTCCCACACGCTGCGCCCGGTCTGCTTGGCTTCGAGTTCCCAGAACGCGCAATCGAGCGCATTGCGCGCGCCGCCTGCGGGCATGAGCGTCTGGAGACCGGCGCGGTCGATGCCGCGCTCGATCTCCGGACGGACGGCTTCGATGGCCTGCAGCATCTCAGGCACATTGTCATCCAGATAGTAGACGCCGGAAGCCTCTCCCCGCCCCGAATGGACGCCGTCGGAAAGCGTGACGACGACCAGATCGGAGTGGGTGAAGACGTGCCCCGAGATCCTGAACGGCTTCGCCAGGGGCAGGGACTCGACAGTAACTTCAAGAGAGAGCTTTCCGGCAACCGACATTAGAACTGAACTCCAAAGCTGATGAGATGGAAGGCGAACGCGGCCCACAGGATCACGACCGCGGCGAGAAGCACGAGAATACTCCACAGCTTGGAGAACCAACCGCGACGACCCGTCCAGACGAGGAGCAGGTTCCATGCCGCGACGGCAACCATGCCGATGAAGGCGATCGTGCCGACGATCTGGAGCAGATAGATGGCCCAGTCCATAGCGCCGCCGAGCAGGTGGAAGTCCGACATCATCGAGGCGAGCGTCGCGACCCAGCCGATGAGCACCAGCGTCACCACCGCCGCGAAGCCGCGAACGAGACGGAAGGCTTTGAGCTCCTTGCCGGCAAGAGCCAGCTTCGCACCATAACGGCGGCGGGCGATGGCGCCGATCGGCCATGACAGCGCGGTAAGGCCGAGGATCGCGAGACCCGCGATCACGCCGGGCGACAGCCAGCCGGGGGAGGCGTACCACGCCGGACGCTGAAGCATCATGATCGGCGAGATGGCATCGATGCTGACCCAGTCGACCTTGCCGTCCTTGAGCTTGGCGGCGAGGCGGCCGTGGCCACCGACCTCTTCCCAGACGAAGGGTGCGGTTTCCACCCACTTGGAATCTTCGCCGCCGGTGTTCTTGAACGGCAGGACGAGATTACCCTTGTCGTCGACCGCGATCTTCATGCCACCCGCGAGGTCGAGCGCCTTCATGAAGCTCGATTCCGGCCGCCGCGAGCTGATGTAAGTACCTGCCAGCATCTTGGCGTGCTCGGCCGTGGTCTTTTCGTCGACGCCAGCCTTGATCGTGCGCTCCATCGGGAAATACCGATCGGCGAAACTTTCGACCAGCGTGCTGCGGATTGCGCCCGTCACGCCTTCCTTGCCCGAGCTGTTCATCGAAATGTAGATGCCGACGTTCTCCTTGGGGAACAGCATCAGATCGGAATGGAACCACTGCGTATCGCCGCCGTGACCGATCGCCGTTTGGCCGTTGATCCGCTGTTCATAGAAGCCGAGGGCCATACGGTTGAGCGGCGGCAGGATGGAGAGCGTCGTCGTGTGCATCATATTCGCGGTTTCGGGCGAGAGCAGCGGTCCGCCGTTCGCGAGGTGCGCGATCATGAACTTGCCCATGTCCGCACCGGTCGAGGCAAGGCTGCCTGCGGGCGCGAGGCCGATAACCTCATAAGGCTTCGGCTCGCCGGACGCGGTCGCATAGCCCTTCGACATCAGCGGCTGCAGCCGCTCAGGCAGCGGCTGGCGGAAGCTCGAATGGTTCATGCCGAGCGGAGCAAAAATATGCTGGTCGATATAATCTTCGAACGACTTACCCGACACCCGCTCGACGATGTGGCCCGCAAGCGCAGTGGCGTAGTTCGAATAGGCGGGCGTCGTGCCCGGCGCGAAGATTCGGTGCGGCACCCAGCGCTTCAGGAGGTCGCCGAGCGGCGCCTCCGGCTTACCCTTGGAGATGAGACCGCGAATCTGCTCCTCGAAGCCGGCGGTGTGCGTCATGATGTTGCGCAGCGTGACCGGTTTGCCATCGCGCGGCGGGATCTTGAAATCGAGGTAGGTGTTGACGTCGGTGTCGAGGTCGAGCTTGCCCTCCTGGACAAGCTGCATCACCGCCGTCCACGTGAACAGCTTCGATACCGAGCCCGGACGGAACAGCGTTTTTTCTGGATCGACCGGGGTAAGCTTCTCGACGTCCGAATAGCCGTAGCCGCGCTGCGTCAGCACCTGGCCGTCCTTCACGACGACGACGACGGCACCCGCCACCGCACCGCGCGCGAGCGCATAGGGCAAGTAGCCGTCGAGCCACGCATCGACATCGGCCTTGGTCAGCGTCGGCGCGCCGGGCACCGGGATCGGCACGGCGGGCGCTGCAGCCGTCACCGGCACGGGATTGACAGGTACGGGTGCAGGCGCGGGTTGCGCCAGCGCAGGCTGAGCGATCAGGGCGACCGCGCCCATAAACAGAGATTTCAGTGAACCTCGCATATTCCCCCTCCAAAACTCATCTTGCCGCAGGGCAGCATGTTGGATTGCGTGTTCAACGCGGACGAGATACCGTGCGCGTGAATACATTGTTTTGTCCCATGCAGGCAATAATGATCCTATTTAGAGAATTGTCAAACAGCATGATGTCAGAGGAACCACTGCAGAGCCCCGGGGGACAGGCGTGAAATCGGATAAACCAACCCTCGGAACGCTGCTGCGCGGCCTTCGCACCCGCAACGACTGGACGCTGAAGGAGATGAGCGAACGGAGCGGCATCCCTGTCTCCACGCTCTCCAAGGTCGAGCACGACCGCCTGACGCTCACCTACGACAAGCTGCTGCAGCTCAGCCAACGCCTCAACATCCGCATGTCGGAACTGTTTGCCGAGGAAGACCCGCAGGAGGCGGCCGCTGTCACCGGGCGGCGCAGCATCGGCAGCCAGGACCGCGCGATCCGCGTCAAGACGGACAACTACGACTATTTCTACCTGTGCACTGAGCTCAGGCGGAAACGGATGATCCCGCTGGTGACGCGTATCCGCGCGAAGTCCGTCAAGGAGTTCGGCGAGCTGGTACGGCACCCCGGCGAGGAGTTCGTCTACGTCATCGAAGGCCGCATGGTCGTCCACACCGAATATTACGATCCGATCGTGATCGAGGCCGGCGAATCGATCTACCTCGATTCGAGCATGGGTCACGCCTATGTCGTCGGCGAAGGCTACGACGAGGCGCTGACCATCGGCGTCTGTTCAGCGGCAGAAGGCGACCTCATGGATTCGCTGATGAGCCTGCACGGCGAGGAACCGGGCGGCATCCACAAACTCTGAGGCGGGCGGGAACTTTCCGACGCCTTCACCCATATGGCGGGAATGGCGTTCCACTCTTCATGGATCGAAGCCCGTCCGACGGGGATATACCTTCCGTCGGCTGATGCATGGATCGATCCCGCCGTCCCGGTCGATCGGGCGATCATAACCCACGGCCATTCGGATCACGCGCGCGGCGGTCACCGCGCGGTGCTCGCGACACGCGAAACGCTCGCCATCATGGAATGTCGCTATGGCCCGCAAACGGGCCAGGCGCTCGGCTATGGTGAAGTCATTCGCATCGGCGACGTCGACCTGCGGCTCGTACCTGCCGGACACGTGCTCGGATCCGCGCAGGCGGTGCTGGAACGCCGCGGGGAACGCGTGGTTGTTTCCGGCGACTACAAGCGCCGCCCGGACCCCACATGCGCGCCTTTCGAGCCGGTGCCTTGCGATGTGTTCGTCACCGAGGCGACCTTCGCCTTGCCCGTCTTCCGGCATCCGCCGATCAGCGGCGAGATCGGCAGGCTGCTCGCAGCGCAGCAGGCGCAGCCGGACCGGGCGATCCTGATCGGTGCCTACGCGCTCGGCAAGGCTCAGCGCGTGATTGCCGAACTGAGGCGCCATGGCCATGATCGCCCGCTCTTCATCCACGGCGCGCTCCAGCGCCTGTGCGACCTCTACCAGGAACTTGGCGTCGCGCTCGGCGAGCTTCTTCCCATTTCCGACCTGAAGCCCGCAGCGCTTGCCGGCGAGATCGTTCTTGCGCCGCCCTCGGCGCTGAACGACCGCTGGTCGCGGCGGCTGCCCGATCCCATCACGGCCATGGCGAGCGGCTGGATGCGCGTGCGTCAGCGCGCGCGCCAGCGCGGCGTCGAAATGCCGCTCGTGATTTCCGACCATGCCGACTGGGACGAACTGACCGCGACGATCCGCGAAATCGCGCCCGGTGAGGTTTGGGTGACTCACGGCCGCGAGGATGCGCTCGTCCACTGGTGCCGCGAACACCAAATCACAGCGCGCGAACTCGCGCTCGTCGGCCGCGAGGATGAAGACGACTGATGCAGGCGTTCTCGCAACTCCTCGATAGCCTGATCTACACACGGTCGCGAAACGCCAAGCTCGATCTGATCGGCGCCTATCTCAAGACGGCACCGGACCCGGATCGCGGCTGGGCGCTCGCCGCGCTCACGGGCGATCTCTCGCTCCCCGCCGTCCAGCCGAGCATCATTCGCTCGCTGGTCTCCGAGCGCGTCGATCCGGTGCTCTTCGGGCTCAGCTACGATTACGTTGGTGACCTTGCGGAAACCGTGGCGCTCATCTGGCCGGGTGCGGATATTCTAGGCACCACTCCGCCACGGCTTGCCGAGGTTGTGAACGAGCTGCAGCTTCTAACGCGCGCGCAGGCGCCGGCGGTGATGACGCGGCTGCTTGATCGTCTCGATGCGAACGCCCGTTTCGCGCTGCTCAAACTCGCGACCGGTGGAATGCGCGTGGGCGTCTCGGCACGACTTGCCAAGACTGCGTTTGCTGAAGCCTTCAGGCTCGATGCCGACGATGTCGAAGAGGTGTGGCACGCAGTTGCGCCGCCCTACACAGAACTGTTCGCCTGGGCGGAAGGCAAAGGCCCGCGCCCCACGCCCGAAGACGCGCCGGTGTTCCGTCCGTTCATGCTCGCCCACCCGCTCGAAGACCGGGATATCGACCTCTTGGACTATGCCGCCGAATGGAAGTGGGACGGCATCCGCGTGCAACTCGTACACGTCGGCGGCGAAACGCGGCTCTACAGCCGGGCCGGCGACGATATCACGCGAAGCTTCCCTGATGTCGCGGAGATCTACCAGACACCGGGCGTTCTCGATGGCGAACTGCTCGTGCGTGGAGACGTCCAGGGCGGCGAGGCCGCGAGCTTCAACGCGCTGCAGCAAAGACTGGGCCGCAAGACCGTCTCGTCAGCGATGCTCAGGGACTTCCCCGCCTTCGTCCGGCTTTACGACATCCTCTTCGACGGCCCCGAAGACCTGCGCCCGCAGCCATGGACGGAACGGCGCATTCGGCTGGAAACCTTCATGTCGCGGCTGGATCGCGACCGTTTCGATCTGTCCCCACTTGTCGACGTACGCGATTTCGCGGCGCTCGAAGAGCTCCGGCTCGGCGCCCGTGATGTCGCGATCGAAGGCCTGATGCTGAAGCGGCGCGACAGCCCTTATATCTCCGGTCGCCGCGTCGGGCTCTGGTACAAATGGAAGCGTGATCCGCTCGTCGCGGACTGCGTGATGATGTACGCGCAGCGCGGGCACGGAAAGCGATCGAGCTATTATTCCGACTACACGTTCGGGTGCTGGACCGAGAACGGCGAGCTGCTCCCCGTCGGCAAAGCCTATTCCGGCTTCACCGACGAGGAACTGATGATGCTGGACCGCTTCGTGCGGAACCACACCATTGCCCGCTTCGGCCCTGTACGCGAGGTGGAAAAGACGCTGGTTCTGGAGGTTGCGTTCGATTCGGTCCACGCCTCGAAACGCCACAAGTCCGGCCTCGCGATGCGTTTTCCGCGCATCAGCCGCATCCGCACCGACAAGCCCGCCGCCGAGGCCGACCAAATCGAAACGCTGCGCCGCATGGCGAGCTGAGCCCTGCCTCAGCTTTCCAGCAGAGTCTCCAGCGCGCGAATAGTCTCGTCGCACCATTCGATCTGCGTGCGGGCGCCGCGAATACCGAAATCGAGGGGCGCAAGCAGGTAGATCAGCGTCTTGCTCGTCCGCCCAGCGCGGATCGCGTCGTCGTAGCCCGCGCGAAACGCCTCGAACGTGGCCAGCTCGTGCGCGAGCTGGCGCCGGTAGTCCGCAAGGTGCGCAATGCTCACTTCGGGCGCGACGTGGCGGCCGAAGAACAGCTTCAGCAGATATTCGTTGCGGATCCCCGCGCTGGAAACAGGCGCCGCGAGCCAATCCCTCAAGGCGTCCCGACCGGTTTCGGTGATCGCGTACTTGCGGCTCTGGCGACGTCCGCGGCCTTCCGCGCCCACGCATTCCACCAGCCCCTCGGCCTCCAGCTTCTGCAGGATCGGGTATATCTGGCCGAAACTTTCATTCCAGAAATAGCTGGTGCTGCGCCCGATCGCCTTCTTGATGTCGTAGCCCGAGCGCGGCCCGCCCGCAAGGAAGCCGAGCACGGCGAAGGCCGATCGGTTCTTGCCCAGGCGCTGTGCGGCGTTCGTCATCTTTCGGGGCGTCTCCGGTTATTTGACGCAGGTCAAGGTCTTGCCGCGGCGACAAGGCCATGTCAGCCTCAGAACTGTGGCATTCATGCCGACAAAACGGCGGGGACCGGTTATGGAATCACTTACAATCAAGGCCTTCGGCTGGCTGGGCGCAGCGCTCATCGCGATCATCGCAATCGCGCTTTCGGCCGATCAGGGATTTGCGATCCACATGGCGATCGTCGCGGTGGCTGCGCTGCTGGCGCTTGCGGCGACGCTCTCGGGCGCGGACTACACCATCGCTCGCGGCATCCTCAAGGCGCCGGTCGATACCGGCCGGTACGACGACGATCCCGTCCGCTGGGGCGTGATCGCGACGGTGTTCTGGGGCGTGGTCGGCTTCCTCGCCGGTCTCTTCATCGCGCTCCAGCTGGCCTTCCCGGTCCTCAATCTGGGCTTTGAATACACCACGTTCGGCCGGCTGCGGCCGCTGCACACGTCGGCGGTAATCTTCGCGTTCGGCGGCAACGCGCTCATCGCGACGAGCTTCTACGTCGTGCAGCGCACCTGCCGCGCCCGCCTTGCGCTGCCGGGTCTCGCCCGCTTCGTGTTCTGGGGCTACCAGCTCTTCATCGTGCTGGCCGCCACCGGCTACGTACTGGGCATCACCGAGGCGCGTGAATATGCCGAGCCCGAATGGTACGTCGACCTGTGGCTCACCATCGTCTGGGTCGCCTATCTCGCGGTCTTCGTCGGAACGCTCCTGAAACGCCGCGAGCCGCATATCTACGTGGCGAACTGGTTCTACCTGTCGTTCATCCTGACGATCGCGATGCTGCACATCGTCAACAACCTGTCGATGCCGGTCAGCCTGCTCGGTTCCAAGAGCTACAGCGCCTTCGCGGGCGTGCAGGATGCGCTGACCCAGTGGTGGTACGGCCACAATGCCGTCGGCTTCTTCCTCACCGCCGGCTTCCTCGCGATGATGTATTACTTCGTGCCGAAGCAGGCGGAGCGGCCGGTCTATTCCTACCGGCTTTCCATCATCCACTTCTGGTCGCTGATTTTCCTCTACATCTGGGCGGGTCCACACCACCTGCACTACACGGCGCTGCCCGACTGGGCGCAGACGCTGGGCATGGTCTTCTCGATCATGCTGTGGATGCCGAGCTGGGGCGGTATGATCAACGGCCTGATGACGCTGAACGGCGCCTGGGACAAGATCCGCACCGACCCGATTATCCGCATGATGGTGATGGCGCTCGCCTTCTACGGCATGAGCACCTTCGAAGGGCCCATGCTGTCGATCAAGGCGGTGAACAGCCTCTCCCACTACACCGACTGGACCATCGGACACGTTCACTCGGGCGCTTTGGGCTGGAACGGCATGATCACCTTCGCGGCGATCTACTACCTGACGCCGCGCCTGTGGAACCGCCAGCGGCTTTACTCGCTGCGCATGGTGAACTGGCACTTCTGGCTCGCGACGGTGGGCATCGTGCTCTACGCCTCGTCCATGTGGGTCGCCGGCATCATGCAGGGCCTGATGTGGCGCGAATACGGGGAGGACGGCTACCTCGTGTACGCCTTCTCCGAGGTCACCGCGGCGATGCTGCCGATGTACCTGATCCGCGCCGCCGGCGGCGTCCTCTACCTCGCCGGTGCCCTCGTGATGGTCTGGAACGTATGGCTGACCATCGCCGGCAAGCTCCGCGAGGAGAAGCCGATGACCGAAACCCCGCATGACGCCGCAGCGGACCGTCCGCTCGCCCCGCAGCCCGCAGAGTAAGGACGCGCGCAATGGCATCCCGTTTCTTCGATCACAAACGTCTCGAAAAGAACGTCACCCTGCTCGGCGTCGCCGCGCTCGTCGTCGTCGCCATCGGCGGCATCGTCGAGATTGCGCCGCTCTTCTGGATCGACTCCACGATCGAGAAGGTGGAGGGCGTGCGTCCCTACACGCCGCTCGAGCTCGCAGGCCGCAACATCTACATGCGCGAGGGCTGCTACAACTGCCACAGCCAGATGGTGCGCCCGTTCCGCGACGAGGTGGAACGCTACGGCCACTACAGCCTCGCGGCGGAAAGCATGTACGATCATCCGTTCCAGTGGGGCTCCAAGCGCACGGGGCCGGATCTCGCGCGTGTCGGCGGCCGCTATTCGGACGAGTGGCACGTCCAGCACCTCACCGATCCGCGCTCGGTGGTGCCGGAATCGATCATGCCGCCCTATGCGTTCCTTAAGGAGCGCCCGCTGAAGGCCGGCGACATGACGAAGCACCTCACCGCGCTCAGCCGCGTCGGCGTTCCCTACGACGCCGCCGCGATCAAGGCGGCGAACGACGATCTCAAGCTCCAGACGGACGAGTTCGGCGATCTCGAGGTCTTCCAGAAACGCTACCCCAAGGCGCAGGTCCGCGACTTCGACGGCAATCCCAAGCAGATCACCGAGATGGACGCGCTTGTCGCCTATCTCCAGATGCTCGGCACGCTCGTCGACTTCCAGGCCGCTGCACCGCAGGAGCAGCCGCGATGAGCTACGAAACGCTGCGCCATATGGCCGACAGCTGGGGCCTCGTCTTCATGGGCGTGACGTTCCTCGTCCTTGTCGGCTGGACATTCCGCCCGAAGGCGCGGGACGATCACAAGCGCGCCGCCAACATGATTTTCGATCAGGACGACCACAATGGCTGAAAACAAGCGCATCGACGAGCCGACCGGCACCGAAACCGTTGGCCACGAATGGGACGGCATCGAGGAACTCGATACGCCGCTTCCCCGCTGGTGGCTGTGGACCTTCTACATCACGATCGTGTGGGCACTGATCTACACGATCCTGTTCCCGGCCTGGCCGATGGTGGAACGCGCAACGGCGGGCGTGCTCGGCTGGTCGAGCCACGGCGAGCTCGACGCGCAGCTCGCCGCCGCCGACGCGAAGCTGCTGCCGATCCGCGAAGCGATCGGCCGCACGCCGGTGGAGAATATTCCGAATGACCCCGAGCTGCTGCGGGCGGCCGTCGCGGGCGGGCAATCGACCTTCAAGGTCTACTGCGTGCAGTGCCACGGTTCCGGCGCGGCAGGCGCGAAAGGCTATCCGAACCTCAACGACGACGACTGGCTGTGGGGCGGCGACATCAATGCCATCCACTACACGATTGAGCACGGCATCCGGAACCCGGACCATGACGAGACCCGCCTGTCGATGATGCCCGCGTTCGGACGCGACGGCATCCTGACGCCCGCGCAGATCGACAACGTCGTCAGCTACGTTCAGCTTATCTCCGGGCAGGGCAAGGCATCGAAGGCGACCGCGCGCGGCGCGCAAATCTATGCCGAGAACTGCGTCAGCTGCCACGGCACCGAAGGCAAGGGCGACCGCACGCAGGGCGCGCCTGACCTCACCGACGGAATCTGGCTCTACGGCAGCGACCGCGACACGCTCGTCGCGACCGTCACCAATAGCCGCCAGGGCGTGATGCCGCGCTGGGGCAATCGCCTCGACCCGGCAACCGTGAAGATGCTCGCCACCTACGTGCATTCACTGGGCGGCGGTGAGGCGCCTGTCGTCACCGCGGCAGCGGACGGAAGCGGCGATGTCACACCCTGAAGAACTGAAGGGCCTCAAGCCCTCGCTCTACGAGGCCCGGAAGGGCGTTTACCCGAAAGCGGTAGACGGCACCTTCCGGCGCCTCAAATGGGCGATCATGGCGATCACGCTCACGATCTATTACGTAACGCCGTGGATCCGCTGGGACCGGGGGCCCTACGCCCCCGATCAGGCCGTGCTCGTCGATCTCGCGCACCGCCGCTTCTACATGTTCTCGATCGAGATTTGGCCGCACGAATTCTACTACGTCGCGGGCCTGCTCATCATGGCCGGCATCGGCCTGTTTCTCGTCACCTCGACGGTCGGCCGCGCATGGTGCGGCTATGCCTGCCCGCAGACCGTGTGGACCGATCTTTTCCTCCACGTCGAACGCTTCATCGACGGCGACCGCAACGCGCAGATTCGCCTGAAGAAGGCGCCGATGGGCGCAACCAAGCTCGGCAAGCGCACCACGAAATACGCGATCTGGCTGGCGATCGCGATGGCGACCGGCGGCGCGTGGATCTTCTATTTCGCTGACGCCCCGACGCTGCTGCGTGAACTCTTCACCGGCGAAGCGCCGTTCGTCGCCTATGCGACCGTCGGCGTCCTTACAGCCACCACCTTCATCTTCGGCGGCTTCATGCGCGAGCAGGTGTGCATCTACATGTGCCCGTGGCCGCGCATCCAGACCGCGCTGATGGACGAGAAATCACTCACCGTCACCTACAAGGACTGGCGCGGCGAGCCGCGCACGCATGGCATCAAGAAAGCGCAGGCCGAGATTGCCGATTTCGACAAGGTCGGTGATTGCATCGATTGCGACCAGTGCGTTGCCGTGTGCCCCACCGGCATCGACATCCGCGAAGGGCCGCAGATCGGTTGCATCACCTGCGCGCTCTGCATCGATGCGTGCGACAAGGTCATGACGCAGATCGGCCGGCCGCGCGGCCTCATCGACTATGTGACCGAGGAAAGCGCCGAACTTGAAAAGACGGGGCAGCCTCCGAAGCCCGTGATCCGCACGCTGCTCCGGCCGCGCACGATCGCCTATTTCATGCTGTGGGGCAGCATCGGCCTTGCCATGCTGTTCGTGCTCGGCCAACGCACGCGCATCGACATCAGCGCGCTGCAGGACCGTAACCCGCAGTTCGTCCGCCTCTCCGACGGCCACATCCGCAACAGCTACACGGTGAAGGTCCGCAACATGGAAAACCGCCCGCGCGCGGTCGAGATCGGCATCGAGGGCCTGCCCGATGCCATCATGTGGACCGCCGAAGGCACACGCGATACCGGTGGCCGTACCGTGACGATCGAAACACCGGCGGACGCCGTCGCCAAGACCCGCATCTTCGTGGCCACGCCCGCCGACGGCGAACCGCGCCAGGAAATCTTCTTCACCGTGCGCGGCCTCGACGCAACGGGTGGCACCGACCGCGACAACGTGTATTTCGATCGGGAGAGCGCCAAATGACCCGCCGTTTCACCGGGCGCCACATGCTGATCGTGATGGTCGCCTTCTTCGGCACCGTGATCGCGGTGAACGTGACGATGGCGATGTTCGCGACGCGCACTTTCGGTGGCACGGTCGTCGATAACTCCTATGTCGCCAGCCAGAAGTTCAACGGCTGGCTCAAGGAAGCGCGCGATCAGGACGCACTCGGCTGGTCGCTGGGGCTGACGCTGGGCGAAGACCGCCGTCCGATGATCGCGGCCGCCGCAGGCGAGACCCCGCTCGCCGGCGCCGTCGTCACCGCAACCGCGAAGCACCCCGTGGGCCGCTCACCCGATATCGCGCTCACCTTCATGGAAGTGGCACCCGGGCAATTCCGTGCGATGCAACCGCTCCCCGCCGGGCGCTGGAACATCCACATGGAAGCCGCGCGCGATGGCGCCGTGCTGCGCCGGATCGCCGGCCTTTCATGAAACACGACATGCCCGTTCCGGCCGCCGGTGCAGCGATGCAGATGAAGACCTCGGTCTTCGCGGTGCCGGGGATGCGCTGCGCGGGCTGCATCTCGAAGCTGGAAAAGGGACTTTCGGGCGTCGAGGGCATTGCCGCGGCGCGGGTCAATTTCGGCGCGAAGCGCGTCACGCTCACGCACGATCCGGCGTTCGACGAACCGGCGCTCAAAGCCGTGATCGGCAAGGTCGGCTTCGATGCCGAGCCGCTGCCCAACGATCTCGTCGAAAACACCGATGGCGAAAGCCGCATGTTGCTGCGCGCGATGGCGGTCGCGGGCTTTGCAGCGATGAACATCATGCTGCTGTCGGTTTCGGTGTGGTCGGGCGCCGAAGGGCCGACGCGCGACATGTTCCACTGGCTGTCGGCGTTGATCGCGATCCCCACGATCGCCTATTCGGGACGCCCCTTCTTCCGCTCGGCACTCGGCGCACTTCGGCGGGGCCGGACCAACATGGACGTGCCGATCTCGATCGGCGTTCTGCTCGCCACCGGCCTCAGCCTGTTCGAAACCGCCATCAGCGGCCCGCACGCCTATTTCGACGGCGCGGTGATGCTGCTGTTCTTCCTGCTGACCGGCCGCTGGCTCGACAGCGTGATGCGCGACCGCGCGCGCGGCGGCGTCACTCAGCTTCTCCGCCAGACGGCGCGCGGCGCCTATGTGATCGGCGAGGACGGACGCGAGCGTTGGTGCGAGGCACGCGCGCTCGCGCCCGGAATGCGGATGCACGTCGCCGCCGGCGAACGCCTCGCCGCCGACGGCATCATTGAAGATGGCACCAGCGCGTTCGACCTCTCGCTGCTCACCGGCGAAAGCGCCCCGCAACCCCGCGCTCCCGGCGACACCGTACTCGCGGGCACACTCAATCTCGGCGCGCCGGTCGTGGTGCGTGCGAGCGCCGTCGGCGCCGACACCGCCATCGCAGACATCGCGCGGCTGATGGAAAGCGCGGGCCAGTCCAAATCGCGCTACGTTCGCGTCGCGGACCGTGCCGCCCGCTGGTATGCGCCCGCCGTCCACACGCTCGCCGCGCTCTCCTTCGCGGGCTGGATGCTCGCGGGCGCGGGCTGGCATCATTCGCTCGTTATCGCCGTTGCCGTGCTCATCATCACCTGCCCCTGCGCGCTCGGCCTTGCCGTGCCCGCCGCGCAGATCGTGGCATCCGGCTCGCTGATGCGCCGCGGTGTGCTGGTGAAGGACGGCAGCGCGCTCGAACGCCTCTCCGAAGTCACCGCCGCCGCCTTCGACAAGACGGGTACGCTCACGCTCGGCCGCCCGGTGCTGGTCAACCCGGAGGTCGTGCGCGAAACCGACGCGCCCGTTCTGCTGGCGCTCGCTTCGGCAAGTCGCCACCCGCTCGCCGAGGCCGTCCGCAGGCACTTCGAGGGAACCGGCATCGTTCCAGCCATTCTCACCGATGTCACCGAAACGCCGGGCGAAGGCGTCACCGGCCGCTATCGTGGGCATGGCGTCCGGCTGGTTCGCCCTTCGGCCTCCAGCGACACCGGCATGGCGAGCCGTTTCGCCATTGGGACCGGCACGGATGTGCTGCTGCGCTTCGAGGATGCGCTGCGGCCGAATGCACGCAGCACGATCCATGAACTCGCTGCACTCGGCATCGAGTCCTCAATCCTTTCGGGCGACCGTACCGAGGCGGTCGCGAACACGGCAGCGGCGATCGGGATCGGCGCCGTGGCGGCGCTGACACCCGCAGGCAAGCTCGGCCTCGTCCGCGCGATGGCGGCGGAAGGCGACAAGGTCCTGATGGTCGGCGACGGTCTTAATGACGGCCCCGCGCTCGCCGCCGGTCATGTCTCGATGGCACCGGCCTCGGCCAGCGACGTCGGTCAGAGCGCAGCCGATGCCGTGTTCATGGGCGACAGCCTCGCACCCGTCGCCGCCGCGATCCGCGCCGCGCGGCGGACGATGGCAGTGGTTCGGCAGAATTTCGCGCTCGCGATCGGCTACAATGTCATCGCCGTGCCGCTCGCGGTGATGGGGCAGGTCACGCCGCTCATCGCCGCGCTCGCCATGTCAGGGTCGTCGGTCATCGTTATCGCCAATGCACTCAGGCTTCGGAATGCGGCGGAATGAACGGCCTCGTCGTCCTCATTCCAGTCGCGCTCGGGCTCGGGCTTGCCGGACTCGCCGCCTTCTTCTGGTCGGTGCGCTCGGGCCAGTTCGAGGATCTGGACGGTGCCGCTGTGCGCGTACTGCTCGACGACGACGACGAGGAGGAAGCCGAGTGATGCGCGGCCTTGTTCCCATGCTGCTCGCCGCGTTCACGATGGCCGTTCCTGATGCAGCACTCGGCTCGCAGCGGATGATGGAAATCTGCAGCAGCAACGGCCAGCGCAAGGTCATCGTCGTCGAAGGCGATCCCTCAGCGCCGCAGGATACGCCGCATTGCGACCGCAAGGCCTGTCACGCCGCCTGCCAGCGAAAGCTCTTCGGGCAGCGCTGATTGCCGGTGGCACACGGCGGCCCACGACACTATCGTACCTCCGCCGTTCGCATCCATCATGACAGCGAGGTCGAATGCCGGTCGCACGCCTGCTTGCTCTCGTGATCTGCCTCGCCGCCTGTGTGGGCATCGGCATCGAATTCCAGAACCTCCTCGGCAAGGGCCGGTCGCTTGTCGGTGCGACCTGGTCCCTCGCGGGTTATTTCACGATCCTGACCAATGCGATCGTGGCCGTCCTGTTCGGCACGATCGCCGCCGCGGCGGGCCGGACGCAAAGACCACGAACCGTTGCCGGCATCGCCGCCGCGATTGCGCTCGTCGGCGTCGTATTCGCTTTGCTGCTTGAAGGGACACGGCCGCTCGGCGGCTCCGTCGCCGTGTCGGACTTCCTGCTGCACAGGTTCACGCCCGTGGCAGTCCCGCTTTACTGGCTGCTGTTTACGCGCAAGGGCGCGCTGTCGTGGCGCGATCCGCTGCTGTGGGCGCTCTACCCGATCGCCTACCTCGGCTATGCGCTCGCGCGCGGGCTATCAGAGGGACGCTTTGCCTATCCGTTCATCGATGTGGGTGCGATCGGCTGGATGCAGGCTGTGATCAACGCGGCAGCGATCGGCGCAGCCTTCGTTATCGCGGGGCAGATCATGGTTTTCGTCGATAGACTGCTCGCCCGGCGCTGAACGCAAAACAAAACCCCTCCCCGGCGTGATACCGGGAAGGGGTTTTCGCACCTGTCAGGCGGATCAGAAGCGGAAGCCGACGCCTGCACCTACCACGATCGGATCGATGTTGATCTTCACGCGCTGGGTTCCCGCCGCGGTCGTGTCGAGACGCGCGGTGGTATCCATGTCGATGTATTTGACATCGAGGTTCAGGAACATCTTTTCATTGAGATCGATGTCGAGACCCGCCTGCACGGCCCAGCCGAAGCTGTCCTTCAGCCGCACTTTCGTGTCGCCCACCGCCGCTTCAAGCGCGCTGGAAGCCTTGTCGTTGTAGAACATCGTGTAGTTGACGCCCGCACCGACATACGGCCGCACCTTGCCTTCGGGCATGAAGTGATACTGCGCCGTCAGCGTCGGCGGCAGCACCCACGTGGAGGCGAGCTTGCCGATGGTGCCGGTCGTGCCCGTCCTGCCGCTCGCCGTGTGCTTGGTCGTGGCGGCGATCAATTCGAAACCGATATTGTTTGTCGCCATATAGGTGAAATCCACCTCAGGCGCGATGGCGTTATCGAGGCTGACTTTCTCACCCGGGAAGGCGGGCAGAACGCTGCCGCTCTTCTCGTTCGGCGCAACGACAATCCCGCGCAGGCGCACTAGAAAGTCACCCGCCGCGGCGTGAGCCAAATTCGGCGAAATTGTGGCCGCTACGGCAATGCCCATCAGCATGGCGGCCTTGATACGGGTCATCTGAAATACCCTTCAACGTGTTTGACCTCTCGGCGATACGCCCCTTGTGATCCATCACTTTGATCTGCCGCAAACACGGGTGATTTCCAGAACCGATGTGGTTATATTGCGCTACTGAACCGCTGCGCGTCCGGATGGCGGTAAATATCGAAGCATGATGCGATGGCGCGCGCGTAGGGCAGCGCACCGTCCTTCAGCGAAATCGCGTTTTCGCCCACGCTGCAAAGCCCCCGGTCCACGAAAGGCTGCAGGCGATGGCACGTCTCGGCATCCGGCGGATGTCCTTCGAAGGACGCCCAGCCGCCGCACAGGATCGCCTCGATGATCGCGCCGCGCCGCCTGTCGTCTTCGCTGCGGCAAACGCCGAGCGCACCGGTGAGCTTCCCGTCTCCCGCAAGCCCGCGATAACGGCCGACGTTCTTCTCGTTCTGCACGAAACGATCGGGAAAGCTGCTGATCGCGGTGGCGCCGAAGCCAAGCAGAACGTCGCTTTCATCATCGGTGAAGCCCTGGAAATTCCGCCTCAGCCGACCGCTCGACGCTGCGCGCGCCATGCTATCGTCCGGCAGCGCGAAATGATCGAAGCCGATCGGCTGGTATCCAGCGGCGACAAGCATTTCATACCCCCGCTCCGCCATGCGGAAGCGCGCCTCGGCGCCGGGCAGATGCGTGCCGTCGATGCGCCGCTGGCGCGGGATGCGCGAAGGCAAATGCGCATAGCCGAACAGCGCGATTCGATCGGGGGCGAGCCGGATCGCATCCTCCAGCGTCGCGGCGAGATCATCGTCGGTCTGTTCGGGCAGCCCGTACATCAAATCGAAGTTCAGCGAGAGGACACCCGCGCCGCGAAGCGACTCCACGGTACGCTTTATCTCATCCAGCGGCTGCACGCGGCCGATCGCCGCCTGCACGTGCGGCGCGAACGTCTGCACACCCAGGCTGACGCGGTGAAACGGCGCCATTGCGACGATCCGCTCCCATTCGTGTGTGTAGCTGCGCGGATCGAGCTCGATCGCCATATCGGCGTCGAGCGCGCGGAAGGCCAATGTCAGCCGCTCCAGCAGGCGCACGAACGCGATCGGCGGCACCGCATTCGGGCTGCCGCCACCAAACGCGATGCTGCGCACACGGCCGCGCCCCTGAAGTGTCCGCGCCACCGTGTTGATCTCGCGGTCCAGCGCCTGCATGTAGGCGCCGAGTCGCTGGCGATGCCCCGCCGCGCCCGTGTTGCAGCCGCAATACCAGCAAATGGCGTCGCAATAGGGGATATGGAGATAGAGCGAGAGTGCGGTTTCCGCCGCGATTCCTCCAAACCCTTCCGCATGGAAGTCAGCATCCACCGGGCGAAACTCCGCCGCGGTCGGATAGCTCGTATAGCGCGGCACGGCGCTGTTCAGCAGGTCGGGATGATACCTCCACATGGTTCTCGTTTCGCGGCTTTTGCAACAGGCTTCATTGACGCAGGTCAATTGCAGCGGCTGAAGTTGCAGGGCGTGGGCGAAGGCGGAATTGAAATTGTTCATAAAGCCGCGCAGCGCTACACCGCCCGGCATGAGGGAAGACCGACTGACCGAGATCATCGCAGCGCACAGCCACCGCGAAGGCGCGCTGCTGCCGATATTGAACGACGTGCAAGCCGCATTCGGCTGCGTTGACGAGGATGCGATGCGCAGCATTGCTGCAGCACTCAATCTCAGCCGCGCCGAGGTGCACGGCGTCGTCAGCTTCTATCACGACTACAAGGCGAAGGCCGATCCGCGCCCCGTGCTCAAGCTATGCCGCGCCGAAGCCTGCCAGGCGCGCGGTGTCGAGGCGCTGGTCGCGGGCGCTGAAAAGGCCGCAGGAGAGCGCGTGCACGTCGAAACCGTCTATTGCCTCGGGCTCTGCTCGGTTGGCCCGGCCGCGATGGCGAATGGCAGCGTCCATGCCCGTCTTGATGGCAATCGCCTCGCCGCCCTGATCGAGGCGCTTTAGGCCATGCAGATTCGCATTTCCGACGATGCGGCGGCGCTTGCCTGCGGGGCCGATATGGTCGCCGAAGCCTTCGTGAAGGCAGGCCAGACGCCGGAGCGCGTATCGAGCTGGGGGATGCACTGGCTGGAACCGCTCGTCGAGGTGGACGGCATCGGCTACGGCCCGGTGACGCCGGACCGCGTCGACGACATCCTTGCCGGGAAAGCCGACGACCTCCGCATCGGCGCGGTTGCCGAACATCCGTTCATCAAGGGCCAGCAGCGCCTCACCTTCGGGCGCTTCGGCAAGACGCGCCCGCTGAGCCTCGACGACTACGCTGCGACCGGCGGCTGGAAGGGGCTGGAGCGCGCCCGCGCGCTGGGGCCGGACGACACCATCGCCGAAGTGCTCGCCTCAGGCCTTCGCGGGCGCGGCGGCGCGGGGTTCCCGGCGGGCATCAAGTGGCGCACGGTCGCCGACGCGCCAGGCGGGCGCAAGTTCATCGTCTGCAACGCCGACGAAGGCGACAGCGGCACCTTCGCCGACCGCATGGTGATGGAGGGCGACCCCTTCATGCTCATCGAGGGGCTCGCCATCGCGGGCTTCGCCGTGGGCGCGGGCAAGGCCTACGTCTACATCCGCAGCGAGTATCCGCACGCCATCGCGAAGATGGGGGTCGCAGCGACGCTGGCCGCGCCGATCATCGCCCCGTTCGAGGTTGAAATCCGCACCGGCGCGGGCGCCTACGTGTGCGGCGAGGAAACCTCGCTGCTGAACAGCCTTGAAGGCAAGCGCGGCGAGGTCCGCGCCAAGCCGCCACTGCCCGCGCACGAAGGCCTTTTCGGCTGTCCCACGGTCATCAACAACGTGCTGACGCTCGCCGCCGTGCCGTTTGTGCTTGCCGAGGGCGCGAAGGCCTACGCCGACTATGGCATGGGCCGATCGCGCGGCACGATGCCGGTGCAGCTTGCCGGAAACATCAAGCACGCCGGCCTCTATGAAACCGCGTTCGGCATCACGCTCGGCCAACTCGTGAACGAGATCGGCGGCGGCACTGCGAGCGGCCGTCCGGTACGCGCCGTGCAGGTCGGCGGGCCGCTCGGCGCCTATATCCCGCCCCATCAGTTCGACCTGCCGTTCGATTACGAAGCCTTCGCGGCAGCGGACGGCCTGATCGGCCACGGCGGCATCGTGGTGTTCGACGACAGCGTGGACATGGCGCGGCAGGCGCGCTTCGCGATGCAGTTTTGCGCGGTGGAAAGCTGCGGCAAGTGCACGCCCTGCCGGATCGGCGCGGTGCGCGGGGTGGAGACAATCGACCGCATCCTCGCGGGCGGTCGCCGCGCGGACGGGGTCGAAACCCTGCCGCAGATCCACAACGCGCCCCGCCGCGCGCGCAGCACCGAGGACGAGATCGCGCTGCTCCGCGACCTCTGCGAAACCATGAAGTTCGGCTCGCTCTGCGCGCTCGGTGGCTTCACACCCTACCCCGTGCTTTCGGCGCTCAATCACTTCCCGGAGGATTTTGTGGTAGAGTCCGCATCATGACCTACGTTCGCCAGAACGATTTCGGCACGCCCGCAGTGTCCGCCGAAGAGACCGTCACGCTCACCATCGACGGGCGCGACGTGACCGTGCCGCAGGGTACGACCGTGATGCGCGCCGCCGCCGAGATCGGCACCGCGATCCCCAAGCTCTGCGCGAGCGACAACCTCAAGTCGTTCGGCTCCTGTCGGCTCTGCCTGGTCGAGATCAACGGCGCGCGCGGCACGCCCGCCTCGTGCACCACGCCGGTGGCGAGCGGCATGATCGTGCACACCGAAACGCCTCGCCTCCAGAAGCTGCGGCGGGGGGTGATGGAGCTTTACATCTCCGATCACCCGCTCGACTGCCTCACCTGCTCTGCGAACAACGATTGCGAGCTTCAGGATCAGGCCGCCGCCGTGGGCCTGCGCGACGTGCGCTACGGCTATGGAGGCGAGAACCATCTCGCGCTCGATCTCGATACGTCGAACCCCTATTTCGATTTCGACCCTTCGAAGTGCATCGCCTGCTCGCGCTGCGTGCGCGCTTGCGACGAGGTGCAGGGCACGTTCGCGCTGACCATCGAGGGGCGCGGCTTTGAATCGAAGGTCTCGGCGGGTCTCGGCTCGGACGATTTCCTCGGTTCCGAATGCGTCTCGTGCGGTGCCTGCGTGCAAGCCTGCCCGACCGCGACACTGCAGGAAAAATCGGTCAAGGAAATCGGCCTTCCCGACCGCAGCGTCGTCACCACCTGCGCCTATTGCGGCGTCGGCTGCACGTTCCGCGCCGAGATGCGCGGCGAGCAACTCGTCCGCATGGTGCCGTGGAAGGATGGCAAGGCCAATCGCGGCCACAGCTGCGTGAAGGGCCGCTTCGCGTGGGGCTATGCCCAGCACGCCGACCGCATCCTGAAGCCGATGATCCGCGCCTCGATCAACGATCCCTGGCGCGAGGTGGAATGGGACGAAGCCTTCGCCTACGCCGCATCCGAACTGAAGCGTATCGCCGCGAAATACGGGCGAAACGCGCTTGGCGGTATCACCTCGTCGCGCTGCACCAACGAGGAAACCTTCCTCGTCCAGAAGCTGGTCCGCGCCGGCTTCGGCAACAACAACGTGGATACGTGTGCGCGCGTCTGCCACTCGCCCACCGGCTATGGCCTGAAGACCACCTTCGGCACCTCGGCGGGCACGCAGGATTTCGACAGCGTCGAACAGAGCGACGTGATGCTCGTCATCGGCGCCAACCCCACGGACGGCCACCCGGTTTTCGCCAGCCGCATGAAGCAGCGGCTGCGGCAGGGCGCGAAGCTGATCGTAATCGATCCGCGCCGCACCGATCTCGTCCGCTCGCCGCATATCGAGGCGGAGTATCACCTGCCGCTGCGCCCCGGCACCAACGTCGCGGTGCTGACCGCGATGGCGCACACCATCGTCACCGAACGCCTCGCCGACGAGGCGTTCATCCGCGAGCGCTGCGACTGGGATGAGTATCAGGACTGGGCGGCGTTCGTGTCCGACGCGAAGAATTCGCCCGAAACGCTCGCGCCCGTCACGGGCGTAGACCCCGCCGAACTTCGCGCCGCCGCGCGCCTCTATGCGACCGGCGGCAACGCTGCGATCTATTATGGCCTCGGCGTCACCGAGCACAGCCAGGGCTCATCCACCGTCATGGCGATCGCCAACCTCGCGATGGCGACCGGCAACATCGGGCGGCCGGGTGTCGGCGTGAATCCCCTGCGCGGCCAGAACAACGTGCAGGGCGCCTGCGACATGGGCAGCTTCCCGCACGAGCTTTCCGGCTATCGTCACATCTCGGACGCGAGTGCCCGCAAACTCTTCGAGGATGACTGGGGCGTCAGCCTCGATCCCGAACCCGGCCTGCGTATTCCCAACATGCTCGACGCCGCCGTCGACGGCGTGTTCAAGGCGCTCTACGTGCAGGGCGAGGATATCCTCCAGTCGGACCCGGACACGAAACACGTGGCCGCCGGTCTCGCCGCGATGGAATGCGTGATCGTCCACGACCTGTTCCTCAACGAAACCGCAAACTACGCGCACATCTTCCTCCCCGGCTCCACCTTCCTTGAGAAGGACGGCACCTTCACCAACGCCGAGCGCCGCATCCAGCCGGTGCGCAAGGTGATGTCGCCGCTGAACGGCCTGTCGGATTGGGAAGTGACGCAGCGTCTCGCGCAGGCGATGGGGCTCGACTGGAACTACACGCACCCGTCGCAGATCATGGACGAGATCGCGCGCCTGACGCCGAGCTTCGCGGGCGTCAGCTTCGATCGGCTGGACGCGGAAGGCTCGATGCAATGGCCGGTGAACGATGCCGCGCCGAACGGCACGCCGGTGATGCACATCGACGGCTTCGTGCGCGGGCGCGGCAAGTTCGTCGTCACCGATTATGTACCGACCGACGAGAAGACAGGCCCGCGCTTCCCGCTGCTGCTCACCACGGGCCGCATCCTTAGCCACTATAACGTCGGCGCGCAAACGCGGCGCACCGCGAACGTCGCGTGGCACCCCGAAGACCTCCTCGAAATCCATCCCTCCGACGCGGAAAATCGCGGCCTCAAGGACGGCGACTGGGTGAAGCTCGCCAGCCGTTCGGGCGAGACAGCACTGCGCGCGCT
The DNA here is from genome assembly GCF_963974575.1 of uncultured Sphingosinicella sp. Taxonomy (NCBI): domain Bacteria; kingdom Pseudomonadati; phylum Pseudomonadota; class Alphaproteobacteria; order Sphingomonadales; family Sphingosinicellaceae; genus Sphingosinicella; species uncultured Sphingosinicella sp. The sequence goes on along the minus strand of NZ_CAXBBQ010000007.1, from coordinate 36,820 downwards.
GGTGACAGACCGCGTCGCGCCGGGCGTCGTCTACACGACCTTCCACCACCCCGCGACGCAGGCGAACGTCGTCACCACCGATTATTCGGACTGGGCCACCAACTGCCCCGAATACAAGGTCACCGCCGTGCAGATCAGCGCCTCGAACGGTCCTACGGACTGGCAGGAGGATTATTCGCGCCACAGCGACCGCGCCCGCCGCATCGAAGGCATCGCCGCCGAATGAACAGTCTCGAAAAGCTCGTTTACATGGCGAACCAGATCGCGCGGAATCTGGAAACCGAGGGCGAGAAGGCAGCGGACACCGCCGCCGCGCACATCGTCGCCTTCTGGGATCCGCGCATGAAGATCATGATCCTCAGCCATCTCGATGCGGGCGGCGAAGGCCTCTCCCCCGCCGCACGCGCAGCGCTCGGCAAGGTCCGCGCCGCCGCTCATGCCTGACAACAGCGCGCGAGGAGCGCCGTTCACCGAAATCTTTGCGAAGGGCAGCAGCGCCGCGATCACCCGCGAAATTACGGTGGAAGTGCCCGTCGCGCTCGAATTCAACGGCATCGCCTACGCAGTGATGATGGCGACGCCCGCCGACCTCCCCGATTTCGTCACCGGCTTCGCGATCACCGAGCAGCTCGTGCGGCACGCCGACGAGATCGAGGACATCGACATCGCCGAGACCGACAAGGGCTGGATCGTCCGCGCCGTGCTCGCGCCGCGCGCCGCCGCGCCGGTTCTGGAACGCGCGCGCCGCCGCGTTTCCGAAAGCAGCTGCGGTCTCTGCGGCATCGAGAATCTGGAACAGATCGCCCGGCCCCTACCGCGCATCGCCAATCCGCTGGACATCGACCCGCAGGCGATCTTCGCCGCGCTCGGCGCACTCCGCGCACAGCAGCACCTCGGCCGCCGTACCGCCGCCGTCCACGCCGCCGCCTTCTGCGACATCGCCGGCCGCATATTGGAATCGCGCGAGGACGTCGGCCGCCACAATGCGCTCGACAAGCTGATCGGCGCGCTCGCCCGCGCGGGAACCCCGGCAGCGGAAGGTTTCTTCCTGCTCACCGCGCGCTGCAGCTACGAACTCGTCGAGAAAACCGTCGTCGCGGGCGGCCGCGCTCTCGCCACGATCTCGGCGCCGACAACGCTCGCGATCGATCGTGCGAAAGCGGCCGGCCTCGCGCTTCACGTGCTCGCAAGGGAAGATTCACTCTTGCGCGTCATGTAGCGCTCGGGTCTCAGGGGATATGTCGATGGATTCCAGCAACATCTGCACGCTGACACTGTCGTGCGCCGACAAGCCCGGCCTTGTCGCGGCGGTCGCCACGCTGCTCGCCGACAGCGGCGGCAATATCCTTGATGCGCAGCAGTTTAACGACCAGCTCACCGACCGCTTCTTCATGCGCGTGGTGTTCGATCTCGATCCTGCCGTCTCCAGCAAGGATGCCTTCAAGGCGCGCTTCGCCGCACTCGCCGAGGCGCACGCCATGAACTGGCGCGTCCGCGCTGCAGCCGACAAGATGCGCGTGCTGCTGCTCGTCTCGAAGTTCGATCACTGTCTCGGCGATCTTCTCTATCGCACGCGGATCGGCGAGCTGGACATGAATGTCGTCGGCGTCGTCTCCAACCACCCGAAGGAAGCGATATCGCTGAGCCTCAACGGCGACATCCCCTTCCATCATCTTCCGATTACGAAGGACACGAAGGCCAGCCAGGAAGCCGCGATCAAGCGGATCGTGGAGGAGAGCGGCGCTGAACTCATCGTGCTCGCCCGCTACATGCAGATCCTCTCGGACGATCTCGCAGCGTTCCTCGCCGGGCGCTGCATCAACATCCACCACAGCTTCCTGCCCGGCTTCAAAGGGGCCAAGCCCTATCATCAGGCGCATGCACGCGGCGTGAAGATCATCGGCGCGACCGCGCACTACGTCACCGCCGATCTCGACGAAGGCCCGATCATCGCGCAGGACGTCGAGCACATCAGCCACACGGACACGCCCGACGATCTCGTTCGCAAGGGCCGCGACATAGAGCGCCGCGTGCTCGCCCGCGCCGTCCGCTACCATCTGCAGGACCGCGTGCTGCTGAACGGAGCCACCACGGTGGTTTTCCGCGATTAGCCCCGGTGGACTCACCGCCCGAAACTCCATAGCCTCCCGGCCTTCCATCAGCAGGAGCAGGCCATGAAGATCGATCGCAAGGGTTCCGCGCATTGGGAAGGCGGCCTCAAGGATGGCCGCGGCAGCATCTCCACACAGAGCGGCGCACTCGACAAGCGCCCCTACGGCTTCGCGATGCGCTTCGAAGGCGTGCCCGGCACGAACCCTGAAGAGCTGATTGGCGCGGCGCACGCGGGCTGCTTCACAATGGCGCTGTCGCTGATCCTCGGAGAGGCGGAGCTGACGGCTGAGAGCATGGACACGACAGCCACGGTGACGCTCGAAAAGCTGGACAGCGGCTTTACGATCACCGCCGTTCACCTGAAGCTGGAGGCGAAGATCCCCGGCACGGACGACGCGGCGTTTCAGGAGCTTGCCGCCAAGGCCAAGGCGAACTGCCCGGTCTCGAAACTGATGAACGCCGAGATCACGCTCGACGCGGCGCTCGTCTGACTCTTAAAGGGCAGGCGTGAGCGACAGCCTGCCCATCCACGCCGTTCTCCCCGCACTGCTCGCGGCACTGCGTGCGCGTGCGTCCGCTGTGCTCGTCGCGCCGCCGGGCGCGGGCAAGACCACGGCAGTGGCGCCCGCGCTTATCGGCGAGCCGTGGTGCACGGGTCAGATTTTCCTGCTCTCCCCGCGCCGTCTCGCCGCGCGCGCCGCCGCCGAACGCATGGCGGAGGTCGCGGGCGAACCCGTCGGCAAGACGATCGGCTATGCAACACGGCTCGACAGCAAGCACGGCAAGGACACGCGCATCCTCGTTCTCACCGAGGGTATCTTCCGCAACCGCATCCAGGCCGATCCCGAACTCGCGGGCATCTCCGCCGTGCTGTTCGACGAAATCCACGAGCGCAGCCTCGATAGCGATTTCGGCCTCGCGCTCGCGCTCGACGCACAGGGCGCGCTTCGCCCCGACCTTCGCATCCTGCCCATGTCGGCAACGCTCGACGGCGCGCGCTTTTCTAAACTGCTGGACGGCGCCCCCGTCATCGAAAGCGAAGGCCGCAGCCATGCGCTCGATATCCGCTATCTCGGCCGCAGCGCCGAGCAGCGCATCGAGGATGCGATGGCCCCGGCCATTCGCCGCGCGCTCGCGGAGGCGGACGGCGACCTCCTCGCCTTCCTGCCCGGTGTCGCGGAGATCGTGCGCACCGCCGAGCGGCTGGAGGGGCTCCCCGGCATCACGCTCCACCGCCTGCACGGCAGCCTCGATCCCGCCGCGCAGCGCGCCGCGATCCGCAAGGGCGCGGGGTCACGCAAGGTGGTGCTCGCAACCAGCATCGCCGAAACCAGCCTCACCATCGACGGCGTCCGTATCGTCGTCGATTCGGGGCTCGCCCGCCGCGCCCGCTACGATCGCGGCGGCGGCATGACGCGCCTCGTCACCGAACGTGCCAGCCAGGCCGCCGTCACGCAGCGCGCGGGCCGCGCCGCGCGACAGGCGCCGGGCGTGTGCTACCGTCTGTGGGAAGAGGCTGCGACGGCGGGAATGCCGGCGTTCGACCCGCCCGAAATCCTCGAAGCCGATCTCTCCGCGCTCGTTCTCGACTGCGCGATCTGGGGCGCCGCCGATCCGGCATCGCTGCGGTGGCTCGACCCTCCGCCCGCAGCAGCCGTTGCCGAAGCCCGCGAACGCCTGCGACTGCTGGACGCGCTCGACACGGAGAACCGCCCGACACCGCACGGCCGCCGCATCGCCGAACTGCCGCTGCCCCCGCGCCTCGCACACATGATGCTCGCCGCCGCCCAGCGCGGCTGGGGCAAGACCGCTGCCGAGGTTGCGGTACTTCTGTCGGAGCGCGGTCTCGGCGGGAACGATGTGGATATCGAAAACCGCCTTGCCCGCTGGCGCCGCGAGCGCGGCACCCGCGCCGACGCTGCACGCGGCCTTGCCGGACGCTGGCAGCGCATGGCGGGGGGTGACGGCGCCAAGGACAGTGAAGGCCCCGTCGCCGCGTGCATCGCGCTCGCCTTCCCCGACCGCATCGCGAAGCGGCGCGGCAGCAGCGGCGAGGACTGGGCCTCGTCCGGCGGGCGCGGATTCCGGCTCGATCCAGCCTCGCCGCTTGCCGCGCAGACCTACCTCGCCATCGCCGACGTGCAGGGCGCGGCCTCGGGTGCCCGCATCCTCGCCGCGTCCGCCATTGCGCCCGATCTCATCGAATCGCTGTTCGCGGACCGCATCGAAACCGTCCGCCGCGTCCGCGCCGACGGCGCGGGCGGCATCCTCGCGACGCGCGACCGCCGCCTCGGCAGCCTCGCTTTGTCGTCCGGGCAGGACGACAGCCCCGATCCCGCCGCCGTCACCGCCGCGCTTCTGGACGCCGCGCGCAAGGCCGGCGTCGCGGCATTGCCCTTTTCGGAGCATGCTCGCGCACTGCAACGCCGCACAACGTTCGCGCGCCGCGTCGATCCTTCGATCGCGGACATCAGCGACGACGCGCTTGCCGCGGACATCGACGACTGGCTCCCGCTGCTCCTCGAAGGCAAACGCGCACTCGCCGCCGTCAGCGTGTCCGCGCTCACCCACATGCTGGAGGCCCGCCTCGGCTGGGCCGGCAAGACCGCCGTCGACCGCCTCGCCCCCGAAGCCTTCGTCTCACCGCTCGGCAGCCACCACGCCATCGACTATGCGGCGGAAGGTGGCCCGGCGGTCGAACTTCGCGTGCAGGCGCTCTTCGGCCTCGCCGCGCACCCCGTGATCGCGGGGACCGTACCGCTCGTGCTGCGCCTCACCTCACCCGCAGGCCGCCCGATCCAGACGACGAAAGACCTGCCCGGTTTCTGGTCGGGAAGCTGGGCGGCGGTCGCCAAGGAAATGCGCGGACGCTATCCCCGGCACCCGTGGCCGGACGACCCGGCCGCCGCCGCGCCGACGCTCCGCACCAAGCGCGCAGACGCCCGCTAGAGCGCCGCCGTGGTCCCGAGGCCGAGCTTTTTCGCCTGCTCGAAGACGTGCCAGCCCGCCACGAGATCCTGCACGATGTGGCCAAGCGACTTGTAGATCGTGATTTCATCGCCGCCTGTACGTCCCGCGAGCGTCCCGCCGAACACCTCGCCGATTTCGCCGACGACATGCGCATCGTCCACAACGCCCGCCGCCTTCGCGTTCAGGAACTCGGCGCCCTGCGCGAGCACGCCCGGCCGGTAGTCGGCGATGAAGCGCGACGCCGCGACGAGGTCGTTCGCGATCTCGGCCGGCCCGGCGCGGCTCGATCCGACGACGTTGATGTGCGTGCCCGGCTTCACATCGGCAAGCGCAAGGATTGGCTCAGCCGCCGCCGTCGTCGTGCAGATGATGTCCGCATCGCGAACGGCGCTCGCCACATCGGGCGCCGCCTGCGCATCAAGGCCAAGCGTCTCCCGCACGCGCAGCGCGAACCGATCCGCCTGCTCCGCGGAGCGCCCCCACACGCTGACACCGGTGATCGGCCGCACGCAGCGCACCGCCGCGGCGTGCCGCCATGCCTGCTCGCCGTACCCGAGAATCGCGAGCCGCGACGGGCCCGGCCGCGCAAGCGCATCGGTTGCCGCAGCAGACGCAGCCGCCGTGCGGATCGCCGTGACGATACTGCCGTCGATGATCGCGACCGGCGCGCCGCCATCGGGCTCGAACAGCACGACGATGCCTTGGTGCGAGTGCTTGCCGAGCGCAAAATTGCCCGGATAGACGCTCACGATCTTGGCGCCGAACGTGCCGCCCAGCATTGCGCCCGGCATCACGCCGAAGGCGTTTCCGCCATCGAGGTCAACGATGTTGCGGAGCGGCTGCCGCGTCTCGCCCCGCGAAAGCGCCGCCATCGCCTCGCGCACCAGCCGGATGCAGTCTTCATAGCCGAGCAGGCGCTCGGTGTCGGCGGCGCCGACGATCATCAGCGGCGCGCTCATGCGGCGTCTCCGGCGAGACGCACGCGAAACCAGCGGACGAGAAGCACAGCGTTCAGGATCATGGCGACTCCGTAGATATTCTGGGTGACGGCAAGCGGCAGGCTGCCGAGCACAGTGAGGGTGAGGAAGGTGGCGAGCGTTACGTTTTGCACGCCGACCTCGATGGCCAGCGTCATGGCATCCCGGCTACCGACGCCGCACGCACGGCCGATGCCAAGACCCACCGCCATCGCGGCGATGTTCATCGTCCAGACGGCGGGGCCGGCGCTCAGCAGGTTCGCGAGCACCATCTCGGCGCTGACACCGACGGCAAAGGCAATAACGCCGAACAGCACGATCATCGAAACGGGCCGCAGCCAGCCGCTCATCTTCCGCGCGGCGGCCGGCGCAAACCGGCAAACGAGCATCCCGACGGCCACGGGCAGCACCGTGATCCGCGCCAGCTGCAGCATCGTGTCCACCACGGAAAGCGCGGGCACGGTGCCCTCGAGCCCGAAGTGGCGCAGCCCCCATTGCAGCAACACGGGAATCGAAAATACGGTCACGATGCTCGACAACGCCGTCAGCACGACCGCCAGCGCCACGTTTCCGCGCGCAATGAAGGTCAGCGCGTTGGATGTCGTGCCCGCCGGGCAGATGCCGAGAATGAAGACGCCGAGCGCCAGTTCCGGCGGCAGGCCAAACAGGATTCCGATGGCAAGGCCGAGCAGCGGCATTGCCAGAAGCTGGCCGGCGAGCCCGGCAAGCGGCGCGCGGCCATCCCGGAACACCTGCCCGAAATCGCCGAGCCGCAAGGTCAGCCCCATGCTGAACATGATGAGCATCAACCCCACGGGCACGAAGGTCGTGTTGATGAAAGCGATCATCGCGTCAGACATGGAATTTCCCCCGGCGTCTCTCTATGCGCCCCACACGCGCTTTGCATAGGCGACGAAATTCGCGCCGAGGATCTTCTCGATGCGGGCTTCTGAATGTCCGCGCCGCCGCAGGCGGTCCGCGAGATCGTGGAACTGCGAAGGTCCGCGCAGGTCGATCACGAAGGGCAGCGTGTCGGGGTTCTCTCCCTTCGCGCCGATGCCCGCCGCGCGCCGGTCTGCGATTTCCTTTGCGATTTTCGCCTTGTAGGCACCCAGATCGTCGATCATGGTGATGCCGCCATCGGTGCCGATGCCGACATGGTCCTCGCCGCACACATTCACAGCGTGCTCGATATGCGCCACCACATCATCGGCGGTCGCCTTGCTCGTCGGATTGAGGAACGGCATGAAATAGATGCCAACGAACCCGCCCCGTTCCGCGACCAGACGAAGCTCCGCATCGGTCTTGTTGCGCGGCATGTCGGTGAGCGCACGGCATCCCGTGTGGTTGATCGAAATCGGCTGCTTCGAAACACGCGCGGCTTCGAGGCAGGTTCTTTCCCCGCTGTGCGACAGATCGACCATCACGCGGTTCGCATTCAACCGCTCCACGACCTCGCGCCCGAATGGCGTCAGCCCCCGGTTTTCCGGCGCCATGGAGCCGTCGCCCACTGCATTTGCCGGATTATAGGTAAGCTGAATGATCCTGACGCCGAGATCGGCAAACACGTCGGCGCGGCTCGCATCGCTGCCCAGCATCGTCGTGTTCTGGAAACCGTAGATGAGCCCGATGCGGTTTTCGCGTTTGGCGCGCAGAATGTCGTCCGCACTTTCGATCTTCAGGAGATCGTTCGGATAGCGGCGCGCCACCGCGTCCCAGTGCGCGATCTCGCGCACCGTCTGCTCGAAAGGCTCCTTCGGGCCGAACACATGCCCAAGGGTGAGATTGACAGCGGTGAGGCCGGAGGCGCGCGCATCAACGATCACGCGCCGATCGATCACGGCATCGGTGGATGTCCATCCGGAGGCTTCGGTTTTCTCCGCTGGTTCGACATTCGGATTGTAAAGGCCGCCAAGCGCATTCACCACGATGGTGTTGGAGCGCACCCCCTTTTCCGCCGCAAAGATCGGGCCGGCCGCGAAGAGTGCAGCGCCCGCGCTACCGACCGCGAGCAATTCACGCCGGTTGAAACTTGAAACCATTCCCCGCTCCCGCGTTGCGCCCGCCGCCGATAGAGCATGGCGAACACAACGCGTAAAGCGTTACGAGATCAATCAATAAGCGGGCGGGTCACTCGCCGGGAAGGACTCGTCGACCGCCTGATCGACCTTGTCCCATTTGTCAGTGGGTTTGTCGCGCATAGACTCATGGCCGGCTGAACGCGTCGGATTCGTGTTTTCCGGTTCGGCCTCTCCCTTCGCAAAGGCGGGCGCGCTCTCGGACGATTTCCTGCCGCGCAGCAACTTCCAACCGGCGAAGGCCGCTGCGGCGCCGAGGCCCGCGGCAATCCCGATCAGCCCTGCATTGTTTCGCGCGTTTTCGCGCACTGCTGTTCCATACATGGCACTGGTCCTCCATTCGCGGATGCTCAATGTGAAAACGCTCTCCTGCAGAAGGCGTTCCCTCAGATGCGTCAGGACGAAAGTGCGCTCGGAGCGATCAGCCCCCGTTCGGTGATAAAGCCTGTGACAAGGCGTGCGGGCGTCACGTCGAACGCCGGGTTGTAGGCCGGCGAAGCCGTTACCCGTACGGTCGTCTGCCCGGTCGCACCGGGCCCGGTCAGCAGTGCAAGCTCGTCGGGATCGCGCTCCTCGATGGGCACGTCCGCCCCGGTGGGCGTCGCAGGGTCGAACGTTGTGTATGGCAGCGCCACGTAAAACGGCACACCGTTGTCGTGCGCGGCGAGCGCCTTCAGGTAGGTACCGATCTTGTTGCACACGTCGCCGTTCGCGGTGACGCGGTCGGTGCCGACCACGACCAGATCGACCTCGCCGCGCTGCATCAGAAGTCCGCCCGTATTGTCGGCGATCACCGTGTGCGGCACGCCGTGCCCGGCAAGTTCGAACGCGGTGAGCAGCGCGCCCTGGTTGCGCGGCCGCGTCTCATCCACCCACACATGCACCGGCAGCCCTTCGTCCTGCGCCAGATAGATCGGCGCGGTCGCGGTGCCGTAGTCCACGGTGGCGAGCCAGCCCGGATTGCAGTGCGTCAGGATATTGAGCGTCCGGCCGGGATTCCGCGCATGGAGATCGCGCAGCAATTGGAGCCCGTGCGTACCGATCGCCCGGTTGAGCGCCACATCCTCGTCGCACATCGCGTCGGCGCGCGCGAACGCTGCCTCACCACGCATCGCCGACGGAAGCGGGCGCACCGCCTTCGCCACCTCATCGAGCGCCCAGCGCAAATTCACCGCCGTAGGCCGCGCTTCAGCAAGCAAGTGGTAAGCCGCGTCCAGCGCCGCATCAGACCCGTCTTCGGCAAGCGCCATCGCGAAACCATAGGCAGCCGTCGCACCGATCAGCGGTGCCCCACGCGTCCACATTTCGCGAATGGCGCGCTGCGCATCGGCGGCGGAGCGCAGCTCCACCCACACGACCTCCCACGGCAGGCGGCGCTGATCGAGGATGCGTGCGCCCTTGCCGTCCGCGGTGCGCGCGATCGAACGGCAGTGTTCGCCCTCCAGCCTCACAGTACAATCTCCGCGAACGAAGCCACATCGCCAGCGCCTGTTTCCCGGTCGACGAGGCAGGTTTTCAGGCCCGCCTCACGCGCCGCGTCGATTTCCGCCACGCTGTCGGAAAGGAAAAGGATATCCTGCACTGAAAGCCCGATGTCGGCAGCGATGCGCCGGTACGACGCAGCCTCTTTCTTCGGCCCGCTCGTGGTGTCGAAGTAGCCGGAAAACAGCGGCGTCAGGTCGCCCGCGTTGCTGTACCCGAAGATCAGCTTCTGCGCCGCCACCGATCCCGACGAATAGACATAGAGCCCGATCCCCTCAGCGTGCCAGCGCCGCAGCGCCTCGGCGGCGTCGGGATAGACGTGCCCCTTCAGCGTACCGTCCGCATAGCCTTCCGCCCAGATCAGCCCCTGCAGCGTCTTGAGCGCGGTCTCCTTGCGATCCTCGTCGATCCATCGCGTCAGCGTCTCCACGGGGTCGCCCGGCACGTCCTTCAGGATCGGTGCGGCCTCGTCGGCGTGCGCCGCGATCCAGCCCGCCAGCCGTGCCCGCGCATAGGGGAACAGCGTGTCGGTCACGAAAGCGATGCTGCTCGTCGTGCCTTCGATGTCGGTGAGGACCGCTTTCACCATTCAGGCGAGCGCCGGCTCGTGGCGCGGGAAGCGGTCGGCGATATCGTCGCCGGTGAAGTGCGCCACCCAGCCTTCGGGCTCGATGAACAACCGTATCGCCGTGAAGCGCGGGGTCGGCCCCATGTCGAACCAGTGCCGCATTCCGGCGGGCACGGCGATGAGATCGCCCTTCGTGCACAGCATGTTGAACACGCGCCCGTCCTCGTGGAGCGTGAACAGGCCTTCACCATCCACGAAGAAGCGCACCTCGTCCTCCATGTGGCGGTGCTCCGAAAGGAATTTTTGCCGAAACACCGCGCGTTCGGGATGGTCGGGCACCATGCTTGCCACGTCCACGGCCTGATAGCCGCCGATCGCCTTCAGCCTCTCGATCTCCTCGGCATAGGCCGCGAGCGTATCGTCACCGGCATCCCGCGTCGGCCAGCGCTCGAAGCGCACGCCGATCGCATCCAGTGTCTTCGCGATTTCGTCGGGATCGGCGGTTTCCAGAAGCGGGCGCTCGGGCGCGTCCTCCGCATAAACGGCAAGATGACTCATGCGTCCCTCCTCATGCTGCGTTCGGCGACCTCGCACGCGGCGAGCCATTCCGCCGCTTCGATCACCCGCTCCGCCTCTGCGATGTCGCGGCCCCAGCCGTAGAGCCCGTGCCCGCGAATAAGGTAAGCGGGCGGCGGCGTGTCCACGGCGAGAAACGGCGCAATCGCAGCCTCGATGTCGCGCATGTCCTGGCTGTTTTCAACGATCGGGAGCATGACGTCCACCGCGTGCGTGGTCACACCCGGAAACGCCTTCGCCAACTCATGGCCCCGGATCGTCCAGTTCCCGCCGAGCACCCGCGACAGCGCGACCGCTTGCGGCGAATGGCTGTGCAGCACCGCACCCACCTCCGCGAAGCGGCGGTAGAGCGACAAATGCAGCGCCGTCTCCGCGCTTGGCCGCTTGCCGTCGAGCGATGCGCCCTCCGCATCGACGCGCATCACGCCGTCCAGCGTCAGCCGCCCCTTGTGCCACCCGGAAACGGTCACCGCAAAGCTGCCGTCCTCAAGCCGCACCGAATAGTTCCCGCTCGTCGCAGGCGCCCAGCCGCGCGCGTCGAATGCGCGCCCGACGGCGACAATGGCCTCCGCGGCCTCGGCGAATGTGCTTGCAACCATGATGTTTTCTTAACCATCACGGCGGTGCTGGCGAAGCGGTTTCCGCTCACCTATGAAACATCTCCATGAATCCGCTCTACGCCAACCTGCCGACCACCATCTTCGAGAAGATGTCCGCGCTTGCCCGTGAAACGGGCGCCATCAACCTCGGGCAGGGCTTCCCTGACGCAGGCTGGCCGCGCGACGTGCTTGAAGCGGGCGCCCGCGCGCTCACCGAAGGCTACAACCAGTATCCGCCGATGCCGGGCATCCCGGAGCTGCGGCAGGCGGTTGCCGATCACTACCGCCGCCATCAGGCCATCGATCTCGATTGGCAGACCGAAATCACCGTCACCTCCGGCGCGACCGAGGCGCTTGCCGCGTCGATCATGGCGCTCGTCAGCCCGGGCGACGAGGTGCTGATGATCCAGCCGATGTACGATGCCTATCTGCCGATGGTGCGCCAGGCAGGCGGCGTCCCGAAGCTGATCCGCCTCGAACCGCCGCAATGGCGGCTGACCGAAACGGCACTCGCGGAGGCCTTCACCCCGCGCACGCGCATCGTCCTCCTCAACAACCCGCTCAATCCCACCGCGACGATGTTCTCGGACGAAGAACTCGCCCTCCTCGCGCGTTTCGTGGTCGCGCACGACGCCGTCGTCATCAGCGACGAGGTGTGGGAGCACGTCGTGTTCGATGGCCGCGCCCATTCGCCCATCATGGCGCAGCCGGGAACGCGCGAACGCACCGTGAAGATCGGCTCTGGCGGCAAGATCTTCTCGCTCACCGGCTGGAAGGTCGGCTGGATGTGTGCCGCGCCCAGGCTCAGCCAAGTGCTCGCCCGCGCGCACCAGTTCCTCACCTTCACGACGCCCCCGAACCTGCAGGCGGCGATCGCTTACGGCCTCGGCAAGACCGACGATTATTTCACCACGATGCGCGGCGATTTCGCCCGCTCGCGCGACCGTCTGGCAAGCGGCCTCGAAGCGGCGGGCTGGAAGACGCTGCCAAGCGCGGGCACGTATTTCCTGTCGGTCGATCTCGCCGCCTCGGGCATCGCGCTCGATGACGTGGCGTTCTGCGACCGGCTGGCGCGCGAGGGCGATGTCGTCGCGATTCCCGTCTCGGCGTTCTACGCGGAAGCGCCCGTCACATCGGTGGTCCGATTCTGCTTCGCCAAAACCGACGCGACGATCGACGCCGCGCTCGAACGCATGGCGAAGGCGCGGAAGCTGTTCGGCTGAGACTTACCCCCTCAGTTCGGCGATCATCGTCTCGCGCATCACGAACTTCTGCACCTTGCCCGTCACCGTCATCGGGAAGGTTTCGACGATCCGCACATAGCGCGGTACCTTGTAGTGCGCGATGCGGCCGCGGCAGTGATCGCGCACCTCCTCCTCGGAAAGCGCCGCGCCACCGCGCGTCATCACCCACGCGCAAAGCTCCTCGCCGTAGCGCTCGTCGGGCACGCCGATCACCTGCGCGTCGGCGATGTGCGGGTGCGTCAGCAGGAACTCCTCGACCTCGCGCGGGTAGATATTCTCGCCGCCGCGGATCACCAGGTCCTTGATACGGCCGGTAATCCGGCAATAGCCCTTGGCGTCGATCGTCGCGATGTCGCCGGTGTGCATCCAGCCGTCTTCGTCCAACGCTTCGGCGGTGCGCGCGGCATCGTCCCAGTAACCCTGCATCACCGAATAGCCGCGCGTGCAAAGCTCGCCCGGCTCACCGCGCGGCAGCGTCTCACCGTCCGGCCCGACGATCTTCACCGCAAGGTGCGGCTGCACGCGGCCCACCGTGGAGACGCGCTCCTCGATCGGATCGTCCATCGCGCTCTGGAAGCTCACCGGGCTCGTTTCGGTCATGCCGTAGGCGATCGTCACCTGATGCATCCCCAGCCGGTCGATCACCTCGCGCATCGTCGCGATCGGGCACGGCGAACCCGCCATGATGCCGGTGCGCAGCGACGACACGTCGAAGCTGTCGAACTCCGGCCGTCCGAGCACGGCGATGAACATGGTGGGCACGCCGTACAGCGCCGTGCACCGCTCCGCCGCCACCGTTTCCAGCACCGCGAGCGGATCGAAGGCCTCCGCCGGATAGACCATCGTGGCGCCGTGCGTCAGGCAGGCGAGGTTCCCCATCACCATGCCGAAGCAGTGATAGAGCGGCACGGGAATACACACCTTGTCGGCCTTCGAAAGCCCGATGCCCGCGCCGACAAAATAGCCGTTGTTTAGGATGTTCCTGTGCGTCAGCGTCGCGCCCTTGGGGAAGCCCGTGGTGCCGCTGGTGAACTGGATGTTCACGGCATCGTGCGCATCGATGGGGATCGCGGCGAGCTGCGCCGCGTCCACCCCGCCCTCCAGATCGCCGAAGCGCAGGCAGCCCGCGTGCGCTTCCTCGCCGATCGTGGCGACGAGGCGCAAATCCGGCAGCGCCCGCGCGCGCAGCGTGCCGGGCGTCGCCGCTGCAAGCTCCGGCATCACCTCGCGCAGCATGGAAACATAGTCGCTCGTCTTGTGCCGCACCGCCGTCACCAGCGCGCGGCATCCCACCTTCTTCAGCGCGTATTCGACCTCGCTCGTCCGGTATGCGGGATTGATCGTCACGAGGATCATGCCCGCCGTCGCGGTCGCGAATTGCAGGATCGTCCATTCCGCACAGTTCGGCGCCCAGATGCCGACACGGTCGCCGGGCCGCACGCCAGCCGCCAGCAGCCCACACGCCACCGCGTCGCTGCGCCGCTTCAGCTCCGCCCACGTCAGCCGCACGCCCTGATGGCGAACGACGAGCGCCTCGCCGTCTGGATCGCGCGCCGCCGCCTCGGCCAGCATCGCGCCGATCGTCTTCTCGATCAGCGGCGGTTCGCTTGCCCCAACGACGTGGCTCAGCTCTTGCGATTCTCCCCGGACCATTCCTGCTCCCTCAATTCCTTGCGCCGAATCTTGCCGCTCACTGTCTTCGGCAGCGTCGCGACGAATTCGATCTTGCGCGGATACTTATAGGGCGCTGTCGTGGATTTCACATGGCTTTGCAATTCCTCGACGAGCGCATCCGAAGCGGCGTGCCCGGCGGCGAGCACCACGAACGCCTTCACCACCTCGCCGCGCGTTGGGTCGGGGCTGGCCACGACCGCGCTCTCGGCGACCGCCGGATGCTCGAAGAGTGCGCTTTCCACCTCAAAGGGCCCGATCCGGTATCCGGCCGAAAGGATCACATCGTCGGCGCGGCCGACGAACCAGAAGAAACCGTCTTCGTCCACGAAGGCACGGTCGCCGGTCAGATACCAGCCGTCCCGGAACACGCTCGCCGTGCGCTCGTCATCGTCGCGGTAGCCCAAAAACAGCCCTGGCGGGCGCCCTTCCGCCACGCGCAGCGCGATGTCGCCTTCCTCGCCCGGGGGCAGGCGCTCGCCCGTTTCGCCGATCACGGCAAGGTCGATGCCGGGCGCGGGCTTGCCCATCGCGCCCTGCCGCTCCGCGCCCGCGCGGTTACAGCACAGCATCACCGTCTCGGTCTGGCCATAGCCGTCGTGGATCGAAAGACCGGTGGCCGCGCGCCACAGGTCGATCACTTCGGGATTGAGCGGCTCGCCCGCGCTCACACAGCGCCGCAGCGTCTCGAACCGCCGCGTACCGAGATCGGAGCGCACGAACATGCGGTACGCGGTGGGCGGCGCGCACAGCGTCGTCACCGGATTTTTGCCGAGGAGGCCAAGCACCGCCTCCGCATCGAAGCCCGGCGCGTGATAGGCGAAGATTCCCGCGCCCATCATCCATGGCGCAAACAGGCTGGACCACGCCGCCTTCGCCCAGCCCGTGTCGGAGACGTTCCACATCAGGTCGCCGGGGCCGAGATCAAGCCAGGTGCGCGCCGTGATCTCGTGCGCGAGCGGATAGCCCGCGCCGTGGATCGTCATCTTGGGATTGCCCGTGGTGCCGCTGGTGAAATAGCAGAGCGCCGGATCGTCGAACGCGGTGTCGGCGATCTCAGCAAGCGGCGCCGCCTTCGCCGCAAGCGCCGAATAATCGCCCCAGCCCGAACGCGGCCCGCCGATATGCAGCTTCGCGATTTTGTCGTCACCAAGCGCGGCATCCACGCGGTCCGCGATATCCGCCCCCGCAACGACGCACACGGCCTTTGCCGCTGCACGGCGATAGGCGATGTCCTTGGGCATCAGCTGCACGGTGCCGGGCGAGGCGATGGCGCCGAGCCGCAGGCAACCGAGCATCAGCTCCCACCACTCCAGTTCGCGCGCCAGCAGGATCAGCACCGTATCGCCGCGCTGCACGCCTGCGTCCTTCAGAACGGCGGCAGCCTTCGCCGCCCGTTCGTCGAGCGCGGCGAAGCTGATGTCCTCCACACGCCCGCCCGCATCGACCCACAGCAGTGCACGATCCTGCCCGCGCTCACGCGCAAGCGTCTGCATCCGATCCCGCGCGAAATTGGTTCGCGCGGGCGGATTCCATTCGAAAGACTGCTCCGTCATCGCGCTTCGTTGATGATCTGCACCTGCGTGAATTCGTGCAGGCCTTCTTCGGCAAATTCGACGCCGATACCGGATTGCTTGGCGCCGCCGAAGGGAATGTTCGGCCCGAAATCGAGATGCTTGTTGATCCACACCGTGCCCGAATCCATGCGCGTCGCGATGTCGTAGGCGGTGTCGCGGTCCTTGCCCCACACCGATCCGCCAAGCCCCCACGGCGAGGCGTTTGCGCGCGCGAGCGCATCTTCCGCATCGTCGTAGCGGATCACCGGCAGCACGGGTCCGAACTGTTCCTCGTCAACGATGCGCGTACCGTCCGTCACGTCGCGCACGATCGTCGGCCGGATGAAATAGCCGGGCCGATCGACGACATCGCCGCCCGCGATGATCGTGCCGGCGGCGCGCGCATCATCCAGGAAGCCCTTCACCTTCTCGTACTGCATCTTGTTCTGCAGCGGCCCGATCTGCGCGCCCTGCGCGAGCCCGTCGTCAACGATTGCCTCGTCCGCCAGCCGCGCAAGTTC
Organism: uncultured Sphingosinicella sp.; assembly: GCF_963974575.1. NCBI lineage: Bacteria > Pseudomonadati > Pseudomonadota > Alphaproteobacteria > Sphingomonadales > Sphingosinicellaceae > Sphingosinicella > uncultured Sphingosinicella sp. The sequence continues at coordinate 20,466 of NZ_CAXBBQ010000007.1, read as the reverse complement.
CGCGCACAATTCCTCATAGATTGAAGAATGCGCATAGACGCGCTTCACTGCGAGACACACCTGCCCCGCATTCATCATCGCGGCACCGAAGATGCCGGGCGCGATCGCCTTCGGATCGGCGTCGGCCAACACGATCGCCGCGTCGTTGCCGCCGAGTTCGAGCGTGATGCGCTTGATCGTGGACGCCGCGCTCGCCATCACCTTCTTGCCCGTCTCGGTCGAGCCGGTGAACGAGATCTTCGCGACATCCGGGTGCGTCGTCAGCTTGCCGCCGAGGTCATTCTGATCGGTGATGATATTGATGACGCCCGCCGGGAAAATCTCTGCACAAAGCTCGCCAAGCTTCAAAGTCGTCAGCGGCGTCGTCGGTGCGGGCTTGAGGATGATCGTGTTGCCCGCGAGCAGCGCCACCGGCATCTTGAACGCCACGATCAGCACCGGGAAGTTCCACGGGATGATCGCGCCGACCACGCCGAGCGGCCGCCGCCGCATCTCGACACGGCGGTTGTCATTATCCTCAAGGATGCGATCGCTGAGTTCCAGTGACGCGAGGTAACGCATGAACGCTGCCGTGTAGGCGATCTCCGCCGTCGATTCGGAAAGCGGCTTACCCTGCTCCTGCGTCAGCAGCCGGGCGAAGCTGTCCGTCTTCGCTTCAATGGCGTCGGCGAGTTTCAAAAGGAGATCGCGGCGGTCCTGCATGGAACGCCGCGACCATGCGGGGAAGGCAGCCTTCGCGGCGGCAACCGCAGCATCGAGCTGGGCTTCCGATCCACGCGGACACACGGCGAGCACCTCTTCCGTCGCCGGGTTGATGACATCCATTGTCATATCGCCCGGCACCAGCGCGCCGCCGATCAGCAGCCGATAGTCGTCCATAACCGATCCTTCCCCAGTGTCGTCTTTAGAACTTGTACCCAACCGTTACACCGTACGTACGCGGCGCGGAAATATGGTTGTAATCGAACCCGAAGCCCGCGAGCAGATCCACACGCGAGGTGAAGTAGAACTTGTTGCCGAGGTTCTTGCCCCAGATCGACGCGTTCCAGCGCCCGTCCGCGGTTTCGTAGTCGATATGCGCGCCCAGGATCGCATAGCTGCCCTGCTGCAGCCGCGGCACGTTCAGCACTTCGAAATACTGGCTCGACGAATAGCTCACGTCGCCGTGCAGACTGAGCTTGCCGGTATCCGAATCCATCACCGTGAGATCGACGCCGCCGTTGAAGGTCAGCGACGGCGCGTTCGACAGCTCGTTGCCCGAGACGTCGACGCCGCTCACCGTACCCTTCTTGATCTTGGAATCGAGGAGGCCGACTCCGGCGCGGAGTGACAGCATGTCGCTCGCCCGAACGCTGAGTTCGGCCTCGCCGCCCATGATCCGCGATTTATTGATATTGAGCAGCGTCTGCGCCGCGGTCACCGGATCGACGTTGATGAACTGCTGATTGCGATAGTCGTAATAGAAACCGGCGAGATTGAGCGTCACAGAGCGGCCCGCGAACTGCGTCTTGGCACCAATCTCGTAAGCGTTCACCTTCTCCGGCTTCGCGATCGAAAGCTCGGACGGATCGAAGAACGCCTGCGCATTGAAGCTGCTCGCCCGGTAGCCCCGGCTGAAATGCGCATAGAGAAGATTGCCGTCAGCGAGCTTGTAGTCGAGACCGATCTTTCCCGAAATATTGTCGGTGCTGTATTTCAGGTCCGACGGCGGGATCAGGTTCACCACCAGCACGCCGTTCGGGCCGAGCGCGTTCGATTCGAAATCGGTCTGTCGCCCCGTATCGTGCGTGTAGCGCAGGCCGCCGCGCAGCGTGATTGAATCGCTGATATCGTAATTCATGTCGGTGTAGATCGCGATGCTCTTCTTCACCTGGTCGAAGCTGTTGGCGAACAGGCAGCCGAGCGGCAGCCCGATCGCGCAATCGGCATCGGTCACGCCGGGAAGGCCATCCGAATCGACATCCTTCGCGATTTCGAAGGTGGTGCTGTTGAATACTTTCTCGCGGTTGTAATAGGCGCCCAGAATGAAATCGAACGGACCGCCCGTGTCACTCGTCAGACGCAGATCCTGCGCGAACTGGTTCGCCTTGTCGTAATACGGAATCTCCAGCAGTTCGGTCGCCGTACCGTCGGTATCTTCATAGAACGAGAGCTTGCCCTTGTCCCACGAGGTGATGCTGGTGACGGTGAGCGTATCCGACACGTCGATGTTGCCGGTGAGCGCCAGTGAATAGGTGCGCGCGCGGCGGCGTTCGGTGACGTTCGCCTCGATCTCGCGCTTGCCGAGACCGACGCGATGCACCTCCGCAGGCTGCGCGTAGATGCCGTAGTTGCGCGGGTTCTGATAGCTCGTCGAGCCGCGCAGCACGAAGCGCACGCCGTCCGACGGTTCCAGCAGGACCGAGGCACGCACCGCATATTCGCGCACGCCCGCAAGGTCGGGCTCACCCGGCAACTGGTTCTTGAACCAGCCGTCGGCTCGCGCGAAGCTGAACGCGACACGCGCCGCCGCTTTGTCGCCCATCGGCACGTTGATCGCGCCGTTCGCGTCCATGCGGTTGTAATTGCCGTAGCCGAGATTGAGATATCCGCTCGTCTCGCCGAGTTCCGGCGCGCGGCTGATGAGATTGACCGCGCCGCCCGTGGTGTTCTTTCCGTAAAGCGTCCCCTGCGGCCCGCGCAGCACTTCGACGCGCTCAAGATCGTACATGGCAACCCCGAGGAACGCGAAGTTCCCCTTGTAAACCTCGTCGTAATAGGTCGCGACCGGGCTCGACTGGTTGAGGCTGTAATCGGACATCGAAACGCCGCGCAGCGCGAAGATCGGTGTGTTGTCGCCGACGATGCTGGTGAGCTGCAGGTTGGCCACCTTGGTGACGAGATCATCGGCATTCGTGACGCGCGATTTTGAAAGCTGATCGCCGCCGATCGCGGAGACCGAAATCGGCACGTCCTGAAGCCGTTCGGCGCGCTTGGTGGCGGTGATGACGATTTCGGTATCCGCAGCCTCCGCGGTTTCCTGCGCGTTGGCAATGCCCGCCGTACCCGTAAGCAGCAGCGGCACGATGGCGGCGGAAAACGCCGCGCGTCCTTTAATCTTCATAATCAAACCTTCCCCTTTTGTTTCCCCGAATTATGTGTCGCCGCCCTCCGCAAGAGCATTGATCTTCTCGACCAGTTCCGCCCGCATCGCAGGCGCATCGGTGCGCAGCGGCACCTTGCGCAGCTTGCCGATCTCGCTTGCCGAATACGGTTTGAAATCCGCCGGAACGTGTGCGCCGTCGAAGCGGTAAAGCGTCCAGTTCAGAAGGTCCGCGAGTTCCGCGTCGCTGATCGGCGCGGTCGCAACGCCCGGCACGCGCCCGAGATATTCGCGACCGCCGGGAACATGCAGGAACTTCGCCACGATCCCCGCCATCGCGGGCGTCGTCTGGGGCGTGCCGGTGGCGTCAGAGCGGTGGCAGCCCTGGCATTTCAGCATCCAGTTCTGCCGCGCGAGCGCCGGATTTGAAACGCCGGTTTCGCTGAGATCACCCTGCGCAGCAAGCCCCGCACCGGTCACACCGGCGAGAACTGCGAGCGCGAGGATGCCGCGCAGCATCACTTGATCGCGGCTTTCAGTTCTGCGACCTGACGCGGCGTCAGCGCCGCACCGCCCTTGCGGATGCCGCCCACTTCGTCAGCGCTGAAACGCTTCACCTTTTTGTCGGCCGCCGCGATCGTGTCGAGCACGTGGTTGAGCACCGCCGCGACCTCGTCGTCCTTCATGGCGGCCTGCGCGGGCATGACCCCGCGATAGGTCTTGCCGTCGACAACGAGCGGCCCGGAAAGGCCGCGCGTCACTGCCAGCACCAGGAACCGCCGCCCGTCCGGCTTTGCCGCAAGGGCGGCCGGCTCCACCTTCAGCGAAGGAAACGCACCCGGCACGCCCGCACCGGTCGCGAGATGGCACGCCGCGCAGCGCTTGTAGAGCGCCGGACCATCCGCGGCCTGCGCCGCCCCGGGCAGCGCCATCAGCAGCATCGCGGCCGCGATCCGCAGCATCGTCATTTCTCCAGCGCCACGCCGAGGATGACCGCCGTCGAGCAATTGTAGATCGCGCTCGACGTGCCGAGGCACCAGTTGATGTCGTTGTTTTCCTGCGGCCGCACCATCGGCCGGTCGCCTTCGTTGCGGTTGCAAAGGCACCGTCCGCACGAGGATTTGCCGCAGCAGTCGTTGTAGCTGATGATGTAGGAGCGATTGTCCGCGGGATTGAGGCAAGTGCCGATCCAGGTGATCGGTGACATTTCCGTGCCTGGCGGGCAGGTGCTCGCCGTGCCGCCGCAGCATGAACACAGGAACCCGTCGATCGCGCAGTAGCGCCAGTAGTCGCAGCTCGCCTGATCGCCGGGGTCCTGCGGGTTGCCGGTCGGCTGAGGGGCGATGCCGCCGCCCGCGCCGCCGTGCGCAGGGTTCGCCGCGGCATAGGCGCGCGAGACGGGCAGCACGGGGAACGCCGCCGCGCCGGTGATCGCGCCGCCGATCAGCGTCAGCAGGCTGCGGCGCGAGGTCGTTTTCGCCACCCGCCGGGTGAGCGCTTCGGTGATCTTGTCCATGGCCATGGCTGCTTCCCCTTATCGCTTCGCCAGGAAGTCCTGGAGCGAGGCGACGCCGCGCTCCTTGGCTTCGAACAGGCTTTCGAGATGTTCACGCGTATTGACGAGACCGAGCGAGGCGATCTTTCCGTCTTCGCCGATCAGCACCGCATAGGGCAGCTTCGACACGCCGAAGCGGCGCCCGAGATCTTCGGAGAGGACATAGGGGAAGCCCGCGAGCCCTTCGGCCATCATCAGGCGCCGGTGCGCGGCCTCATCGCCGTCGCTGGCGAGGATCGCGTCCAGCCAGCCACGCTCAGCAGCGGCAGCGGATTTGAACACCGGCAGCAGCGTCTTGCAGATGGGGCAATCGGGCGACAGGAAGAAGATCAGCTGGCTACGGCCGCGCGCGCCGCCGATCACGACGGCGTCACCGCTTAGGGACTTCACGTGCATTTCCGGCGCGGCGTCGCCCGTTTTCACACCCTGATGCAGGGTCAGCGCGCCCGCAGGCGCGATCCGTTCGTGAAGCACGCCCACCTGCCGCGCGAGCGCCGCGACGAGCACGCCGAGCACGGCAACCGTGATCCAGAGCAGCACCTGCGAGACGACGATCAGGCTCATGCGTGCCTCCAATGGGGTTTAGGGATGGCCGCCAGTTCACCGGCGGCGGACTGCAGACTGAAAAGCGCGAGCGCGGCGAACAGCGGCTCCGGCGATCCCGCACCTGCGGGGAGCAGCGCCGCCGCCCCGGCAAGGCCTGCAAAAAGGATGGCGCGCGCCGGAGCAAAGACCCGGGGAGCAGCGGTGTGCGCGCCAAAGGTGCAACCACAATCGAAAGCCTCACCGCGCCGCCGCACCAGCAGCACGGCGTAAACAAGCCAGAGCCCCGCGGCGATGGCAGCGCCTGCTGGCCGCGTCGCGGCGAACAGCAGCGCCATGGCTGCGAGGAATTCCGTCGCGCCGGCCGTCGCGGCCAGTGCCTTGCCGAAGCCCGCGTTCGTGCCTGCAAGCCGCGCCGCCGCGCCCGCCATGCGTTCGGGCTGGAACGCCTTGTGGGCGGCTGCCGACAGCAGCACGAGCGCGAGGAACAGCGCGATGCTGTCGCCCGCGAAGCTCATTTGCCCGCCGCCGTCATGGTCATGGGGTCGTTCACGACCTCTGCGACCGTATGCAGAAAATCGCCGCTGTTCGCGTCGTAGACGTCGAGATTGCCGTCGGGCCGCGAGGCGACGAGGTAGGGTTTCGCACCCGCCGTCACCTCGATCGAAAGCGTGTGGTTCTTCATCGCGATCTTGCGCGCCACGACCTTCTTCGCCGTGTCCGCGACCCACACTTCGGTGCCGCCGTTCTTGTGGCTGCCGTCCGTGCCGCTGGGGTCCATCAGCACGTAGACATGCCCCGCCGCATCGGCGGACGTCACCTGCCAGCCGCCGGGGCGATAGCCCTTCGCGGCATCGCCCGGCACCATCGCGAACCCGCCGAGATCGCGCGGCTTGTCGCCCGAAAGATCGAAGCCGCGCAGCTTGCCCTTGAAGCTGACGAACCACGCCGTCCGCCCCGCCATCGCGGGCGTCATGAACCAGGGATCATTGTCGATGTCGTTGACGGCCTTGGAGGTCGTCGTCGATTTCGCCTTGCCCGCCTCGTCGAGCAGAACCGTCATCATCGTGCCGTCCGCGCAGAGCGACGTGAAGCCGCGCGCGCCGGTCGGATACATCAGCGAGCAGCCTGGCAGCTCGATATCGCCCAGGGTGTTGCGCGCCTCGAGATCGACGACCGTGACCGAGGCGCCCGGCGTGAAATTGAAGACGAGCATCCATTTCTCGCCGTTCGTGAACTGCATCGCGTTCCGCAGCGTCACGAATTGGCCGCGCTTGCCGCCCGGCAGCACGATCTCGCCCTTGTGCGCGAGCGTCGCCTTGTCCCAGATCGAAATCACATCGGTGCGTTCGCCGCGCGTCAGACGCGAGAAGAAAGTCTCGCCCGTATAAATCTCACTACCGGCCGTCGAAGGCAGCAACGTGCCGAACTGGGCGACCGGAACCTGCCCTTTCACCGACGAAACCGGGCTCGATACGTCGACGACAGCAGCGCGCCCGTCGAGGATGCTTTTGAAGTGCAGGTCGTGCACGAAAACATAGCTGTCGGGATATCGCTCGGGCAGCGTCGCGACCGACGGAATCGGTTCTTCGGGAAGCGGCTGCGGGAACGCCTGCTGAGCCTGTGCACTGCTCGCGGCAAGCAGTAGCGTGGCGGCCAGAAGCCCGGCGCGTCGTGACATCATTCCCCTCCCTCGGCATCGCCTTTCGACGAGTCGCACTTCCCTCAAGCGCGAAAATGATTTAGGTCTTCTGTCCAATTTTTGTGAAGCGTACTAATTTGTCGGTTCAATATCAGCGCGCTAGATGCTCCCGCGAGAGTCGAAGGAGTCCCCTGTTGCCTGAGTTCATTGTCCCGGATCTGAAGGTCGTCCCCCGCGAGGGCGGTTATGCGCGCGGACAGGATGGCGTGGAGCAGATCCTGCGCGCAGCGCTCAATATCCTTGTCGAGCAGGGCTATCGCGCCGTGACGATGCGGGCGATCGCCAAGGCCTGCGACATGAAGCTCGGCAACATCACCTATTATTTCCCGACGCGCGACGAGCTCGTCCGCGCGCTCTTCGATGCCGTCATCAGCAGCTACGAAGAGGCGTTCGACGCGATCAGCCACGACGAAGGCACCAGCGTGGAGGAGCGCTTCGAAAGCCTGATCAGGCTGATCCTGGAGGACATCACCACCAAGAAGACGACGCGCTTCTTTCCCGAAATCTGGGCGCTCGCCAATCACGACGCATTCGTTTCCGAACGCGTCGATGAAGTCTATCGCCGCGCCCGCGCCGTGCTCAACGAGCTGATCGCCGAACTCAATCCGGCACTGCCCGAAGACGAGCGCGAAACGGTCGCCCTGTTCATTTCCGCCTCGCTCGAGGGCACCACGATGTTCGCGGGCCATGACAAGCCATGGCGGCACCGCATGGGCTGGCTAGAAACCATCGCCTGCCGCGCCTACGTCCCGCTCGTCAAATCGCTGAAACCGGGCGACATCCGCGTATCGACGTCGGGAGCGCCGCTCGACTCAGATTGAGACTTGCTCATTTATTGACGATCTCTATATTGAGTAAGCGTAAACGAGAATCCACGGGGAGACCGGCGGGTGTCAGTTGCAAGCCTGGGCGTCCGCCGCGCCCCTGTCAGCCTCACTTTCGGCGAAACACGCCCGCGCGCCCTGCTCGTGGACTGGGACGGCTGCCTTGCCATCGGCAATCGCCTCCAGCCCGGCGCAGCGACGCTGCTGTCCTGCTGGCAGGACCGGGTGGTCATCGTCTCGAACAACAGCACGCATCTGCCGCATCAGATCGTCCGCATCCTCGAAGATGCGGGCGTCCCGATCCCGACGGATCGCGTCCTGCTCGCGGGCTATGAAACGATCAGGATCGCCGCTGAAAGTTCATGGCGCCGCGCGATGATCCTCGGCGATCCGCGCCTGCGCGCCGCCGCCCGCGCGCTCGGCATTTCCGTTGCGCGCGAGGCGCCGGAGGTGGTGGTGCTGCTGCGCGACACGCGCTTCACCTTCCGCCAGCTCGAACGCGCCGCGAATGCGATCCTGCGCGGCGCGGCGCTGCTCGTGTCGAACGCCGATCTCAATCACCCCGGCCCAGGCGGTGAGGTCGTGCCCGAAACCGGCGCGCTGCTCGCCGCGCTGCTCGCCGCGACCGGCAAGCGGCCGCTCGATTACCAGCTCGTCGGCAAGCCCTCGCCGCGCCTCTTCATGCGCGCCTGCGACCTCCTCGATATCCCGCCCGAAGACGCCCTGATGATCGGCGACAATCCCGATACGGACGTCGCGGGCGCAGGCGCGGTGGGTATGCCCTGCGTCACCATCGGCGGCGCGGCGGGGCGCACGCTCGAATCGGTGGCGGCAAGCCTCAGAACCGCTTGATCGACAAGATGTCGAAGGTCTTCCGCAGCGTATCCGTCGCCCGGTCGTAGTCCGCGAGCGCAAGCGCCGCGATCAGCGCGTCGATCACGCAGAGCTGCGCGATTCGGCTCGCCATCGCCTCGGTGCGGAAGCGCGTCTCGCGCGCCATCGTGTAGAGCAGGATGTCGGCGTGGCTCTGGATGGGCGAGCGCGCATAGTTGGTGATCACCACGGTCTTGGCGCCCGCCTCGTGCGCGAGGCGCGTTGCGGTGAGCGTTTCGTGCGTCGCGCCCGTGTGCGAGATCGTCAGCACTGCCACGTCGGGTCCGGTACGCGACGCGCTGATCGCCTGGATGTGGCTGTCCGTCATGGCGCGCGCGTCGAGGCCGATTCGCAGCATCCGGTAGTGCGCGTCCTCGGCGATCGGGGCTGACGAACCGATGCCGTAAATTTCGATCCGCCGCGCCGCGCGCATCGCCGCCACCGCCTGCCCGAGCGCCTTCGGATCGAGCACCGAATGCGTGTCGCGCAGCGCCTGAATGCCCGAATGGAACACCTTGCGGCACACGGTCTCCAGATCGTCGTCCTTCTCCAGATCCTCATGGATGAACTGGACAGGCCGCACGATCTCCTGCGCAAGGCTCAGCTTCAGGTGCTGGAACCCGGTGAGACCGAGGCTGCGGCAGAAATTGATGACGCTGCCCTCGCTGGCCGCGGTGGCTTCCGAAAGCTCCGTCACCGACATGCGAACGACGCGTTCCGGCTCGGCGAGCACGAAGTCGGCGATTCGCGCCGCGCCCTTCGGCATCGTCGGCCGCGCCACCCGGATTCGCGACAGCGCGTTTTCCACCGGCATCTGATCCCGCGTGCCGCCCTGCGTCATTGAATACCCTTCGCCTGCAACGATTCCGCCCCCGCGACTGAGGAAAGCTCAGCCGCGGCGCAGGGTCAAGCAAAGCCGCTTCGAAAAGCATGGCAGCGAACCCCCTGAAAACGGTCACTCATTTTTTATTCAGATCAGAAATGAGTATTTTTCACAAAGCTGTCATGAGCGGACCCTATTGCCCGTGGCGAGCGCCGCCGGGGCCTCGCGAATCGGATGAAGGCAAGCCCTTCGCTGATCACGGGCCCAGGCGCGCGTCAACGCGCTTCAACAAGGGGAAATTTCCGTGACGCCGACCCTCACCCGTGCTTTTCTAGGCCTCGTCCTCACCGGCTGTGCGCTTCCGGCGCTCGCCGCCGCCGACATGGCCGCCGCCGATCCGGGCGACGCCGCCGACAATGCAGAGATGATCGTCGTCACCGGCCGTCAGATCGAACAGCCGAGCGAACTTGCGGCCGGCGTCATCGAATTCGGCAACTCGGTGCAGATCGTCACCTCCGAACAGATCGCGATGAGCGGCGCCACCAACTTCGCCGAACTCGCGCAGTTCCTCATCAAGGGCGCCAACATCGGCTATTCGCCCGACGAAGGCGAATACACGATCCGTCTCGACGGCGGCGGCGACCGCGACACGCTCGTCGTTCTCGACGGCGTACCGCTTTACGATCGCGGCCCCGCGCTCGAAGACATTTGGGGATCGACCACGATCGACCCGCACATGATCGAGCGCGCCGAAGTGTTCCGCGGCGGCAACAGCCTGTTCTTCGGCTCGAATGGCGGCATCGGCGTCATCAGCCTCGTCACCAAGCGCCCGGACGGCACCAAGAAATTCGAACTCGGCGCCAATTACGGCTCGTTCAACACGCGCGAAATCTGGGGCAACGCCTCGTTCCCGATCGACTCCGAAGGCCGCCACAGCATCATGGTCTACGGCGGCACCGTGCAAACCGACGGCCCGCGCATCTTCCATCCCGATTCCTACGTCGACAACGTCGCGGCAGCGGGTGGCATCCAGGAGTATCCGCTCAACCGCAGCAACATCGGCATCAAGTATCTCTGGAAGGTCGATGACAAATCGGAATTCCGTGTCGGCGCACAGTACACGCAGATCGAATTCCAGGATGCGTTCCCCGACAACGAAACCTATTCGCCGAACCGTGTCCGCTATCCGATCGTCGATTTCTCGCTCGATCGCCGGTGGTCTGACGCGCTCTACACCGAATTTTCGGGCTACTGGAGCAATCCCAAGCTCAACAACACCGAAACCTACGCCGAGATATGCCGCCAGCCCACGGGCTGTATCGATCCGGCAACGGGCGCAGCGATCGCGTTCGGCAAGGCGACCGGCCGCTCGATCCCTTATCCCAACAAGGGCTTCGGCAAGAATTCGAAAGTCGGCGGCTTCCGAGAACTCGGCGTCAATCTCCGCAACACGCTCACGGTGAAGGACGTGGTCGAGGTCGTCGGCGGCGTGCAGGTCGTGTCCTACAAGAACGACTCCGATCCGGTGTTCCCGGTCGGTGACGCATCCACCACGATCACCGGCGTTTATGCGGACCTGCGCCCGACGATCCCGTTCAGCCCCGACACGAAGATTTCGCTCGCCGCGCGCATCGATTTCGCCAAGGCCTTCAGCTCGAAAACGATCTGGAAGTTCGGCGTGCGTCAGCCGTTCGGCGATTTCTACATCCGTGCGAACGGCGGCACGTCCTACAGCACGCCGCGCAATACGGAGCTCTTTAACGAAAGCCCCACGCTCGTCGGCAACCCGGATCTGAAGACCGAGGAAACCGAAACCTACAACGCTGCTGCCGGCTACAGTCACGCCTTCGGCAATTTTCAGGTGAGCGCCGAACTCGGCTGGTTCACCACGGACATCACCAACCGCATCCAGACAACCTCTGGCCTCACGCCGAACACCTATTTCAACAACGACCGCATCACCGAGATCCGCGGCCTCAACGCCGAACTCAACCTGGCGCTCGGCGAGAGCTGGTCTGCGAACGTCAGCTACACAAAGCAGCAGGCGCGTCTCGATGGCTCGAAGCTGCAGATCAACGAAACGCCCGAATACATGATCCAGGGCACCGTCGCCTGGCACAGCCCGGGCCAGCGTTTCCACGTCACGCTCTATCCGCGCTATCAGGGGCCGGAATTCGCGACCGGCGGCGTCGGCGGCTCGCTCCGCCACAACTTCGGCAACTACTTCGTGATGAACGCCTCGCTCGGCGTGTGGCTCGGCGAGGAGCGCGACCACCGCTTCACGGTCCGCGTCGTCAACGTCTTCGATAAATATTATGCGGAGCGTTACGGCTTCGGCAACATGCGCTTCAGCGAAGCCTTCGTCCGCGGCGAGATCACGACGAGCAGCCCCGAATACTACTACGGCTACCCGTTCGAGGGCAAACCGCGCAGCGTCTACGTCTCCTACAGCACGAAGTTCTGAGGGAGGATGCGGGCTCATTTCCCGGGTCAGCGAGATGAGCCCGCATCACGCACCTGTCACACGCGAATTCTAGGGACTCCGTTTTCAACACACCGATGGAGACTCGGATGAGACACTGGCTGACGGCAGCATTGGCGACACTGGTCGGCATCGCATCGCCCGCGCTTGCGCAAACCGCGGCAAAGCCCCTCACGGTCGTGCTCATTCCCGCCGACGGCGGCACCGAAAGCGGCACGATCGCGGACTATCAGCCGGTATTCAACGCCATATCGCGCAGCACGGGCATCAAATTCGATCTCAAGGTCGCGCAAAGCTACGGCGCCGTTGTGGAGGCGATGTGCGGCGGCCGCGCCGATGTCGCCTTCATGGGGCCGGTCACTTACCTACAGGCGCAGAAGCGCGGCTGCGCGAAGCTGCTCGCGGTCGGTGTCGAAAACGGCCAGTCCGTCTATTACGCCGGTTTCTTCGCGCGCAAGGATGCCCCCTTCAAAAGCGTGAAGGATCTGCGCGGCAAGCGCGTCGCATTCGGCGACGTGAATTCCGCCTCGTCCTTCGTGTTCCCGATGGCGATGGTCATCGAGGCGGGCCTCGATCCCGTTCGCGATCTCGGCGAGATCCGCATGGCGGGCAGCCACGTGAACAGCCTTGCCGCGCTGGTGCAGGGCCGGGTCGATGCCGCTGCGCTCTCGTTCGATTCCTACGAGAAGGCGGTGCGGCAGGGCGCGGTCGATCCGAAGAAGTTCAAGGTGATCGCGAAGAGCAGCCCCATCCCCTACCCGCCGATCGCTGTGAACAGCCGCCTGGCGCCGAAGCTGCAGGCGAAACTCCGCGCCGCCTTCGCCGACATCGCGCACGCCCCCGGCATGACACCCGAGATGATCCGCGGCTACGGCGGCAAACGCATTGACGGCTACGACGTGAAATTCCCGGCATCGAAGTTCAACGTCGCCGCATCGCGCATGGCGCTCGTCAACGATGATCTCAAAAGTCGTATCCTCACCAAATCGGCGAACCGCTGAGAATGGACGCGCCCGCGATCAGCTTCCGCAAGATCGGCAAGCGCTACCCGGACGGCACGCGCGCGCTCGATGATGTCTCGCTCGATGTTCCCCGCGGCCAGTTCTGCGTGCTGCTCGGCCCATCGGGCGCGGGCAAGTCGACGCTGCTGCGCATGGCGAACCGCCTCGCCGAGCCGACCGAGGGCCGCGTCATCATCGAAGGCCGCGATCTCACGCCGCGCACGATGAAGCCCATCCGTCGCCGCATCGGCATGATCCATCAGAGCTTCAATCTCGTCGGCCGCCTCAGCGTCGCGGCGAACATCATGACTGGCGCGCTCCCCGCGCTCGGCACGGCGCGCGTACTCGCCGGTCTCTTCCCGGACGCGCTGAAGACGAAGGCGTGTATGCTCGCGGCTTCCGTCGGCCTCGACCCCGCGCACATGAGCCGCCGGGCGGACAGTCTTTCGGGCGGGCAGCAGCAACGCGTCGGCATCGCGCGCGCGTTCATGCTGGACCCCGCCATCGTGCTTGCGGACGAACCCGTCGCCAGCCTCGATCCGCGTATCAGCAGCGATATTCTCGCGCTCATCCGCGATCAGGCGCGTGTGCGCGGCGCGACCGTGCTGTGCAGTCTCCACCAGATCGAACTCGCGCGCACCTTCGCGGACCGCGTCGTCGCTCTGCGCCACGGGCGGCTGGTCTTCGACGGCACCCCCGCCGAACTCGACCGCAACGCGATCCGCGCAATCTACGGAGAGGCGGGGCCGGTCCCCATCGCCAGCGGAGGGCTCGCGGCATGAACACCGCTGCCTGGAATTATCCGGCCCCGTTCGGAACCCGCACGGTCGCCATCGTCATCATGGCGTTCGCATTGCTCTGGATCACCGGCCAGCGCGTCGAAATGGGACGCATGATTTCGATGACCGGCGAGGCCGCGCTTGCCGCGGTCGGCATCGTGCCGGAATCGGAAGTCGCCGACGGTTTCGGCGCGGTCGCGGGTAAGCTGTTTCCACTGCAAATCTCCACGCGCACCGAAGTGAGCCGGATCGAGAATTTCGATCCCCGGCATCTGCCCCCCTTCGCACGCATCGAAACTGCGGAAACCACGACGCAGGCGCTCAATCCCGATACGCTTGAGATGGAGCCGCACACCGAACGCACCACGGTTCTCGTCGAGCCTGTGGGCTATCTCGTCCACGTTGCCGCGAAGATGCTGGAAACGCTCGAGATCGCACTGTGGGGCACGGTGATCGCGATCCTCGTCGGCTTTCCGCTCGCGCTCGGCGCAGCGCGTAACATCACGCATTCGCCCGCGCTGCGCGGCGTCGCGGGCGCGGCGATCAGCCTGCTGCGCTCGATCCCCGAGATGATCAGCGCGCTGTTCCTCGTCATCGCCTATGGCTTCGGGCCGATCGCGGGCATTCTCGCGCTCGCCTTCTACGGCGCGGGCTATCTCGGCAAGGTCTACGGCGAAGACATGGAGGGGCTGGACCCGCGCCCGCAGGAAGCGCTCGCGGCCGGCGGCGCCACCATGCTCGCGCAGCTTCGCTGGGCGGTGTTGCCGCAGGCGATGCCGCGCTTCATCGCCGCCGCGCTTTATGTCCTCGACCGCAACATGCGCATGGCGACCGTCATCGGCATCGTCGGCGCGGGCGGCATCGGGCAGGAACTGAAAGGCCGCTACGACATGTACGACTACGGCCATGTCGGCACGATCCTCGTCGTTATTTTCCTCGTGGTTTTCCTCCTCGACCGGGCGGCCGCGCACCTGCGCCGCGCGGCGCTCTGACCCCTCAAATGAAAGGCGCACGATGACCGACACCAGCCGCCGCAATTTCCTCCGCACCGCCGCAGCCGGCGCCGCGCTCTCCGCGCTTCCGGCCAGCATCGCGCGCGCCATGGCGATCGCCCCCGCGCGCGTCACGGGCACGATCAAGGACGTGCAGCACATCGTCATCCTGATGCAGGAGAATCGCTCCTTCGATCATTATTTCGGCACGATGCGCGGCGTACGCGGCTTCGGCGATCGTCACCCGATCCCGATGCGCGGCGACCGCACCGTCTGGCAGCAATCGGACGGCAAGCGCGAGCTTCCGCCCTACCATCTCGACACGAAGACCACCGATGCGCTGAAGGTGCCCGGCACGCCGCACAGCTTTTCTGACGCGCAGGCCGCGTGGAGCCAGGGCCGCTTCGGCGAATGGCCGCGCTACAAGAACCCCTATTCGATGGGCTATTACCGGCGCGAGGACATTCCCTTCCAGTTCGCGCTCGCCGAGAATTTCACGATCTGCGACGCCTATCACTGCTCGGTGACATCAGGCACCGATCCCAACCGCATCGTGTTCTGGACCGGCTCCAGCTTCGATCCGCAAGCGGTCGCGAAGGGCGAGAATTGCACCGATGTGAATTCGGAGCCGAACAATCTCCGCTGCTGGGTGAAGGGCGCGCTCCCGTCGCCGGGCTACACCTATCAGGGCAATGCGCTCACCTGGCCGACAATCCCCGACGTATTGCAAGATGCGGGCATCGATTGGCGCATCTATCAGGATCCGA
Source organism: uncultured Sphingosinicella sp. (assembly GCF_963974575.1). Classification (NCBI taxonomy): domain Bacteria; kingdom Pseudomonadati; phylum Pseudomonadota; class Alphaproteobacteria; order Sphingomonadales; family Sphingosinicellaceae; genus Sphingosinicella; species uncultured Sphingosinicella sp. Next base: position 5,043 of record NZ_CAXBBQ010000007.1, on the reverse strand, counting down.
ACGACAACTGGACGGGCGCGATGCACGGCTGCCTCGGCTCGCAGAGCTTCCGCGAGGCGAAGCCGGGGTCCGAACTCTACAAGCGCGGCATGAGCGAATACACGCTGCTCCAGCTCGCGGACGATGTGAAGAACGGCACGCTCCCCGCCGTCTCGTGGGTGCTGCCACCCAAGGAATGGTCCGAGCACCCGAGCGCCTCGACGCCGCTGCAGGGCGCTGAATTCACCGCGATGGTCCTCGATGCGCTGACATCGAATCCCGAAGTCTGGGCGAAGACTGCCTTCTTCCTCACCTTCGACGAGAACGACGGCCAGTTCGATCACGTCCCCCCCGCGGCGCCGCCGTCCTACGATGTGGAGGGGAATCTCTGCGGCAAGACGACGATGCCGATCGCAGGACATTATTTCAACGACACCGCCGGCAAATACACCGACCCCACCGACGACATCAGCGGCAAGGTCCGCCCGTGGGCGATGGGGCCGCGCGTGCCGATGTACGTCGTCTCGCCGTGGAGCCGCGGCGGCTGGGTCACGTCCGAAGTGATGGACCACACCTCGATCGGCCAGTTCCTCGAAAAGCGTTTCGACATCACGATCCCCGCGATCAGCCCGTGGCACCGCGCGGTGAGCGGCGATCTCACCTCCGCGTTCGATTTCGCCGCGCCGTCGGACCCAAGCTTCCCGCCGCTGCCGCCGGTGACGGGCGCCTCGAGCGTCGTCCTTGCGCACATGCAGCGCCCGAAGATCATGCCGCCGGAAACCCCGCAGCCGCTCTGGCAGGAGGCGGGCACCCGCCCCTCGCGCGCGCTGCCCTACGAGCTCCACGCCGACATGCGCGTCGATGCGAAGCGCCGCGCCGTCACGGTCGATTTCGCGAACACCGGCACGGCGGGCGCGGTGTTCCACGTCTACGACAAGCGGAACCTCGACCGCATCCCGCGCCGCTACACCGTGGAAGCCGGCAAGCGCCTTTCCGACGACTGGGCGGTGGAAGCGGACGGCGCGTTCGACCTCTGGCTGATCGGCCCGAACGGCTTCGTGCGCGCAATCAAAGGCTCGCTCGCGCAAAACGCCGCGCCGCCCATCGTGACGGCACGCTACGACCGCAAAGGCCCGGCGCTGAAACTCACATCACGCGGCGAAGCCACGTTGCGCAGCGAGCATTACGGCGCCATCTCGCAGCCGCTGAAAGCCGCCCACGTCTGGTCCGCGAAGGATTCGCACGGCTGGTACGACCTCACCGTCACCGCCCCCGGCTTCGAGCAGCGCTTCGCGGGCCGCATTGAAACCGGCCGTCACAGCATCAGCGATCCGGCCTAGAGGAACAGCTCCGCCGCTGCCTCCACGATCGCATCCGCGTTCAGGCGGTGGATGCGATACGTGTCCGCAAGGTTGCCGGTCTGCCCGAAGCGGTCGACGCCGAGCGGGCTGACGCGGTGGCCCTGCACCCCGCCGATCCACGACAGCGCCGCCGGAGACCCGTCGAGTACCGTCACCAGACCCGCGTTCGGCGCCAGCGTGCCGAGCAGCGTTTCGATGTGCGACGTCTCTTTCGCGCGCCCCTGCCAGCGCGCCGCGCGCGCCGCGCTCCAGTCGCGGTGCAGCAGCGTCGGCGAAGTGACCGCGAGCAGCCCAAGCCCCGGCAGGTCCGCCTCCAGCAGCTCCCACGCCGCGATCGCATCGGGCATCACCGCGCCCATCGCCACGACCGCAGCCTCGCTGCCTTCCGCCGATTGCCGCAGCCAGTATGCGCCCTTCAGCGCATCCGCCTGCCACGCATCGTCCTCGCGCCGCGCCTGCAGGATGGTGCGCGTGGTCAGGCGGAAATAGATCGATCCGCCGTCCGCTGCCTGCATGTGGCGGAAACCGTGTTCCATCATCAGCGCGAGTTCGTCGGCAAATGCAGGCTCGTAGTGCGTCAGCCCCGGCTGCCCCATCGCGATCAGCGGCGGGTTGATCGATTGGTGCGCGCCGCCTTCCGGCCCCAGCGTCACGCCCGAAGGCGTCGCCACCAGCATGAAGCGCGCGTCCTGATAGCAGGCGTAGTTCAGCGCATCGAGCCCGCGCGCGATGAAGGGATCATACACCGTCCCCACCGGCATCAATTGCTCACCGAACAGGTCGCCCGCAAGCCCCAGCGCGCCGAGCACGAGGAACAGATTGTTCTCCGCGATGCCGAGTTCGATGTGCTGCCCCGCAGGCGCGCCGGACCATTTCTGCGCCGAAGGAATCTTCGCCTTCTGGAACACGTCGGCAAGATCCTGCCGCCGGAACAGCCCGCGCTGGTTCACCCAGCCGCCGAGGTTCGTGGAGACCGTCACGTCGGGCGACGTCGTCACGATCCGCGCGGCGAGCGGATGGCCCGATTTGGCCAGCTCGAAGAGTATCTTCCCGAACGCTGCCTGCGTCGATTGCTCCGCCTCGCGCGGCGCGTCCAGCGTCGGCACGGGCACGGAATCGATCGGCCGCGCGTCCTTCTGCTGGCGGATCGGCGCGGCCTCCAGCATCGCCTTCGCCGCCGCCGCAGCGTTGCCGCCAAGCCCCGCCCAAGGCTCCCATTCCTCGCCCTCGGCGATGCCGAGCCGCCCGCGCAGCTCCGCGATCTGCGCCGGCGTCATCAGCCCGGAATGATTGTCCTTGTGCCCGGCGAGCGGCAGGCCATAGCCCTTGATCGTATAGGCGATGAAAATCGTCGGCCGGTCGTCCTTCGCCCCGTCGAACGCGTCTTTCAGCGTTTCAAGGCAATGCCCGCCGAGGTTCGTCATCAACTCCGCGAGCGCCGCATCGTCGCGCTTGCCGAGCAGCGCCTTCACGCCGCGCACGCTGCCGATGTCCGCCTCCAGCCGCGCGCGCCACGCCGCCCCGCCCTGGTAGGTGAGCGCCGCATATTCGGCGTTCGGGCAATTGTCGATCCAGTCCGCGAGCGCCTGCCCGCCCGGCTCCTTGAATGCCGCGCGCTGGTGCCGCCCGTGCTTCAGCGTCACCACGCGCCAGCCGCAGGTTTCGAAGATGTCGTCGAAGCGGCGGAACATCCGGTCGGCCGTCGTCGCGTCCAGCGACTGCCGGTTATAATCCACGATCCACCAGCAGTTGCGGATGTCGTGCTTGTACGCCTCGATCAGGCATTCATAGATATTGCCCTCGTCGAGTTCCGCGTCGCCCATCAGCGCGATCATGCGGCCCGTGTCCGCCTCCGCCATCAGCCCGTGCGCGACCATATAGTCCTGCACAAGGCTCGCGAACGCCGTGATCGCGACGCCGAGCCCCACCGATCCGGTCGAGAAATCCACCGGGATCACGTCCTTGGTGCGCGAAGGGTAGGATTGCACGCCGCCCAGCCCGCGAAACGCCTTCAGCCTGTCCAGGCTCTCGTTCCCCAGCATGTAGTGGATCGCGTGGAGCAGCGGCCCGGCGTGCGGCTTCACCGCCACGCGGTCGTTCGGCCCCAGCGCGTGGAAATACAGCGCCGCCATGATCGCGCTCATCGAAGCGCAGCTCGCCTGATGCCCGCCCACCTTGATGCCGTCCACGTTCTCGCGGATGTGGTTCGCGTTGTGGATCGTCCACGCCGCCAGCCAGCGCAGCCGCGTCTCCAGGTCTTCGAGCGTGCTCACCGTATCGGGGCTGGAAACCGTCACTGTCATCTTGTCGCTCCGCGCACTGTGCCAGCCGTCCATATATTACGCGTAGGCGCGCGCGGTCCTTGCGAAATGGGCTCGACAGGTGGCGCGTTTTGGCAGAAACGATTGCCGGAAACCGACAGGAAGCAATTTCATGCCAATCCAACCGCTCGACGCGCTTGATGTCAAAATCCTCGAATGCCTTCAGGAAGACGGGCGCATCACCAATCAGGAGCTTTCGGAGAAGGTCGGCCTGTCGCCGAGCCCGTGCCTGCGCCGCGTGCGCCAGCTGGAGGCGGCGGGCATCATCACCGGCTATGTCGCGCTGGTCAGCCCCGATCAGGTCGGCCTCACGATCAGCGCCTTCGTGCGCGTGCGGCTCAATCAGCAGGACGAAAAGCACCTCGACATCTTCGAAACCGCCGTCGCCGCCTTCCCGGAGGTGATGGAATGTTACCTGATGACCGGCGAAGCCGACTACCAGCTCCGCGTCCTCGTCCCCTCACTCGCCGATTTCGAGGATGTGCTGCGACGGCTCACCCGCATCGAGGGGGTGGCGCAGGTGACGACGAGCTTCGCGCTACGGCCGATCGTCTACAAGACGGCGGTGCCGGTTTGAGGGGGATAAGTGTGAGAGACGCCATCTTCTTAGAAGCTTCTGGCTCAATCTACAGTGTCCTAATAGAGAAATTTCCGGATGATGAACTTGTGCGGCTAAAGTGGACCGCAATTGGAAATTTACGATCACAGGTTTAAACTTCAGCTTCGCGGACTGAGCCACTCAGCATTGGGAGCATTTTCCTGACAGGGCCTGCCTCCTCACCATGACAGATGCATTTCCCTACGCTATGTCGTGATTTCACAGTCTGAGGGGGGCTTAGTGACTATAAGCGAGACGGTTATCGTCGGGGGAAAGGCTCTTGGCGCTTTGGGAGCGATTGCAAAATCCTCGCCAAGTATAATGCGCCTCGTGAAACGAAGCTATCACCGCATGACTAAGGGTTACGTGAGGATTCCTATTTTTGGTAGCGGAGGTGTTGGCAAGAGCACCGCAGCGAGGATTATCGCAGGGGCCGCACCTGACAGCGCCTATGGCGCTTATGAAGAGTCTCTTTGGACGGAGATTGTGCCCCTGTCAGGTGACATTCCAGGGGAGCTTCGAGTTGCCCCTGGGCAGGAATCGCGTGTCGATCGGCATTGGCCTGAACTGTTCAAGGATTTGTCGTCGGGAAAAGCTCGCGGCCTAATCAACGTCGTTTCTTACGGTTATCACGCCCTCGAAATTCAAAGCGTGGAGGACTCTTCCGTATGGAGGCCCGACATGAGTTTAGTTGATTTTCGAAACGCATATACCGAAGCTCGCCGAAAGCTAGGCCGCGTTGACAAAAGACTTCAGCCATAGGCGGACGGCGGCGAGGTTGAGG
>NZ_CAXBBQ010000006.1:0-327407 GCF_963974575.1 uncultured Sphingosinicella sp. | reverse complement strand
CAGCTCTGAATCAGAAACCGACCGGATTGGGAATCCCTTTTGTCAACGCGGCCTAAATGTCGGGACAAACATATTTTGGGGCGACACTTATTTCAATGGCCTCGATTTCACCCTCGACATGGACGCCTATGGCTTTGAAGTGCCGATTGGACATTCCGTAGTCTCAATCACCTACAGCTATAATTTCACGCAAATCGGCGCCGAATCCACCGGCATGAGCCCCGGTATATATGCGGGGACTATATTTGGCGTTCCGTGGATTTCACAGACGTTCGTGTGGTTACCTTCTCCTTCCGAAGACCTCAGCCTTTTTAATGATGGCCTGCCTTTGTCAGCGGGCATTTACACCGTCGATAACAGCGGCTTTGGCTGTGGAAACTGCTACGGGACAAGCGCTTGGGATTATTCTTGGGTGATTGAAGTTATTGGTCCTGCCAGCGACATACCTGAACCTGCCGCGTTGGCCCTGTTCGGGCTCGGCGTTGCCGGTCTTGCCGCAACTCGCCGCCGCAGGCGCGTATAGGCAACAGGGGCTCGTTCGAAAGAGTCTGGTTGGCCCGGTTCAGCATCCCCGCTGGACCGGGTCTTGCCGTAGAGCTGAAGGATTGAACACCAAATGAAGCGCGGGCTGATCCACCTCTCGCTGACCATGGCCTTGGTCTCCACGCATGTACGTGCGGCGGAACTGGTCTCGTATCAGGTTGCGGCTGACGCCGTTGCAGCGGCGGTGTTCAAGATGCCAGCATCAAAGGACATTGCAGATGTGGAACAAGAGCTTGCCGTGGCGATCGAAGCTACGAAGAAGCTAAATCCGGGGCGTGAAAGCGAGGTGGACGCGTTTGCAGGTGAGTTCTTCGGCGTAATATTGCCCGCTTGCGAAGCGGGCGTGCGCAGTTTCATCTCATACAAGTTCCAGTCGAGCCTACCTGATGATGTCATGCAAGACGTCTACACCTTCGTGAAATCTGAGGAGGGCGCCGCGTTCTTCCAGGCGTTTTCATCGCGAAGCGGTACACTGCCTGATAACGAGGCCATACAAGCTTTTCTTGTCTCTAGCAGCGGGCGCGAGTTTGCAGCGCTGATGCGGAATTTAAATGACCCGCCCGGTTCGTTCCGGGATCATTGCAGCAAAGCGCAGGTCAGCGCCTTCCGGGAGCATGTTGAGCGCTATAGCGCCATGGGCATCACATTTACGCCCGATGTGCTTGAAATGCTAGGCGAGTAGCAGAGTGGAAGGATAGCCCCGCGTCAACGGTTGGCTGGGCTAACGTGGGGCCTCTGGACGCGCTGGCGAGCAGCCGTCCATAAGCCGCTGTATAGCGGAGAATATATCCCCATGTCGAGAGTAATATTCACGGTTTGTTCTTTATGCTTGAACAGGGGCTCGGTTATCACATATATCGGAGATGCGCTTCGTGCGTCGTCCTGTCGGGTTGGCTAAAAACTCTGGCGACAGGAATGGATGCCGCTACCAGAAGGGGTCTGATCAAATTCCTGCGCGATACGATGACATACTACCGCAAGGAAGCGCGGACGGTGCTGAAGGCGCGGTATCCTGATTGGGGGGGCGAATGATTGCCAAGGGTGGCCGGAAAGAATTGGGGTGTCGATCGCTCCGAAGATGTGCCGCTTCTGGACGTTTCCGCGCTGTGCGCGCGTTAGATAACACGAAGGCGGTTGAATTTTTTAGGCTGTCTATGGCTGCGGCCAATATTGCGCGCCCGCGCGTAAGTTTACCCAGATGCCCGGGTATAGCGGGCGGCGGCACCTGACGGCTTGCAAGCAATATCGCGCAGGCGCGCGCGTAAACTACGTGCCTGAGAGGGGTGGGCTGGCAGGGAGCCCCCGGGAAGACTTTTGCGGCAGTTACGCGCGTGCGTGCGCGCTTACGCGCGTGCGTGCGCGCTTACGCGCGTGCGTGCGCGCTACGTAAAGATCATCTGGTCCGCCCGGACCCGACTCATGGTCTCGTAGGTTATCGCTTCGCCGCCGCATGGGCGGGGAAGAAAGGGATACCCGGGACATGAGTATATTCGGCCGCATCAAGGACGCTATCTTTGGTCGCAAGGCAAAGGCCACGCCGGCTGCGCCTGCGAAGCCTGCCGCTCCAGCCGCGCCCACGGCGACAGCGCCCAAGCCTGCACAGCCAACAACCCCCGTTGCCCAGCCGCCGCTTAGCGAAGTCGATGTAGAAGCGATCCTCTCGGAGCTGGCCAATGAGAACGGTCAGAAGCTTAACTGGCGGACATCTATTGTCGATCTGATGAAGCTGGTCGGAATGGATTCAAGCCTCGCCGAACGCAAAGAGCTTGCTCAAGAGCTCGGCTATACCGGCGAACTCAGCGGCAGCGCAGAAATGAATATCTGGCTGCACAAGGCCGTCATGCGCGAACTGGCGAAGAACGGTGGCAAGGTGCCAGCGAACCTGACAGACTAGCTGTAGTCGGCAACTTCACGGCTCAGTGCAAGCCGGATGACCCCGCCCCGGAGCAGCGGGCGTTCTGAACCGGTGTGGGGCAAATGTGGGAAGCATCCCACTATATCCCTATATTTCCTGTAAATCCCGCAGCTTGCCGGGAATAGATGGATGCCCCGCGAGGATTCGAACCTCGATTGACGGAGTCAGAGTCCGTAGTCTTACCATTAGACGACAGGGCACCAATGGGCGGCGGGTGCCGCCCGATAGCGGTGGGCGTAATATGGGGGCGGCCGCGCAATGTCAAACGGTCAGATGCGGGCGGGCCGTGCGCGGAGGTTGCGAATTTTTACAAAAGGGTGTTAGCCTCGCTTTCAAGTGAACGGTGGTGGCCTCTTCGGGCTCTCACCGTCTTGATTACAGGGCGACCATCATGCCTTTCGACGTGAATACCGCGCCCGATACGGGCGTTGCCGATTCCCCGCCATTGCTGCGGGGGGAGACAGGACAGACGCAGCGGCGCGCCTATGCCGCGCTCGACCTTGGAACCAACAACTGCCGCCTCCTGATCGCCCGCCCCGCGCGCGGCGGGTTTTATGTGGTGGATGCGTTCTCGCGGATCGTGCGGTTGGGCGAGGGGCTGATGGAGACCGGGCGGCTTTCGGACGCCGCACAGGACCGCGCCGTGGCCGCGCTGAAGGCCTGCGCCGAGAAAATCCGCCGCCGGGGCGTGTGGGTGAGCCGCAACGTCGCAACGGAAGCGTGCCGCCGGGCGAGCAACCGAGACGATTTTGTGGACCGCGTGTTCGCCGAAACCGGCATCGCGCTCGACGTGATTTCGCCCGAAGAGGAGGCGCGGCTCGCCGTGCTCGGTTGCCGGACGCTGCTGGACCGCAGCGGGGGACACGCACTGGTTTTCGACATCGGCGGCGGCAGCACCGAGATCATCCTTGTCGAGATCGGGGAGGGCGGGCGCGAGCGGATCGTGAGCTGGGCAAGCGTGCCGTGGGGCGTCGTTTCGCTTACCGAAACCGAGCTGACGCATTTCGAAACCATTGAAGAACGCGCGGCCGCTTATGCGCGGATGACGGCGCGCGTGACCGAGCATCTTTCGGCCGCGCGCGAGCACCTGCATCCGCCGGGCGGCCCGGAAGCGCTGCAGCTTCTGGGCACATCGGGCACGATTACCACGCTTGCGAGCCTGCAACTCGGCCTCGCGCACTACGACCGGCGCAGGGTGGACGGCTGCAACGTGCCCGCCGCAGCGCTTCGTGAGGTGGGCGTTTCACTGTCGCGCATGACGCACGCCGAACGCGCCGCGCTTGCCTGCATCGGTAACGAGCGCGCCGACCTTATCATCGCGGGATGCGCCATTCTTGACGCCATCCTTGCGATGTTTCCAGCGCGCGAAGTGTGCGTTGCCGATCGCGGTATCCGCGAGGGCATTCTGCGCACGCTGATGCGGCGCGACGGTCACAGGCTTTAACATGACAAATGGTATCGGCGGCCGCTCCGTGGGCGGCAAAGTGCGGGTGAAGACGGCGCGCCGACGTTCGGCGGCCTCGACACGCTGGATCGAGCGGCAGCTCAACGATCCCTATGTGAAGGCGGCGAAATCGCAGGGGTATCGCTCGCGCGCAGCCTTCAAGCTGCTGGAGCTCGACGAGAAATATCATTTCCTGCGCGGGGTGCGCCGGGTGGTGGACCTTGGCGCGGCGCCCGGCGGCTGGTGCCAGGTGCTGCGCGAGAAGCATCCGAAGGCGGCGGTGGTGGGCATCGACCTTCTCGAGATGGAACCCATTGCGGGCGTGACCTTCCTGCAGATGGATTTCCTTGCCGATGAAACGCCGGACGCGCTGAAAACCGCGCTTGGCGGCGCGGCGGACCTCGTGCTTTCAGACATGGCGGCGAACACCATCGGTCACAAGCAGACCGACCATCTGCGCACGATGGCGCTGGTGGAGGCGGGGCTTCATTTCGCGTGCGAGATCCTCGCCCCCGGCGGCACGTTCGTCGCCAAGGTGCTGGCGGGCGGCGCGGACCACGCGCTTGTCGCAGAGCTGAAACGCAATTTCCGCACGGTGAAGCACACGAAACCACCCGCAAGCCGCAAGGATTCGTCCGAATGGTATGTGGTGGCGCAAGGCTTCAAGGGAACTGCGTTGCCTGGGGAGGGTTCGAGTGGCAGAGGCGCGGACGAAACCGGCTTCGTGCAAGAGGAGAATTCATGAAACGTCAGCCCGCCGAATGGGCGCCGCACGCCGCGATCTGGACGGCGTGGCCTTCCGACGCATCGCTTTGGCAGGAAGACCTTGAGCCTGCGCAGGCCGAGGTCGCCGCGATGGTGGCCGCGATCATCGCGGATGGCGGAGAGCCGGTCGAGCTCCTGGTTGATGGGCTCGAGGCGGAGGCGAGCGCGCGGTTCGCGCTGGCCGACCACCCCTCCGTGCGTATCCATCAGCGCAAGTTCGGCGACATCTGGCTGCGCGACACCGGGCCGCTGTTCCTTTCAGACGGTAGCGCGGCGGGCTTCCGCTTCAACGGCTGGGGCGGCAAATTCGACCTGGAAGGTGACGATACGGTTGCCGAGTTCGTCGCGGAAACGCAGGGCGTGCCGCTCGTACGCAACGACTGGGTGTTGGAAGGCGGCGCAATCGAACCGGACGGCACAGGGCGCGTGGTGACGACGCGGCAGTGCCTGCTCAACCCGAACCGCAATCCGGATCTGTCGCAGGCAGAGGTCGAGGCGCGGCTGGCCGCCGATCTGGGGCTCGATACGGTTATCTGGCTTGGCGACGGGCTCATGAACGACCACACGGACGGGCATGTCGACAACCTGGCACGGTTCGTTGCGGAGGGCGTCGTCGTGGTGCCGGAAGCGGCGGGCGCGGACGATCCGAACGCCGAGGTTTATGCCGAGGCGTGGCGGACGCTGGAGGCCGCGGGGCTTGAGGTGAAGACGATACCGTCGCCGGGTCTGCTGGAGGTCGACGGCGAGGCGGTGCCCGCGAGCTACATGAACTTCCTGATCACCAACAAGACGGTGATCGTGCCGATCTACGGCCAGCCGAACGACGAAGCCGCCGTCGCTGCCGTGCAGGCGCTGTTTCCCGGCCGCAAGGCGGTGGGGCTTCCCGCCAACCATATCCTGACCGGGGGCGGCTCGTTCCATTGCATCACGCAGCAGGTTCCCGCGCTATGAGCACCATGAACGTCGCCGCGCTTCAGCTTCCGCTGGGGGGCGATATCGACACCAATATCGCCCGCGTCAGCGACCTGGTGCGCGAAGCGGCGGGGAAGGGTGCGAAGATCATCCTGCCGCCCGAGCTCTTCGAAGGGCCGTATTTCTGCCAGGTGCAGCACGAGCGCTTCTTCGCGACCGCGAAGCCGGTGACGGAGCACAAATCCGTGCTGGCGATGCAGAAGCTCGCCGCCGAGCTGAAGGTCTATATCCCGACGAGCTTCTTCGAAGCGGACGGGCCGCACTTTTACAACACGCTCGCGATGATCGACGACAGCGGCAAGGTGATGGGCATCTACCGCAAGAGCCACATCCCGGACGGCCCCGGCTATACGGAGAAGTTCTATTTCCGTCCCGGCAACACCGGCTTCAAGGTGTGGCCGACGAAGTACGGCACGGTTGGCGTCGGCGTCTGCTGGGACCAGTGGTATCCGGAAACCGCGCGCGCGATGATGCTGATGGGTGCGGACGTGCTGTTCTTCCCCACCGCGATCGGCGACGAACCGGCGTCGGAAGAACTCGATACCTCGCGGCTGTGGCGGCGGGCGATGATCGGCCACGCGGTTTCGAACGTCGTGCCGGTGGTCGCCGCGAACCGCATCAGCAGCGAGGACGCGATGAGCTTCTACGGGCACAGCTTCATCACCGACGAACGCGGGGACTTCCTTGCCGAATTTGGCGCCCAGGAAACGGGCGTGCTGACGGCGGAGATCGATCTGGACCGCGTGAAGAAGCACCGCGCGACGTTCGGATTCTTCCGGGACCGGCGGCCGGAGCTTTACGGGCGGCTGACGCAGGACATCTGAGGGGCTTACCCCGCCAGCACTTCGTCCCAGAACGCGGCCTCGGTATCGAGCATCCGATCAATGTAAGCCGCGTCGCGTTCGGCGACGATGTGCTGCGGCGTGCGGCCCGGCACCCAGCACCAGAAGTCGATCCGCGCGTAGCCGGTGACGGCGAGGATGTGCTGGAGCTGGCCGTAGTAGTAACGCGGCACGGCGCTTTTTTCGGCGCTGTACGCATAAGCCTTGTCGCCGCACTTGATCTCCACGACCGCGCCGGCGGTGAAGCAGATGCCGTCCACGCTGGCGCGCAGCCATTCATAGCGATTGCTCTGAAGGCAGGCGGGCGCGACGTTATGCCCGGTGTGGCCCGCATAGAGCCGCCGGGCTTCCGGCTCCAACGCATTGCCCCGCGACATCGCCGCATTGCCGCGCCAGTGCGAAACGACGCCCGCCATCGCATCCACCTTCTCCTTGAGCAGGCGCTTGCGGCTTTTCCATGGGTTCTCACCCATCACGGCGGGGGCATCCGATGCGCCGAGGCCGCCGCTCCGCCATTTCAGCCAGCGCGCGTTCCCCTGATCGAGATCGACGACCGAGAACGGCACGGGTTATGCGGCCTCGCTCAGCGCCATATGGAAGACGTCCTCGAACATCGGTGCCGTCAGCCGCCCCGTGTTCGTGTTGTAGCGCGAGCAGTGATAGCTGTTGAAGAGGATGCGGCCGCCGGGAAGCGCATGGCGCGCGCCATGCCCGAACTTGTGATGCGAGGGTTTGAGCCCGAAACTGCGCAAGGTCGACTGGTGCGCGATGAGCCCGAGCGCGATGAACGCGCGCACGCGGGGCAGGGCGGCGATCTGCGTTTCAAGGAAGGGCCGGCAGGTGTTCATCTCCTCCGGCGTCGGTTTGTTTTCCGGGGGCAGGCACTTGACCGCGTTGAGGATGATCGCGCCCTTGAGGCGGAGGCCATCCTGCGGATCGGCGGCATAGGTGCCGGTTGAAAGGCCGAACTTGTCCAGCGTCGCATAGAGCAGATCGCCCGCGTAATCGCCCGTGAACGGCCGCCCGGTGCGGTTCGCGCCGTGCTTGCCTGGGGCGAGGCCGATGACCGCGAGCCATGCATCGGGGTCGCCGAAAGCGGGGACGGGCGCATTCCACCAATCCGGGTATTCGGTACGGCACGCATGGCGGAAATCGGCGAGGCGCGGGCAGCGCGGACAATCGCGCGGCGGCTCGGTTTGGGGAAGCGGGCTTTCCATGAACATGGCTTTCCGATTAAGCGGCGCACATGGGCTTAGCAACCGCTGCAACACCAATCGTGATCGCCATCGGCTCGAACCGCCCGCACGGACGGCACGGGCGACCGGCCGGTGTTGTGCGTGCTGCCGTGAAGGCGCTCGGCGCGGCCGGGTTTCCAGTCGGTGCGGTGTCGCCGATCCTCGGTACGCGGGCGGTGGGGCCGGGCGGCCGCGACTATGCCAACGCCGTCATGGCGTCGTCGACGCACCTCACGCCGCCCGAGATCGTCGCGGCGCTAAAAGCGGTGGAGCGTAGCTTCGGACGCCGCCGGGGGCGGCGCTGGGGGGCGCGTGTGCTCGACCTCGACCTCATCGCCTGGGGCAGCGGCGTGTGGCCGGGACGGCTGCTCTGGCGGCAATCGCGCGGCATCGCCGCACCGCACCGATCCATGCACATGAGGGACTTTGTGCTGACACCGATGCTGGCTGTCGCGCCGGACTGGAGGCACCCCGTACTCGGCCTTAGCGTGCGCCAGATGCACGCGCGTCTCAGAAACGGTTGACCGAAGCCCCCGCGCTCCATAGATCAGCCCCGCACACGCCACGCGGCGCAAGGGCCCTTAGCTCAGTCGGTAGAGCAACTGACTTTTAATCAGTAGGTCGCTGGTTCGAATCCAGCAGGGCTCACCATCTTTTCAATAACTTACCGACGGAAACGGTTGCGAAGCCGAAAGCGTGTCCGCACTATGTCCAGAAATGAAAACGCCCGGCGGTGAGGCCGGGCGTTTGATGGGCCATGGTGGTGGGATCAGGTGTTGCTGATGCGCCGAATGTCAGCGACAATCTCATCAACGTAATCGATCGCGTCGTCCTCTTCGCTCTCGATCAGGTCGATTTTGCGTACCAGTTCCGTGATGTCTCTCACCGGATATTCGCACAATGCGAGCCAAGCTTCGGTGCACTTTGATGATGCTGCGTCGGCTTCACGAAGGAGCTGCCGCAAGCCCATTTGCCGATATCGCCTCTTGTCCTCCATGTCGACGCGGCGGCAGCGCGCCATCGCATCGCGCCACTCTTTATCAATGCACTCTCGTATCGGCCATCCGCGAGCTTCTGAAACGCAGCGAGTAACCGAGCCATACACGGCCATCACATATTCGCCCGCCATCGTGCGCCCGTCGAGGTCGAGGTCGGGATACCTGCCGCAAGATGATTTCCATGCATCGTATACTTGGCTGTGCGCACTCGATGCAGCCGCTGCGATGCGCTTCGCCTCGCGATACTCAAGCAAGAGCGTCTGCCATTCCTCATGGCGCTTGGTCTGGGCGCACGTCGCCCCTATGCTGGAATTAGCCATTATCGCATCCTTTCATGCGGTTTCGGTTAGAGCCGGGGCGAGGGGCCTAATCCTTGTCTCGGCTCGTCTTTATTGGTATGCCTAAAATATGAAGGCGTCAATATCGGCACACCAAAAATCTAGAGGGCGTCCCGCCACAGGCCGCGACCCTTCAATCAGCGTTCGGCTGCCAGCGGAATTGCTGGCGAAGCTGGACGTTCAGCGGGGAGACGCGACCCGCTCGGAAGCGATCAGGCGGCTGGTGGAGAAGGGGCTGGGCGCATAGGCGAGCGCTTCAAGCTTAAAAACGAATCGTTGCCGGAATGACCCCTTAACCATAGCCTCCCCAATAACAGGGGAGATTACTATGCGTGTTCTGACATGCGCGGCTCTTGCCGTGTGTTTTGCTTCGCCTTCGTTTGCCGTTCCAACCACCACTTACTCTCGATGGAACGTCGAAATTTCAATGAAATCGGTCGTCACAGGCGTAAGTGGCGAGGGCAAACTATTTGGTCCGGACGGATACGTTCGCGACTTCTCCATCAGTGAATTTGACAATTTTGCATGGAATGTCGGCGACACTTTTGAAATGCGATGGCGCATTCGACCCAAAACCAAGTTCACCTGTTCCGAAGACTTTGAGCATCTGCAGTTTGGCGGCACGACGCTTGGCGGCGAGGGTGGAGACGGAGCGTCGGGGATGGACTGGGGCTGCGGTTCGGGACCGGCAGCATACTACACACGCCTCAAACGCGCTGGCGGTGGCACAGCCGTCGTCCGCGATGGTTGGGAAAGCGGCTATGGCGAAGGCCCTCTTTTCAATCTGAGAACCGGGGAACTGGAACTTGGCTATCAAATCATCGACGGCCTAGCGACGTTTGACTGCTGCTTTTACTACTTTGACCCAGAGCTTGATAAGCTGTTCGGCGTGCCTGGACCCGGCACCGTCGCGGGTGTCTACGCCTACCTTTACGGTTCCGAGTACAGATTTGAACTAGGCGATCCATGGGATTCGACAGCCTATTGGATTGAGGTGGGCGATGTGACGGTCAGCTTCGATACTCTTTGGCGATATCGGGTTCTCAAAGCCCCAGAGCCCGCCACCATCGCGTTGTTCGGCATTGGCCTGCTGGGAATCGCCGCGAGACGCCGAAAGCGTCGTTAAGCCGCCACCCGCTCCCCCTCGACGTCGGCATAGGTATGCAGGGACGTGCACTCGATCCCGGCCGCCGAAACTATCGTCAGGGTGATATCACCGGCCACGGCGCTCACACCGTCCGGTATGAAACCCCAGCCCGCGCGAATGGCCCTCTGCGCCTCCACAAGCGGCATGGCATCGCGCCATGGCACGAAAGAGGGATCACGCAGCCTTACCCCGCTGCCATAAACCTCGCACAGATCGACGCCCGGATTGAGTGCCTGAAGGCACGGGGACAGCTTCCACGGCTCCACGCCCGGCAACGGCGTCGGATAGCCTGTGATGAACGACAGGCCCATAGGGCGCCCCATCCGCCGCGAATACAGGGCGATAAACACCTCGCTCGGCAGTTGGTCGGGGTTGAGGCCCTCGCCAGCGTAGAAGGCCCGCACGACCCCCGGCAGGGCACGCACGAATACCTCCTGATCACACGTCTCCCAATCGGGGATCGAATGCAGTAGCGGCGCGAGTACGCAGACGTGGAGGCTGCCCGTCGTGGCAATGGCGAGCGCCTGCGAGCGAACGGCAAGAACCTTCGGTCCCAGCGCCAAAAGCATTCCACTCGGCGTGAACAGGCCCGAATCCGTCATCAGGTAGGCAGCATCAGGCTGGACGATGAGATTCGCCATCGACATCGCTAGCGCCCCCGGCTGGCCATGTGTATGGCCCCCATGGCACCAGCATTCACCAGTGTCGCAATCGCCGTTTCAGCAGAACGCGCCGGACGCTCCCTTAGATACTCCCCCATCGTCTTGTCGGGGTTGATCGCGTGCCAAGTGTTCATGTCCTGTAAGACCGTCGCGACCTGTTCACCCGCCATTTCCTTCGCGACGAACTCGCCAAGGAACTTTGTCATCTTCACCTTGCCGAGAGACTTGGTGATGAACTCCATCGGCAGCTTTTCGGTCGCGCCTTCGATCGTGCCTTGCGAGATGCCGTAGGCCAGCGCGCGGGACATGGGCAGGCCAGCGTCGCGCGCCTCACCATAGGATGAGCTGCCCGTCGACGTGCTCATGATCGCAAGGCCGGTTGCCGGACTTCCCGTGGCAACACTCGCGCCGATCGCGCTGACAGTGGCCGGGAGACTCCGCACGCCCGACCAGACCGCCCCCTCAATGAAGCTGTCGGATTGCGGCATGGCGGCGGCAGCCTGTCGCTGGAAGCCCTCCCGCTCCCCCGCCGCAGCTTTCTTGCTCTCCCGGTCGTACCGATAGAGCTTTTGGGCAAGGGCCGGGGACGCCGCTTCGGCATAGGCGTCTATCAGCGCCGTGACAGGCGAGAACGCGACGTCTGAAACGTCGTCGATGACCCGGCGCATTTCGGCGCCCGTGTTCGCGGCGTCGTAGTACCCAGCCTTGAGAGCGCCCTTCAGCTTGTTCAGGCCCCGCTCGATCGCGCTCAGATTCTCGACGTCATCGTGCGCGATCCTGGCCTTGTCCACGTCACCCAGCAAGGAGGTGACCGCGGGCGATTCCTCCGCCATCAAGTCGAAGTCGTAGGCCTCCGAACGCGCCCGCGCCTTCACGACATCAGGGTAAGACCGTGCCGACGGTATCGGGACGCCGGTCGCGCGCGCTGCACGCTGCAGGTCTGCCTCATAGTCCGGCTTGCTGGAAACGGCGAAGTGCATCGACTCCCGCGCACGTTGAGCCGGAGTAGGGGCTGGCATGAGGTCGCCACGCATGACTGCATCGAGCGCCCCGTCCAGATCAGCGTCGAAGGAATCGCCCGTTCTCATGCCGCCACCGCGATGACTTTATGCCCGGCCACCACATGAAACTGCCGAGGCGTCAGCGCCGGAATGTAAAACGTGTTGCCGGTTCCAGCAGGAGCCACCCCGAACTCGACGCGGCAATGCGTGTCGCTGTCAATCTCGACAACCACGGTTCCCCGCCCAAAGGCAGCCGATGCGGCACCGCCGATCGTAAGCGACTGCTTTGCACGCTCCGGGACGGGAATGGCCTGCGCCCAATCGCGCAGTGACTGAAGTTCTAGAACTGTAACCGCCATGATATCACCTCACATTCTTGAAAGTCGCAATCCAAACAAAATTCCGCCGAGGCTGGATCTCACCGTCGGCGGCGTCCCGTCGGAAATCGACGGGGAACGCGCTTGTGCAACCGCTGCGGCCTTGCCAAGCACAAGCGACAGCGTTTGAATGACACTTGCCGCGCCAGCCTGCGCAGCCGCCACGGCCTTCCCGAGCGCGAAAGACGTGCCCGCCTGAATGGCTAAGTTCCGCGCCGCGGCCGATGCACTCGCCTTGCCCGCCGTAATCGTATCGCCGCCCGCCGATGGCGTCGCCACGGCCATCGTGACCGTGACCATTACGGAGCCGGAAGCCGACGAGGCGTAAGTCCCCGAAGTCGTCCCGGTCGCCCCCGCGGTCGCCTTCTCGGCGGTCACAAACCAGACGCCGCCGCCGTTGCCCTGATTGGTCCGGCGGTCGGCCTGCTCCGCGAAATTGGCAAGCGCTGCGTTCGTCGGCGCACTACCCCCCGTCGAGGAGTCCGCGTCGCTGTCGTTACAGAGAAACAGGAAGACGAGGCGATCCGCGCCCGTTGTCGTCGCGGAAGGGAATGATGGGGAGGTCGTGTATGACCCGACCGACGGCGTGGCGATTACATCGATGTCAACGGGGTCGGTCGCGAACCCGAACGCGAGGTTGGAGCTGCCGCTATCATCGAGTGCCAGCGTCGTCTCGGTGCCATCTGCAAGCGCATCCATCTGGAATAGCTGCAGGCGCGTCGCATCGGTCCCGCCCCCCGTGCCCGTGCCCCAGCCGCTGTCGCTTATATCCGTCCAGCCCGAGGGCGCTGTAATCGGCTCATTCGCCGAGCGATGCACTGCCCACAGCTGTCGCCCGGCCGCCGTGATGCCGGTAAAATCTGGACTCACTGCACCCGTGCCGACAACAACCGTCGTCACGCCATAGATGGCGGGCATCGTCATGGCTTAGATCGTCACCCCGAGGATGCCGGCAGCATCGAAGCCGATATTGAGCGGCCCCGCGACGTTCCCGAAATCGGCGTCGGCGGTGTGGCTGTAGAGGATATATCCGCCGCCCGTCTCATAGACGATCAGGCTTCGCCCGTTGCTGAACCCCGAGCCGCTTTGCGCAATTTCAGACAGGTCGTTCGCGTCGAAGGCCCAGTTGTTCGAACCGTCGAGCCCTGCGGTAAGACCCGAGAGCGTATAGCCGGCGGACGTGTAGTTCGTGCCCGAGACCTCATTGGCGCTCACCCCGGAATAGGTGTTCGACGTGTCGGCATTGAGCGTGGCCGATGATGTCAGGATCGCCAGTTTCACCGTTGCGGCGCCTGTCGCGTCAAGATCGAGCGCCGCCGTGCCGTCGAAAGCGCGTTCAAACCATGCGCTATGGAAGCGTGAAGTCGCCATGTCGCCTACCCCTGCGTCTCAAGGAGCGTCAGCCGCGCCTTGTAGTGGCGGAGCGACCGCTGCGTTTCTTCGATCGCAGCGGCGTCCGCGCCGCGCGCTTTCTGGCGTGCGAGTTTCGCCGTCAGCCGCTCGATGCGACCTTGGCAGCGCTCGCGCGTGATCCCGCCGTTGATCGAAAGGGGGAGTGCGACGCCTTGCGCTACCGCAGGCGGGCTTGCGCGCCCAAAAAGCCAGTCAAAAAATCTCATGATAAACCCCCAGATCATGCCGCCAGTTTCCGATAGATCGCGATTGCAGCGGGCGTGGAAAGGCTCTCCAGCCAGCCGAGAAAGCGGGCGTCATACGATTCATCAAACCCGTCCATGATGCGGTAGAGACGGGCACGGACGACGCCCATGTTATGCCGGAAGTCCTGCCCCCACTCGCGGGCGAGGATCGCGCCCTCCGGCGTCCGGGCGAAACTCCGCGCCGACGCCTCGGGGACGTGTTCAGCCAGCGGCTTCGTGGTCAGCAGCTCGGCCAGCGCCGCGTTCGTGATCTCGTCGGGCAGGGCCTCGAAGCTGGATTCGAACGCCGCATAGTCCGCCGCGGGCATCGCGACCGCCACGTCCGCCGCCTCGCGCGTCAGCTTCGTGTACGTGCCATATCCGTCGGGCGTGCCATGCTCCGCGAGATAGTCCGTCATCGAATGGATATTGATGCGCGGCCCCGCTTCCTCGCCCCCGGCAGCAGGTCCGGCGGCAGCCTCCCGCTGCGTCACAAGCTCGCGGTAACGCGCTTGCTTGCCCTCATCCCGCCAGTAGTCGCGGGTGGTCATCTCGCCCTCAATCGCGCTGATCTCGGACAGGATGGTCGGAAGGTTGCTCATCATGCGACCTTTCGCGGCTGGGTTTTCTGCCATTCCAGAACGGCAGCGGCTTCCGACTGCAGGCCCTTGATGACCGGATAGCCGTCGGAGGTGCGCACGACGCACCAACCCATGCCAGCGCGCCACTCGCTGCGGTGATTGTCGCCAAGCGGGGTCGAGGCACTGGAAATCGGCTTGCGGCTGTAGCTCTTGCGGACGCTGATCTCGCAGCCGGCGGTGCGCACGGCCTCAATGCAGATTTCAAGCTCCCAGCTTTCGTCATCCGCAAGCACATGCACGATGTCATGCCGCTGGAGGTATTTCTGAACGCCGGTCCAGAACTCCATATAGCTCACGTCCTCGCGGGTCGCTTCCGGGGGTGCTTTCATCCAGAACGTGCGGCGGTAGTGCTGCGCTTCGATCGGCGCGTGCGGCGCGATACGCGGGCGCTTTACGCCGGTTGCGGGGGCGGGGGCTTCGTCCGCCTTCATTTCAGCAACTGCACCCATCAGTTCGGTTCCTTTTCAAGAATGGCCGCAAAGGCCGGTTTGACGTATTTTTCGAATGACGGTCCCCACGGGCGGGCCTCACGCGGCGCGCTAATCCAGTCGAGAATCCCGTAGCGGCTGAACTCGATGGCGTTCAGTTCCGACGCCAACAGCCGCGAATAGGTGTCGCGAATGTCGCTTACGTCGAGGGCGTGCGGGCGCGTGTTGAATACCAGTGCCTGGCTTCGAAGCGCGTCCGCCGCCGCCTCGATATCGGCCAGCGCCTTGACGAGTGCCCGGGCGGACTTCTCCGCGCGCTTAACCGCGTCGGCGTACTGCGGCAGGGTCTCCCGGATTTCGCCCCGTGTGGCGTCCTGATGGGCCGCCAGCGCCTCGGCCTGCGCAATCCGCTCCCGGCGCGCCGTCTCGGCCTCCGCGGCGTCTATGGCGTCGATCTCGGCGCGCTTGGCGGCAACCTCGGCGGCATCGAAGGGCTTGCCGTCGAGCAAGGCGGCACCCTGCGCGGCTTCAAGGTCGGCGAGGGCAAGGGTCGCCATGATGCGGCGTTCGGAAAGGTTCATCGGGGCCTCTGTGTGATGACGTTGGGACGGGAGATGCCGCCGTCCATCGCGCGGTTGCTGGCGCGGTTGATATGCGCGTCGAACTCGCGGCGGGCGAGTTCTTCGGCGGTCGGCTCGTAGTGGTAGCTTTGCGGCTTGGGAGGGATGACCTGCGCGGGCTTGGGGTCTGGCGGGGTGGTGGCGTTGTACCATGTCTCCGTCTGGGGCTCGGGGTCGGGCAGGGCTTCCGGCTCCGAGCCTTGCGCGCCCTCCGTCGCACAGGTCAGCACGTAGGCGAGGCGCCGGGCCACATCGCGCTGCTCGATGGGGTTCATCTTGTCGAAGCTGGGCGTCAGCGGGGCTCCGTCTTCGCCGTCCTTGCCTGCTACGCCATTCGCGGCGGGCATGAGCTTGTCGAGCAGGATTTTGGCGGCAGCGGCGCGTTCCTGCAGGGTAGGGTAGGTGTATTGCGGCTCACCCGGCCCCGCCTGCGGCCCGGTGCGGATTTTCACGCCCCGGCTGATGTCGCAAAGCAGTTCCAGCGGCTTCCCGCGCGCCAGAATGATGGACTTCATATCCTTGGGGATCTTGTTCGTAACGCCCGGTTTGCGGCCCGACCCCGGCACCTTGCCGCAGCCCGGTTTCCGGCCACGGCGCTTGGGCTCAGGCTTGGTAATGTCACCCAGCGGAGATGAGGTTGAATTTCCCATAAACGGATTTTCAATCAGCGGGCTTGTTTTAGCAAGATGCTGTAAATCAACAAGAATGTCAGTGAAATCGATTGTGTGTCCGCAGAGTGTCCGTACGTGGCGTTGTGCGAGCCGTGAATGCGCCTGTCCTGCGCTCGGCTGACAGCGACGACGGAGTGCAAATATTTCTGTCTGGCGAGACGCGGCGCTCAAAACGCACACTCCTCATCGTCGTAATCGTCATCGAACGCGGGACCGTCGTGCGAGAGCAGGCCCCCCTTCTGGGGGATAGGGGCCTGCTCGTCAGACGCTGGAGGTTCATCACTGAGAGGCGCGACCGACCCCGAGGGAGGCGCGCCCTCTATATCTTTAGATATAGGGTGTGTGTTTGGCGCGGTTTGGCGCAAGGAATTACAATCACTTAGCTCAGGTGTGGCGCAGGTGTCTGGCGCGGGTGTTTGGCGCAGATTTTCCACCGCCCGGATGCCTGTTTTCCAGTGTCGGTTGGAGCCCTGCCATAGTGCTACGTCGAGTTCGATCTTGCCCAGATGGATGAGCCGTTCCATCGCCTGTTCGAACGCTGGTTGCTTCAGGCGCTTCGCTTCCGGCATCGATGCGAACACCTTCGGGGCATAGTTCGATGAGGGGCTGTGAGATACGGCCCGGCGCGCTTTCGTGCAGGCGGCGAGGCATTGCATGAATAGCTCGTTCTCGCGTGCCACACGGGCAGATGCGGCGCGTTCAAGGATCATATTCTTCGGGAGGCTATCGGGTGCCACGAAGGCCCAGCGGTGCCACAGCATACGCATTTCCTCGCCGTGCCGGGCATAGTTCGACTTGGCGTTGCTCAGGATGCGCAGATCCTCGTCCTGGGCGTCCGTCTCGTCGTCAGGGCGCTTCAGCACGATATGATGACGCACGGCGTTCTGCCATGCCGTCGAACCGCTGTAGTCGTCCCCGCTCTTGTTCGGGTGGCCGACAAGCATGATCGTCGTGCCGTGATCCATGCACAGCTTGTTGAGCGCGTTTAGAAACGCCGTAACGTCTTGCCGGTTGTTCTCGTCGCCGCTGAAAAAGTGGCTGGCGTTGTCGAGGATGAGAAACAGCGGGGAGGCGCCACAATCATCGAGGCAGTTGTCCACCAGCATGTCGAATCTTTCCGTGGTGGCCCAATTGCCCTTGGCGTTCCTTTCCATCAGCGCGTTGCCCACGACGCCCGCGAGGCTCACCAGCGCATGTTCGCCGTGACCCATAAGCCAGTCGAAGGGGACGCCCGTCGCCTCGCAAATCGCGTGCTGGCGACGGATCAGTTCTTCCTCGCTGTCCTCGCAGGTGATGTAGATCGTCCGCATCGGCCGGATGCGTTCGCCAAGGAACAGCGAGGACGCGCCGACGCATGTTGCGAGCTGTTGCGCGAACAGGCTTTTGCCGGCGCTCCCCGGCCCCGTGAGGTAGGTTGTTTGTCTGAGCGGGATGCGCGTCTCCCATAGCCATTCGCGCGGGGGTGGAGGCTTGCCGATCCAGTCCGCCCCGTTGATGTAAGGCAGGAAGCCATCGGCCAGCGCTTCGTTCCGCGCCTTCGCGCGGGCTTCGCCGGGTCTCGCATAGCGATCCCATTCGGAGTCGTCCGCGTCGAGTTCGGGCATATCGGGGAGGTCCGTCATTCCGCAGCCCCCTTGTCGAACGCGCCGCACCACGCGCCGTCATTGACGTCGGGCCAGCCAAAAATACCGTCAGCCAGCCGAACGGGAGGATGTGCCCGGCACTCACCCTTACCGGGAATTTTGTAGTGCTCGGCGAAGTTCGCGCAGTATTTGCAGCGATAGAACGGCGGCTTAGTCACGACGCACCGCCAGACCCGCGAGCCATGCGACCGACATGCGCCGATCGATCTCGGCGATTATGGACAGCGGCGCGGTATCATGGTATGCAAGATCAACCCTACAGCCTCCAATTGTGGGATCAGCGCCGCCCCTGCCCGGGCGGCGTTTCTGTTTGTGCTGCATCGCTATTCCCCCGCGCCACGCTCAAGCGACTTGAGCCATTCGGCGACAGCGGTGCGGCGGTACAGAACACGGCGTCCGACGCGCGTGACCGGTGGGCCTTCGCGCAGGCGGCGCCAGCGGGCGATAGTGCGGTGGCTCTTGTCGAGCTGGGCCGCCAGTTCTCGGTCAGTGAGGTATTCCGAGAGAACCGGGGGAGATTCAATTTGCATCGAGGTGCCTCCATTGGCGTTAAATGTCCGCCAATGGGTACAGCGCTCGCACCTTGCCTGCTTGGGAGGTAAATTGCCCCGGAATTAATGTCCGGCGTGGGCCTCGTTCCACATCGAATCGAAGACACTGCGGAACTCGCCGACGGCGCGACTAATGCGCTTTTGGGTGGATTCATCACTGTTGCCGGCTAACGGGCGCCCTGCAGCCTTTTCATCTGCAATAGTCGAGCGGATCGCGGCAGTAAGCGAGGCAGCGCTCCCCGCTTTAAATCGACTGTAGGCCGTAAATGCAGCCATGATGTCCCGGTCTTCCGATACCTTGGATCCCTTTGGCCGCCGCTGTCTGCCTCGCTGGCAAATCTCCGTAATGGCAATTGATTGGCCCATTATCTGCGCCCAACGCTCCCTTTTTTGTTGAGCGGTAGTCATTTGCATCGCCACGGCTTCAACTACGCGGCCTGACGAAATCAATGCATCTGCGGCAGTCTCAAGGCCGCTAAAGTAGCCATCGGTTTGGATGTATTCCAAGCGCAGAGGTCTAAGTATTTGGCGGGCTTCATCTTTATCGGCGGCGTTGATCTTTGCGTTGTTGATTTCGCATTCGAGCCGTTCGAGATACCGGCCAATCGCCTTCCAATGATCAGTCACGCCGCCCGCTCCGGCAGCGGCACGACGTCCGCCGCCTTCCGTCCGCTCACGATATCCGACACGCGATTGGTGGCCTGCCGTAGCGGATCGTCCATCAGGTGTGCGTACCGAGCCGTTGTTCCCGGCTGCGTGTGCCCGAGCAGAGCGCCGATGATCGGAAGCGAAAGGCCGGACGACACGAGAAGCGACGCATAGGTGTGACGCAGATCGTGCAGGCGGCAGTTGACGACCTTTGTCTCGACCGGTTCACCCTTGGCGTTCTTGCCCGCCACGACGTCATAGAGGCCGGCCGCGATAGCGATCTCCCGCCACTCGTCCTTGATTTCCGTTCGCGGCTCGCCCGAGACAGGGCCGGGGAACAGGTATTCGCTTTTCAGCTTGCCGTCATCGTCACGGGCCGCAGTATCGTACATGCTCTTGAGCAGCGTGCGGGCCGCGTCCGATAGCGGCACGCGATGCACCTTGTTCTGCTTCGTGTATGCGGCGGGCTTGACCCATTTGCCCTCATCAAGATCGAACTGCGTCCAGCGTGCAAAGCGGACTTCACCGCTACGGGCGCCGGTCAACAGCAGCAGGCGCACGATGTTGGCCGCGCCCTGATCCGCATAGGCGTCCAGAACGGCCACGAGACGGCCGATGTCTTCCGGCGTCAGGTATCGCTCCCGCTTTTCTTCCGCGAACCTCTTGACGCCCTTGGCGGGGTTGTCGCCGCGCATCTTCCAGCCGATCGACAGCGAGAACATTTTGCTGAGCAGCGCCAGCACCCGGTTCGCACGGTAAGGCGTAGCTGCGAGGCTGCGATGCAGCTTCCGCACCCGTGCCTGATCGATCTCCGCGACCTTCTCCGCCCCGAGCTTCGGGCGGATGATGTTATCGATCATGGCGCGGTCGTCCCGTGCGCTGCTGGCGCGCTTGTCGGGCAAATGTTCCTCGATATAGCGTTCGCACAGGTCGGCGACCGTCGGCGCGGCGCGGTCGGCCTGTTTGGCGCCCAGCGGGTCTATGCCGCGGTCGACGTCCTGCCGCAGCTCCTTCGCGCGCTTCCGGGCCGATTCCACGGACCAGTCGGGATAGCGGCCGATCGCCATGCGGCGTTCACGCCCGGAAACGCGGTAGTTCAGCACGAAAGCCTTTGCGCCCGCCGCGGTGACCCTGATGCCGAAACCACGCACCTTGTCGTCATAAGTGACGCGGTTGCCAGAGGCGGGAAGGGGGAGGCCTTTCACCAGATCGTCCGTGATGCGTGTCGCCATGTCCGTGTGTCCGCATTGTGTCCGCGCAACGAGTGCGCATCAATGTGCATCGAGAATGATTCTTGCGGACACGAATGTCAACGTATTATCAAGGAAAACCGGGAAAAACCAAGCGCCGGAAGATGTGAATGGCTGATTTCTGCGGGCCTCGGAATAGGCATTGAAATAGACTTTTAATCAGTAGGTCGCTGGTTCGAATCCAGCAGGGCTCACCATCGCAGTGTCTTCCGATTTCGGTGCCCGGAATCCCCACACCACGGCAAGACGAAAAATGGCCCGACCGCTGGGACGGCCGGGCCAGTCAAACTGGGATGTAAACAACGCGAGAATAAAAAAACTCGCGCGGTTCAGCTGCTTGCACACACGAACCCTACTATCAACATGTTATTGGAACGGCTTCGTAATGTCCGAGGCGGACGCGCTCTGAGGACGGCTTCTACGTATCGTTAACGCCTTCTATCTATTGCTGACACAGCTGCAGCTATCGATCGGGCGCCCATGTACGCTGTTCTCGGAAGGCCGTTTTCCATCGCACGCGAAGAATGGGTGTGGCTTGCGCCGCTCTTTCTGATGGTCGCTGGAATCTACGGCGTTTCGGAGGTGGCGGCGCAGTGGAATGGCGTCTCAACAGCGGCGCTTGTCGCGGACTACGTGGGCAAGGCGCTGCGTGCCATTCCGCTCGTGGTATCGCTGGGGCTTCTCTATCATTTGATCGGAGCACTGCTCTCCGGAGAGGCACAGCCGCTCTCCCGCATGGTGATTGCCCTGCGCGCGCAGCTTCAGGATACGAGCGGGCTCATCTCCCGACTTCTGCCGCTCGCACTGATGCCGGTGCTGTTCGCGGCGATGGGTATGCTGAAAATGCAGATCCCGCACATCATGCCGTTCTATCTCGACGATCTGTTTACCGCGGCCGACAAGCTCCTGTTCCTTGGCCGGCAACCGTGGGAACTGACCCATGCGCTGTTCGGATCGGCCGATGCCACGCTGGTGATCGATCGCCTGTATACGCTCTGGGTGTTCGGGCTTTCCGTGGCGATCGGCTATTTCGCGCTCATCGCGCCGGGCGCCGAGCGGGCGCGCTTCTTCCTGAATTTCACGGCCATCTGGATCGTGCTCGGGGTGTTTGGCGCCTACATCGGCAGCTCCGCGGGGCCGTGCTTTCTCGCGGCCATGGCCTCGCCCTCCGCGCCTGAGTTTGCCGGGCTGATGGAGAGGCTCACCGCGATCGACGCGGCGCTGAAGGCGGACGGCGGCATGGGCCTTGGCGCGCTGCACTGGCAGAATATGCTCTGGACCGCGCACGAAACGGACACGATCGCCTTCTCCATGGGCATTTCCGCTATGCCCTCGCTGCACAACGCGATCGCATTTCTCTACGTGCTGCTCGCGTTCCGGATCGGCCGCACAGCAGGCCTCATCGCCTCGCTTTTTGCGCTGACGACTTTTGTGGGCTCGATCCACCTCGGTTGGCACTACGCGGTGGACGGACTCGTCGCCTTCGCGGGAACGTATGCGGTGTGGTGGGGGGCGGAGCGGTATTTGCGGACGGCATGATGGCGGCCTTGCCATTCGTCCATGCGGTGGGTGTCAGTGCAGAGCAGACTTAGCCGCGAATTAACTATTCTGGTGTTTGAATACCGATAATTATTCAAGCAAGGCACACGGTATGCGCAACGTTCGGACCAAAAAGATTTCTTTGGTCGTCCCCGTTCTGAATGAGCAGGAATCAATCGGTTTGTTCCTCGAACGCGTGCTTCCGGTTGTCGAGGCAGCGAGCGAACATATTTCCGAGCCGTTGACGGTGGAAGTGGTTTTCGTTGACGATGGTAGCCGGGACGAAACTGCGGCAATCATTTCTGCCTTTGCGCGGCGCGACAAGCGCGTGAAGCTCGTCAGCCTTTCCAGGAATTTCGGAAAGGAAGCCGCACTTTCTGCCGGTCTGAAATTCGCGACGGGCGATGCCATTATCCCAATGGATGTGGATCTGCAGGATCCACCTGAAGTCGTTCCCGAGATGATCTCGAAATGGGCGGCAGGAGCAAAGGTCGTTGAAGGCGTGCGCATAGATCGCTCGTCGGATACGTTTCTGAAGCGGCTGACTGCCGGACGCTTCTACGATCTCTTCAATCGGCTTGCGGATCATCCGATTCCGGCAAATGTCGGAGACTTCCGACTGATGGACCGCGAAGTCGTAGATGTGCTCCTCACCTTGGGAGAAAGGACGCGCTTCAACAAATCGCTTTTCTCCTGGGTGGGCTTTAGTCGCGACGAAGTTGCTTTTGTGCGTGAGCAGCGCTCAAAAGGAACCAGTAAATGGCGGTATTGGAAACTTTGGAACTTCGCGCTGGACGGCATATTTTCTTCATCGACGGCGCCCCTTAGGGTCTGGACCTATGTCGGCACCGTGCTCGCCACGCTCGCGATAGCTTACGCCGGGTTCATTCTTGTTGCGAAGCTGCTCGGCAATGTCGATGTGCCGGGCTACGCGTCTTTGATGGTTACAGTGCTGCTCCTTGGCGCCTTGAATCTCATTTCGCTGGGTATCCTTGGGGAGTATATCGGTCGCATATCCACAGAAGTTCGCGGCAGGCCGCTTTACATCGTCGAGCATACGTTCGGCATAGAGGCATCTGATCTGTCCAAGGTGTCCCGTGGATAGAGCCGTCTACACGCGCATGGCCGCGCAGGAAGACGAACATTGGTGGTTCGTGGGACGGCGACATATTTTGAGACGCTTGCTGGCGCGGAATCTCGCGGATAAGGCGCAAAATCCACTTCTGCTGGATGCGGGTTCCGGTACAGGCGGAAATTTACCCCTGTTGGCTGAATTCGGAAACGTCCACGCGTTTGAATATGATGCAGGCGCTCGGCAAAGCGCACGCGACAAATGGGCAGGGGATATCCTTTTCGGAGAGATGCCGGACAACATTCCGTTCGAAAGCAAGAACTTCGATTTGATCACGATGTTCGATGTCCTCGAACACGTGGAACGGGACAGTGACTCGCTGCGGGCCCTCTCGCAGCGGCTTGCTGACGACGGGCGTATATTGCTGACCGTGCCGGCGATGCCCTGGCTCTGGTCTCGCCATGACGAATTGCACCATCATCAACGTCGCTACACACCTGATTCCCTGCGCGAAGCCGCAGAGAAGGCCGGGTTGGAGGTTGTTGAACTTGCGTACTTCAACACCCTGTTGTTCCCGCTGGCCGTCGTCCAGCGCATCGCGGAACGGGTTTTCAACAGACATGCCGAAACCGACTTGATGCCTCATCCCGTCGTCAATGCAGCCTTGGCGGGCGTATTTGGGCTGGAGCGTTGGATCGTCGGCAATGTCCCCTTGCCATTCGGCCTTTCTCTTTACGCGTCGCTACGGAAATCATGACCGCGTTTGCAGTGCAGGCGGGCCGCTTTGGTACGGTGGGGGTCGCGGCAACAGCTCTCCACCTTTTTGCGGCCTATCTGGCCAGCAGCCTTGGCGGCCTTACACCTGGATCGGCCAACACCGTCGGTTTCGCTTGTGCGGTGGTATTTGCCTACCTCGGCCACTTCAGTTGGACCTTCAACAGGCAGGCCGAACATTCAGAAGCGCTCGGCAGATTTGCAGTCGCAAGCCTTCTTGGTTTCGCAACCTCCTCCCTAATCGTGTTTGTTGTCACGCACGTGCTGCAGTGGCCGATGCTGGCGGCGCTGGCGCTGGTTGGCCTCGCTGTGCCCAGCCTCAACTTCGTTGCATTCAAATTTTGGGTGTTCCGTCCGGGGCATCATCTCGATGAAAGATCGATGTTTGCGTCGTACGTTGCTTGGGCGTTTGCCACCACGGCACTATTCGCCCTCTATTTCTGGGGACGGCCCTTTAACCATGATACGAGTTGGTATTTGGTGGCCACGGAAAAGTTCCTGAACGGCGCCCGTCTCTATGTCGATGTCATTGAGATCAATCCCCCGCTGGCGTTCTACGTAACCGCACCACCGGTACTCGTGTCTCAATGGATAGGAAGTGGAAGCACTTCAGCGTTTCTAATCTACGTTTCTGGCCTTCTGTTCGTGTCGCTTGTCTGGTGTGGACGCATCGTCGCGGCAAGTGAAGATGTGACGCGCGTGGAACGCATCGCCGTTTTTTCGGCTGCGATCATATCGCTGATCGTGCTGCCGATTCCTTTCGTTGGCCAGCGCGAGCACCTGATGCTCATTTTTTCATTGCCATATTTCCTTGCGCTTTGCCTCGATCCTTCAGGTTCCCAGAGGAAGCCTCTGGAGGCTATAGCCCTCGGCGTATTTGCGTTCTTCGGCTTGGCGATGAAACCCTATTTCCTGTTTGCGCCACTGCTTGTTTCAGTGGTTGCGTCCTTGCAGGGGAAAAACTGTAGAGCTGTTTTTTCGCTAGAAAATATAACCATATCAACGCTGTGCGGCTTGTACTTTGTTTTCATATTCGTATTTCACAGGGAGTATATCGATAATATCGTTCCAATGGCGTCGGAAGTTTATCACGCCTACGGATACGTTTCCCTGCTGGTTATTACGAAGCCGCACTTTCTCGTATTTCCAATCGTCCTGTACTTGTTGTTTCTTCAGTATGAATTTTCAAAAAATTCGTTCGCATTGAGATTTGCTGCCGTGGCGACCGGTTTTTGCGGGGCCTATTTGATCCAGTTCAAGGGATGGCCATCTCACGCATATCCCATGAACGTGTTCCTGTTGCTAACACTCTGCGCGATGATTGCGCGGGGTTTCGTCAGGAAACTCTATGCCGTGATAGCGGTTATGACAGTCGCCGCGATGCTATTGCCGCCTGTCATCGAAGGGCCTTACAAATCACGGCTCCTTCGCCCATTCTTGGCTGCTTATCCCGTGCCCGGCGTTGCACCATCCGTCCTGGTGCTATCGTCGAATCTTTGGGCCAGCTTCCCCTTCGTCAACCTGACCGGTGCAACCTGGACAAGCCGTTTTCCTGCGCAATGGCTCGTTCCGGGTGCTGCGGGCCTGCTTTCTGAACCCAAGTGCCAGATCAATCACCAGTCATGCAGCCAGGCACTGCAAATCTTGAATTATTCCCGCCGCGCAACAGTAGACGATCTGCTCGCTTTCAAGCCCGGTCACGTCTTCGTCGATGAACGCAAACGGAAGTCATATTTCATCGGCGGAAAGTTCAATTACCTCGAATACCTCTCAGGTGATCCTCGCTTTGCATCCGTCTGGGAGAACTATCGGAAGGTGGACTCCATTCAGGGGTATGCGCTTTGGGTTCGCGATGACGACCCCGGGTAGCTAACCCACCGTTCCCAGCCCGTCGCAGTCCAGCCCGAACGCCGCGAGGCCGGTTTCCAGGAGTGAGGCCAGCATGGGGGTGCGCATGAGGGCATCGGGGATGTCTGAAATCTCGTCGGTGACGGTGGCGAGGGCTTCATCCCATTCGGCGGGGTCGTAGTCGCCGGCGCCGACCAGCATCAGCGTGTAGAGTTCGGTCTGCTCGTCGTCGTTCAGATCCTCGATCATGCTGCGCAGCTCTTCCTCGACAGAGGTGTTCGAGGAGTCTTCGAGAACGTCCACGGCCTTGTCGTCGGCCATGTTGGAGCTGTCGTCGGGATCGACGGCGGGGACCTGCGCGTCGTATTCGCGTGCCCTCAGCACGATGCGGCATACCTCTTCGAGAGAAATCGTCAGTTCCATCGTGCGCTTCCGATCCTTGCCTTCGAGTCGCGGCTTGTTCCGGAACCAACCATGCCACAGCGGCCCGGCGGTATCTTGAGCCGCATCAAAGAGAACGGTTCAGGCGGCGCAGAGTTTCGCTTTGGCCGCGTCGTATTCGCGTTTCAGGCGCGCGACGAGTTCCGCGGCGGGCAGCACGGCCTTCACCGCGCCGATGCCCTGGCCGCAGCCCCAGATGTCTTTCCACGCCTTGGCGCCGGTGTTGCCGCCGCTGCCGAAGTCCATCTTCGAAGGGTCGCTGGTCGGCAAATTCGCGGGATCGAGGCCGGCATTCACGATGGACGGGGCGAGGTAGTTGCCGTGCACGCCGGTGAAGAGGTTCGA
Source organism: uncultured Sphingosinicella sp. (assembly GCF_963974575.1). Lineage (NCBI taxonomy): Bacteria > Pseudomonadati > Pseudomonadota > Alphaproteobacteria > Sphingomonadales > Sphingosinicellaceae > Sphingosinicella > uncultured Sphingosinicella sp. The sequence continues at coordinate 301,060 of NZ_CAXBBQ010000006.1, read as the reverse complement.
ATAGACGATGTCCGACGCGCGGCTATCGACGATCATCTGCTTGTAGCGCTCGTCGGCGCGCGCTTCGGTGGTGGCGATGAAGGCCGAGCCGATATAGCCGAAATCGGCGCCCATCGCTTCGGCCGCGAGCACGGCACTTCCACTCGCGATGGCGCCCGAAAGCGCGATCGGCCCGTCGAACCATTCGCGGATTTCCTGAACGAGCGCGAACGGGGAGAGCGTGCCGGCATGGCCGCCCGCGCCCGCGGCGACGGGAATGAGGCCGTCCGCGCCCTTTTCGATGGCCTTCTTTGCATACGCGCCCGTGATGACGTCGTGGAAGACGAGGCCGCCGTAGCTGTGGATTGCCGCGTTCACGTCTTCGCGCGCGCCGAGCGAGGTAATGATGAGCGGCACCTTGTATTTCACGCAGAGCGCGAGGTCGTCCATCAGCCGGTCGTTCGACTTGTGGACGATGAGGTTGACCGCGTAGGGCGCGTCCTTCTCGGTGAGCTCGCTCGAAAGGCGCTGCAGCCATTCTTCGAACTGCGCCAGCGGGCGGGCGTTCAGCGACGGGAAGCTGCCGACGATGCCCGCGCGGCACTGCGCGATGACGAGATCAGGGTTCGAGATGATGAACAGCGGCGACCCGATCACCGGGATCGAAAGCCGCCCACGAAACAGCGCTGGCATGGTCAAGGCGTGAGTCCCCCTATGATGCGGCCAGGAGCTCCTTCAGCGGTGTGCCGGCATCGGCGAGGCGGGCCGGATTGATGACCGCCCCTTTTTCGACGAGTGCACGCCCCTGAATGAAATCCTTCGCCGCACTGATGCAATCGAGCGCGATGACCCGGCCACCCTTCAAATAGATAAGGCTGAAGCTGCGCGCGCTTGGCTCGCCGCGCAGCACGGTGGCATCGTGGCCCGTGGAGAGGCCGACGGTTTGCAGGCGGAGGTCATACTGGTTGGACCAGAACCACGGCGTCGCCGTGTAGGGCTGCGGGTTGCCGAGGATGGCGCCGACAGCGGTTTTCGCCTGATCGACGGCATTCTGCACCGACTCGAGGCGGATACGCGCGCCTTCCGCGAAACGGCTCTCGTGGGCCGCACAATCGCCGATCGCATAGACGTGGGGAAGGGCCGTGCGGCAGAAAGCATCGACATCGACACCATTGCCGCCGCTCGCCCCCGCATCGAGAAGCGGCTCGACAGAAGGCACGAGGCCGATGCCGACGATCACCGCGGCTGCGGGAAGCCGCTCGCCGTCGGCGAGACGGACGGCCGTGACGCGGCCGGCCTCTGTTTCCAGCGCTTCAATGGCGGCGGAGAGGCGCAGATCGACGCCATGGGCGCGGTGCTCCTCTTCATAGAAGCGGGACACCGTCTCTCCGGCAACGCGCGCGAGCACGCGCGGCAGTGCTTCGAGCAGCGTGACCTTGTGACCTTGTTTGACGAGGACAGCCGCCGCCTCAAGGCCGATGTAGCCGCCACCGATGATCACCACCGGCCCGCCGCCTTCAAGGTCGGCGCGGAGGGCATCGACGTCGGCAATCGTGCGGATCATGTGGACGTTGTGGCTGTCGGCGCCAGGCAGGGGCAGGGGGCGCGGGCTGCCGCCGGCTGCCCAGATGAGATCGCCGTAGCCGAGATGCTCGCCCGCATCCGTGGTGACGGTGCGCGCTTCCGGGTTCACCGCGACGACGCGCGTGCCGAGATGCAGGGTGACGTTCTTGTCGGCCCAGAACGCCTCGGGGCGAAGCAGCAGCCGGGCGGCTTCCTTTTCACCGGCGAGATAGTCCTTGGAAAGCGGCGGGCGTTCATAGGGCGGAACGGCTTCGGCGCCGACCATCGTGATGGTGCCCGTGAAGTTCGCCATCCGCAAACTGATGGCGGCCTGGGCAGCGGCCTGTCCCGCGCCCACGATCAGTACGTCGCTACTGCTCACTCTTCATTCCCATAGATATGAACGGAAAACTCACCGCCGGAGGTCGCTCGCCCCCGATACATGCCGGGCGTATTGAAGGAAAAGGCCGATGCACCGTCTGGAGACACGGCGATGACGCCGCCGACGCCGCCGAGAGCTTTCACTTCCGCCTGCACGGCGTCGGCCGCTGCCTGCACGTTTTCCTTGCCGAAACGCATACGTGCGCAGATTTCGTGCGCGACGCCGACACGGATGTAATATTCGCCCGATCCCGTCGCCGAGACAGCGCAGCCGCGATTGTCGGCATACGTGCCTGCGCCGAGCACCGGCGAATCGCCGACGCGGCCCCAGCGCTTGCCGGTAAGCCCCCCGGTGGACGTGGCAGCGGCGAGGTTGCCATGGACATCCTTCGCGACGGCGCCAACGGTGCCGTATTTCATGTCGGCGTCGAACACCGCGCCGGTCTTTGCATTCTCCTTCATCTTCTGGAGTTGCTGCCAGCGCTCCTCCGTCCGGAAGTACGAAGGATCGACCTGATCAAGGCCGCGCTCGCGCGCGAAGCGGTCTGCACCGGGGCCTTGCAACATGACGTGGGGGCTCTTTTCCATCACGGCGCGCGCCGCAGTGACGGGATTGCGGGTGCGGGTGAGGCCTGCAACCGCACCAGCCGCACGGTCGCGACCGTCCATAATGGCGGCATCCAGCTCGTTGACGCCTTCATAGGTGAACACTGAGCCGCGGCCGGCATTGAAGCCGGGATTATCCTCCAAAACTTTCACGGCGGCCTCGACGGCATCGAGCGCGTTGCCGCCCGAAGCCAATACGGTCTTCCCCGCCTCCAGTGCCGCCGCGAGCCCGGCCCGCCGGGCGGCATCCTGCTCCGGCTCCAGTTTCCCTGGTGCCATCGCCCCGGCGCCGCCGTGGATAAGAAGCGTCCAATCCTGCATGGCGAAGGCCCCATTCGAAAGGAAAAAAACGGCGAAGGCAGCTGCAATGCCAAGCGAATTTCGCATCATGACCCCGTCTCCCCACCGTTGGCGCAGGACTTACTCAGTGCGGGGAAGGAGCGCAACAGATCGCTATCAGGATGCGGGAAATGCGCCTTCAAATCGCGCGAGCGCAGCACCGAGAAGGTGTTGATCCGCTTTTTCGGCAAGGGGATGGCGTGCACTGAGTTTCTGCGCCGGCGTGTCTCTAAGGGCGATCGGGATGCCTGTTGCCGCTTCATAGTGTAAAGCCACGAGGCGCAACCAACCCTTCGGGTCGGCGCAAATCGTCGTATAAGCATAGGTCTGGACATTGGCCTTCGGGAGCCCGCCCAGATCGCGGTCGATAATCGCCCGCGTCGCCGCCACCTGCGCGGCGATCTGCTCGTGAACGCTGACATAGTCTGAAAGCGTGAGTGTCGACGGGCGCACCGAGAACCAGCCGGCCTCGCCGCCATGGCTTTGGCGCCGTGCCGAGAGGATCGACAGCGCCGTATCCAGCGGATCGCGCGTTATCTCGATGAAAACGCTACCTGGGAACAGATCCGCCAGAAACGGGATTCGGAGCCCGTTCTTCTGCCACTTGTTGATAAAGGGGCCGCCAGCGATGCCCTGAAGCGCGGCAATCGTCTGGCGCATCATGGCCTTCCGGGCCTCGTCGAGCGGGGCGGGGGTCTCCGATGTGCCGAGATGCCGATTCCAGAACCGGTAGCCTTGGCTCGGTCCCTGCGAACAGTTGGTCTCGCCGAAACGGTTTGCAAGATCATCGGTGCCGCCGAACGCGCGCCGAGGCCCGGCAAGCATTGCCGTCAACACCGGGCTTGCGGGCGTCGCCATCAGGAGGTTCGAAAAATATGCGCATCGGAGATGCCGGGTCGCCAGAATGGAGGCGAGGGTGGAGCCGACGCGCGGGAGGCCCACGATGAAGATAGGCGGAATATCAAGTTTTGGCGCCATTCGGCGCGCCACAGGCTCAAGCTGCGCGAACACAGCGCGCGCGATATCCCTCCCCGGTTTCACGGTTTTCCCCATTCTGCCCAGCTGCATAGTAGCGCGGAATCGAAATGGATTGAACCTCTAACGGGCGAACGCCGAGGAACGATTGACCGGGGGAGCCCCCGCGCCTATATGACCCCCGCTTTCGGGCCGAACAGGTCTTCGGGGCGGAGTAGCTCAGCTGGTTAGAGCAGCGGAATCATAATCCGCGTGTCGGGGGTTCAAGTCCCTCCTCCGCTACCAACCCGGATTGTCCACCAGTGACCCACTGAGGCCACTGGCAGACATTTTTCGAGGAAAATCAAATATTTTTCGCGTCCCGTTGCGTACGCCGGCGTCCCGGTGCGACCGGCTGCGGCCACCCACGGCGATTTGGATTGGGGGTATTTTGGGGGTATTTTTCGGCTGTCCCCAAAACAGGCGATACCCCCAGATGGCTTTGAAAGAACTTGAGGTCAAATACGCCACCAAGCGGCAGCGCCCCTACAAGCTGTCCGATGGAGAAGGCCTGCACCTGCTCGTCCAGCCGAACGGATCGAAGCTCTGGCGCCTGAAATACCGCTTCGACGGCAAGGAAAAACTGCTGAGCTTCGGCAAATATCCGACCGTCACGCTGGCGATCGCCCGCGAGAAGCGGACCGAAGCCAAGCGGCTGCTCGATCAGGGTGAGGACCCCGCCGAGGCCAGGAAGCGGGCGAAGAAGCAGAGGGCCGCGCTCAAGCTGTTCGAAGAGATTGCGCGGGCCTGGCACGCCAATCGTATTGAAGGGCTGGACTCGGCCCATGCCCTGCGCGTCATCAACCGGATGGAGCGCGACGTCTTTCCGGTCATCGGGAAGCGTCCGATCACGGAAATCGACCCGCCCGAGATTCTCGAGATGATCCGCGCGGTCGAAGCGCGCGGCGCCCTCGATATCGCCCGTCGCCTCAAGCAGAACGTCAGCCAGATCTATCGCTTCGCGATCGCGAGCGGCTGGGCGACCATCGATCCGACGCTCGGCCTCAACGATGCGCTCAAGCCCAAGCCGCCCGTCAGGCACATGGCGCGCGTGCCGCTCGCGGAGTTTCCGAAGCTGGTGCGAGCGATCTTCGCCTATGACGGCGAGGACACGCCGCGCCGCCGCGAGATCACCCGTGACGCGCTGCTGTTCACCTTGCTCACATGGGTCCGAACCAGCGAAACCCGCTTCGCGGCCAGGGACGAGTTCGAGGATCTCTATGGACCGAACCCGCTATGGCGTCTGTCGCCGGAGCGCATGAAGATGGAACGTGAGCATCTTGTTCCGCTGTCCCGCCAGGCCGCAATGATCGTTCAGCGCCGCTTGCAGGCGACGAACGATGCGTTCCTCTTTCCCGGAGCCAAGCCTGGAAAGTCTATTTCCGAGAACACCATGATCTATGCCTGTTATCGGATGGGGTATCTCCATCGGCAGACGGTACATGGGTTTAGGGGGCTCGGCTCGACCTGGGCGAACGAAGCCGAACGCTACAAGCCGGATTGGATCGAGATGGCGCTCGCTCACGAGGACGAGGATGAGGTGCGCGGCGCTTACAACAGTGCGCTCTATCTCACACCGCGAAGGCGGATGCTCCAAGACTGGGCCGACGTGATCGACGCGGCAACCGCAGTGTCGAATGTCGAGAAGAATCCTATCGAGTTCTCACAATTCATGCGCTGTTCCGCTCCCATCCAGCACCTGCCACCAAGCGACCAGAGACAGCCGTATTGGCAACGCCCCCTTCGGGCGGCTTCGCGATGAGCCTCAAAAGTCAGAACCGCCGATTTAGAGGCGCGGTTTTCTGCCATAGTTGTTAGAAATATCAGCTACTTAGATGCATCCGCGAATAGTAGAATGAACTCCAAGAAACCGTATCTCACTACATCTCATCATAGCTGATTCCCCTTGCAACTCGACAAGGGAAACCGCCGGGACCGCCAATTACGCCGATACATCGTCTGGAAGGGCTCGATTGGGGCGAGCAGAACGCGCGCATCCGTCCCGATGGACGCGCTCAGCGTGACTAATTCAATGAAATATATGGGGTTATTTGCGTCGCCACGAAGCGTCAGCGGTGCAGGCTCATCAGTCCTTAATCAATGAGTGGGAGGAATAGTTCGCCAACAAATTGAATTGGACGATGAGCCCCAAGGCGCGGCAAATGGCGCCAAATCAAAAAATGCCGTGGGGAGGACAGTCATGGTCACAGCCTTTAGGACAAATTTGCTTTGTGCCACCGCGCTATCGATCGCGTGTGCGCTTGCAGTGCCGGCACATGCCCAGGACGCTGCATCGCAGGGCGAAAAGCCCGAGGCGCAGGAAGGTGGCCTTGAGACAATCGTCGTCACGGCGCAGAAGCGCGAACAGAATTTGCAGGATGTTCCAGCCGCCGTTTCCGCCATAGGCGGCGAGACGCTGCGCACGCGCGGCATCACGGAGACCTCAGACTTGATGGGCGCGATCCCCAGCCTGCAAGTCACCACTCCCTATGGTCGCACCCAACCGAATTTCTCGCTGCGCGGGATTTCAGTGGCGAACGAATTTTCCGCCTCCACTGCGTCGCCGGTTGGCGTCTATGTCGATGAAGTCTATCAGAGCTTCCGGGCGAGCCATGGCCTGCAACTCTATGACATCGACCGGGTCGAGGTACTGCGCGGACCGCAAGGAACACTCTACGGTCGCAACACCACGGGTGGCGCGATCAGCTTCTTCACGCGCAAGCCGGATCTGGGAGAGGCCAATGGCTATCTGACCGCCGGCTATGCCAATTACGACACTTTCACGGTGCAGGGCGCCGCTGAAGCGACGCTGGTTCCCGACATCTTGGGCGTCCGCGTCGCCGGTACTTTTGCAAAAGGGGATGGTTGGCAGCGCAATGTACTGCCTGGGAATGAGCGCGACCTAGGGACCACCGATACGATCGGCGGTCGCATCTCGATCCGCTTCCGGCCCGATCCCGATCTCGACATCAATTTGAAGCTCTATGCCGCGAAGGACGATCCATGGGGCACCGCGCCCTATGCAGGTGGTCAACTCGCGGGCGGGCAGGATGCGCTCGGCTATTCGCGTTACGATCCGCAACCTTTCCTAGGCGGGCGGTTGCTGCGTGACAATGAGGTCGCAGTTGATCGGGTAGGTAAGAACATCAGCAAGTCGAAAGGGATAGCCCTCAACATCAAATGGGATGTCAGCGACCAATTCTCCGTCACCTCGATTACCGGCTACGACACCGGCGACTATATCAACAATCCTGATGATTGCGATGGCGGCCCAGCCGATCTCTGCTCGATCGGCCTCACGTCGACGAGCAAGAATTTCAACCAGGACCTGCGTTTCAGCTATTCGAACGACCGCCTCGATATCATTGCCGGCCTTTATTATGGCAGGGACAAGGTCAAGACGGTCAACTACCCGGACTTTTTCGGGGCGCTGAGGCCGCTGCTGCTTGGCGCCGGTCTTCCGGGCAGCTACAATAACGCCGCAATCGGAACGCCCGACGCGATCCGCTATATCCCAGCCTTTGCCGCCAATCCGGCGTTGGGGCCTGGCGATGCCGGATTCTGCGACGCGATCGAGATCAATCCCAACGGCTTCCTTGATGCACGCTCGCTGATTGCACTCCAGACCGACATCGCGATCAATAATACGGGCAATGGCGGCATGGGGGGTAGCTTTTCGGCGGGCTGCGCCGGGGCAGGCGCGCCTCCGTTCACCCCGATCCTCGGCGAACAGCGTTTTGACGTGTCGCGCCCCTCGAAGGCGATCTACGGCGACGTAACCTGGAAAGCGACCGAGCGGCTGACCGTGGCGGTGGGTGCACGCTACACCCAGGATAAGGTCAATTACCTTAACGGCAGCACTTTCCTCTATGCGCTCGACGGTACGACGCCGGTTGTCAACCTGGTCCCCTACAGCAATCCATACAACCCCAATCTCGCGCCGCTTGAGCAGCGCGAAAAGGCAAACAGGCTAACCGGCCGTATCAATGTCAGCTATGAGTTCGCCGATGATATCATGGGCTATCTCCAGTACAGTCGCGGTTACCGCAGCGGCAGCTTCAACGGGCTTGCCTATCAGGGCGTCAATCAAGTCTATTATATCCAGCCTGAAAAGGTGAATGCATATGAGGCGGGGCTCAAAACCCGGCTGTTCGATCGCCGCGTCCAACTTAACCTCGCGGGCTTCTACTACGAGTATTCGAATCACCAAGTAACGCAGGTGGTCGGCGCTACAACCTTCACGCGCAGCGCCAATGGTCGCCTGTTCGGTGGCGAGGCCGAACTCGCCTGGCAGGTGGCCGATACGTTGCGTTTCGATGCTTCGCTGGGCTATCTCAACAGCAAGTACAAAGGCAATGTGATCGATCCGGCAAACCCGGCCAGCCCGACATTGAACGTCAACGGCAATCCCTTCCCGAACGCGCCGGAGGTTACGTTCCAGGCCGGATTCGACTGGGATATGATCGATGACGGCACCAACAAGCTGACCTTGCGCGGTGATGCGTCCTACATGGGCAAGTACTATTTTGATCCGTTCAAGAATTATGGGCAGACACCGTGCGATACACCCCCAGCGGGATCGAACATAACGCTCGCGGGTAAGGCGATTACATGCGCAAATCCGGGCTACTGGCTCGCCAATGCGCGATTAACCTATGCGCACGACAATATGTCGGTTAGCTTGTGGGCGAAGAATCTGTTCGACAAATATTACTACACCTACGGCCTCAACATGAACGTGTTCGGCTACGATTATCTGAACCGCGGCATGCCGCGCACTTATGGCGTCGAAGCGACAGTCAAGTTCTGATCGCTGCTGCGACGGGGGCGGCGGGCATCCTCTCCCGCCCGCTGCCCCCGATTTTTTCGACCTGACTTTCAGACCGAGGAGCATCCATGATGCGTTCCACCGGCAACGGTCCCTCATTCATCGGCACGGCGTACAGAATCGAGCGCGCTGTGATCACTGAGATCGGCGCAGCTGAAAGCACCGCCCAGGCGAGCAGCGCCGAGCGGCCAGCGCGCCTCCGGACGATTTAACGTGGATGCGTCTCGGAACAGAACTGAGCTGGAACGAATTTTCGCGACCCAACGCGAAGGGACGCGTGAGCAGGTTTCGCGCAGCTACGAAGAACGCATGGACCTGCTCGGGCGCCTTGGCCGGATATTTGAGCAGCACAGAGACGAATTGGTCGATGCCGTTGCCGCCGATTTCGGCATTCGATCCCGCTACGAGACTATCCTGCTCGACCTGATGCTTGGCATATCGGAAATTAAATTTGCGCGCCGCAATCTGAAGACGTGGCTGAGGCCGCGGCGGGTGAAGACTGACATCTTCGGCCTTCCCGGTTCATCGCGCCTGGTCCCCCAGCCCCTAGGTGTGGTGGGCGTTCTCGGCACGTGGAACTATCCGCTCGGCACCATATTCGTTGGCGCGGCCGGTGCATTGGCGGCCGGCAACCGCGTGATCGCAAAGCCGAGCGAAGTTTCCGCCAACGCCGCCGAAGCCAGCGAGCGGCTTGTGCGCCGGTATTTCGCCGAAGAGGAATTCGCGATTGTCCAGGGCGGGCCCGACATGGCACAGGCGATGACGGCCCTACCTTTCGACCATATTCTCTTCACCGGTTCACCCGCGGTTGGCCGCAAAGTCTATGAAGCGGCGGCTGCCAACCTTACACCTGTTACTCTGGAACTTGGCGGCAAATGCCCTGCCATCGTGGGCAAGGGTGCATCGCTTGCACAAGTCTGTGAAAGCTTAGTGTTCGGCAAGCTGCTCAACGCCGGCCAGACCTGCATCGCCGCTGACTATGCCTTCGTCCATGTCGATCAGATGGAAAGCTTCGTCGCCGCACTCCGCGCTCAGGTTGCCAAATGCTACCCCAACGCGGCAAGCAACCCCGATTTCACCAGTATCATCAATGACCGACAGTTCGCGCGGCTCCAAGGTTTGCTCGATGATGCCGAAGCCAAGGGCGCGACGGTGCTCAACCTCTCGGACAACGGCGATGGAACGCTTCCTGAACGGCATCGGATCGTGCCGTTGGCGGTTCTCGACGTTACCGATGACATGGCGATGATGCAGGAGGAGATTTTCGGACCGATCCTGCCGATCATGCCATATCGCTCCGAAGACGAGCTCATTCGCTACGTAAACCGGCATGAGCGCCCGCTGGCGCTCTATTATTTTGGCGACGAAAGTGAGGAACGGCGCAAGATCATTTCCGAAACGCACGCTGGCGGCGTGACTCTCAACGGCACGGTCATGCACGTCTTCCAGCGCCGGCTGCCTTTCGGTGGCATCGGACAGAGCGGCATCGGTGCCTATACCGGCGTCGCCAGTTTCGAGCGCTTCACTCATTACAAGCCGGTGTTCTCTCAGCCGAAACTCAGCCTGCTTGGTCAACTTCTGCCACCCTATTCGAGCAAGACCGAAGGACTACTCAACATCTTCGAAAAGATCCTCTGACGTGGCTGCGGCGGTTGATGCTGGCATGTTGCATGACGCCGGGTCGCCAGCATGGGTCGAATGACAAGGGAAGCAAATGGCTGACTATGTAATTATTGGAGGTGGGTCGTCGGGCGGCGTTATCGCCAGCCGGTTGTCCGAGGACCCCGATGTCACCGTTTGCCTGCTCGAGGCAGGCGGCCCAGGCACCTCGCCGCTTGTGTCCACGCCCGGCGCTTTTGCGGCGCTGATCCAAGACTATCGGATCAATACGCTCAACTGGCGGTTCAACACCGACCCTTCAAAGGCGCTCAACGACCGCCGCCTCTACAATCCGCGCGGGAAGATGCTGGGTGGATCGAGCGGTATGAACGGGATGGTCTATATCCGCGGCGACCGGTCGGATTTCGACCACTGGGCCGAACTCGGCAACGACGGCTGGGGTTACAACGATGTCCTGTCCTATTTCCGCAAGGCTGAGAATAATGAGCGCGGTGAGGATGAGTTTCACGGCTCGTCGGGACCGCTTCACGTATCCAACGGCAAGCGCGAATTCGATGTCTATGATGCTTTCATCGAGGCGGCGACTGGACTGGACCATCAAGCCAATCCGGACTTCAATGGTGCCAGCCAGGAAGGTGTCGGCATCTATCAGTTTACCGTGAAGGACGGGAAGCGCGCCAGCGTGAAGGCGTGTTACCTTGATCCGGTGATGGGCAGGCGCGGCAACCTCCGCGTCGAAGTACATGCCCGCGTCCATCGTATCAGGTTTGAGGGCAACCGCGCGGTGGCAGTCGAGTATTCCCAGGACGGGCAGTTGAAGACGATCCCGTGCGAAAAGGAAGTCATTGTCAGCGGCGGCGCCTATAATTCGCCCCAACTGTTGATGCTTTCCGGTATCGGACCGCGTGATGAGTTGGAGAAGCATGGAATCGAAGTGATTCATGATATTCCCGGTGTCGGCCAGAATCTTCACGACCATCCTGACCTGATGCTGGTCTACCAGTCGAAGAAGCGGCTCGGGATCGCACTCAATGTCGTTGGCGCGCTCAAGACCGTGCGAGACCTATTCCAGTATCTCACGCAAAGGAAAAGCTGGCTGGCATCGCCGCCCACGGCTGCAGGCGGTTTCTTGCGATCCGCGCCGGGGCAGAACCGGGCGGACTGCCAGGTCCATGTCGTGCCGCTCGCCTATCGCGACCATGCGCGCGACTACAAGCTGATGACGAAATGGGGCTATACGATCATTCTCAATATTGGGCGCCCAAAGAGCCGCGGCTGGGTTGCCTTACATGACTCAAACCCCGAATCCGATCCCAAGATGGACCTCAATCTCTTGAGTCATCCCGACGACCTCAAGACGTTGCGCAATGCCTTCCGTGTCGTGCAGGAGATCCTGCATTCGGATCGCATGAAGGCGATGATGAAACGGCCTCTCTATCCTGACCGCTACCTTGAAACTGATGAAGAGATCGACGCCTATATCCGGGCAGAAGCCAATCATGCTTATCATCCGGTGGGAACATGCAAGATGGGCACCGACGAGATGGCGGTGGTCGACAACCGCCTGCGCGTTCACGGCCTCGCAAATATCCGCGTGGCCGATGCCTCGATCATGCCATCAGTCGTCAACGGCAACACCAATGCAACCTGCATCATGATCGGCGAGAAAGCCGCCGACATGATCCGGCACGATAATATGAGCAGCAAGAATAGCATCGCAGAATATTGAATTGGACGATTGGATCAATGCTGCAGACACAGATGCTTACGAAAAGAAGTCCGGAGAGGCCTATCGCATGTCAGTTTATTATGTGTCGACTGCGCCATTGTGGGCGAGCGCCTTAGAGGAGCGCGGCTGATGGACGTCCGTACGCAAATACGTCGCGCCGCACGTTATTTCGCCCAGCAAGAGGCTCTCGTTCACGGCCACAGGCGGTTGACTTTCTCGGAAGCCTGGTTGCGCGGCGTGAAGCTCGCAAATGCTCTTGCGGAGTGCGGCCTTCAACCGGGTGACCGGATTGCTACGCTGGAGAAGAACTCCATCGAGGCCGCCGACATCATACTGGCGGCTGCCATTGGAAACTATACGCGTGTTCCTCTCTATGCGCGCAACCGATGTGAAGCGCACGCCCATATGATCGCGAGTACCGGATCTCGGTTGGCGCTGGTCGATGAGGCATTGGCTTCGGAGTTGGCGGGGCTGGATGCCCAAGCTCCGACGCTTGAGCGGATCATTATCCGCGATCACAACTATGAGAATTGGTTGGCGACAGCCTCGGACCGGGATCCTGATCCCGTCGTCGCGCCGGAGGACTATTGTGTCATCCGCCACACCGGCGGCACGACGGGCAAACCCAAGGGCGTTGCCTATCGGCACCGTTCATGGATGACGATCTCCGCCGCATTTTTCAGCATCGGCCCCCAAGTGGCCCCAGGGGATGCCATTCTGCATGTCGGCCCGTTGTCCCATGCATCGGGCTTCCTGTTCGTGCCGGCCTGGTATTGCGGCGCCCGCAACGTGATGATGGACGGCTTCGATCCAGCGTCCTTTCTTGACACTCTCGAGCAGGAACGGATCAGCCATGCCTTTGTAGCCCCCACCATGCTCAATGCCATAGTGCATCACGACGGGGCATATGGCCGCCACTTTCCGAATTTGAAGTTTCTGCTGAGTGCTTCAGCGCCGATCTCCGAGCCGACGCTTCGCAAGTCGTGCCAGATATTCGGGAATCATGTTCTTCATTCGGGCTATGGACAGACCGAAATCCTGCCCATCGCGTCTATGGGGCCCAACGAGTGGTTCGGCGAATTTGAAGGTTCTGCCCCAATTCGGGCGGTCGGACGTCCCATGAGTGGCGCCGATATCGAAATCCGTAACGAGGACGGAAAGGTGCTGGGACCAAACGAGCCCGGCGAGATCGTCGCACGGTTCGAAAATGGCCAGATGGAGGAATTCTGGAACGATCCGGAGGAAACCGCCCGGCGCATGGAAGATGGCTGGGTCAAAACCGGCGATGTCGGCATGATCGACACAAACGGATTTTTGTATCTGCTCGATCGCAACAACGACATGATCGTGTCAGGCGGCTTCAATATCTATCCCACCGAAATCGAAAACGTAATTGCCGACCATCCCGGTGTACTCGAGGTCGCGGTCTTTGGCGTGCCCCATGAAAAATGGGGTGAAACGCCGCTTGCAATGGTGCGTGTCAAGCCCGGAGCACAAATCACGGAGACCGAGATAATAGATTTGGTGCGCCAGCGTCTGGGCTCCGCAAAAAAGCCAAGCAAGGTCGTTTTTACCGCCGAGCCACTGCCGTTGAGCAATGTCGGAAAGGTGCTTCGTTCAAAGCTTCGAGAGCCCTATTGGGCGGGCCAGGACCGGCGCATTTCGGGGGCATGACCGACGCAGCCATCCTAGCCACATCCTCTATTCCGGTGACCGCCTGCCGGCGCGCGGGAGACTGCAATGGACTATGAATACATCCTGGTTGAGCAACGCGGCCCAGCGCTTTGGGTGACCCTCAACCGGCCGGCAGCGTTGAACAGTCTGTCGTTGGCTTTGGCCGAGGAACTCGCCGCAGCGATCGAGGCAGCGGAAGCAGATGCGACGGTGCGCGCTTGCATTCTTACCGGCGCCGGACGGGCGTTTTGCGCTGGCGCGGATCTGCTCGCAATTGGCGATGGAACAGGCGGACAAACTCTCGCCGAACGCTTAAATCTGTTTCTGCCGCCGCTCGGTCAGGCTTTTAACAGGATCGAGACGTCGCGCCTTCCGATAATTGCGGCGGTCAACGGCCTTACGCTCGCCGGCGGCTTGGAACTGGTGTTGTGCTGTGATCTCGTCATTGCCGCGCACCCGGCCAGATTTGGCGACGCCCATGCAAATTACGGCCTGTTGCCCGGCGGTGGAGGGTCGGTTCGACTCCCTAGGAAGATCGGCGAAGCGCGTGCGAAACATCTGATGATGACCGGCGGGACCATCTCGGCTGCCGAGATGAAGGAAGCCGGACTCGTGACCCAACTGGTTGCTCCCGAGGATCTCATTGCGGCAGCGCAAGCGCTGGTAGAATCTCTTGCAGAAAAGAGCCGGCCAGGGCTCGCCTACATGAAGCAGCTAGTCCGCGCTGCGCAGGATAGCTCGCTCGAAGTCGGGCTGCGTCAGGAACTCGAAACCATGGCTGCTTACGCCTTGTCCAACGACATTGTCGAAGGACTGGCGGCATTCCGGGAGAAGCGGAAGCCCGATTTTTCCGACCGGTGAGACCTGATCGGATGCGGAACACATTGGAAGAATGGATCAACGAATGACCGACATATTCGTCATGGGGGTTGGGATGACCCCGTTCGGAAAACAGTTCGACAAGAGCCTGAAAATGCTCTGCGCCGAAGCTTCGTCGCAGGCCTTTTCCGACGCAGGATGCACCGCCGGCGATGTCGAAGCCATCTTCTTCGGCAATTGCGTCCAGGGGCATATGGAGGGCCAGGACATGATCCGCGGCGAAATCGTGGCGCGAGCGATGGGCATCTCAAGCGTTCCCGTGGTGAATGTCGAAAACGCATGTGCGACGGCTTCCACGGCCTTGCACATGGCCGCCGCCTATGTTCGATCGGGGGCAGCGGATGTCGTACTCGCGCTCGGCGCGGAGAAGATGTACTCGCCCGACAAGGCGCTCATGTTCAGTGCATTCGATGGCGCTTGGGACGTGCATGAAACCGAGTCGGGCCGCGCGCAGCTGCTGGCCATGGGCAATGGCGTCGATGTTCCGGAAGGAACGACATCGAGTCAGCCTTACAGCGTTTTCATGGATGTATACGCCGCGATGGCACGCGCGCACATGAAGACCTACGGCTCGACGCAAGCGCAAATCGCGGCCGTCTCGGCGAAAAATCACATGCATTCGACGCGCAATCTGCTTGCCCAGTATCGCCTCCCATATACCGTCGAAAGTGTACTCGCTGCGCCTCCGATCGTTTACCCGTTCACACTGCCGATGTGCTCCCCGATCAGCGACGGCGCCGCCGCTGCGATCATCTGCAGCGAAGCCGGTCGGCGCAAACTGTCGGCAGCCCCGGACAGGGCGCTAAGAATCCTGGCGTCTGTGCTGCAAACCGGCGCCGCGCGCGATCCCTTTGATTATGACCACCATGTCAGCCGCCTTGCGGCGAACCGGGCCTATGCGATGGCCGGCGTGGGGCCAGAAGATATTGGCGTCGCGGAGGTGCATGACGCCACGGCGGTTGGCGAGATCATTGAAATCGAGGCGCTCGGCCTGACGCCGCCTGGCGAGGGCGGACTCGCGGCAGAGCGCGGTGAGACGGCGCTGGGTGGGCGTATTCCGGTAAACACGTCGGGCGGGCTTGAATGCAAGGGACATCCGATCGGCGCCACCGGGCTCGGCCAAATCTACGAGCTTGCGCTGCAATTGCGCGGCGAGGCGGAAGATCGACAGGTTCCGAATGCCCGGTTCGCGATCGCGCAGAACGGCGGAGGTGTCATCGGGGTGGAAGAGGCGGTGGTCGCCGTCACGATCCTGGGCCGGTAGTTGTCAGAGCGCGCCTAGGGAAACACGGGGTCACGATATGAACTTTGAGCTGTCCGATGAACAACGCATGGCGGTGGAAACCGTCCGCCGCTTTCTCGACAACAAGCTTGAGCCGGAAATCCGCCGGCATGGGGAGCGATTCATCCCCAAACCGCTCATGAAGGAATGGACTCAAGCACTGACCGGCTATGGCCATATTACCGCACCGCATCAGGAGCAATGGGGCGGGCTTGATATGGGATGGCTCACTCATCTGCTCATTTTCGAGGAGATCGCCTATTCCTCGCTCGATGTGGCCATACCCGGCTTCATCAACGCGGTTGGCGCAGAACTCATCCGCCGCTTCGCCCCGGAGACGATCAAGCAACGCTATCTTGCCGACCTCGTCGCGGCCGAGAAGTTCGTTTCGCTCGGCATCTCGGAGCCCGATGTCGGCTCGGACGTCGCCGCCATCAAGACACGCGCCGTACGAGACGGCGATTTCTGGGTCATCAATGGCGAAAAGACCTGGATCACCAACGGAGCCTACTCGGACATCTTCATCTGTACGTGCAAGACTGGCGAAAATGAAGTCACTCACATCCTGGTCGATCGTGACGAGAGTGAGTATGAGGTGCGCGATATCCAGAAGATGGCGCTCAACGGCCAATCGACTGCACAGATATTCCTGTCCGATTGCCGCGTACCGGTGGCAAACACGATCGGCCGGGTCGGCGATGGATTGCGCAATACGTTGCAAGTGTTCGAGATTGCCCGCTGCCATATGGCGATGTGGAGTATCGGCATCGCACGGCGAGCAATGGATGAGGCGATCGCGTACGCTCGCGATCGCGCGCAGCATGGCAAGAAGATCGCCGGCCATCAGCTGATCGCCGACAAGATCGCCATCATGGCGACCAAGATCGACGCAGCCCGTCTGTTGACGCACCGGGCAATATCCCTCGTCCAGGCGGGCACGCGCGCAGAGACGGAATGCTCGATGGCCAAGTGGTACGCCACCGAAATGGCGATCGAAGCGACGCGCGATGCGCTTCAGATCCATGGCGGCAACGGCGTCACCCGCGAATTCATCGTTGAGCGGCTGGTGCGTGAGGCGATCATTTGCCCCATCCCCGATGGCACGACGGAGATTCAAAAGCTTGTTGTTTCGCGCGCCCTGACCGGCATTCAAGCCTTTCGGTAAGGCTCAGACGAAAACGACAGCGTCGACGGAAATGGAGCCGCGTGCCTGACTCGCACAGGATCAAATGCGCAGATGCGTCGCTCAGGTAAAAGAGGCAGACAAGCGATGGACGAAGAGCTTCGTTTCGATGGCAGGGTAGTGGTTGTGACCGGAGCCGGAGGCGGACTTGGGCGCCAGTACGCGCTGATGTTTGGCGGGCGCGGAGCCAAGGTGGTGGTGAATGATCTGGGTGGCGACGAGAAAGGGAGCGGCAGCTGCTCCACAGCCGCTGACAATGTGGTCGACGAAATTCGAGCCACGGGCGGTCAGGCGGTGGCAAATTATGCGTCGGTCGAGGAGGGCGCGCTGATCATCCAAGCCGCGGTTGACAACTTCGGAACCGTTGACGTCGTCATCAACAATGCCGGCATCCTGCGCGATGTGAGCTTCCACAAAATGACCGACGAAGACTGGACACTGCTTCAGCGGGTCCATCTGAATGGGACGCGGGCAGTGACGCAGGCAGCATGGCCGATACTGCGCGACAAGGGCTATGGCCGCATCGTCATGACCACGTCTGCAGCCGCAATCTACGGCAACTTCGGTCAGGCCAACTATGCCGCAGCCAAGCTCGGAATATTGGGGCTTGCGAACGCGCTGGCGGAGGAGGGGCGGTCCAGAAACATCCAGGTTAATACGATCGCCCCAATCGCCGCATCGCGTATGACCGCGACTGCCTTTCCACAAGAGTTTCTCGCCAATCTCAGAGCGGAAGCGATCAGTCCATTGGTCGGTTGGCTTGCGCACGAGAATTGCAGCGAAACCAAAGGGCTTTTTGAAGTTGGAGCCGGCTATATCGCCAAGCTTAGGTGGGAGCGCGCGCTTGGGCACGCCTTCGGAGCGGACAGGGCGTTCACGCTCGATGATGTCGCCCGGCACTGGGGTAGAATTGTCGACTTCACGGATGCCGAGCACCCGCTCGGGCTGAATGACAGCCTTGAGGCGGTAGAACGGGCGCTGAGAGCGTAATCAACCCGATGAATTACCATGATATTTTTGAGCGGCCGTCGGGCTGCCGATGGCGTCGTGCTGCCGCCAGATATCGATGAGCAGCAGGAATAGTTCTGCAGCGAATTGAATTGGACGACGGCCCTCAAATGCCGCCAAACGGCATGAACTACACAATATCTCCTGGGAAGAGAGGATCAGCCATGAGAGGATGTCTATTGGCTTCTGCCGCGTTGTTGTGCTCGGGAACAGCATTTGCCCAGGAAGCAACGCCCCAGGCGAACGACCAAACCGGGAGCGCCACGGAAGCGCTGGCTGAGGACATTGTCGTTACCGCCACCAAAAAAGGGCTATGGCGAAAGCGTGCAGAAAGTACCGATGGCGGTCACGGCTTTTGGTGAAGCGCAGCTGGATGCCAAGTTCGTCCAGAATCTTCAAAGTCTGAGCTACGACGTTCCCAACGTCCAGCTCGAGGATGTGGGTACGGCACCGGGCTATGCCAATTTCACTATCCGGGGCCTCGGCATCAACAGCACGATCCCATCGATCGACCCCACCGTAGGCGTTTTCACTGACGGTATTTACCTCGGCATCAACGCTGGTGTCGTGCTGGACAACTTCGACCTTGAGGGGATCGAAGTTCTGCGTGGACCGCAAGGCTTGCTTTTCGGTCGCAACGTTACCGGCGGTGCCGTGGTTGTGCGGACCACGCGGCCCAGCTTCGATTTTGGAGCCAAAGCCAAGCTATCCATTGAAACGGGACTGAAAAAGACCGTAAGCGGCACGGTTACCGGACCTATCGTCGATGACGTTTTGGCTGCCAAATTGGCCGTCTACTACAGCGACGACAATGGCTGGTTTCGCAACCGCTTCGACAATCGCAGCTTCGGTAAATCACATGACCTTATCATTCGCCCGGCACTTTCGCTCAAGGGTGGCGACCGCTTCCGAATGGATCTCCGCTATGAGCATGGCGATGTCGAAAGCGATGGAGCCCCTGTCCAGAGTCACGCGCTGTTTCCCCGCGACAGCTTCAGGTTTTCGATCAATTTCCCAGGTTTCTATGATGCCAAATGGGACCAGGCGATCGTGGAAACCAACATCGATGTCGGTCTGGGCGAAGGCGTCTTCACCAACATCGCTGGCTATCGGAAATTCCGATCCTCCGCGGGCGCTGATATCGATGGAACACCACAG
The DNA here is from genome assembly GCF_963974575.1 of uncultured Sphingosinicella sp. NCBI lineage: Bacteria > Pseudomonadati > Pseudomonadota > Alphaproteobacteria > Sphingomonadales > Sphingosinicellaceae > Sphingosinicella > uncultured Sphingosinicella sp. Next base: position 281,817 of record NZ_CAXBBQ010000006.1, on the reverse strand, counting down.
TCCTTCTTTCATGCCTTTTTCGAAATCGACCAGGATCAACTCAGCGACGAACTTCGTTATGCCGGAAGGTTCGGTGACGTCGAATTGACAACCGGTCTATACTATTTTTCCCAGGATCTTCGTTACGCCGAGCTGCGGAATCTTTTGGGCGGTGCTCGGATCGTTTCCGGTGGGGGTACGCAAGACCAGACAACATGGGGCATTTTTGCTTCGACCGACTGGCATTTCACCGATACGCTGACCTTGAATCTCGGCGCGCGGTATAGTTGGGAACGCAAAGCCGTTCGGGTCTCGGCCTTACGCGCAAATGGTTGCAATCTAGACACGCTGATCTGTGCAACCAATTTCGCCGACGCGGCAAAATGGCGAGGGTTTACGCCGAAAATCGGCCTTCAGTGGAAGCCGGATGACGACACGCAGATTTATGGCCTTTACACGCGCGGGTTCCGCAGCGGCGGATATAATTTGCGCAACACCGATCCCGCTGTGCCGCCGGGGCCATTCAATCAAGAGACCCAGGACAGTTTCGAACTCGGCGCCAAGAAGCAATTCGGGCGCCACCGGATCAACCTGGCGGCCTTCTACAATCGCATGAAGGACCTGCAGCGCGAGATCAACCTGCCCGGACCGCTTGGCGTCAGCCAGGTCATACGGAACACCGCCGACGCCACAATCAAAGGCGTCGAGGCCGAGGGGCAGTTTTTTCTTTTGTCCAACCTCGTGATTTCGGGTCAGCTCGGCTACGTGAATGGCCAGTATCGCAACGTCCAGTTCGACCTCAGCGGTGATGGCGTCATCAACGATGTGGATCGTGCGCTCAAATTGCCAAGGCTGTCGCCATGGACCTATGGCGTGGGGCTGACTTATGATCAGCAGCTTGGCGAATTGGGGACAGCAACGGCGCGTGTCAGCTTCACGCATCGCGACAAGGCGGCATTCACCGACAACAACGTCGGCTTCCTTCAGGGCGCCGATATGCTCGATGCGAGCCTCACATTGGCGACCGACAACAAGCACTGGCGCTTCTCCATCTATGGCCGAAACCTCCTGAATGAGGTGACGATTGGCGGCGATACACCTTTGCCGGCGGCCTTCGGGGGCACGGGTGCAAGCCTTTCACCGCTAAACAGGGGGCGCGTCATCGGCGGAGAAGTGGCGATTAGCTTCTAGGCCATTTTCGAGGCGAGTGGAATCACCCGCCAACTCGGAAAATGCCCAAGATCAATTTGCTAGAGCATTTCCTGCCGGAAAGCCGGTTCCCACTTCTGCGCGAAATGCTCTAGCTGATCGCGACGGATGCAGCGGATTTCCGATCGCACCCCGCCCCCTTGCCGTTAATCCGATGATGCGGTGCGCCATGCCTGACGAACAAGGCTGACGAGCGCACGGCCAGCCGGTTTTACCTGCCAGCGGCTACGCACAGCATAACAAAGCGTCAATGGATCGAATAAACCGATTCCCTCCAAGGCCACGAAATTGGCGCGAAACCATGAGTTCTCGGTGAACTGTTTTGCAACCATCCCGATAGCATCGGATGTGGCAACGATCCGTCGAACCAATTGAAAATAGTCTGTCATGTGGATCCAGTCAGCGGGACGCTTACCGCTTTTTTCGTACATCTGCTGAATGATCGATGTGTAGGGTTCGGAAGATGAGGGCACTACGAATTCGAACTGGACCAGCGGCTCCTTGCTGGTCGGGTTTATCCCCAGAATGGGATGATTGTTCCGCACAAAAGGCAGTATTTCGATCGAGGCGACCCGCTCGCACTTGAATTCCGGCCAGCGTGCAAAGGCCGCTTCAAGTCCAAAGGCGACATCGATATCGCCGCGCGACAGGAGTCGCACGCCCCTTTCGCTGTTGCCCGAAACGACTTCGACGCGCACTGCCGGATGGCGCCGCAGCAAAGAAACCAGAGGTTGGGTGAGCAACCAGTCGATTGACCCTGGGAACAGTCCGATTCGAAGCGGGCCCGCATAGGCGTCGGCGCGGCGGGCTGTATCTCCGAGTAGTTCAGCTGCGTCGGCAAGCAAGCGCGCTGCGCGATCAATAAATTCGCGTCCCTCCTCTGTCGGCATCGCGCCCCGTGAGGTCCGATGGAAAAGGGAATAGCCAAGATGCCGTTCGAGTTCAGCGACACTCTTGGTCACCGCCGACTGCGTGACACCAACCGCATCCGCTGCCCTGGAGAAGGAACGAAGCTGACCAACCGCGACGGCATGCTTGAGGCGAGAATCGAGCATGGACATGCCCCACAGGAATAATTGCTCCAGAGAATGAATTAGGCGAATCAAGGTCATTTTGCCAATCTTACTTTCGACACTGCCGCCCAGCACGACTGCAACCCGTCTCGAAATCTGGAGCGGCGAAACGGCCTGGATCAAAGCGCCAAGGTCTCAGACGCAGGTATGCCTGAATGACGAAAACTGGTCCGCTTGCAGGCCTCAAAATACTCGAAATTGCGGGCATCGGCCCGGCGCCGTTTTGCGGAATGCTGTTGGCCGACCTTGGCGCCGATGTCGTCGTCATTGAACGCGTAAGCCCTAACTCCGAAAATATCGATCTTGGCAGCGGCGCCATTGTGAACCGCGGGAAACGTGTAATTGCCTTGGATCTGAAGTCCCCCGAAGGCGTCGCGCATGTCCTGGATCTCGTCCAAAGGGGCGATGTACTGATCGAAGGCATGCGGCCTGGGGTGATGGAGAGGCTCGGCCTTGGTCCCGAGGTTTGCCTAGCGCGTAACCCCCGCCTTGTATTCGGTCGCATGACGGGTTGGGGGCAGCAGGGACCTCTCGCCCAAGCGGCCGGCCATGACATCAACTATATCGCGCTGTCAGGAGCCCTTTGGTATGCTGGGCATCCCGGTGAACCGCCAATGGCGCCGCCAAGCCTGGTAGGCGATATTGGGGGTGGAGCGCTCTATTTGGCCATCGGCGTCCTCGCAGCGGCAATGCACGCGCGGGATACCGGGAATGGGCAAGTGGTTGACGCCGCGATCGTCGATGGGAGCGCTCACATGATGAACTTGCTCCTGAGCCTGAAGGCCGCCGGCCAGGTTGCCAGCATACGCGGCTGCAGCATCCTTGACGGCCCTCACTGGTACTCGACCTATCGGTGCGCCGACGGGAATTTCATCTCAGTCGGATCACTCGAGCCCAAGTTCTATGCGCTGCTTTGCAAAAAGCTGGGGTTGGCCGGCGATAGCAGTTTTGACGACGGCTATGATCGTGATGCCTGGCCCGAGCTCAAGCAGCGTTTTAGCGAGATATTCGCCATGCGGACACGGGAAGAATGGCGCACACTGCTGGAAGGCAGCGATGCCTGCTTTGCCCCCGTGCTTGATCCGGACGAAGCGGCGCGCCATCCTCATATGGCAGCGCGAGGCGTCTATCGGGAGATCGACAATATCCTCCAGGCAATGCCGGCGCCACGTTTTTCGGGCTCGTCACTACCGATCCCCGGACCGATCCCGCTGCATCATGAAGATCCGAGTACAATTCGGCGGGGCTGGAGCAAACCGGACCGCTGCGGGATTACCGCCAGAACCGACTGTTGCGAGTAGTCGGTTGGCATGGTGGGCGGCCAGCGGCCCGACACGAACGGTGATTTCATAACTATGAACCAATGCGACGCTCCGCTTCGCTGCGCTGCATTCAAATCAAAGGAGACAACGACACACAGGCACGTCAAACTATCCGATGATTCCTGTACGCCACGCCGGAACGGCGATTGCGGACGTGTCCACGGGACGTTGTTCGCATCGTGATTCGCTCGGCGCTTGAAATCAATGCTCGCCCCGGATGTGACGACGCCGATGGGATTTCCACTGCGGCGTCCACGGCCAATGTCCTGGCGTGAGGGCTTCGGTCATCGACCGATTCGACCGTCCGAATGCGGTCTTTTGGCGCGCCTGAGAATCCGCATCAGAGTTGAGTGCGCGTTGTTCGGGAATCTCATTTAAATATTTGTAAAAACGTAATAATATAGATAATAACTCCAACCTGTATCCAGTGTGGAGTAATGGTCGCAGGGCGTGAACTTACGCCCTTATGGATGCGTCGAAGTCCTTCAGTTTGAATCTCAGGAAATTGCGGCTTGCGATGCGCATCACGCAAGAAGCGCTCGCCCATGATGCGGGCACGAGCAGCTCTTATCTGAGTGCGATCGAAAATGGCCGGTCGAGCCCGACGCTGAAAGCAATGGAGCGGCTCGCGAAGGCACTCGGCGTTAATGCCGTCTATCTCTTGTCCGGCCGGATATCGATCTCGATCGTTTCGGACGACGAACTGGAAATCGGCGCGATACTGGCGCGCCCGGCGGTGACGCTCCGGCGCCATCCGCACAAGCCGACGGGGCGGCCGAGCAAGACCAAGTAAATCATCGGGGGCTGCACGCGCGTGGGCTGGAACCACGCGCCCGATAGACGCGCCCGCAACGCGCGCGTCGAAAGGAGTGCCCCTCGGTGCCGTTTCGCGACCTCGATGCCTATATTAAGCAGGCCAGGCGCGCGAACAGTGATCGCGAGCTGTTCAGTTGCAGCGAGGCCGCCGCACGCCAGCTCGGCCTCCCATGGCTCGCGATCGTCCAGAGCATGGCCTTCTTTCAGCCCGGTGGGCGATATTTCCGCATGGACAATTTCCAGAGCTGGGGCGACGTTTTCGTCGCCGAAGGCTATTACCGCGACGATCCCGCCTTGCTCGCGGCGCGCTCGACAAGCCGGGCGTTCTGCTGGCACGAAATGGAGCGACTGCTGGGCGGCTTCACGCGGCGACAGGCGCGCATCGTGCGCGAAGCCGCGCGTCATGGCCTGCGCAACGGCCTCACCGTTCCGATTGGCGTCGCCGGCGAGCCGCCCGGATGCTGTACGTTCGCAACGCGCGACGGGCAATTGCCGCCATCGCATATCTGCCGGATCGCGACGCTGATGGCGAGCGAGGCGTTTACCGAGGCGCGGCGCTTGCACGGCTTTCCGGCGCGCCCGCTGAAATTACCCCATCTCAGCCCAAAGCGGCTCGAATGCTTTCGCTTGGCGGCGATGGGCAAGAGCGACGTCGAGATCGGGATCATGATGAACATCGCCCCGACGACAGTGCGCACCTACATGCGTGACCTGCGCGAACATTTCGGAATCTATTCCCGCGCGCAGCTCCCGGCGATCGCGCTCGCCTGCGGAATCGTCTGCATCGAGGAGATCGTCCCGCGGTTCTGAGCGGGATCGCCGCATCCTCAATATTGACGACTGTTTGAGCCCTTCATCTCTGCTCCCTTCGCGACTGTTCAATTTGAACGGGAGCTACTGCCATGATCCATATTGTCAAAGGGTGCTCGCTTACCGATGCGCGCGCCGCCTCGATGTTCGAGGACCGCAAGACCCTGTTCGTCGATCTGCTGGGCTGGGATGTTCCGGTCGTCGGCGGCCGCTATGAAATCGACAGCTATGACGGCGACAAGGCGGTCTATCTGATCGCCACCGACGATGGCTGCATTCACCAGGGGTCGATGCGGCTGCTATCGACAGAGGGCGCACATCTTCTCGCCGATCGTTTCGCGTCGCTCTGCGAGTGCGATGCGCCCCGGGGGGAGCAGGTTCGCGAGATTACGCGACTTTGCCTGCCGCAACGATTGGGCGCCCCCGGACGCCTGCGTGTCCGCAACCGGCTCATCTCGGCGATGGTCGATCATGCGCTCGGCAGCGGAATCACCATGCTAACCGGCGTCGTGACCGCTGCTTTTCGCGAGGAGGTTTTGGCGATGGGCTGGCGCGCAGCGCCGCTCGGCCCCGCGCGCCGCATCGATGGCGCGTTCCTTGGAGCGTTCCGCATCGAGATCTGCGCCGGTACGCCTGCGCTGCTGGCGTCGAACGGCATCTATGTACCGGGTGCGATCACTCCCGATGCGGCGGCAAGAGCCGCGTGAAGGGAATGGCGATGCACGACCCCGCCCGCCTCGCCGCGATGCTGCTCGCCGACGGTTATGTCATTGTCGATAACGCCGTGCCGACCGAGCTAATCACCGCGCTCGAAGCCGAACTCGCACCGCGCTTCGTCGCCACGCCCTTTTGCGAAGGCGGATTCTACGGAGCCCGCACCAAGCGCTTTGGCGCGTTGTTGCGGCGTTCACGGCATATCGCCGGCCTTGTGCTGCACCCGATCATCCGCGGTATCGCCGAAACGGTGCTCGGGGAATGGTGCGATCGTATCGTTCTCAACCTCACCCAGGCGATCGAAATCCATCCCGGCGCGCTCGCGCAGGTGCCGCACCGCGACCAGGATCTCTGGGGCGGCGTCAAGACCGGGATGCACTATCAGATCAACGTCATCTGGCCGATCGATCCGTTCACGCTGGAGAGTGGCGCGACGCTGGTCTGGCCGGGCAGCCATCACGATGCGGCATCGCAACCGGGCGATGCACGTCCGGTCGCCGCCGAAATGCCACCCGGCTCCGCGCTGCTGTTCCTCGGATCGATCCTGCATGGTGCCGGCGCTAACCAGTCCGATCATGTGCGCCGCGCGGTCATCACCTCCTATTGCCTCGGATGGCTGCGGACGTTCGAGAATCAGTATCTCGTCTATCCGCCCGCCATCGCTCGAGCGTTCGATCCCGATCTGGCCGCGCTCATCGGCTATGCCCAGCATCGCCCCAATCTCGGCAATGTCGAAGGCCAGTGCCCGTCCGTGCTGCTTCACCGGGACGATATCGACGGCCTCCCTGCGATCGACGCGCTGCTCCCCGGCCAGGCCGACATGCTGGATGCCTATGTCGCCGAACAGGAAGCCGCGCGTGCGGGCCTGATCGGCGGGTAACGCGGGTTCGTCGGACCGGGCGCTGCACTCATGACACACGATCCAAACCCCGAAGCAGGCGGCGGCGCGCGAACACGGATCGAGGCGGATTCATCCGCTGTGGACGGTGGAGCCACGGCGTCGTCGGCCGCGGAGCGCGCTCGGCGGGCACGCGAGCATTGCCCGTTTCTGACAACCAAGCAGGCCGCGTTCCATCTCGGTCTCGCGGGGGACACGCTCAAGAAGATGCGCCGGGAGCGGCGCGGCCCGCCGTGCCGAAAGCATGGCACCGTCTGGCGCTACCATATCGACGATATCGAGGCCTGGTCGCGCGCGAACATGCGGGAGGGAGGCAATGGCTAGGCTGCTACCCTCCCGTCTGCCGGCTAAACCCACCGCGCTGATCGGTCTCGGCGCGGCCGCGCTGGCGACCACGATCGCGCTGCCGCCAACGCCGTGGCTGGTCTGGAACGCATCGGCCAGCGCGCCGATCGGTCTCTATGCCGTCAGCGGACGGCAGGACATCGCATCGGGCGACATGGTGCTGGTCCGGGTGCCCGACCGCTGGCGCCGGCTCGCCGCCGAGCGGCGCTACATTCCGATCAATATCCCGCTGGTCAAGCGCGTCGCGGCCGCGCCCGGCGATCGCGTCTGTGCGCGCGGGCGGGAGATCTATGTCAACGGCCACCCGGTGGCCGAACGCCGCGAAGCCGATGGCCGCGACCGTCCGATGCCGTGGTGGAATGGCTGCGTGATGTTGCGTTCGGGCGCATTGTTCCTGCTGATGGACAGCCCGGATTCGTTCGATGGGCGTTATTTCGGACCGACATCGCGCGGCGACGTCATCGGCGAGGTGCGACTGCTGTGGCTGGGCTGAGGGTCGCCATCACCGCCCTGGCGCTGCTGGCGGCGGCACCGGCTGACGCGCAGTCGGTCGTTCACTGGCGGCCCTATATCGAGGCAGCCTCGGCGCGTTTCGGCGTGCCGGTAGAATGGATCGAGCGCGTCATGCGCGCCGAGAGCGGCGGGCGCACGGTGCTGGACGGGCGCCCGATTACCAGCCACGCCGGCGCGATGGGACTGATGCAGCTCATGCCCGGCACCTGGTCCGAAATGCGCGCGCGGCTCGGGCTCGGACGTGATCCCCATAGCCCGCGCGACAACATATTGGCGGGGACGCTCTATCTTCGTCTGATGTATGACCGCTTCGGTTATCCCGGACTGTTCGCAGCCTATAACGCGGGACCGGCACGCTATGCCGAGCACGTGCGGACCGGCCGCGCGCTGCCCGGTGAGACCCGCGCCTATCTCGCGAGCGTCGCCGGAGTGCCCGTCAATTCCCGGTCGGCTGTCACGGCCGCCAGTGCAACGCCGCGTACCGTCAATGCCATCTTCTTCGCGATCGGCGACCGGCCCCCTGCCGGCCGGAGCGAAGCCGGTGCGGCCACGCTGTTCGTCGCGCTGCGATCGACGTCGCCCGAGAAGAACGCGCCAGACCGCCCATAGTGCGAGCCGATCGGGGCTTCATGCCGAATCGTGTTTCTGCTATGTTCCGAGCCTATGGAGTTGGTCGTGATGTTGCTCGGTCTGATCCTGTCCGCCACCGGCATCGTCCTCTTCGCCTGGGCGATGTTCCGGCTCGCCGTCTTCGCACTCCCGGTCGGGCTCGGTGCGGCCGCATTTCTGTGGGCGGGGGGTGGCGAACTGGGGCCGTTGCTCGGTCTGCTTCTCGGCCTCGTCGTCGGCGTCGCGGTCTTGCTGATCGGACGCATGCTCATCGCGTCGCGGTTGCCCGTTCCGCTTCGCGGAGCGATCGCGCTTCTCTTCGCCGTGCCCGCCGGGATCGCCGGCGGCAGTGTCGTCTCCAGCCTGATGCAGCTCGGCGGTGCGGGGCCGACCGCGACCGGCATCGCCGCGGCGGTCGGCGCGATCATCATCGCCGGTGCCGCCATGATGAGCCTGTTGCCCGCGATGACCGCTTGCACCGGTTCGAACGGATCCCCGCTGCACGGTTGATCTGTTGGGGCCAGTGGGCCGAGTGCTCGCTCCTCGTGTCACCGCGCGCATGGCGACCACGACGAGAGTGCTTCAAGACGGCAGGGTCTGACCTGACGCATCCGGGTTTTCAGGCGCCTCGCGCCTGCGGCGCGACCGCCGCTCTATTCCGCTAGGCTCACATCCGTTCGCCAAGCTCCACCGGGCCACGCTTCGCGCGTCCCGGCCAAAGGTGACGATCGGACTGGCGGGATGCCGGAGCCTTGCTCCGGCCTGTCGTCGCCGCGCCTGACCGGCGCGGCGGCATTTTTCGTTGGGCCTTCCCCTCGTCGCGCGGGTGGGCGGCGCTCCCTTCTGGGCCCGGCCCGGCGTCCCGCAAGCCGGCCTTCGACTGCGCTCGGGTCCGGCTCCTCCATTGCATTTCGGCCCTGCGGGTGCGGACCGCCTCCTGGCCGCGCCCGGCAGGTCGCAATTCGCCGCCCACCCCCGCTCCGGGGGAGGCCCTGGGGTTTTTGGGGCGGCATTGGAGGATAGCCATGCACCAGACCGGCAGCCAACGCGCGCGCGCAGAGGGCAGCAAACGCCAGCCCCCGGCGGAGCGCGCCAATCTTTACGACGAGGTGACGGGCCGCATTGTTTCCGAACTTGAGGCGGGCCGCTTCCCTTGGGTCCAGCCTTGGGGCCGCCCCAATGGTCAAGGCTTCTCCGCCGCCCCCGGCCTCCCGCGCAACGGGCTCACCAGCCGCAATTACAGCGGCGTCAATGTCCTGATCCTGTGGGGAGCAGTGATCGAGAACGGCTATCCGTCGCAATCGTGGCTGACCTTCCGCCAAGCCTTGGAGGCGGGCGGCAATGTCAGGAAAGGCGAGCGCGGGACAAGGGTTGTCTATGCCGACCGCTTCACCCCCGAAGCCGAGAAGGAACGCGCGCGCCAGACCGGCGGCGAAGCCCGCGCGGTGCCGTTCCTCAAACGCTTCACCGTGTTCAACGTCGCACAGTGCGAAGGCTTGCGCCCCGGCCTTGCCACCGACCCCGCACCGCTTCCCGAACGCCAAGTCGTGCCGATCGCCGAAGCGGTCATTGCGGCATCGGGCGTCGATTTCCGCATCGGTGGGGACAAGGCCTACTATGTCCCGAGCGCCGACTATGTGCAGGTGCCCCCGCAACCGGCCTTCCACGAACAGATCAATTTCTACCGGACGGCGCTGCACGAACTCTGTCATGCCAGCGGCCACCCGTCGCGCCTCAATCGCAATCTGCGCAATGCGTTCGGCAGCAAGGACTATGCGCGCGAAGAATTGATCGCCGAGATGGGATCGGCCTTCCTTTGCGCCGCGCTCGGCATCGTGCCGACCGTTCGTCACGCCGATTATCTGGCATCATGGCTCGACGTGCTGCGCGAGGACAATCGCGCGATCTTTCGCGCGGCCAGTCAGGCGAGCAAGGCCGCCGATTGGCTGCTTGCCCGCTACGCCGAGACGCAGGACGAAGGGAGGGAAGCGGCATGATTACGCTCCCCCATGCGATCCTTTCGGCGCTGCGCGCGAATGCGCGCGCCAGCCGCCTCCACGAGCAGCGCGACGAACGGTTCGACCCGTTCCCGGTGGTCAAATTCTTCAATCCGGTCGGCGCGGCGACGTGGATCGCCACCGAGCTTTACGACGATGGAGACACGCTGTTCGGCCTCGCCGACTTGGGGTTCGGATGCCCGGAAATGGGCGTGTTCTCGCTTACCGAGATTGCGGGCGTCCGCTTGCCCTTCGGCCTGTTCATCGAGCGCGACGAGCATTTCGAGCCGCTGGCCCCGCTTTCGCTATGGTCCGATACCGCGCGGCGCATGGGTGCAATCGTTCTGGCCGAAGCCGAACTTCGCCGCATCACCGATAGCCGGAACGGCAACGAGCTTCCGCCGCCTCTTGATGATCGAGGGGCCGGATGACGCGCGGCGCGTTTCGCCGCATTGAGTGCCGGTCCCGCCCATCCAGCAAGACAAACGGGACCGGCGCTCCAGAAGGAGCAGACCAATGAAACTCGACTTTATCGACCATAGCAAGCTGGTTCCGTCCAAGGTGAACATGCGGCACGGACCCAAGCCCCCGGACGTGGGCGACATTCTGCCCTCGATCCGCAAGCGCGGTGTCATCGTGCCGCTGATCGTGCGCCCGCAGGCGGGCAACGATAATGGCGTCCACGAAATCGTCGCCGGGCGGCGGCGCTGGACGGCGAACGCCATCGCGCTTGTCGAGGGCATCGACCACGGCCCGCTTCCCGTCGCCATCCTCGACGCCGGGGACGACGCCGACGCCATCGAGGCATCGCTTCTCGAGAACACCCGGCTCGATCCCGACGAGGTGACGCGATGGGAAACCTTCGCACGGCTGGTCAAGGAGGGCCGCGACATTGCGGATATCTCCGCGACGTTCGGCATTCCCGAGCTTGGCGTGAAGCGTATCCTAGCGCTCGGCAACCTGCTTCCGCGCATCCGCGATCTTTACCGCAAGGAGAAGATCAACGCGGCGACCGTCCGGCATCTGACGCTGGCGAGCAAGCAGCAGCAGAAGGCATGGCTGGCGCTCTACGACGATGACGACGCCTATTGCCCGACCGGCCAGCAATTGAAGGCATGGCTGTTCGGCGGGCAGTCGATCAAGGTCGAACATGCCCTGTTCGACGTCGATGCGAGCGGCCTTGCGATCGTCGCCGATCTGTTCGGCGAAGACCGCTATTTTGCAGATGCCGACGCGTTCTGGACCGCGCAGAACGCCGTAATCGACGCGCGCAAGGAGGACTATCTGGATGCCGGATGGTTCGACGTGGTGATCGTCCCGCCCGGCGAATATTTCTACCGCTATGAGTTCGCCAAGGCACCCAAGCGCAAGGGCGGGCGCGTGTATATAGATGTGCGCGAAAGCGGCGAGGTCGAGGTCCACGAAGGCTATGTGACGAGCAAGGAGGCCAAGCGGCTCGAACGCGGCGAGGCAATCGAAACCGGCCCCAAAGTGCCGCGCCCCGAAGTGACGAGCACGATGCAGACCTATATCAACCTGCACCGTCATGCCGCTGTCCGCGCCTCGCTGACCCGTCATCCCAAGGTCGCGCTGCGCTTGATGGTCGCCCATGTCATCGTCGGGTCGCCACTGTGGACGGTCAAGCCCGAGCCGCAGACCGCGCGCAACGACGATGTGCGCGAAAGCGTCGAAACTTGCCGCGCGGAAACCGACTTCGACGCGAAGCGCCGCGCCGTATTGGACCTTCTCGGCTTCTCGCCCGAGGAACCGACCGTCACAGGCGGCAACGGCGACGACTTCGGACTGGTCGGCGTGTTCCTGCGCTTGCTCGACGTGCCCGACCGCGCCGTAATGGACGTGATCGTCATCGTCATGGGCGAAACGCTCGCCAGCGGCAGCGCCGCCATCGAGGCGGTCGGCGGCGAGATCGGCGTCGATATGGCCCGCTACTGGCAGGCCGACGACGCCTTTTTCGAGTGTGTCCGCGACAAGGAGGTGCTGACCCGCATCGTCGCCGAGGTGGCGGGCGAACCTGTCGCCGCCGCCAATGCGAAGGAACCGGGCAAGGTCTTGAAGCGCATCGTCCGCGACCATCTGGAGGGTGCGAACGGGCGGCCCAAGGTCGAGGGTTGGGTGCCGAAATGGATGGCGTTCCCGCCCGCTACCTATACGGCGCGCGGCGGCGTCGGCACCGTCGCGGCTCATGCCAAGGTGCTCGCGGCGCGCCCCGACCGCGAGCCGGAACCGACCGGCCCCGGCGCGGTGATTGCGCTTCCGGCCCCTGCCAAGGCCGAGCCGCAGGAACAGCCCGAGCGCGAAGCCGCATGAAACTGGACGGGCGGCGGCGCACCCGCCGCCCGTTCCGTCCCCCATAAAATCGCCGCGCCGCTCGGCCGCAAGCGGCCCTCGCGGCGCGGATTTCAGACAGGAGACTTGTCATGGCCGACCGTGTTTCGGCATCCATCACCATCGGCGGGACGCTCCCCGCCAGCCAGCTTCCCGCCTTCGCCGAGGCCATCGCGAACGAAGGGCTGTCCACCGAATGGGACGGCGAACCCTTCGCGCTCGGCGATCTGCCCGAGGGCGAGCCCTTGGCGCTCATGGCGCACGAGGTCGCCTGGGGGCGGTTCGAGGGACTCGAAGCCTTCTGCATCGCGCATGGGCTTTTCTTCGCGCGCTGGTCGGGCGCCTATGCCTGCCAGTGGGGTGCGGAACGCACCGTGTTCACCGGCAGCGGCGAACCGCAAAGCTACGCTGCCGACGAGGACGACTATATCCTCATGGGGCGCTGCACCGCCGAGCGATTGGGCAGCTATGCGGCGATCATCGCGCATTTCGATGCGGCCGACTTCGCGGTGCCCCCGCTTGTCATCACGCCCGAACGGGAGGAGGCGAGCAATGGCTGACATCTGGATTCAGGGCAGCTTCGCCTTTCGCTGCACCGCCGCCGAGTGCGCGCTGATCGAGGAAGTCGCAAACGCTGGCTACGCGCTAGCGAATGACGACGCGCCCGATCCGCCGAGCGCGGCGCTGCTCGCAGCCTTTCCGCCGGACGATGCGAACGCGCGGTGGAGCGGGTTTCGCGAGGCGTTCAACGATCCCGAATTTCCCACCATCGGAGCCGATTTCATCGCTGAAACCTGCCCCGACGATCCATCCGCGCGGATCGTGTGTTTCGCCAGCATGGACGATTTCGATGCCGCTGCCATCGCGGTGGTGATCCAGCGATGTTGCCCCGAAACGCTCGCCAAGGGGCCGATCGGCTTTGAATGGGCCATGACCTGTTCCAAGCCCCGCATCGGGGAGTTCGGTGGCGGCTGGTGCGCGATTTTCGCAGACCGCATCGAGATCGACGCGACCAACGAGGCGCTGTCGCGCGCGCTCGCGGGCGACGGCAACTAGCCCAAATCGCGCCGCACTGCGCGCTCGCGTGCCGAAAACCCCTGCCGCCTGACCTACCGGGCGGTGCGGCGGATCACCGTCCGGGCGCTTCCGCATAACGTGCATTCGTCCTTCTGCCGCTCGAATCCGCGCGTGCCGCCGAGCGCGCAGGTGACGACATTGGCCTGTGCGGTAACCGACAGGTTGAGCCGGTCAGTCACGCAGGCATCGCACACCGCCGCGCCGTCCAGCCGCACGATCAGCCGTTCGATCTGCCCCGCAATCGTCGTTCCTTCGTTCATCGCCGTGAGGCTATAGCCGCGGCCTCGTGGCCGCGAAAGCAATCATGGCTTCCCGGAAAGACGCCGGACTGGGCTTCCTGTCCGCGCGCGCATCTCGTCCTTTCGTGTCTCACCAACCCGTCGCCGGCTCCTTGGGCGCATGACCTGGGACGGCCGCGCGCCTCGCGAAACCATCGCGCGGAACTGATTTCCCCGCGCCGCTTTGGCGGCGCTCCTCGCGGCCGCTTCGCTCCAAATCAGCCCCGCGCTTCCGGTCCTCCGCTTCGCTTCGGCCTGCGGTTCGCAGCGCGCTCAAGGGCCGTCCCTTCGGTCCGCCCATCGCCCGGCATCGGGTCGGGCGAATGTGCAAGGAGACGAGAAATGCCCTCAATCGGTCATGTCCAGCGCCAGAACGACGGTTCGTTCCGGGGCGCCTTGAAGACGCTTTCGGTCAATGCCGAGATCGCCATCATCCCCAACCGCAGTAAGACCGGGGACCAGCCCGACTACCGCGTGCTGTCGAACGGCGTCGAACTGGGCGGCGGCTGGATCCGCACCGGCGAGGTGAGCCAGCGCGAATATGTCCGCCTCGCCATGTCGGCCCCCGAACTTGGCGGCCGCACCCTCTACGCCAATCTCGGCCGCGCCGCCGGGCAGGACGACGACGACGCGTTCGCCGTTATCTGGAACCCCGGCGACTGAGCCGGATCGGCCCCGCGCCGGTCACCCGGCGCGGGGCTTTCCTCATGCCTTGAGGGCTTGGCGTGGGCCTTTTCCTGCACCGGAACGCGCTTGCGGGCCTGCAGAGAGGAAGAAATCCGCTCAGCAAGCACCGAGTATCCGGCGGCGAACGGACCGCCTCAACCATCGACGGTTCCCCCAATTTTCACGCCACCTGCGTTCCGCTTCGCTCCACTCCGGCGACGAGAAAATCGGCTCCCCCGTCGCCCGCTTCGCGGCCGCTGCGCGGTGGTTGACCCCGCCCGCTCCCCGCCGGGCGATGGCTCATCTTTCGCTTGTATCAGGAGGATGAGATGTCGGTTGAACAACAGATCGAGGAGCTTCGCGCGGAGCTTTCATGGTGCGATGACGCGGGAGAACGGCGGCAGATCGAAGCCGAATTAAGGGCCGCTGAGAAGAGGCTGAAGCGGTGCAATCGGGCGCTGCGTCAGGCCGAACAGGCAGGCTGGCAATAAGGCGATGCGCTGTTGAAGGGGCAGGTTCGCGGGAGTGGTGCCGCATGGCGCCGCTCCCCTTTTTTGATCGGGAAGGCGGGAAGGCAAAGCGGGCGTCTGGGGCGGCAGGTGGCAGTCGGGCTCGATGGCAAGATAGAGGCAAAATCTCGCGATTTTGTAAGTGTTTGTCTGCACATCGTTTTTTGAAGGCTTTTGCGAGACTCGCCCTTTGAGTGCGAGACAGGGTTACCAGGAGTGGCGGTTTTCTGGGCTTTTCCGATCCCAATCGCGAGACTCCTTGCGCTCTGGCGAGGACGCGCCATTCTTATCGGCGGGGAGCGTCATTCCGGCATGGAAGGACGCCGCTATGCGCGATGATGAGTTCGAACCGCAGCTGGGCCGGATGCGCGGCCGGGGCAAGGAGCAGCGCTACCTGAGCCGCGTCGTGAAAGCGGCAAAGCGGGCCGGCATGAAAACGGGCAGGCGCGGCCGTTTCGACGGCAGCCGGATCGGGCGCGGCGCGAGTGTTGCGCGGGTGCTCAGATCGCGCGACCGATTGGGCGCGTTCCGGTCGCGCCGCGTGATCGTCAAGATACGGCCTGTCGGCCTTGGCGGGAAAGGCATGGGCGGTGCGAAGGCGCACCTTCGCTATATTCAGCGCGACGGCGTGACCCGTGAGGGCGAGGCTGGTGCGCTCTACTCGCCCGACAGCGACGTCGCCGATGGCAAGGCGTTCCTCGAACGGTGTGACGGCGACCGCCGCCAGTTCCGGTTCATCGTGTCGGCCGAGGACGCCGACCAGTATCCCGACTTGAAGCCGTTCGTGCGCCGGCTGATGACGCAGATGGAGCAGGATCTTGGGACAAAGCTCGATTGGGTGGCGGTCGACCATTTCAATACCGGCCATCCGCACACGCATATCGTGGTGCGCGGCGTAAACGATCGGGGTGAGAATCTGCTGATCGCGCGCGAGTATATCTCGCACGGGAGCCGGCAGCGGGCGATCGAGATCGTCAACCTCGACCTGGGGCCGCGCACCGACCTTGAAATCGAAGAGCGGCTTCGCAGCGATACGGGTGCCGAGCGGCTGACCGCGATCGACAGACGGCTGATCCGCGACATGGATACCGCGCGGCTGGTCAGCGCGAGCGATGGCGATCCCTTCCAGCAATCGCTTCGCGTCGGTCGCCTGCAGAAACTCGGGCGCATGGGACTCGCCTCGCATGTCGGCAACGGCACCTGGCGGCTTGAGCCCGACCTTGCGAACACACTGCGCCAGATCGGCGAGCGCGGCGACATCATCCGCACCATGCAGCGCGAGCTGACCGCGCGGAAGCTCGATCGTGCTGCGGTCGATCGCGTCATCTACGACCCGGTCGCGAAGGAGGCGACGCCGATCATCGGCCGCGTCGTGATGCGCGGGCTCGCCGACGAACATGAAGACCGTCATTATCTGCTGGTCGACGGCATCGACGGGCGCACCCATTATGCCGAGATCGGCAAGGGCGAGCTGGTCGACACGATCCCCGAAAATGCCATCGTCCGGATCGCGCCACGCGAGGGCGGCATTCGCGCCGTCGATCGGACGATCGACGAGATCGCGGCGGCGAACGGCGGGCGCTATTCGATCGACGCCCATCTGAAGCACGATCCGACCGCCAGCGAACGCTTCGCCGAAACGCATGTCCGGCGGCTTGAAGCGATGCGAAAAATCTCGGGCGTCGTCGAGCGCGAGCCCGACGGAAGCTGGATCATCGCGCCGGACCATCTCGCCAGGGTCGAGAGGTTCGAAGCCATGCAGTTCCGCGACCACCCCGTTGCCATTGAAACCCTGTCGGCGATCCCGCTCGACAAATTACCGGGAACCGATGCCGCGACCTGGCTCGATCGCGAGCTGGTCGCCGAAGCGCCGGTGCCAGTGCGCGATGCTGGGTTCGGGCACGAGGTTCGTTCAGCGCAGGCGATGCGACGGCAATGGCTGATCACCGAACAGCTTGCAGACGAACAGGATGGGCAGACGGTCTATCGGCGAGGGATGCTCGCCGCGCTCCAGCGGCGAGAATTGCTGCGTGTCGCCCGCCAGCTCTCCGACAAGTTAGGCGTTCCGTTCGCCGAGGCCAGAGAGGGGGAGGCTGTTCAAGGCAGGCTCGTGCGCGCAGTCGAGATGACGAGTGGTCGCCATGCGCTCATCGAACGGTCGCGCGATTTCACGCTGGTGCCGTGGCGCTCTGTTCTCGATCGCCATGTCGGTAAATCGGTCTCGGGCATCATGCGCGACGGCGGGATCAACTGGACACTCGGGCGGCAGCGCAGCGGGCCGAGCGTCTCCTGATCCGGAGGATTCGGGCTTTCTATTTTCATGAAATTATGTTTTCATGGATTCATGAAAAATATCGCAGCGCAAACCGATGTCGGCGACGAGCATCTTCAGGTGCAGATTCCTGCCGTTACGAAACGCGATCTCGGTCAACGGTCGCTCGATTCCCGCGAGCCGATCCGGATGATCGTACTGCGGGCACTTGAAGCCTATGGCGTGAGCGTCCCCGCAGACGCGATATCGGATCGCCGGAAGGGCAGGCGATGAGCGAGGATTTCGAAGCTCTCACTGTTGCGGATTATGCGAAGCAGGCCGCGCGGACTGATCAACGCAGCGGTGGCCGCGCACTGGGCTTCTCGATGCTTGGCCTTTTCGGCGAAGTCGGCAGCTTGCTCAGTGAGGCCAAGAAAAAGCAGCGCGACGATGCCTCCTACCTGGGTTACGCTCACGCCGTCGCGGAAGAGCTTGGTGACGTCCTTTGGTATCTGGCGGCGATCGCACGGCGCAGCCGCATGGCGCTCAGCGACATCGCTGCCGCCGCGGCGACAAACGGCGGACAATGGCAGACGGGCGGCAACGAAACGCTCAGTTTCCATGCGCTGCAGCCGCAGCACATTCCGCTTGCCAAGGCACCGATGCCGCAGTTCGAGCATAGCCTGCTCGCGCTGGCAGGCGACGTTGGGCTGCTCATCAACGATTTCCAGGCGGGCGGTCTTGCGAAGGACCGCGAAGCACTCGCGGGCCGGCTGGTCGCGGTCATGCGCCGGTTGATCCAGGCGGCAAACGAATCCGGTGTTACCATCGAGGCTGCCGCCGTGAAGAATCTTCACAAGATCTTCGATCGCTGGCCGCGCGAGCGCATCTATCCGGCGCCGACCGATGCGGCGCTCGACCCAGAAGAGCAATTGCCGCGGCGGATGGCGATCGACGTCTATGAACGCACCGTTCGCGGGCAGACATTCGTGTATCAACGCTCAAGCGGTGTGTATGTCGGCGACCGGCTCACCGACAACGCGCTCGAACCCGACGACTATCGTTTCCACGATGTCTTTCACTACGCTTATGTCGCGGTGCTTGGCTGGTCGCCAGTGCTGCGTGCGCTGCTCCGTCTCAAGCGCAAGAGCGATCCGAAACTCGACGACGCCGAAGACGGTGCTCGGGCGATTCTCATCGAAGAGGGCATAACTTCCTGGATTTTCGGACAAGCGCAGCAACTCCGGTACTTTGAAAACGTGAAGCGCGGTGGCCTTCCGCTGGACATGCTGAAGCATGTCCGCCAGTTCGTCGCCGGCTACGAATCAGAACGCTGTCCGCTGTGGCTTTGGGAGGAAGCGATCCTCCAGGGCTATACGGCTTTCCGCTTCCTTCAGGAGCATCGGCGCGGCCGCGTCCTGATCGACTTCGCCAATCGCCGCCTGCGTATCAAGGAATTGCCGTCATGACCCCGAAATCCTTTGTGTCCACCCTGGCGGCGACCGAACTTCCCTCAGTGTTCAATCCCTGGCGCGATCGCTGCACGGTCCATGACCGCAGCGACGCCGCCGCCCGGCGCCGCGACAATCTCGAAATGCTGCTCACCGCGGCGCTTGATCATCGCGTCGAAACGATCTGGATCGCGCGTGATCTCGGCTATCGCGGGGGGCGGCGTACGGGCGTACCGCTGACCGACGAAATTCACCTCGGACATGCCGGCACGCTGATGGGCGGCATCGCATTTGAACGTGCGACGCAGGGACCCGCCGTGGCGGAGCGCACCGCGGCGATCGTCTGGCGTGTGCTAGAGCGGATCGGTCAGCCTGTCATGCTCTGGAACGTTTTCCCGTTCCATCCCCATGAAGCGGATGATCCGATGTCGAACCGATGCCACACGCGAAGCGAGCGCGAGGCGACCTGGCCGATATTGCAAGCCCTCGTGTCAATGATCCGGCCCCGCCAGATCGTCGCGATCGGGCGCGACGCTCACCTGGCGCTGGACGGTCTCGACATTCCGACCACCGCGGTCCGCCATCCGAGCTACGGCGGGCAGCGCGAGTTCATCGAGGGCATGTTCAGCCTGTACGGTGTCGCGGATGACAACGATGAGCCGCTAGAACTGCCGTTGGGCGCGCCTCACGCCGCAGCACGGAGATGTGCGCTCGCCTGATCGCAGCGTTCAAAGAGTTGCTTAAGATCGCCGCGGTTCCAGTTGGCGGTGTCGACCGTGGCGTTGGTCGAGACGATCGTGAGCGGACCCAGCGCGACCCCGCCTTCCTTGGCGATGAATTCGAGCAGACGGCCGAGGCCGATCAGATTGCCGAGCAGTTTTTCGATATAGTAGTGATTGCGGTAGAGCGCGGTCATGCCGAGGCGACGATCGTCGCCCTTGCCGATCAGCTTGAGACTGGCAAAGCTCAGGCACTGACCGCCGTAGGGCGAGTCATTCACGTCGCGGGCGGGGTCGAAGATCAGCAGTTCGAATTTGTTGAGCGCTCGGACGTTCGGGTTGCGCAGGCGCTCGACGATGCCCCAGATTTGATTGATTGGCTGGCCGTCGGCGCGGGGCAATTCCATCATCCGTTCGAAATAATAGCCCGACCAAGCGCCCGACCTCCGGACCTTCGGCAGCACGTTGTCGCGAAACCGGTCGAAGAATTGCGGCGCGCCGTAGCGCCTGTACAGCGCTGCCGGAAAAATCGTGTTGGCGACCGTCTCGATGGGCTTCTTGCCATGGCCCGAAAGGAAGGCATCGACTTCCGCCACGACGGGATCGGCGAGTGTTGCGCGCGCAGTCGGCTCGGCCACGGAGATGACGACATTCTGCGCCTGGTGTCCGGTGGCGAGGTCGACGAGCCGGACCGCCTCGCGCCAGCCAGCAACGCAGTCAGGCTGCGGCGGTATGGGAAGATACATCGACTTCCTCCGTCAAATTTGCCGTGGCGAAAAGGCGCGGCGCTAGAAAGCGCTCAGTAAGCCAGGCGTGGCCTTCCAAGCCCCAACCTGGTCCCCAGCTGTTGCGGATGAGAATGGCCGGGGTGCCGTCCACGGTTCCATGCCCGACCGCGACGACCGCGTGCCGTTGCGCTGGCTCGGGGAGTTCGTCGTTCGCCGGATCGACGACGCCATCACCGCGCGGCTGGAAGAAAGACCGTGACAGCATCGTCAGCATGAGCACCGGCGTGTCACGATCCAGCGCGGCAAGGATGGATGACAGGTCGGTTCCATCCCTCTGTCCGTTGCGGCCATAGAGCGGGCCAACGGTCGCCGGCGGCGTCCACAGTCGATGATCGGCTGGAACCGCTGCCAGATACGGCCAGCCTTTCTCGTCGGGTTGGCCATCGAGCCGTAGCGCGTCCAGCATTGTGGATAGCAGTGCGCCGCTCGTCGGCGGTCTGCCCGCCCGTTTCTGCGCGGCATAAAAGGCGAATTCACACGACAGCGGTGCCCAGCCGTCGCGAAGCCCGGCGTGGGTGTCGCTCGCGGCGAATGCGAGGCATGTCGGCCGCGCGCCTTGATCGCGCGCAGGCCCGAACAGCGGCCGAAGGTCACGGACGATATCGATCATGGGGCGTCAGGCGGCCTCGAGCAGGTGCCGCCGTTCGGCGCGCGACAGGCCCGTCTGTTCCGGGCCGGTGAGGTCGAAATCGAGCGTCAGGCTGGTGAGGGCCGGCGCAGGCTGCCACGGCCGCCGCTCGTCGAGCGACATGCGGCCGCGCCGCGGCGCATCGGGCGCCGCGGTGACACGGCGGACAACGGGACCACCGATGCCATCGCCGTCGATTGCCTCACGCTCGTCTCGAACGACGGCGAAGCCGCTGGCGATCAGTTGGTCGAGATCCCAGAGATACCCACCGCCGCTATGTTCTTCGAGCTGCAGCACGAAAAGATCATTGCGACTGCCATCGATCCGCGAGCCGGCATCGCGCTCGGTCAGCAGCCAGACGTCGCCGCGATAGTTGTCGGGCCGATAGTCCTTGAGGAGATCGACCTTCAGGCTGCGCGGCTGCGTCCGGAGCAGGTCGGTCATCACCGATGGCGAAATCAGATTGTAGCGAACCAGGGTGCGGCACGTCGCCTCATAGCTGGCGCCGATCCGCAGCGAGAGCTGATAGACGACATTGGGGCGCCGGAAATGATCGATCTGCCATCCTTGTCGCGCGCTGTGCGCGAGCACCAGCCATTTCGGCATCATGAAGGCGATCGCAAAGGCGTCGGCTTCGGTTTCCTCGAAGTTGTTTCCCGGTTCGGGCGACATCGGCATCCGGCGCAGGATGCTCTCATCGTCGAGGCTCGGCTCGTGTCGCATCGAAAAATGCCCGAGTTCGTGCGCGGCCGTGAAGCGCTGGATGCTCATCGGTCGTTCCGTCGTGACGAGAACGCCAGGAGCAGGTGCGCTGAGATAGGCGCCGAGCAGGCCTTTCAGAGGACGAAGCAGCAAGGGTAGACCCACGGCATGGATCGCGCCGAAGACATCGACGCTGCCGCCTTGGGTCTCGATCAGTGCGCGCGTATCGAGTTCGCGATGCAGGCGGCCCGCTGCCATCGTACCAGCGCGAACCGCGCTCGCATAATCCGACGCCATCGATCAGCTCCGTTCGCCGCCAGACCGCGAGCGGAGATATTCGGCAAACCGGCTCAGCTCGGCCCGGTCCTCAGTCGACAAGGCCGCAACGCGTCGCGCCAGATGGGCGACATCGGCGGGAAGGCTCGCGGAGGCCTCGTCTTCGCCGGTAAAATAGGCCACCGACTGGCGGTAAAGACGGGCAAGCCGCGTCAGTTCGATCGCTTCAACGCGGCGCTGGCCATTCTCGATATCGGTAAGCGCGGTCCGGGGAATCTTGAGATAGGCAGCAACTTCTTCCTGCTTGAGGCCGAGATATTTCCGTGCTTCGCGCAGACGGTCGCCCAAGCGCCGCCGCTCCTGCTCGTCGCCTTCCTGGCGGAGTGCGAGATTGGTCATGGCTTCGACCCTTTCTTCTTAACCCAGACGCGTTCGATCTTAGGGAGGAGGTCGTCAATCGCCTTCTCGATCGAATTGTAGCCGCCGGTGCGGACGATGCTGTCGCGAAGCTCGATGTCGAGGACCTGCTCCACCGCGCAAAGCGTGTCGACCACGGACAAGGAGTCGAGTGGCACGGGCGCCTGGATGATCTTCGGGTTTTCCGGAGGCAGGGCAATTCCGCGCACCTGTGCCTCAGCCCTGGCCACTTGCAGCAGTTCGTCGACCAACGCCCTAATGGCGTCGGCTTTGGGAAACGCGGTTGCCGCGGGCTGCGGAGGAGCGATTGTCGCCATGCATGCCTCGCACGATTTCACTACATTAAATGCGATATAATGTCTGATAATCCGACACGCAAGCCCGAATTTGCAGCTCGGATTTTTGCAGGGTGTAGCGGGTCATCGGCGGTGCGGTGTGGTGGTCAGTGCCACCTCGAGGGACAACGACAGGGCAGAATCATCAACTCGGGTCATAGCTCGATCAAAAGAACAGAGCTGGAATATTGAGTCAGTCGCCGACGAGTGATCTCCTTCGGTCACCCACCAGCCCCCAGCGGCTCCGTTCATTTCGGGCGGCCCATAGCCGAGTCTTGAAGCCGCGCCCCGACCGCATCCGGCGGTATGGGCGGGAGCTTCAACGTGACCCCGACCAAATTGCTCATCGGCCAGATCCTTGTCGTGTTCGCAATCGTGATCGCGGGCCTCTGGGCGGCGACCCAATGGGCGGCGGCGATGCTCGCCTACCAGCCCGAACTTGGTCCGGCCTGGTTCATGGCTGGAAGCACGCCGGTCTATCGTCCCTGGGCGCTCTTCCCCTGGTGGTATCACTACGATGCCTATGCGCCGCATGTTTTCGACAAGGCCGGCGCGCTCGCCGGCGCGAGCGGTTTCATCGGCTGCGGCGCGGCGATCGCAGGCTCGCTCTGGCGCGCGCGGCAGTCGCGTCACGTCACCACCTATGGTTCGGCGCGCTGGGCCAGGCCGAACGAGATCGAGCGGGCCGGCCTTTACGGTGATGCCGGCGTATTCCTGGGCCGCTCGCGCGGCCGCTATCTCCGGCATGACGGCCCCGAACATATCATGGCGTTCGCGCCAACCCGTTCGGGCAAGGGCGTCGGGCTGGTCATACCGACACTGCTTGGCTGGACCGGCAGCGCCGTGGTTCACGACATCAAGGGCGAGAACTGGCAGCTCACCGCCGGCTGGCGCGCGCGCTTCTCCCACGTCCTGCTGTTCAATCCGACCGATCCCGCTTCCGCCAAATACAACCCGCTGCTGGAGGTCCGGCGCGGCGAGCATGAGGTCCGCGACGTCCAGAACATCGCCGACATCCTGGTCGATCCCGAAGGCGCGCTCGAACGGCGCAACCACTGGGAGAAAACCTCCCATTCGCTCCTGGTCGGCGCGATCCTCCACGTCCTTTATGCGGAGGAAGAAAAGACGCTCGCACGGGTAGCCACATTCCTGTCGGACCCGCAGCGGCCGTTCACCGCCACGCTCCGGCGGATGATGACCACCAATCACCTCGGCACGAAGGATGCGCCGCAGATCCATCCCGTCGTCGCCTCGGCGGCGCGCGAGGTGCTCAACAAGAGCGAGAACGAGCGCAGCGGCGTCCTCTCCACCGCAATGTCGTTTCTCGGGCTCTATCGCGACCCGACCGTCGCCGCGGTGACATCGCGCTGCGACTGGCGGATCGCCGATCTCGTCGAGGCCGGCCATCCGGTCTCGCTCTACCTTGTCATCCCGCCATCGGACATCAGCCGCACCAAGCCGCTGGTGCGGTTGGTGCTCAACCAGATCGGCCGCCGCCTCACCGAAAAGCTCGATGCCGATCCCGCCAGGGCGGGCAAGCACAAGCTCCTGATGATGCTCGACGAGTTCCCGGCATTGGGGCGGCTCGACTTCTTCGAGACCAGTCTTGCCTTTCTCGCGGGCTATGGAGTGCGCGCCTTCCTGATCGCGCAGTCCTTGAACCAGATCGAGAAGGCTTATGGCGAGCACAACTCGATCCTCGACAACTGCCATGTCCGCGTCGCGTTTGCGACCAACGACGAGCGCACGGCGCGGCGGATTTCGGACGCGCTCGGCATCGCCACCGAACAGCGCGCGATGCGCAACTATGCCGGCCACCGGCTCGCGCCCTGGCTGGCGCACGTCATGGTCAGCCGGCAGGAGACCGCCCGGCCACTCCTGACCACCGGCGAGGTGATGCAGCTCCCGCCCAAGGATGAGCTTGTCCTTGTCTCCGGCATGGCCCCGATCCGCGCGAGGAAGCTGCGCTATTACGAGGACCGCAATTTCCGCGAGCGGATCGCACCGCCGCCGCAGCCCGCGCCCGGAGACTATCCCGACCGGCCGCAGGCACGCCCCAACGACTGGAGCGGACTGGTCCGCGCGCCCGATACCCGGCTCGGCAAGCCCGATGACGATGCGAAGGCGGATGAGGACGGCGGCTTGCAACAGCAGCGCCACCCCGGCCTCGGCGAAGAACCCGCCAAAAAACCCGAGCCGCCAAAGCAGCTCGACCTGCTCGGCCTGGACAGCGACGACACCGACACGATCGCCGACAAGCACGCGATGGACCGCGCCGGCGCCACCGGCACGCTGATCCGCGCTCACGCGATCAATCAGGGTCGCAGCGCCGACATGCTGCCGGACTTCTGACAATGGCCGCGATCAAACCCAACCGCGTCCGCTACCAGCTCTTCCTGCCCGAAGATCTGAGCCACCGCTTCGAGGCGCTGGCGAGCCAGCCCGGCGCGTCCAAATCGGCGATCCTCACCGACGCGCTCACCGCCTGGCTCAACCGGCAGGCGGCGAGCGAGCTGGAGAACAAGTTCAGCCAGCGGCTCGATCGCATGTCGCTCGCGCTGGGGCGTGTCGAGCGTGACGGGCATGTGCTGCTCGAGAGCCTGGCGCTGTTCATCCGCTATGAACTGATGGTGCAGGCCCCTTTGGCCGAAGCCGACGAAGCGGCGCGTGCGATCGGCCGAGACCGCTTCGAGGCGTTCATTGCCCGCGTCGGCGAAGCGCTCGCCAGCGGCCAGCGCACGCTTGCTGCCTCCGCGAAAGACAATGGAGGTGGGCGATGAGCGACACGCTTTTCGGCTCCGATAATTCCGCAGGGCGTCGGCGCGCGATGCTGCGCACCGCGATGGGGCCGACCATCGCCGCAGCGCTGGCCGATCCGGTGGTCATCGAGATCATGGTGAACCCGGACGGCGTGTTGCGCCTTGATCGACTCGGCGAAGGCCGGATCGATACCGGCACCAAATATGAGCCCGCGCAGGTCGAGCGGATCATCCGCCTGGTTGCCAGCCACGCACGGACAGAGGTTCATGGCAATGCGCCGATCGTGTCAGCCGAGCTGCCACCGCACGGCGAAGGCGCGGGCGAGCGGTTCGAGGGTATCCTGCCGCCGGTCAGCCTCGCGCCGTGCTTCTCGATCCGCAAGCCCGCGGCGCGCATCTACACTTTGCTCGACTATGTGCGGGACGGCATCATGCCCGCCGACACGGCGCGACTGCTGTCGATGGCCGTGGTCGAGCGCAAGAACATCCTGGTCGCGGGTGGCACCAGTTCGGGCAAGACGACGCTTGCCAACGCGCTGCTCGCCGAGATGGCGCACCTCGACGAACGCGTCATCATCATTGAAGACACGCGTGAGTTGCAATGCGCCGCGCCCGACGTGGTGGGGCTGCGCACGCGTACGATTGGCACTGCCGGAGCCGGCGGCGTCACGATGGCTGATCTTGTCCGCTCGACATTGCGGCTCCGCCCCGATCGCATCGTCGTTGGCGAGGTGCGCGGGCGCGAAGCGCTCGACATGCTCAAAGCCTGGAACACCGGGCATCCGGGCGGCATCGCAACCGTCCACGCCAATTCGGCAGTGTCGGCGCTCTACCGGCTCGAGCAGCTCGTGCAGGAAAGCGTCGTCACCGTTCCGCGCCGGCTGATCGCCGACGCCATCGACATGATCGTGTTCATCGCCGGGCGCGGCCTCGCGCGCCGCGTCGACACGATCGCGCGCGTCGCCGGCCTCGATCCCGACGGCGGCTACGCCGTCCTCGACCTTACTCCCGACCACGCCCTCGAACCCCAAGGAGAATGACCATGCGCTTGTCCCGTATTCCTGCCCGTATTCCCGATCGTCGGAGCATCTTCCTCACCGGCGCCGCCATCGGCCTCGGGCTTGCGCTCGCCGCCACCGCGCAGGCCGCCGGCTCGGGCATGCCGTGGGAGGAACCGCTTCAGCAGGTCCTCGAATCGGTCCAGGGTCCTGTCGCCAAGATCGTCGCGGTGATCATCATCATCGTCACCGGTTTGACGCTCGCGTTCGGCGAGACGGCAGGCGGGTTCCGGCGCCTCATCCAGATCATCTTCGGCCTGTCGATCGCGTTTGCGGCGTCGAGCTTCTTCCTCAGCTTCTTCAGCTTCGGCGGCGGGGCGCTCATCTCGTGAACGCGCCAAATTCCTATGGCGCCAGCCATATCGAGGGGTTCGAGGCGCCGATGCACCGCGCGCTTGCCGAGCCGATCCTGCTTGGCGGGGCGCCGCGAGCGATCGCGATCGTCAATGGTACGATCGCGGCCGCGCTCGGACTCGGTCTCCAGCAGTGGATCGCCGGGCTGGCCATGTGGGCGTTCGGGCACACTCTCGCGGTGTTCGCCGCCAAGCGCGATCCCGACTTCGCCCCGGTCCTTGTCCGCCACCTTCGCCAGAAGGGGCATCTGTCATGCTGAATCTGCGCGAATACCGTCAGAAGGCCGACCGGCTCGCCGATCATCTTCCATGGGCGGCGCTTGTCGCGCCCGGCGTGGTGCTCAACAAGGACGGCAGCTTTTTGCGCGTCCTCAGGTTCCGCGGCCCCGATCTAGAATCCGCCACCGAAGCCGAGCTTGTCGCCGCCTGCGCGCGGGCGAACAATGTCCTGAAGCGCTTCGGCTCGGGCTGGGCACTCCATTTCGAGGCCGAGCGGCGCGAAGCGCTGGGTTATCCCGACAGCAGCTTTCCCGATGCGGCGTCGTGGCTGGTCGATGAGGAACGGCGCGCGGCGTTCGAAAGCGCGGGCGCGCATTTCGAGAGCCGCTATTATCTGACGCTCACCCTCCTGCCTCCGCCCGATCAGGCGGACACGGCGGGCCGAGCGCTGATCGAGCGCAGCGACGACGCGAAGGGCCGCGACTGGCGACAAGCGCTTGCCGGCTTCATCGCCGAGACGGATCGTGCGCTTGACCTGTTCAGAGGCTTCATGCCCGAGGTGCGCGCGCTCGGCGACAGCGAAATGCTGACCTTTCTCCACGGTGCGATCTCCGCGCGCCGCCATGTCGTCGCCGTGCCCGAAACGTCCATCTATCTGGACGGGCTGCTCGCCGACACGCCGCTGACCGGCGGGCTCGAACCGATGCTCGGCGACGAGCATCTGCGGACGCTCACCATCCTCGGATTTCCGAACGCGAGCCGTCCCGGCATCCTCGACGGACTCAACCATGAGGATTTTGGCTATCGCTGGGTGACGCGCTTCATTGCGCTCGACAAGACCGACGCAACCAAAGCGCTCACTCGCCTGCGGCGGCAGTGGTTCAACAAGCGCAAGTCGATCACCGCGCTGCTGCGCGAAGTCATCTACAACCAGCCGGTCCAGCTTCTCGACAGCGATGCCGACAACAAGGTGGTCGATGCCGACCTCGCCTTGCAGGCGCTCGGCGGCGATCATGTCGCGTTCGGCTATCTGACGACGACGATCACCGTTGCCGATATCGACCGCGCCCGCGTCGAGGAAAAGGTCCGCGCGGTCGAGCGCATCGTCAACGGGCTCGGCTTCACCTGCATCCGCGAGGGCATGAATGTGGTCGAGGCGTGGCTGTCGAGCCTGCCGGGCCATGTCTATGCGAACGTCCGGCAACCGATCGTCCACACCCTGAATCTCGCGCATCTCATGCCGCTGTCCTCGGTATGGGCAGGACCGGCGCGTAATCCGCACCTCGACGGTCCGCCGCTGCTTTATGCGGAAACCAGCGGCTCGACGCCGTTCCGTCTCAGCACGCATGTCGGCGACGTCGGTCATATGCTGATCGTCGGACCCACCGGGGCCGGAAAGTCGGTGCTGCTCGCAATGCTCGCGCTTCAGTTCCGGCGATATCCAGACTCCCAGGTCTATGTCTTCGACAAGGGATTTTCGGCGCGCGCGGCCGTGCTGGCGATGGGCGGCGCGCATCACGCGCTCGGGCTTGGCGGTGAGAGCGGTCATGCCGATGACGTGGGCGGGCGAACGATCGCCTTCCAGCCGCTGCGCCACATCGATCGCTCCAACGCACGCGCCTGGGCGACCGAATGGATCGGCGCGCTGCTCGCCCATGAGAAAGTACTGGTCACACCCGAGATCAAGGAGGCCGTCTGGTCGGCGCTCACCAATCTCGCGACCGCCCCGATCGAGGAACGCACGCTCACCGGCCTGTCGCTGCTGCTGCAATCGGCACCGCTGCGATCGGCGCTCGCGCCCTATACGCTCGAAGGATCGTTCGGCCGCCTGCTCGACGCCGCCGAAGACGATCTAGCGATCGCCGACGTGCAGTGCTTCGAGACTGAAGCGCTGATGGGGCAGGCGGGCGTCGTTGCGCCCGTGCTGACCTACCTGTTCCATCGTCTCGAGGAGCGCTTCACCGGGCGGCCGACGCTTCTCGTACTGGATGAAGCCTGGGTGTTCCTCGACCACCCGCTGTTCGCCGCGCGCATCCGTGAGTGGCTGAAGGTGCTGCGCAAGAAGAACGTCAGCGTCGTGTTCGCGACACAGAGCCTAGCCGATATCGCCGACAGCACGATCGCGCCGGCCATCATCGAAAGCTGTCCGCAGCGCATCTTGCTGCCCAATGATCGGGCGATCGAGCCGCAGGGCCAGACGGTCTACGTCCGCTTCGGTCTCAACGCGCGCCAGATCGAACTGGTCAGCCGCGCGACGCCCAAGCGGCAATATTATCTGCAATCAGCGCGCGGCAACCGGCTGTTCGAGCTTGGGCTAGGCCCGATCGCGCTGGCGTTGTGCGGCGCGTCCGATCCCGACAGCCAGAAGCGCATAGACGCGGTGCTGGCCGAAAAGGGCCAGGCCGACTTCGCCGCGACCTTTCTCTCCCAAGCCGGCCTCGATTGGGCGGCCGACCTGCTTGGGCGTCACCCTGCCGCCCGCCCCCCAGAAGACAAGGAGTAATTTCCCGTGCCCCGTATCCCTATCCGCAAATATGCGTGCCTCTCCGCTCTCGCGCTCGGCGCCGTCGGCTCGCTCGGTATCGGCATCGCGTTGACCTCGACGCCCGTCGCGGCCCAGCTCAGTGTGTTCGATCCATCGAACTATTCGCAAAACCTGCTCACCGCCGCGCGCACGCTTGCCCAGATCAACAACCAGATCCAGAGTCTCCAGAACGAAGCGCAGATGCTGATCAACCAGGGCAAGAACCTGTCCCGGATCGATTTCCCGCAACTTCAGGAGCTTCGCCAGCGCCTCCAGCAGATCGACCAGCTCATGGGCCAGGCGCAGGGCGTCGACTTCCGCATCGATCAGCTCGACGAGCGCTTCCGCCAGCTCTACCCGCAGGAGTTCGATCAGGTGTTCCGCCGCGATCAGCGTGTGGCTCGCGCACGCGATCAACTCGATACCGCGATGTCCGCGTTTCGCCAGACGATGGGGGTCCAGAACCGCATCGTCGACAACGTACGGAGCGACACGCAGGCGCTCGCCGACATCGTCGCGCGCAGCCAGGGCGCGGAAGGCTCGCTTCAGGCGCAGCAGGCCACGAACCAGCTTCTCGCGCTCACCGCCAAGCAGCAGCTCCAGCTTCAGCAAATGATGGCGGCGCAGTTCCGGGCGGAATCGGTCGAGCAGGCGCAGCGGGGCCAGATCGCGCGCGAGGCACGCGAGTCGACGCGCCGCTTCCTCGGCGACGGCAAGGCTTACACGCCACGCCAATGAGCTGAGGCAGGCGAGGACCGCGCCCCCAGCTCCCCCCGGGTCCGAACCTGTCTCGTCGCGGGGGCCGTAGGGCTTGCCCCTCTCATGGCCGCCGGTCCCCGCGACACCTTTCAACTTCAAGCAGGAACCCGCCCATATGGATGACCTGAATGTCATCGATCAGTTCATGGAGGCCTTCGCCTCCTACATCGACAGCGGGTTCGGCCTGTTGGGCGGTGACGTCGGTTTCCTGACCACGATCCTGATCGGCATCGACATCACGCTCGCCGGGCTGTTCTGGGCGCTCGGCGGCGAAGACGACGTCATCGCCAAGTTCCTCAAAAAGATCCTCTATGTCGGCGTCTTCGCCCTGATCCTCAACAGCTTCTCGACACTGTCCGATATCATCTTTCGCAGCTTCGCCGGCCTCGGCCTCACCGCAGGGGGCAGCGCGATTACGGCTGACGATTTATTGCGACCCGGCAAGCTGGCCGGGACCGGCTTCGAGGCAGCATGGCCGCTCCTCGAGCAGGCGAAGGAGTTGGTTGGCCCGATCGCCTTCTTCGACAATTTCATCGAGATCGCCGTGCTGGTGATCGCCTGGGTCGTCGTCATCGCCGCCTTTTTCATCCTCGCGATCCAGCTTTTCATCACAATCCTCGAATTCAAGCTTACTTCGCTCGCCGGCTTCGTGCTCGTGCCCTTTGCGCTGTGGAACCGCACGTCGTTCCTCGCCGAACGGGTGCTCGGGAACGTCGTCAGTTCGGGCATCAAGGTCATGGTGCTCGCGGTCATCGTCGGCATCGGCTCTAACTATTTCGCCGACTTCACCAGTGCGATCACCGGCGACGAGGTGTCGATCGAACAGGCCGTGTCGCTGATGCTCGCGAGCCTCGCGATCTTTGGCCTCTCCATCTTCGGCCCGGGAATCGCATCCGGCCTCGTCGCCGGCGCGCCGCAGCTCGGCGCCGGATCGGTGATCGCCACTACCGTGCTTGCCGGCGGAGGTCTTGCGATGGCAGGCGCTGGCGCCGTCGGCGCGGCACGCGGTCTCGCGGGGGCCGGTCTCGGCGCGATCCGCGCCGGTACATCGATGGGGTCTGCCGCATCCACTGCCTACAAGCTCGGGCAGGAAACCTCGGGCTCGACCAGCGTCGGCGCGGGCCTCGGCGGCGTTGCGACCGCCATGCGCGGCGCGGCTGCCAACCGGATGAGCGGCGGTCTCGGCGTTAGCGCTGCCGCCGATCGTGGGCAGCGCGCCGCATGGGAAGCAGGAAGCACCCGTGCCGGCGGCGCCGCCCCCGCAGCCGCGCCGATAGGCGCAGCTGAAGGAACACCCGCCTGGGCGCAGAAGCTTCATGCCAGCCAGAATGCTCGCCACCGCCGCCAGATGGCGATCCACGCAATCCAGGGCGGCGACCGCGGCGGCGCTGGCGCCACTCCAGACATCAAGGAAAGGGACTGAGCGATGAAATTTCGACGCGCATTGCAGCGCTATGGGCGAACGCCCGAACCCGAGACACCCTACCAACGAGCGGGCCAGCTTTGGGATGAGCGTATCGGCTCGGCTCGCGCACAGGCGAAGAACTGGCGGCTGATGGCCTTCGGCGGCCTGTTCCTGACCACTGGTCTGTCGGGCGCGCTGGTCTGGCAATCGATGCAAAGCCGCGTCGTGCCCTATGTGGTCGAGGTCGATGCACTCGGGCAAGCACAGGCCGTCGCGCCTGCCGCCAAGGACTATCGGCCGACCGATCCGCAGATCGCATGGTTCCTCGGCCGGTTCATCACCGGCGTTCGAGCGCGCTCGCTCGATCCGGTATTGATGCGTGAAAACTGGCTATCAGCCTATGATTTCGCGACCGAACGTGCGTCACTGTTCCTCGGCGAATATGCCCGCACCTCCAATCCGTTCGCCGATGTCGGGCGCAAGACGGTTTCGGTGCAGGTGACGAGCGTCGTCCGCGCGTCGGATACGAGCTTCCAGGTCAAATGGACCGAGCAGCAATATGAGCGGGGAAGCCTCGCCAGCACGTCACGCTGGACGGCGATGCTCACGGTGAAGATCAAGCCGCCGCGCTTGGCCGATGTGCTCCGAAAAAACCCGCTCGGTCTCTATGTTGACGCGATCGACTGGAGCCGCGAACTGGAAACGCCTCAGGACCGGCCGCCTTCGCCGCAACCATCGGCCGTGCCCGATCCCGCACAATCACTCCCGGTCGCGCCGCCCACCGACATTCCGCTGGGCTCGCCGCTCGATCCGACCCTTGCTCAACCCGCAGCCGCACCATCCCCCGAAAGGACCGACCAATGATCCGTGCCCTCATCCTGGCGGCGAGCGCGATGGCGCTTGCCATGGGCGTCGCTGCGCAGAGCCGCGAACCCGCGTCACCCACCGCGCGCGTCACTGCCGCCAACCGGGCGGCACTGCGCGAGCCGTCGAGCGCGGGATATATATATGCCGTCCAGGTCTATCCCTGGGCGGAAGGCGTGCTCTACCGGCTCTATGCCGCGCCCGAGCGCATCACCGACATTGCCTTGCAGCCGGGCGAAACGATTGTGTCCGTCGCCGCCGGCGACACCGTGCGCTGGACTGTCGGCGATACCACCAGCGGCATCGGCGAAAGCAAGCGCGTGCACATCCTCGTCAAGCCGTTTTCGGCGGGCCTACGCACAAACCTTGTCATTGCTACCGATCGCCGGACCTACCATCTCCAGCTCGAAAGCACGCCCGCGACCGCGATGGCGGCGATCTCCTGGACCTATCCACATGACGAGCTGATCGCGCTCCGGCGTCAGCGCGATGCAGCCGTGGCGGCGACGCCGATCGCGTCGGGCCTCTCGGTCGAAAGCCTCAACTTCAACTATGCGATCTCGGGCGACAAGCCGGCCTGGCGGCCGCTGCGCGCGTTCGACGATGGGCGGCAGACCTACATCGAGTTCTCGCCTGCGATCGCCGTGGGTGAGGCGCCCCCGCTGTTCGTGATTGGCGAGGATGGCGAGGCCCAGCTCGTCAACTATCGCGTCGCCGGCCGCTATTATGTGGTCGACCGCCTGTTCGGTGTCGCCGAGCTGCGCCTTGGCGGCAAGAAACAGCAGATTGTCCGTATCACCGCCGCCCAGCCGAAGAGCCGGCAGCGCAAGGCCGGGAGGGGCGCGTGACCGATCCAACCGCTTCTTCCGCGCCGATCGCGGCGCCCAAAGCCGACCCCGAAACGCTCGTTCTGCGCGCGGCGCCGGGCCGCGTCACCCGTTTTCGCCGCGGTGCGATCGTCGCCATCGCTGCCGCCGGCTCGACCGCGATCATCGGCGTCGCCTGGCTGGCGCTCAAGCCCGCGACCCTGAGCCTGATCGCACGAAGCGATGAAAAGCTGGTTGGCGCGAAGGCGCCGCCTGATGCGCTCGCGGGCGCGCCGACGAGCTATGGCGACGTGCCGAAGCTCGGGCTACCGCTTCCCGGTGATCTCGGGCGGCCGATCCTCGAGCGCCAGCGGCAGCTTGGCGGGATGGTTCCCCCTGACCCCGCTGCCGATGCGGTGAGCCGGGCCGCGCAGGAAGCCGAAGCCGAGCGCCAGCGCATCGCCGCTGAGCAGAAGGCCGCACGCGAGTCTGGCGTCATGCTGCAATTGGCGGGCGGCGGTCGCGCCGCCGCCCCTGCACCGGTGACTACCGATGCAAGTGTTCCGCCAGCATCGGCCGAGACTGCCAAGCCGCTCCTCGACCCTGACCGAGATCCTAACGCCCAGGGGCGCAAGAACGAATTGGTCGGCCACGCCAATCGCGACGACGACATCAATCCGCACGCGCTGGCGCAGTCCGTATCGCCTTGGACCTTGCAGGCCGGCAGCATCATTGCCGCGAGCCTCATAACCGGGCTCAACTCGGATCTTCCCGGGCTCGTCACCGCGCAGATCACGGAGAACGTCTATGACAGTGTGACCGGGCGCGGTCTGCTCATTCCGCAAGGATCGCGGCTGATCGGCAGCTACGACAGCGTTGTAGCGTTTGGGCAGAGCCGTGCGCTGGTCGTCTGGCAGCGGATTATCCTGCCCGACGGCTCGTCGATTCGTATCGACAATGTGCCGGCGACCGATACGCAGGGCTATGCGGGTCTGTCCGACCGGATCGACCGGCATACTTGGCAACTTCTGAAGGGCGTCGCCCTGTCGACACTGCTGGGCGTCGGCACTGAATTGAGCTTCGGCAGCACCGAAAGCGACCTTGTCCGGGCGATCCGCGAGTCAGCGCAGCAGAGCGGCGCGCGCGCCGGCGATCAGCTCGTCACGCGCAATCTCAATATCCAGCCGACCTTGCGCGTGCGTCCCGGCTGGCCGCTACGGGTGGTCGTGCACAAAGACATCATATTGCCCGGACCCTGGGGAGGCCGTCATGGCTGATTTGAAGCTGCCAAGGCTGCCCGATCGGACGCCGGCTAAGATCACGATCAACGTCATGCCGGATCTCATCGAAGCGCTGAACGACTACGCCGAGGCCTATGAGGCGGCCTACGGCCGACGCGAGTCCGTACCGGACCTCATTCCATTCATGCTTAGCGGCTTCCTGGCGAGCGACCGCTCGTTCAGCCGGGCACGTAAGAAATAGTCCGATGTCGGCCCGGCAGCCTGCAACGAATGGCGACGACGCGCCCCCGATTGGGCCGATAAGCGTTCGCATTCCCGACGCAGTACGGATGACGGGGCTCAGCAAATCCAAGATCTACCAGCTCATCGCTTCCGGCGACATCGAGGCAGCCAAGGTCGGCCGTGCAACCGTGGTGTTTGTCGATAGTCTGCGGTCCTTTCTGCGATCACACTGTAAACAGCCGCGTTCTCGGGCGTAGCAGGGATCGCGCATGTCGGCCTGTCGATATTTCGGCACGGCCTGTCGCGAAGGGGTAAAATTGGGGGTGGATTGAGCGGAATTATCGGCACGACGATCAAGAACGTTGTTATAAATCAGTATCTTATGTTTTTCGTGTGAATCCCTCCTCCGCTACCATCCCTACAACCCATACGCTGCGGTTTGTCTGCCTTGCGATGTCGTGTCGTTGATGGCAGATTGGGAAAAATTTGTCCTGAAGAGAAAACTCATGACGCTCGGCTCGAAGATGTGGTTGTGGGCTCGCCGTGTCGCGATCGGGCTTTTCGTATTTCTGCTGCTCGCTGTGCTCGTCGGCGCGGTCTACGAGTTGTTCGCGCGGCGCAGCGCGGACTTTCAGTATTCAGCGCCGGGAACACTGGTCGATATCGGCGGACGCAGGATCCATCTGGACTGCCGGGGCGACGGATCGCCGACCGTGATCCTGGAATCCGGGCTCGACATCAATGGATCGCTGGCGTGGTACAAGGTGCACGATACGCTTGCGAAGACGACGCGCACCTGTGCTTACGATCGCGCCGGAATCATGTGGAGTGACCCGTCGCCGGATGTGCGCGACGGTGATCATGTCGCCCAGGACCTGCGCGCGACGCTGACCGCAGCAGGCGTCGACGGACCTCTCGTTCTCGTCGGCCATTCGCTCGGCGGCCCGTACATCATGAATTACACGCGCCAGTTCGACGCATCGGTCGCCGGGCTGGTGTTCGTGGATGCATCGCACCCCGATCAACTCGAGAAGCTGGCCAAGCCCGGCGAGAAAAAGCTGAAAGTGGAGCTGCCGCTTGTCGCCCGGGCAATGGGTGCGCTCGGTTGGACAGGACTGCCCCGCGTGCTTTCGGGTGCGCTGTTCCCCGAAGAGGACAGTCCCATCACGCCGATGCGCAAGGCTTATTCGCCCACCAGTATGCCCGGTATGCTCGATGAACTCGACTCGCTGGAAACGACGCTTCATCAAGGCGGCGCCCTCAGAAGCCTCGGCGATCGGCCGCTTGTCGTGCTCACGGGATCGAAGCCCTATCCGAAGGAAGCCCTCGCGGCACAGGGCATCACGGAAGCGGAAGGCCGTGTCCAAATGGCGAAGTGGGTTGATCTGCACCGTGACGAAGCGCGCTGGTCGACACAGTCCCGACATGAAATCCTTCCCGATGCGGGGCACTATATCCAGATCGATCGCCCGGATGCTGTTGTAAGCGCGGTGAACGAAGTGGTGAGCAAAGTCCGCAGCGGTACAAAAGGGTAGAAGTGTCGGAAATTTTGACACATCTTTTTCCGTTACTTAACGGTTAACCATTAGTTGACCTAATATTTCGGCCAATTTGAAAATTGGCACACAGGTTGCTTGTTGTTTGCGCAATACAAGAGATTTGGAGTTGTGTTGCGATGAACATCAAGATGATCGGTGGAGCAGCGCTTCTGTTTGCGGCGTCGACCGCACAGGCTGCGACGATGAGCGTTACTTACGAAGCGCCGGGCGCGACGAATACGACGGCGACCTTCGACTATTATGGCGTTGAGACGTTCAATGGGAAGGCCGGGGACACGAGTTTCACCTCGTCGTTCACCTATGACGGCAACACGATCGAACTGACCTACAACGACGTGAAGGTGATCGGCGCGAACCAGTATGGCGGCGACGGCGGTTCGGACTATGCGGTGGCGGGCCTCGGTTACGGCACGCTGAGCTACTCGATCGATATCACGCAGTCGGGCAGCGCCGGTGTGAACTACTTCGGCTACTGGTTGTCGGCGCTCGACGCGGGCAACACCGTGAAGTTCTACAGCGGCGGTTCGGAGGTTTTCGCCTTCGCCCCCGTGAACGTCCTCGCGCTTGTCAGCGGCCAGCCCGATTACTGGGGCCACCCGGTGACGGGGCAGAACGCGGGCGAACCCTACGTCTTCCTGAACTTCTTCTACGAAGGCGGTACGTTTGACCGTATCGAATTCATCCAGGCGCCGGGCGGTGCCGGGTATGAATCCGACAACCACACGGTCGGCTTCTTCAAGGACAAGGGCGACGGCACGCCGGTGACGGACGTTCCTGAACCGGGTGCGCTCGGCCTCCTCGGCCTTGGTCTGGCGCTTGCAGTGGTAGCGCGCCGCCGCAAGGCTTGAAGCACGCTTTGATCGCTGAAATTCGCGCCGGGGTGGCTGGTCCATCCCGGCGCGATGCTATTTGGCGAGCCAGTCTGTAATGGCCGTGAAGAGCGCTTGCCGTGCTTCAGGGCGGGTCAGCGTGTGATCGGCATTTTCAAGCCATACGGGATGGACGTGCGGGCCGAGCGCGGGGAGCAGCGCGGCGAACGCCTCTGCCGTCGCGTCGCCGCGTGAGAGCGGCACAAGGACGGGCCCCGGAAACGCGTTGATCGCGGCGATGAGACGCGCGGAGAGAGCGCTTTCCGCCACACCGCCCCTGCTGAACAGGGTTTTCAGCGCACCCTTCACATCGATCCCGCCAGACAGGATGCGCAGCCAGTTGCGCGGATCGAGAAGGCGTTTCAGCGTGCGGTCGCGCTGTGCGGCGGCCGGCATTTCGGCGACGTCGCTGTCGAAACTCCACGGATTGAGCAGGACAAGGCGCTGGATGCCGCTTGCAGCACCGAACAGCGCGAGCGCTGCCGCGCCGTCGCAAAGGCCGATGCCGACGATATCCGTGCCGCCTTCACTGCGAAGCACCGATGCGGCGGCGGCGATGTCCACCGCACTGCCGAGAAAGCCGGTGTTTTCGCCCTCGCTGTCTCCGACACCGCGTCGGTCGAAGCGCAGCGCGGCCATTCCTTGGCCGCCGAGCGCCTCCGCAAGCTGGGTGAACAGCCGGTGCGGCCCGACCCTTGTCTGTACGCCGCCCGAAACGATAAGCGCGGCGCGCGGCGCTTCGCCGGGGTGAAGTGTGGCGGCGAGGGGCGTTCCTCCGCAAGATATGGCGAGTGGGCGGATCATTGTATCCACGCGGCGATGTCGTCCGCGAGTGCGGCGGCGAACGTCGGAGCCGGGGCGGGCTCGGCCTGACGCCACACGGGCGGGCCTTCCACCGGTGATATGCGCAGCGGCACGGCGGCGTCCGGCAGCGTCAGGGTGGTGAGTTGCGCGGCAAGCGCCGGTGTAAAGTCATAGCCGGTCAGCGCGACCGTTTCGCCGCGCGCAAAGCGCGTTTCGTAAGCCGACGGCGAGACGCGGACGCCCTCGCGCTCCTGATCCGCGATCGCCTGCGCGCGCATCATTTCGCGCAGGAGGCTGGCCCCGGAGGCGGCCGGAGAGATGCGGTAGAGGCCTTGGCTTCCGGAACCGTCCGTAAGCAAGGCGCCGCCGCGCACGGGGACCACACGAAGCGGGCGCTGCGCGAGCGCTTCGATCAGATGCGCCGTCGCAGTTTGCCACGCTGCCACATCGGGCGTCCCCGCCGCGTCGCCCGTGCCCGGGAGATCCGGAAGGAGACTGCCGATCCCGCTCGCCGCGAGCGCGCGGCCGAGATCGGCGAGCAGTCGCCGTGTGCGATTCATCTCTTCGAACAGTGGCGGCAGGAACAGCACGCACGGCCCGGTATCGGGGCCGCGCAGGATCGTCGGCAGGTCGTATGGCCCGGCGCTGAGCAGCGTGAACCGGAAAGGATCCACCTAGGCGGCAGCCTTCCGTGCGATGAAATCGACGAGATTGCCGAACGTGGCAAAAAGATCGGCATCGACTTCATCGTCGTCGATCACGATGCCGAAACGGTCTTCCATCTCGGTAAGAAGGCCCGCAACCGCCATCGAATCGATCTCGGGCAGCGCGCCGAACAGCGGCGAGGACGCATCCAGACCGGCGGCGGTCGTTTCGGGAACGCCCAGCACTTCGATGAGAATGCGCCGCATCTGATCGGCGTGGGAAGCGGTGTCTGCTGTCATCTCAACCCTGTATGCACTGTCGTTGCCCGCGGGCGGTATACTGGTGCCGTCTGCAGAGGTAAATGCAGGCGAGACGGCAGAGCGTAGAGGGGCGGACAAAGAGGCGGATGTCGTTTCGTGAAACATGGCGGACGCTGGGTACGGCGACGACGCTATCCTACGCTTTCGGGCGCGTGGCGGCGCGGATTCCGAGCGTGTCCTGGCATCGCTATCGGCTGATCGCCGTGCCGCTTTCGGGTATGCCCAAGATGCCGCGCGGCCATGTGGTGCGTGAACTTTCCGCGGGTGAACTCAAGACTTTAGTCATTGATGCGCCCCTAGACGTACAGGCGGATCGGTTTGCGCGCGGGCTCATCTGCCTCGGCGCGTTCGATGGCGAAGTGCTGGTCGGGGTCAACTGGTTGGCGCGGGGTCAATATGACGAGGACGAGGTGGACGTGCGGTTTCTGCTCCCCGATGACGCGGCCTGGGATACGGGGCTCTGGATACGCGAAGACCGGCGGCTCGGCCGTGCATTCGCGGCGCTGTGGGCAGGAACCGGCACTTGGCTCGCGGCGCAGGGCCTCAAACGCTCGTTGAGCCGCATTGCGGACTACAATCTCGGCTCGCTGCGCCCGCATGAGCGCATGGGCGGCAGAACGCTGGGTATGCTCGCAGCGGCGCGGCTTGGGGCGCTGCAGATCGCGACGGGCGTGCGGCCGGCGGCTGTTCGTGCCGGGGCGGGGACGCCTGCGGTCTGCGACCTGAGGGGCTGCTGAACCATGCGGGTTGATGTGCTTCATCTCGGCCACGACGGTGCGCGCGCGGCGCTTATCGAAGGCGCGCACACCACCACCTACGCCGAACTCGAAGCGCTCGTCAGCCGAATGTCGAGCGGGCTTGCCGCGATCGGTGTTCGCCCCGGCGACCGGGTCGCGGTGTGGCTCAGCAAGACCACGGGCAACATCGCCGCACTGCTCGGCGCGATGCGGGCGGGTGCGGTCGCGATTCCTGTCAATCCGGTGCTGAAGGCGCCGCAGGTTGAGCACATCCTTGCCGACAGCGGCGCGACGGTACTGCTGACCAACAATGCGCGTGCGGAGACGCTGCGCGACACGCCGCGGACATGCCGTGTGCTGCGCGCGGAGAAGGACTGGGGTGCGCTGATGACGGGTGCGCCTGTGGCGGTGGACCGTACGCCGGACGACCTTGCCGCGATTCTCTATACCTCGGGCAGCACCGGGCGGCCCAAAGGCGTGATGCTCTCGCACGCCAATCTCGTGCTCGGTGCGGCAAGCGTGTCTGAATATCTCGGCATCACCGCTGAGGAGCGCATCCTGTGCGTGCTGCCGCTCGCGTTCGATTACGGCCTTAACCAGGTGCTGACGGCGCTGAAACAGGGCGGGGCGGCGATCCTGCTCGACTATCTTTTGCCGCGCGACGTCGTGAAGGCGGTGGCCCGCCACAAGGCAACCGCGCTAGCCGGCGTGCCGCCGCTCTGGATGCAGCTTGCCGAGGTGGAGTGGCCCGCAGAGGCGCGCGGTCTGCGCTACATCACGAACTCCGGCGGGCGAATGCCTGCAGCACTGACCAAACGCCTGCGCGCGCTTCTGCCCGACACGAAGATCTACCTGATGTACGGTCTCACCGAGGCTTTTCGTTCGACCTACCTCGATCCGGCGCTCGTCGATTCCCACCCTGATTCGATCGGCAGGGCGATTCCCCGCGCGGAACTGCACGTTCTGCGCGCCGATGGAACACCCGCAACGCCGGGCGAGCCGGGCGAGCTGGTCCACGCCGGGCCGCTGGTCGCGCAGGGCTATTGGAACGATCCCGAGCGGACTGCGGTGCGCTTTCGCCCTGCGCCTGCGTTCTTCGAGCATACGGGCATGGCCGTATGGTCAGGCGACACGGTGGTGCGGGACGAGGAGGGGCTGCTCTATTTCGTCGGCCGCGATGACGAGATGATGAAGATTTCAGGCAACCGTGTGAGCCCGACCGAGGTCGAGGAGGCGATCTTCGCGACCGGCGCCGTGAGCGCGGTCGCAGTGTTCGGTGTGGCGGACGACCGTTTGGGGCAGGCGATCGTGGCTGTCGGTGTGCGGGCCGCGGGGCTGGGCGAGGCGGAAGCGGAGACGCTTGCGCGCCGGGAGCTCGCGGGGCTAGTGCCTGCCTACATGGTGCCGCGCCACTTCATCTGGGAGACCGACTTGCCGCGCAATCCGAACGGCAAGATCGATCGCGCCGTGCTGCGCGCGAGGCACGTCCAGTGAGCCGCGACCCTCGAATCCACCCACTGTTTCGCGAGCGGGACGGCGAACTTGCGATCGCGGGGCGGCCTGCCGCCGAATGGATCGCGGCGGCAGGCGGGCAGACGCCGCTGTTCGTCTACGACCGCGCGATTATCGCCGCGAAAATCGCTGATCTGCGCGCGGCGCTGCCCGACGAGGTCGGCATCCACTACGCCATGAAGGCGAATCCGATGCCGCAGCTCGTCGCGTGGATGGCGGGGCAGGTGGATGGGCTCGATGTCGCCTCGGCGGGAGAACTGCGCGTCGCGCTCGCGGCCGGTGCCGATCCGGCGCACATCAGCTTCGCAGGGCCGGGGAAGCGCGATTTCGAGCTTGAGCTGGCGATCGGTGCGGGTGTCACGCTCAACATCGAATCCGCGCGGGAGTTCGCACGCGCCGCGGCGATCGGCGAAAGGCTCGGAAAGCGTGTGCGTGCCGCCGTGCGCGTCAATCCGCCGTTCGACCTCAAGGCCTCCGGGATGCGGATGGGCGGCGGGGCCAAGCCGTTTGGTGTCGATGCCGACAAGGTGCCGGCACTCCTCGCCCAGATCACGATCGAGGGTGCGGATTTCCGCGGGTTTCATGTCTTCGCCGGGTCGCAGAACCTCTCCGCGGAGGCGATCATCGAGGCGCAGAGAAAAACGCTCGACCTGGTGGCGGACCTCGCAGAGTACGCGGACGTGCCGCCGCCGCTCGTCAATCTCGGGGGCGGCTTCGGTCTGCCGTATTTTCCGGGCGATCAACCGCTTGATCTCGCCGCCGTAGGCCAAGCGCTCGGCAAGGCCCTCGCCACGCGCGATCCCATCTTGGCGGAAACACGGTTCGTCGTGGAACTCGGGCGGTATCTGGTGGGCGAAAGCGGCGTGTATCTGACGCGCGCCATCGACCGGAAGATGAGCCAGGACGAGGTGTTCATCATCACCGACGGCGGCCTGCATCATCAGCTCGCTGCAAGCGGCAACTTCGGCACGGTGATCCGGCGTAACTATCCCCTTGTGAACGCAAGCCGTTTCGGGGCGCCGGATGCAGAGAACGTGAACGTTGTCGGCTGCCTGTGCACACCGCTCGACAAGCTCGGCGACAAGGTCAA
Source organism: uncultured Sphingosinicella sp. (assembly GCF_963974575.1). Classification (NCBI taxonomy): domain Bacteria; kingdom Pseudomonadati; phylum Pseudomonadota; class Alphaproteobacteria; order Sphingomonadales; family Sphingosinicellaceae; genus Sphingosinicella; species uncultured Sphingosinicella sp. Next base: position 239,343 of record NZ_CAXBBQ010000006.1, on the reverse strand, counting down.
TCTACCGGCCACTGAAGTCGGCGACATCATTGCGGTTTTCATGGCGGGCGCCTATGGCCTTACCGCCAGTCCAACAGCCTTCCTGAGCCACGACCCTCCCGCCGAAATGCTTGCGTAAATTGCAAAATTTGCTATTGGAAAGGTAGGGAAACGAACGATGCCGTAACCTTTAGACGGTATCGGTTCAGGGGCGGAAAGGCGGCCAGCCGGCACGCATAGGGCGTGTCGGCCTGATTTTGTCTCCCGCGGACGCGGGGGCGTTTGAAGAGGGGACTCATCTCAGATGGTGAAATCTTTTAATGCGGTCGTTCCGGTCCTGGCGGCGGCCCTGGCGCTTTCCGCCTGTGCCTCGAACGGTGGGCTGCCGAGCTTGCCGCCCGCGCAATTCCAGGCTTCGGAGGATGGTCCCGGCGCCGAATACGTCGTGGGGCCGCTCGATGCCCTCAGCATCTTCGTGTGGCGCAACCCGGAGCTTTCGACGTCTGTGACCGTGCGCCCCGACGGCCGCTTCACGACGCCGCTCATCGAGGACATGGTGGCGACGGGGAAGACCCCCTCGGCGCTCGCCCGCGAGATCGAACAGAAGCTTGCCACCTACATTCAGGAGCCGATCGTCTCGGTGATCGTGAACAACTTCAACGGGCCGCTTTCCCAGCAGGTCCGCGTCGTTGGCGAAGCGGCACGTCCCCAGGCGATCCCGTTCCGTTCGAACATGACGCTGCTCGACGTGATGATCGCAGTCGGCGGTCTCACCGAATATGCCGCCGGCGACAGCGCCCGCCTCATCCGCTACGACAAGGCGAGCAACACGCAGAAGGAATATGCGATCAAGATCGAAAGCCTGCTGAAAGGCGGCAAGACCAACGCGAACATCGCCGTGCAACCCGGTGACGTCATCATCATTCCGGAAAGCTTTTTCTAAGCTTTCCGGAATAGGTACGGAGATCGGCCCCAGGCCATTCATCCTTGTCAGGCAGGTGGTCCGCGAAAGCCATGAATTCGATCCAGGAAGAAGTGATGACGACCCTTTACGGGGTCTGGCGCAAGCGCTGGTACGGCCTTGCGCTGATGTGGGCCGTGTGCCTCGTCGGCTGGGTGTTCGTGGCGACGATCCCCAACACCTATGAATCACGCGCACGCGTCTATGTCGACTGGGCGTCGCTCATCCCCGAAAAGCTCGGCTATGAGGGCGCAAACCTGCTGCGGCAGGTGGACGTGGTTCGGCGTACGCTGACTTCGCGCGTGAACATGGAGAAGGTCGTTCGCCGCACCGAACTCGATGTCGGCCTTGACAACGACAAGGAGCTGGACGCGCTGATCGAGCGGATGACAAACAACATCTCCGTTCAGAGTCAGCAGGCTGACCTGTTCACGATCGTCTACAGGTCGGACGATCCGGAACGCAGCAACGCCCAGAACGCCAACCTTGCCCGGCGCGTCGTTGATAACCTCATCCAGATCTTCATGGAAGAGAACGTCGCCTCCGACCGCGACGACATCAACGAGGCGATCCGCTTCTTCGAGGACCAGCTCGCCGAGCGCGAGCGTCAGCTTGAAGAGGCTGAGCGTCGCAAGGCGGAATTCGAGGAGAAATACCTCGGAATGCTCCCCGGCGAGGGCAATATCTCGACGCGTCTGGCGCAGTCGCGCAACAATCTCGACAACGTCGAGATCGAACTTGCGCAGGCGCGGAACTCGCTTCAGGCCTTGCAGCGCCAGATCGGCGGAACGCCATCGACGATCAACGCCCCGTCGTTCGTGATCGAAAGCTCCTCGATGGGCGCCAGTCCGACGCAGCAGCAGATCGCGGCGCTGGGCCGCAGCCTCAGCGACATGTATGCGCGCGGCTGGACCGATCAGCACCCCGACGTCGTTGCCACGAAGGCACAGGTCCGCCGTCTCGAACAGCAGGCCTCGCGCGAGGCGAAAGACCCCGCGCTCCGCCAGCAGGCTGCGCAGGCGAACCCGGTCTACGTCAACCTCAGAAGCATGGTTTTCGAACGCCAGTCCGCCGTTGCGGCGCTGGAAGCGCGGCGTGCGCAGCTGCAGAACGCGATCTCCCAGATGTCGTCACGGCAGGTCCAGCAGCCCGGCATCGTCGCCGAGCAATCCAAGCTGAACCGCGATTACGAGGTGCTGCAATCGCAGTACAATCAGCTGCTGAAATCGCGTGAGGAAATCCGCCTCCGCAGCGATGTCGAGACCAAGACGCAGCAGGTGAAGTTCCGGGTCGTCGATCCGCCCTCGCAGCCGCGTGAGCCGATTGCGCCGAACCGTCCACTTTACCTCAGCCTGGTGCTGTTGGTCGGGCTCGGAGCGGGCGCCGCGGTGTCGTTTCTGCTGAGCCAGCTGCACACGACATACATCACGGCGGCACAGCTCGAAAAGCGCTTCGACTATCCGGTGCTGGGTTCGGTCACGGAGATCGTTTCGGACAACCAGCGCGCCCAGAACAGGGTATGGCTATGGGGGTTCGGCGTGCTCAGCCTTGGGCTCGTCGTGATCTATCTTGCCCTGCTGCTGTATGAACTCGTTTAACGCCCTGGCCTTGGCTGTGTGTGCGGAAGGTAATGAAGATGAGTGAAGAGAAACCGTCCGGAACGCCGCGCGCCTCTCTGCTTGAGCGGGCGGCCGGACGGCTTGATCAAGGTGCGCCTGCGAAACCCGCAGCCCCGCGTTCCACGGCGACGCCGGCAGCGGCAGCGCCGGCCCCTGCGCCGCGCGCGCCCGCACCGGCTGCTCCTGTCGCAGCGGCACCGACTCCGCAGCCGCAGTTCGCAACGCCGGAAACGCCCGTGGTGCATTTGCCCGCGGACGACAGCAACCGCATCAGCCGCCGCGGCGTTATCGATCTCGCCGAACTCCGCGATCTCGGCTACGTGGTGCCGGACGCGCCCGCGACCGCAACCGCGGAAGAGTTCCGCATCGTCAAGCGGCAGCTTCTTATCAACGCCATGGCGCGTGGCGAAAACGAGATCCGCAACGGAAATCTCATTCTGGTGTGCTCGGCGCAGCCGAACGAGGGCAAGACGTTCTGCGCAACGAACCTCGCGCTTTCGATTGCCTCGGAGCGCGATCTCACCGTTCTGCTCGTTGATGCCGACTTCGCAAAGCCCGAGATTCTGTCGACGCTCGGCCTTGAAGGCGGCAAAGGCCTGATCGACGTGATCGCCGACCCGACGCTCGACCTTTCGGATTGCCTCATTCGCACCAACATCGAGAACCTCTCGGTGCTGCCAGCAGGGCGCCAACACAACCTGACGACCGAACTGCTCGCGTCGGAACGCATGGGCGACATGGTCGAGGAAATCGCCAAGCGCTATGGCGACCGCATCGTGATCTTCGACTCCCCGCCCGCGCTGGCATCGTCCGCGGCCTCGGTGCTTGCCATGCACGTGGGTCAGGTGATGTTCGTGGTGGAAGCCGAGAACACGCGCGAGACCGAGCTTCGCGACGGTCTTTCGATGATGAATGGCTGTGAGCACGTGCAGATGCTGCTCAACAAGGTGCGCTATGCCGGTGTCGGCAGGCGCTTCGGGACGTATTACGGCTATGGAAGCTGACGTGGGTGCGACGATGAGCGATGGCAGGGAGGCAGGGTGCTGCCGCACACTGGCGGCAACCGGCGTAGTCGTGTCCATGCTGACGGCGATGGTTCCCTCGTCCGCTTACGCCGATGTCGAGGTCAATCCGTTCGTATCGCTCCGGCAGGTGGTGTCGGATGGCTCGACCCGTGATGCTCGGGGATGGCTGGAAGCCGGCGCGGGCTTTGCCGCCCTGCTCGATACCAACCGGGTCGATGGCAAGATCAGCTATCGCTATATGCGCCGGCTCGAAGAATTCGGGAATATCAGCCAGAAAAATCGCCATACCGCGAACGCCGACGTGCGCGCGGAGCTGATTGATGACTTCCTGCTGCTCAATGCCGGGGGCACGGCGTCGCAATACGCAACCGACGTGCGCGGCTTCAATGCGATCAATCCCGATGATGAGAGCGGCAACCAGACGCAGATATTTTCGGGCTTTGTTGAGCCGAGCGTCCAGCAGCGTATCGGTGACTTCGCAACGTTCCAGGGCCGCTATCGCTTGGGCGTCGTATCTGCTGACTCACCGCGCGAGGGGCTTACCAACCCCGGTAGCATAGGCCTGGATCCCAGCGATGGTATCGGATCGCGGCTCAGTGATTCCATTTCACAAACGGCGAGCGTTACGCTTGCGTCCACGCGGGCGACCAACACCATCAACTGGTCGCTGAACGCGCAGGGTACGCACGAGGATGTGGATCAGCTCAACCAGAAGTATCGTGGCTACAGCGCGGGCGGTGAGCTGAGCTTCCGCATTTCCCGCAAGCTCGAGCTCATTGGCAGCGGCGGCTACGAAGATATTGAAAATACACAGGACTCGATCCTTTTCGACGACGTGACAGGGTTGCCTGTTCTCGATGAGAACGATCACTTCCAGGTCGACCCTGCAATGCCGCGCCGTACGGCTTATGATTTCAGCGGCATCTACTGGAATGGAGGGTTCCGCTACACGCCATCACGTCGGACTTCGTTCGAATTCCGCGCCGGTGAGCGCTATGGGTCTGCGAACTTCTTTCTCGACTTCAATCACCGATCTCGCGGTGGTCTAAGCGTTCGCGCCAACTTCCAGCAGACGCTGAATAGCTTCAGTCGTTTGTTGACGCAGTCGCTCAACGGCGTTCCGATCAATGCGGTTCGTGTCGGTGGGCTTGACCAGCTTGGCGTTCCATTCTGCGTTTTGGGTATCGATCCGGAATCGGATGATGGCGGGTGCCTGGGTGGATGGACGCAGTCGCTGACGCCCGCAACCTTCAAATCTGACCGCGGTCTCGTGATGGTTTCGCGCAAGCTCGAGGCGCTGACCTGGTCGGCGTCGGCTTATTACGACAAGCGACGCTACGTGGATGCGCAGCAGTTGCAGGCGCCGAGCCAGGTGGCGCTTCCGACCAACCTCTTCGGCGATGACGAGTCCTTCGGTGTGCGCGGTCGCGTCGCGCTTCGGCTTGGCGAGTTGCAGTCACTGGGCTTCGATGCGCTTCTGGCGCGCAACAGCTATGCGCTCTCCTCCCAGCGCAAGGACACCCAGTTCACGGTCGGCACGCAGTACTCACGTCGGTTGAGCAAAAATCTGAGCGGCAATGCCTCACTTTACGGGACGCACCGCATCACGGAATCACGCAGGGATTCATCAACGTTCACGGCATCCGTGGGTGTGAGATACAATTTCTGACAGCGGATTGACTGAAACGTCATGACTTCGGGGTAAGTTGAGGGGCGTTTTCAAGGAACACAGGCAAGAGCATGTACACCGAGTTCTACAACCTGAACGGCCGCCCGTTCCAGCTGACGCCTGATCCGCGCTTCTACGTCGACACGCAGACGCACCGGAAGGCGATGGCCTATCTCACCTACGGCCTTGGCCAGGGCGAGGGCTTCATCATCATCACCGGCGATGTCGGCGCGGGCAAGACGACGCTCGTTGGACGCTTGCTGCAGACGATCGATCGTTCGAAGCTGGTCGTCGCGAACATCGTCACCTCGCTCGTCGATGCCGACAATCTCTTGAAGATGATCGCCACGGGGCTTGGCATCAATGCCGAGAACCTCGATGTGGCGACGCTGCTCACGCGTATCGAGAATTTCCTGCGCGTGCAGCACCAGCAAGGCCGACGCGTTCTGCTGATCGTCGACGAGGCGCAGAACCTGCCGATCGGCTCGCTCGAACAGTTGCGAATGCTCTCGAACTTCAGTGCGGGCGCGCAGCCGCTCAGCCAGACGATCCTGCTCGGTCAGCCAGAATTCCGCGAAAAACTCGCCAGTTCGTCCGAGCTTGAGCAGCTTCGCCAGCGTGTGATCGCCTCGCACCATCTGGAGCCGATGCGGCGCGACGAAATCCCCGCCTATGTCGAGAACCGGCTGGCGCTGTGCGGCTGGGCCGGGGATCCGGCCTTCACGGAGGACGCTTACGACGCGCTTTTCGATTATTCGGGTGGTGTTCCGCGCAAGCTGAACAACCTCTGCGCGCGCGTTTTGCTGTTCGGCGCGCTTGAAGAAAAGCACGAGATCGATGAATCGATCGTGCGCGAGGTGACCGATGACCTGCAGCGCGACAATGCGCCCCGCGACCGCGAAAAGATCATCCAGCCGAACAGCGGTTCGCTCGCTGCCGTGCCTGCGGCGCAGCAGATGCAGCCTGTGACCGGCACGGGCGGCGGCGCTGTCGCTGCGCTGGACGATCGCCTTCTCGCGCGCATCGATCGCCTTGAACATTATGCTTCAGAAAACGACCGTAACCTCCGGCAAGTTCTTCGGATTCTTTCCGATCTCGTCGAGCAGAACGAGGTCGAGCGCGGCCCCTACGGCGTTAGTCGAAGCGCATGAGCGGCGCGGTGGGAAACCGCGGCGTCTGCAATGCGATGTCGATCGATGTGGAGGAGCACTTTCAGGTCGGTGCATTCGAGGCGACCATCCGCCGGGATGACTGGCCGCGATGGGATAGCCGCGTCGTCCGCAACACCGAACGTGCGCTTCAGCTTTTCGCGGACAAGGGCGTCTCTGCGACGTTCTTCACGCTCGGGTGGGTCGCGGAGCGCGAGCCGGCTTTGATGCGCCGCATCGTCGAGAACGGCCACGAGATTGCCAATCATGGCTATGCGCACGACCGGGTGCACACATTCACGCCGGAGAGCTTCCGCGCTGACATCCGCAAGGCGCGCGCGCTGATCGAGGATGCCGCAGGTGCCGAGGTGAAGGGCTACCGCGCGCCGAGCTTCTCGATCGGCAGCGGCAACCGCTGGGCGCTCGAGGTCCTGGCCGAGGAGGGGTACGCCTACAGTTCGTCCGTCGCCCCGATCCGGCACGATCACTACGGCTGGCCGGAAGCGCCGCGCTTTCCGTACACGCCGGTTGCAGGTTCGGACATGGTCGAGGTGCCGGTAACGACGGTGGAGTATGCGGGGCGCCGCATGGCCTGCGGTGGTGGCGGGTTCTTCCGGCTGCTGCCTTATGGTCTTTCGGAATGGGCGATCGACCGCGTGAACCGGGTCGAAGGGCAAGCGACGGTGTTCTACTTCCATCCGTGGGAGATCGACCCCGATCAGCCCGTGGTGCCGGGCGCGCCGCTTAAATCGCGTATCCGCCACTATACGAACCTTGATGTGATGGAAGCGAAACTCGCACGCCTGCTGGACCGGTTCCGCTGGGACCGAATGGATCGGGTGTTCCTTGGCCGTGAGACGCTGAAGGCGGCGGCATGAACGCGGAAAGCCCAATCGCGCCGACGGTCACGGAAATTGATCTCGATGATGCCGCGGCAGCGGCTGCGTTCGACGCCGCAGTGCAGACGCATCCCGGCGCCACGCCATTCCACCGGACGGCATGGGGAAGGGCGGTCCGCGACGCGCTGGGGCATACGCCGCACTACCTGATGGCGGGAGACGCGGTGCTGCCGCTGATCGCGCTCAAGTCCGGTCTGTTCGGCTCCGCGCTGATCTCGAACGCTTTCGCCGTGCGCGGCGGGCCGCTGGCCGCCGATCCGCGCGCGCTTGCGGCGCTCGACAAGGCGGCGTGGGAGATTGCCGAGGTGGCGGGCATCGGCGTGCTCGAATATCGCGGCACTGAGGCGCTGCACCCGGACTGGGCCGTGAAGGGCGAAACCTACGCGAACTTCGCGCGCCCGCTTGCTGCAGACAGCGACGCGAACCTGAAGGCGATCCCGAGGAAGCAGCGCGCCGAGGTGCGCCGCTCGCTGACGATGGATCTCAGCGTGCGCGTCGCTTCCGACGAAAAGGCGCTTCGCGACCACTTTGCCGTGTATTCCGAAAGCGTGCGCAACCTCGGCACGCCGGTGTTTCCGGCGCGGCTGTTCGCCGAGATTATCCGCCATTTCGGCGATGATGCGGACATTCTCACCGTGTATCATCAGGACACGCCCGTCGCCTCGGTGCTGTCGCTCTACGACGCGGAGACGGTCTATCCCTATTACGGCGGCGGCACGGCGGCAGCGCGGGCGCTGCGCGCCAACGACCACATGTACTGGATGCTGATGGAGCACGCCGTCGCGCGCGGACGGCGGGCGTTCGATTTCGGGCGTTCGAAGTATGATACTGGCGCATTCTCCTTCAAGAAGAACTGGGGCTTCGAGCCGCAGCCGCTTGTGTACGAATATCGGCTGGCGGAAGGGCGCACGATGCCCGACGTCAATCCCAATAACCCCAAGTATAAACTGATGACCGATGTGTGGAGCCGCCTGCCGCTGTGGCTTGCGAACCGGATGGGGCCGCTCGTTTCGCGGTCGCTGGGGTAGGGCGATGGGTGATCTTTTGTTCCTTGCGCACCGTATCCCGTATCCGCCCGACAAGGGCGACAAGATCCGCTCGTGGAACATCCTGAAATATGTCGCGGAACGCGCACCGGTCCATCTCGGTGCGTTCGTGGATGATCCCGAGGACATGAAGCACGCCGATTTCCTGGCGAGCGTCTGCAAATCGGTGAAGCTCATCCCGATGGACCCGAAGGACAGGCTGAAGCGCGCGTGGGCTGGCTGGCGCAAGGGCGAGGCGCTCAGCATCTCGCTGTTCGACGACCGCGCGATGAAGCGCTGGGTGTGGGACCGCGTGAAGCAGCACGACATCGACCGCATGTTTGTGTTTTCGAGCCAGATGGCGCCCTATGCGCTCGGCCATACGTCGCAGGGGCGGCGTATGGTGATGGACTTCGTGGATATCGATTCGGACAAGTTCGCGCAGTACGCGAAGGAGAGCCGCTGGCCGAAATCCTGGCTCTATGCGCGTGAGGCGAAGCTGCTCCAGTCGTTCGAGAAGCAGGTGGCGCGCCATGTCGACGTCAGCCTGTTCGTCTCCGACGCGGAAACCGCGATGTTCAAGCGGATTGCCGGCTCTTACGCGCACACGGTCGATACGCTGCACAACGGCGTCGATCTCGATTACTTCTCGCCCAGCGCCGACTTCGCTCCGCTTGGCGATGAGGCCGGGATCGGGGCAGGTCCGAAGCTCGTATTCACCGGCGCAATGGACTACCGGCCCAATGCCGATGCCGTCTGCTGGTTCGCCGACGCCATCCTGCCGCTTATCCGTAAGCGCTATCCGCAAGCGCGGTTCTTCATCGTTGGCGGCAAGCCGACACCGGAGGTGCAGGCGCTCGGCAGCCGCGAAGGCATTATCGTGACTGGGCGCGTGCCCGATGTGCGGCCCTATGTTGCCGCGGCGGATGTGGCGGTCGCGCCGATCCGCATTGCGCGCGGCGTGCAGAACAAGGTGCTGGAAGCGATGGCAATGGCCCGGCCTGTGGTGGCTACCGACGCGGCATGGTCTGGCATCGACGCCGAACCGGAACGGGATCTCCTCGTGCGCGACGACGCGGCAGCCTTCGCTGCAGGTGTTTGCGCCGTGCTGGAAGACCCGGCGCTCGGGACACGCCTTTCCGAAAGCGGACGGCGACAGGTCGAAAGCCGCTACGCATGGTCCGCTCAGCTCGCGAAACTCGACGGGTGGCTGGGGCTCGGCGCGGCAGATCCGAAAGTAGAAGCGGCATGAACGATATGAGCGAGTTCGAAGCCCGCACAAGTGCGACCGGAAGAGGATGGCGCGCGGCGATCATCGCGTGGGCGGCGGTGGCCGTGGCGATCCTGCTGCTGCTTCGCAACGATGTCGCGCACATCTTCAACCTCTGGTGGAATACCGACACGTTCGGGCACTGCCTGCTGATCCCGCCGATCCTTGCCTATCTGGTGTGGCAGCGTCGCAGCGAGCTTTCCGCGCTGACACCCAAGCCCTGGTATCCGGCGGCGATCCTGATGGTGATCGGTGGCGCGGGCTGGCTGGTGGGCGAGGCTTCGGGCGTCGCTTTGCTTCGCCATATGGCGGTCGTGGGCCTCCTCATCGTCAGCGTGCCGCTCATTTTCGGGCTCACGGTGTCGCGCGGGCTCGCGTTCGTGCTGTTCTTCGCGCTGTTCATGATCCCGGCGGGCGAGCAGCTCGTGCCCATCCTGCAGACGGTTACGGCGGCGATCTGCATCAAGCTCCTCGAATGGTCGGGCATCCCGGCCTTCATCGACGGCGTGTTCATCGCCATCCCGAACGGCAATTTCGAAGTCGCCGAGGCGTGCTCGGGCGTGCGCTTCCTGATCGCGATGATCGCGTTCAGCGTGCTCGTTGCAAACCTGTGCTTCAAGAGCTGGACGCGGCGCATTCTGTTCGTGCTTTCGGCGATCGCGCTGTCGATCATCGCGAACGGTATCCGCGCTTTCGGCACGATCTACATCTCGCACCTGACGACACCGGGTTTCGCGGCGGGTGTGGACCACATTATCTACGGCTGGATATTCTTCGCGATCGTCATGTTCCTGCTGGTTGCGATCGGCTGGCGCTTCTTCGACCGCCCGGTCGACGACCCGGCGTTCGATCCGGCGCGGCTGCAGCCTGCGCCCCCGGCGCCGTCTGCGCCACGCGCAGCCTATGTGGCGGCGGCGATCGGTATCGCCGCGATGGCGGCGGGTCCCGTGTACGGACTTGTCGTTGCGAACCGTGCGCCCGATACCCAGACCGCCGCAATCGTTCTTCCCGAGGTGGCGGGCTGGCAGCGCATCGAAGGGCGCCCAGAATGGCAGCCGCACTACAACGGCGTTTCCGCGGAAGCCATTGCACGCTACGTCGACGCTGAAGGCCAGCCGATCGACCTCTACATCGGTGTGTTCGACCGTCAGAGCGAAGACGGCGAGCTCATCGGCTACAAGCAGGGCCTGCTTCCGCCCGAGACCCAATGGTCGTGGGCACGCAATGAAAAAGGGCCGCCGAACGGTCGCGCGCAGCAGATCAAGAATGGCGGAACGGTGCGCGACAACTGGCAGTTCTTCCTTGTGAACGGCAAACTGACCGGAAGTGACTACACAGCCAAAATCGAAGGGCTGAAATCGCGGCTGCTCGGCGGCGAGACGCTGGCGGGCACGCTCGTGATCTCTGCCGACCGGCGTGACGAGCTGGTAAGCGCGATGCCGACGATCGAACGTTTCGCGGCGGCGCTTGGCCCCGTCGACACCGTGATCGAGACCGCCACGGTGGAGCGCTAGCTTATGTGTGGCATCGCCGGATATTTCGACCAGCGCGAGCACCGCACGATCCCGGAGCCGGTGCTGCGCGCCATGACCGATGTGATCGCGCACCGAGGCCCCGACGGCAGCGGCTTTTACCGTGCGCCCGGCGTGGGGCTTGGGCACCGGCGCCTGTCGATCATCGATATCGCGGGCGGCGTTCAGCCGATGCCGAGCGAAGACGGCAAGATCCAGATCATCTTCAACGGGGAAATCTACAATTTCCGCGAGGTGCGGAAGGAACTGCAAGCGCTCGGCCACACCTTCAAGCGCGACAGCGACACCGAGGTGATCATTGAGGCGTGGCGCGCATGGGGCGAGGCTTGTGTCGACAAGCTGCGCGGCATGTTCGCCTTCGCGATCTGGGACGAGACCGCGCGTACGCTGTTCCTTGCGCGCGATCGGCTCGGCGTGAAGCCGCTTTACTACGCCGATCTCGGCGACGGGCGGTTCATCTTCGGGTCGGAGATGAAGGTGCTGCTGATGTGGCCGGGTCTTTCCCGCGCCATCGATCCGCGCGCCATCGAGGATTATTTCGCCTACGGCTACGTGCCGGACGACAAGTGCTTGCTGGGCGCCGTGAAGAAGCTCCCTGCCGGGCACACGCTGACACTGCGCTGGGGCGCCGCTGCACCGGCCCGCCCACGCCGCTACTGGGATATCGCATTCGACGGCCGCGTGAAGGGCTCGCCCGAGGCGCTGGCCGAGGAACTGACCGCGCGGATGCGCGAGGCGGTGGCGCTGCGGCTGGTCGCGGACGTGCCGGTGGGCGCGTTCCTTTCGGGCGGCGTCGATTCAAGCGCGGTCGTCGCGCTGATGGCGGGGCTGATCGATACGCCGGTCAACAGCTGCTCGATCGGCTTCGACGATCCGGCTTACGACGAGACAGGCCACGCCGAGGCGATTGCCAAACGCTACGCAACGCACCACCGCGCCCGCACGGTGACGACCGACGACTACGGCCTCATCGACACACTCGTGCGTGCGTTCGACGAGCCATTCGCCGACGCCTCTGCGCTGCCGACCTACCGCGTGAGCGAACTTGCGCGGGAGACGGTAACGGTGGCGCTTTCAGGCGACGGCGCTGACGAGGCGATGGCCGGCTATCGCCGTTACCGGCTCTACATGAACGAGGAGCGGGTGCGCGGGGCACTTTCGCCGGGGTTGCGGCAGACCGTCTTCGGGCGGCTCGGCCGCGCTTGGCCGAAGCTCGACTGGGCGCCGCGTGTGCTGCGCGCGAAATCGACGTTCGAAGCCATCGCGATGGACAGCGCAGAGGCCTATTTCCACGCCGTGAGCGTGACGCCGGACCGCATTCGCTCGCGTCTGTTCTCGGACGCGCTGAAACGCGAGATCGGCGGTTACTGGGCCGGGACACTCTATACCGACACGATGCGCAGCGCGCCCGCCGACGACATGCTCGGCCGCGCGCAATACGCCGACATGATGATCTGGTTGCCCGGTGACATCCTGACCAAGGTGGACCGCACCAGCATGGCGGTGAGCCTGGAGGCGCGCGAGCCTCTGCTCGACCACGAACTCGTCGGCTGGATGGCCGGACTGCCGAGTGACTTCCGGCTGCACGGTGGGGAGGGCAAGTGGCTGCTGAAGAAGGCGATGGAACCCTATCTGCCGAAGGATATCCTGTACCGGCGCAAGATGGGCTTTTCCGTGCCGATCGACCGTTGGTTCCGCGGCGCGCTGGCTGACCGTGTCGCTGCGCTGGCGAATGGCTCCCACGTCGCGGGCAGCGGCTGGTTCGACATGAACTATTTCGCTGCCTGCGCCGCAGCACACCGCAGCGGCCGCGCCGATCACAGCCGGCTCTTGTGGCAGATGCTGATGCTGGAAGGATCGCTCGCGGCGCTCACCGCAACGCCGGCGGCAGCGCTCGCCGCCTAAAGGCTTACTGAGCCGACGCTGCCGGTAAGGCGGAGGGCGCGGCTTCAACAGGCTGTTCAGCCGCTTCCGGTGCCGCGGCGCTTTTCGCCAAAGCGACCGCGCTCGAATGCGCGCGCGCTATATCGGCGGCCGCGTCGGTCTGGCGGACCTTCACGGCCTTCAATGTTGGGGCCGGGTGCGTCTGGTCGCGTTCCGACATCAGCGGTGTCGTCGAGCTTGCATAAACCGAACCATCGCGCAGCGCGTGATAGGTGAGCAGAAGCCCGATTCCAGCAAAGAGGATAACTCCGGCAAGCCAGAGCAGAATCGTGTTACGCGCAGCCGTGTGCCGTTCCGTGCGGACGTGAGACGCCATGTTCAACCCTTCATCCGGCGGCTGCCATGACTTCGTTTCCGAAGCTGCGACAGGCGCCACCGGCCTCTTTCCCTAAGACCCAGGACTTGAGAGTTTATTACTCTTCGAATCGTGTGCACGATAAATGCATAGACTGTGCCAAAATGGGAAAGGTGCGTGTTTCAAAGATGTTACGGCACTGCTTGTGACAGAACCGGAATGAAGCGCGCAAAAACGTAAAGGATTTCGACATTTACCCGTAGCGCGCGGAGGCGAAAAAAAGCCCGTCGGGCGGGGCATTGAGGCCGAGTGCGGTACGGTCTGCCGCGCCGAGGGCATGGCGTAAATCGTCCGCGCTCCAGCTGCCGTCGCCGACCAGTTTCAGGCAGCCGACCATGGAGCGGACCTGATGATGAAGGAATGAGCGGGCGGCGGCGTGGATCGCGATTCGGTCACCCGTCCGCACGACGTCGAGCTGGTCCAGTGTCTTGAGCGGGCTTGCCGATTGGCAGTGGACCGAGCGGAACGTGGTGAAGTCGTGGCGCCCCACAAGGATCTGTGCGGCGGTGTGCATCGCTTCCACGTCGAGCGGGCGCGCGACATGCCACGCGAGCCCGGACTGCCACGTGAGCGGGGCGCGGCGGTTGATGATGTCGTAGCGGTAGCGGCGGCCCGTGCAGTCGAAGCGTGCGTGGAAATCGGGCGCGGCGGGTTCGCACGCGACGACCGCGACCGGGGCGGGGCGGAGGTGCGCGTTCAGCGCCTCCTGCAGCCGGAACGCGGCGAGTGGCTTGGCGATGTCGACATGCGCGACCTGGCCTTCGGCGTGGACGCCCGCGTCGGTGCGGCCGCAGCCGTAGACGATGGTTTCCGCCTGTGTCACGGCGAAGACCGCCCGCTCCAGCGTCTGCTGGACGCTGGGGCCGTTATCCTGACGCTGCCAGCCAACAAAGGGCCGGCCGTCGTATTCGATGGTCAGCTTGAAGCGCTGCATCAACCGAGCCGGGTCCCCGCCGGAACCGGGAAGCCGCGCAGCACTTCGGTCACGTCCATCGCGCGCTTGCCGGGGCGCTGGACGAGCGTGGGGCGGATCGCGCCGGTGCCGCAGCCGATGGTGAGCTGGTTGTCGAGCGTGACGCCGGGTTCCCCGCTGCCGTCCACCACATCGCAGGCGAGGATGCGCAGGCGTTCTTGCCCAAGCAGCGTGAAGGCGCCGGGGGCGGGGTTGAAGGCGCGGACGGCGCGTTCGACCTCGGCGGCGCTTCTGGTGAAGTCGAGTGCGGCTTCGGCTTTGTCGATCTTGTGCGCGTAGGTGACGCCCTCGGCGGGCTGCGGCTTGGCGGAGAGCCTGTCGCGGGCCAGCGCTTCGACGATCAGGTCGGCGCCCATCGCAGCGAGTTCGTCGGTCAGCGCTCCAGCGGTCTTGGCGTCCACCGGGGTTTCGGCGGTGAGCAGCATCGGGCCGGTATCGAGCCCGCGTTCCATCTGCATGATGGTGACGCCGGTCAGTGCGTCCCCGGCGAGGATCGCGCGCTGTATCGGGGCGGCGCCGCGCCAGCGGGGAAGGAGCGACGCATGGATGTTGAGGCACCCGCGGCGCGGCGCATCCAGAATCGCTTGCGGCAGGATCAGGCCGTACGCGGCGACCACGGCAACATCCGTGCCGAGCGCCGCGAAGGCCTCCCGGTCCGCCGCGTCCTTGAAGTTCACCGGAAAGCGCACGGGCAGCCCCAGCCGCTCGGCCGCCTGTTGCACCGCCGAGGCCTGCGGCTGCTTGCCGCGCTGCGCGGGGCGGGGCGGCTGCGTGTAGACGGCGGCGACATCGTGCCCCGCCGCCACAAGCGCCTCGAGCGCCGGCACCGCGAAGGCCGGGGTTCCCATGAAGACAATCCGCATCCCCGATCCGCTAGCCCCCGCGCGGGGCACTTGCAAGACGCCCGCGCACGCCGATAGATGGGGGCCGTATGTCGTCCCCCGAAATCGACGCGCTCAGCCAAGCGCTCTCCCGGCTTCCCGGCCTCGGCCCCCGTTCGGCCCGCCGCGCCGTGCTACACCTGCTGAAACGCCGCGAGATCGCGCTGAAACCGCTGATCGCGGCGCTGCAGGCGGTGGAGGAAAACCTCGCAACCTGCGACATCTGCGGCAATGTGGACACGGCGAACCCCTGCGGCGTCTGCACCGATCCGCGCCGCGACGCGAAGCTGCTGTGCGTGGTGGAGGAAGTGGCGGACCTGTGGGCGATGGACCGCGCGCGGCTGTTTCCGGGCCGCTTTCACGTCCTCGGCGGGCGCCTCTCCGCGCTCGAAGGCGTCGGGCCGGGCGATCTCAGCATCGCGCCGCTGATGGCGCGCGTGAACGCGGGCGGCATCGAGGAGGTCGTGCTCGCGATGAACGCCACGATGGAAGGCGCGACGACGATGCACTACCTCGCCGAGCGGCTGGCGGACTGCGGCGTTTCGGTCACGCAGCTCGCGCACGGCGTGCCGGTGGGCGGGGAGCTGGATTATCTCGACGAAGGCACGATCGCGCAGGCGCTGCGTGCGCGGCGGCCGATCGGCTAGCGCACCCCGCGCCCGCGTGTGACACTCCGGCATCTTGACCCCGCGCACCCGCATACCTAGCTAGCATTCATGGCCATTCTACCCATTCTCGAGGCGCCGGACGCGCGGCTGCGGCAGATTTCCGAGCCCGTGGAGCGCGTGGACGACGACCTCCGCCGCCTGATGGACGATATGCTGGAGACGATGTACGAGGCGCCCGGCATCGGCCTTGCTGCCATTCAGGTGGGCGTGGCGAAGCGCGTTCTGGTGATCGATCTGCAGGAACCGGCTGAGGGCGCGGAAGACGTGCCCGCGAACCGCGTGAAAAAGCCGCTCTACTTCGTGAACCCCGAAATCACGTGGGAATCCGAGGAGGTGGCGACCTATAACGAGGGCTGCCTTTCGGTGCCCGAGCAATATGCGGATGTGGACCGCCCCGCGCGCATCCGCGCGACATGGCTGGATTACGACGGCAAGGCGCACGACGAAGAGTTGGGCGGCCTGCTCGCCACCTGCCTGCAGCACGAGATGGACCACCTCGAAGGCATCCTCTTCGTGGACCATCTTTCGAAGCTGAAACGCGACATGCTGCTGAAAAAGCTCGCGAAGCTCCGCAAGGGTGCAAAGGCCGCCTGATGACCATTGAAACTGCTGAAGACGCAAACCGGAGCTTCCGGAACTTCCTGCCGCGCGCACTCGCCGGCAAATGCCCCGCCTGCGGCGAGGCGAAGCTGTTCCGCAGCTTCCTGAAACCCGTGGACCACTGCCCGAAATGCGGCGTGGCATGGCACCACCACCAGGCCGACGACTTCCCGCCCTATATCGTCATCCTGCTCCTCGGCCACATCCTCGTGCCGACGATGTACGAGGTGAACACGGCGTTCGACGTGCCCTACGAATGGCAGATCCCCATCTGGATCACCCTCACCGCCGCGCTGGCGCTGGCGATGCTGCAACCCGTGAAGGGCGCGGTGATCGGGTATCAGTGGGCGAGGCGCCTGCACGGGTTTGGGGACGAGGTCGCGGAGTAGGGGGCGATCGAGGCGCTATGCGCCAAGGGATGCCGTAAGGTCGAACGCACCCCCACTTGCCTGTCATCGCTTAGCGGCCTTGCGACCACGCGATCGCGTCGGCTCCGGCGGGCAAGATCATCGGGCAATCAGGATCGGTCGCTGCAAGAAAAACGGCTTCTGCCACATCCTGCGCCGTGGTGATGTCGCCTGAAGAGGCGGCCTGTAGGCCGGCCATCGTTTGCTCGGCGAAACTCTCGTAGGCCGGTGGAAACCAGCCGCCGTCCGAAATCCTCTTCTGCACGTTTTCTGCGAAGCTGGTGCCGGGCGCCATGCCGGGCATTACCACCCGCGCGCGGATGCCGAATTGGGCGAGTTCTAGTGCCACCGATTCCGTCAGCGCCGTGAGGGCGGCCTTGCTGGCGCGATAGACGGATAGCAGCGGTATGGGCATCAACGTGGAGCTTGAGCTTACGTTTACGATCACGCCAGAGCGCCGTGCCCGCATATCCGGCAGCACGGCCTGCATGGTCGTTATGCTGCCGAAGAGGTTTGCCTCGAAGACGTCGCGAACCGTTTCCATCGGCGTGCCTTCCAGCGCATTGAGCCACCCAATGCCCGCGTTGTTAACCAGCACGTCGATCCTGCCCGCGCTGGCCACGGCGGCGGCGATGTTTTGCGCATCAGTGACATCGAGCGGCAGAACGCGCAGCCTGTCGGAAACCGGGAGGGTACTGGCCGCGGGATTCCGCATCGTGGCCAGAACAGCCCAGCCGCGTTCGAGGAAATGGATTGCGGTTTCGCGGCCGAACCCGGTCGAGCAACCGGTAATGAGTACGGTTTTCATGGATAACTCCTTGCGGGGGAAGATGTGTGTGTCCAAGATATGAAGGATTCTTCAGCTTTGGAATTCGCATATGAACCGACCCGCCCCAGCGCTTCTCCAGCCCCGGAAAACGC
This sequence comes from uncultured Sphingosinicella sp., assembly GCF_963974575.1. Taxonomy (NCBI): domain Bacteria; kingdom Pseudomonadati; phylum Pseudomonadota; class Alphaproteobacteria; order Sphingomonadales; family Sphingosinicellaceae; genus Sphingosinicella; species uncultured Sphingosinicella sp. Next base: position 221,467 of record NZ_CAXBBQ010000006.1, on the reverse strand, counting down.
CGAGACAGGTGCGCTCGGCTGCGACGATCGACGCGATCCAAACCGCGACCATTCAGGTTTTACTGGCGGACGGAATCGGCCGCCTCACCACCACGCGTGTGGCCGAGCGGGCAGGCGTTTCCGTCGGGACGATGTACCAATATTATCCGCACAAGCAGGCGCTGCTGTTCGCCATCGTTGAACGGCAGCTTCAGATGATCATCGAAGACATGCTTGCAGTGGCAGCGCGCCTCAAAGGGCAGGATCTGGCGACCGTTGCAGAAGGCCTAGCCATGGCGTGGCTCGACGCAAAGACGGCAGACATGGTCGCATCGCGTGCCATTTACAGCATTGCGGCCGAGTTCGACCTGACCGAGGTGATGGGCCAAGCCATGAAACTGATGACGCAGGTTATCGGCGATCTGCTCTCGGAGGTTCCGGACGCGCGTTTTTCCGACATCGAATCCGTTTCTTTCATGCTGGCCGCTCTGCTTGGAGGTTCAGTACGCGTGGTGATGGATGCCGAGCCTTCTGAAAACGATCTTGCACGCCTGCGCCGGGAGCTGCCGCGCGCTTGCTATGCCTATCTCTTGATGGCCGAATGAGGCTGGCTGGCCCGGTCCAGCGGCGACTGTCGATCGGCTCAGGTCCTTTGCTCATTTCGCCAGCATGGACGCTGGACACTTAAGATGATGCTTTAAATCGGTATGGTATCGCGCACCCTATCGTCTGCATGCGTGGGCGCTGTCTAAATCTGCACCTGGCTGCCCAGTTCGACGACGCGGTTGGTGGGGATCTTGAAGAACTCCATCGCGCTTTCGGAGCTCTTGCTTATCCACGCGAACAGACGCTCGCGCCACAGGGCCATGCCCGGCTTGTCCGCTGAGGCGACCAGCTTTTGCCGCCCGAGGAAGAAGCTTGCGGTCATCATGTCGAACGGGCCGCCGATGCAATCGAGCGCCGCGAGTTCGCGCGGGATGTCGACGTCTTCCATGAAGCCGTAATGCAGGATCACGCGGTAGAAGCCGTCGCCTGCGCCATGCACCTCCAGCCGCTTGTCCGGATCGGCATAAGGCACTTCCTCGACCTTCACGGTGAGGATCAGCACACGCTCGTGCAGAACCTGATTGTGCTTCAGATTGTGCAGCAGGGCAGAGGGGACGCCCTCGGACGATGCTGACATGAACACCGCCGTGTTGCGCACGCGGTGGGCCGACGCGATGGCCGACTTGATGAAGACCGGCAGCGGAATGTCCGCTTCCTCCAGCCGCGTGTTCATCAGGCGCCGCCCAGTCGCCCAGGTGGTCAGCACGGTGAACAGCACGCCCGCCACCGCGAGCGGGAACCAGCCGCCATCGGGGATTTTGGTGATGTTGGAAGCGAAGTAGATGCCGTCCACCGCCAGGAACAGGCCGATCGTGCCCGCCGCCAGCCAGCGGTTCCAGCGCCACACCTTGAACACCAGGAAACCCAGCATCACCGTGGTGATGAGCATCGTGCCGATAACCGAGATGCCGTAGGCCGAAGCGAGCCGGGTCGATTCCCCGAAGCCGAGCACGAGCACGAGCACCATCACCAGCAGGCCCCAGTTGATCGCCGGGATGTAGATCTGCCCGGCGGCCTTCTCGCTCGTGTGCAGCGTGCGCAGGCGCGGCAGGAAGCCGAGCTGGACCGCCTGATGCGTCACGGAAAAGGCGCCCGAGATCACCGCCTGACTGGCGATGATCGTGGCGGCTGTCGAGATGAACACCAGCGGCAGCCGCGCCCATTCGGGGGCCATCAGGTAGAATGGGTTCGCGACCGCTTCGGGGGTGCCGATCAGCAGCGCGCCCTGGCCCATGTAGTTCAGCATCAGGCACGGGTAGGCGAGCGTCAGCCAGCTGAGGCCCACCGCCTTGCGCCCGAAGTGGCCCATATCGGCATAAAGCGTCTCGGCGCCCGTGACCGCGAGGAACACCGATCCCATCGCCAGGAACGCCAGGCGGGTATCGTAGAAGAAGAACTCGAACGCCCACCAGGGGTTGAGGATGCCCAGGATTTCCGGGTGCGCGGCGATGTTGACGACGCCAAGCGTCGCCAGCGTCGCGAAGTAGACGAGCACGATCGGCCCGAACAGCGCCCCCACGCGCGCTGTGCCGCGCGACTGGATCATGAACAGCGCCACCAGGATCACCACCGCGATCGGCAACACCAGCGGCTGGAGGCTCGCCTCGACCACGGTCAGCCCCTCGACCGCCGAAAGCACCGAGATCGCCGGGGTCAGCATCGCGTCGCCGTAGAACATCGACGCCGCGAGCACGCCCAGAACGATAAGCGCCCCGCTCCAGCGGCTGCCGCCCAGATGGCGGGAGACGAGCGCGAGCAGCGCGAACGATCCGCCTTCGCCGCGATTGTCCGCGCGCATCGCGACAAGCACGTACTTCACCGTCACGATCAGCATCAGTGACCAGAAGATGAGGCTGAGCACGCCGAAGATGTGCAGCCCGTCCATTTCCAGCGGGTGCGGGCCGATGAAGCTCTCCTTCAGCGCATAAAGCGGCGACGTGCCGATATCGCCGAACACGACGCCAATGGCGCCGAGCATCAGCACGGGCAGGCGGTCTTTCGGGCTGTGGGCGGGCGAAGCGTCTGTATGTGTTGTCATGCCCCGGATGTGGGCCTTGGCGGCATAAAGATTCCATGTGGATTCAGTGGCAGCCTCTCGACGCAAGCGCGCGGCGAGCGCATTTTCTGGCGCATGGAAAACGAAACGACCAGACGCGTGGGCGGATATGCGGTCACGCTGCTGCTGATCGCCGGCGCGACGCTCGCCGGCCTGCTGATCGCCCCGCGCTGGGGGAGCGGGCCGGTGGCACTACTCTACATCCCCCCGGTCCTCGTCGCCGCCACTACGTGCGGATTGGGGCCGGCGCTCGCCACCGCCATTGTCTCCACGCTCGGCTACAACTTCTACTTCACCGAACCGTACGGCACGTTCATCATCAACAGCCCGGCGGATATCGTAACCGTGGCGGTGCTGTTCCTCGTAGCCGCAGTCACCAGCCGCCTCGCCGCCTCGCTCCGCGAACAGAGCCGTCGCGCCGACGCGAACGCCGCGCGCAACGCCACGATCGCCGGCCTCGCGCGGCGGCTACTCTCATGCACAGGCGAACAGGACATCGCCGACGTGGCGGTTCGCGAACTGGCGCGCCTGTTCGGCAGCCACGCGGTGCTCCTTACCGGGCGCGAGGTGCCCCGCATCGCCGCGGCGGCTTCCGCCGGCATCGCGCTCTCCCCGAGCGAGCTTGCCGCCGCCGCGCTGACGCTCGAAACCGGAGAACCCTCCGGGCGGGGCGTGGACCGTGTCCATCTCGCCGATTGGCAGTTTCATCCCGTCGCTTCGGATCATGCCGTCCTCGCCGCAATCGGTCTCGCACGCGAGGATGGCGTGCCGCCGGTGCCAGAGGACAAGCGCCAGCTGCTCGATAACCTGCTCGACCAGATCGCTCTCGCGCTTGAACGCGCCCGGCTGGAAGGTGAGGCGCGCGAGGTTGCAGCGCTTCGCGAGCGAGACCGGCTGCGTTCGGCCCTGCTGACCTCGATCGGAGAAGACGTAAAGCCGCGCCTCAACGCCATTGCCGCAGCCGCCCGCGCGCTGCGTCGCGCCGAGGGCGGAGACAAGGGTCTTGTCGCGACAGTCGCCACCGAAACCACGCACCTTGATCGCTACATCGACGGCCTCGTCGATCTCAGCCCCGGCGCCACGCAGGAACCGCTGGCCATCGGATCCCTGTCGATAGATTTTCATCGCCGCACTGTCCGCCGGGAGGGTGATGAGGTGCACCTTACGCCCAAGGAATATGCCGTTCTGGCGGAACTGGCCAAGCACACGGGGCGTGTGCTCACCCACGCGCATCTTCTGCGCTCCGTGTGGGGGCCGGCGCAGCAGAACAATATCGACTATCTGCGCGTCGCGGTGCGCGCCCTGCGGCAAAAGCTGGAGCGAGACCCCGCCCGGCCCGAGTTGATCATCAACGAACCTGCCGTCGGTTATCGCCTCGTTGCGCCGTGATCGAGGCTGCGCCCTTGCCGACTTTGCCGAAATATTGCGTCGCGAAGACGATGTCGGATGCGAAGATTTTTTAGATCGCGGGCAGAGAGGGAAACTCGCCTGATCGCATCTGCTTCATAAAACCGTGGCGCTTGAGAAACCTTTGGTTCAGGTTTTGGTTCTTACTCATCGGTTCGGCGTGATGTAAAAAAGGGCGGACGTGCGTTGCTTGGTTTTCCTGTGGTTTTGATTGCGGCTTCGTTTCGTAAGCCAGCGTGTGCCTGAAGCTCTGCCGGGCTTGTCCGCACTGTGCGCGCTGATCGCTTTGGCCTGGCCTTCCCAGGTTTTGGCGCAGTCGGACGTTGCCGAGCCGTCTCCTCAGCAAGAGCCGGCGCCGCAATCGATGGAGCTTTCCGCCGCGCAGCTGTTTGACTTTGCCAAGCAGGCGGACGCTGCCGACGATTTCGAGGCGGCTGAGACGGCGTATCGTGCGCTCGCTGAAAACCCTGACATCGAAGTGCGGACGGAGGCCCGGTTTCGTCTCGCCATGATGCTGGCGGACAAGCAGAAGCGGTATCGCGAGGCGGCCGTTCTTTTTCGCGAAATTCTGGACGAAAAGCCGAATGTAGCGCGCGTGCGCGTGGAGCTGGCGCGGGTGCAGGCGCTGATGGGCAACCTCGGCGCGGCGGAACGCGAATTGCGGGCGGCGGAGGCGGCAGGCTTGCCGCCGGAAATCGAACGGCTGGTACGCTTTTACGCGCAGGCGCTCGGCGCGCGAAAGCCCTTTGGCGGCAGTATCGAGGTCGCGTTCGCGCCGGACAGCAACGTCAATCGCGCCACGCGCTCCGAAACGCTGGGGACGGTGATCGGGGACTTCGACCTGAGCCGCGATGCGCGCGAAACATCGGGGCTAGGGTTGTCTCTGCGCGGGCAGGCCTATGCGCGTGCGCCGATCGACCGCAATATCGATATCCTGCTGCGCGCTTCCGGCGCAGCGCGGGTGTATCGCGACGGCGAGTTTGATGATTATGCGGCGTCCTTTCAGGCCGGGCCGCAGGTGCTTTCCGGAACGGACAGGATCAGCCTTTCAGGGCTGGTGGCCTGGCGGTGGTATGGCCGCAAGCCCTACGAATTTTCCTACGGCCTGACCGGCAATATCCAGCATCCGCTGGGGCGGCGCGGGCAAATGCGCGTGGACGGCGCGGTGACGCGAGCCAAGGATCGCCGCTCTTCGCTGCGCGACGCGGACCGCTACAGCCTGTCCGTCGGCGTCGACCGCGCCTTCACATCCAGCTTCGGGGGCGGCGTGCACGTCTCGGGCCTGCGACAGGCCGCGCGCGACCCCGGCTATTCCACGGCGAGCGGGGGCATCGGCGGGTATGTTTTTGTTGAAATGGGCAAGGTCACGACAGTGCTCAGCGCGAAATACGAGCATCTGGAGGCCGACCGCAGGCTGTTTCTCTATCCGAAGCGGCGCGTGGACGACCGCTATGAGGTCGGTATTTCAGCAACGTTAAGAAAGTTCAGGATAGGTTCATTCGCGCCCATATTGAAACTTTCGCGTGAGCGGAATGCATCGACAATAGAACTATATGATTACACGCGCGTTTCAGGTGAAGTCGGGGTCACGGCAGCGTTCTAGTGGGCTGGGAGTAGCGTTATGAATTCGATGGTAAAATGGGCGCCTCTCGGCGCGATTTCCCTTCTGCTTGTGGCCTGTGGAGGCGGAGGCGGCGGAGGCGTGAACACCACGCCGCCAGCGCCCACACCAACCCCTACGCCGACACCCACACCGACGCCGACCCCAACACCGACACCGACGCCCGAACCCGATATCGCGGACCTCGTCGAAAGCCAGACCTTCACCGGCCCTTCGAGCCGGAACACCGTCTCGCTTCGGATGCCCGAGGGGATCGTTGAAAATACGTCGGTGAACATGGGGGAGATCAGCATCTCCTTCAACGCGGCGACCGCCACCTACACGATGACCCGCGACGGCATCACCCAAAGCTTCTCGCCCGCCGATCGCGTGGCGACGAGCAGCGATGCGGACCGCCGGTATATCGTAGGGGCACCCGGGTCTTCCGAAGCGCTCACGCTGATCGACACGTCGTACACATCCGATCTTCGGACACGCTATGTCGGGCTCGGGTTCTGGCAATCGAACACGCGCAGCGACGCCCTTCAGAACACGGCGTTCGACGTCTTCGTCTACGGCTTCCCGACCGATAACGCCGCAGTGCCAAGAATGGGATCGGCGCAGTACACGACGGACGTGTTCGGGCTCACCACGCAGGTTGGCCGCGATCCGCTGACCTTTGCGGGCACAGGGCCGACCGTGTTCGACTTCGATCGCAGCACGTTCACGATCGATACGAACCTCCAGGAATACTACTTCGTGACCGGCGCCGGGGTGACGGGCGCCTTGTCCTTCCGCGCGGCGGGTACGCTCAATTCCGGCGATGGCGGGTTCTCAGGGACATTCCGCTATGAAGGATCGCTCGATCCCGTCGCGGGGCAGTTGAGCGGGCGCTTTTACGGCCCCGACGCGCAAGAGGCCGGCGGCGTGTTCACTGGCGACAACGGCACGGGCGGTACGGTCGTGGGCGGGTTCACCGCCGCCAATCCCGCAGCGCTCGACCGGAACATCACGCTGACGGACCTCGACCACAACATGGGCCTTTACGCGCTGGGAGGCGAATACAGTGGGCTTCAACTCAAGGACGGCACGGACGACGGCACGTCCGAAGCCCGGCTGCTAACCAAGGGCCTGTTTTATTACACCGACGGCCGCTACGCGATTTCCGGCGCGGATGGTCCCGAAGTGGAATTCGCCGCAACGGACCGCGTGGACGGCAGCGCCGATGCCTACACGGTTTACCGGAAAACGGTGGCCGGCGAGACGATCGAGATGTCGCTCTACAAGCCGAATGGCCCGGGCGAGATCGAGCTGACCTACGCGAGCTTTGGTGAATATGCCCGCTTCAAGGAAACCGCAGACGCGAACGAGATCACCCGGACCTTCCTGAGCTACGGGCTGGAGACGGCACCGGGGGTTCTTCTCGGTCGGACGGGTAGTGCGACATACAACGGCGTCGCCATCGGTACGGCGGCCAGCGGGGGCGGGCAGCAGCAACTCGCCGTGACCGGCACCTCGCAATTCCAGATCGATTTCGGCACGCAGGCTTACGGTGGCTGGCTGAGACTTCAGGGCGCGGACCGCGTCAGTGGCTCAACCGTCGATTTCGGCCAGTTCGATCTCGTGGCAGGCACGGGGCTGGCGCAGAGTGAGTTCCTCACCGGACTGACGAAGGCCGGGAGTTCCGTGGGCGATATTTACATGCGCTTCTTCGGCCCGAACGGGGAAGAAATGGCCGGCTCCTTCGGTCTCATCTCCGGCGGACGCGTGATCACCGGGGCAACCGCCGCCGTTCGCGACTAGCGCGCGCGGCGGCCTTGCCGTCCTGCCGGTTTATTCGACGACGGGGAGTTCGATCCGGCTCGGGTACTGCGCGGAGGTGTAAATCCGCTGTGTTGCCTTCTTGTAGTCCTCCGGCTTCGCGAAGAAGATGTTGGGGACGAAGGTCTGCGGATTGCGGTCGTAGAGCGGGAACCAGCTCGACTGGATCTGCACCATGATGCGGTGGCCCTTCAGGAATCTGTGGCTGACGTTCGGCAGGTTGATTTCGTAGGGGACGACCTTGTTGGCGGGGATCGCCGAAGGCTTTGACGGGTCGTCGCGGTAACGGCCGCGCAGGATGTCCATCGAGATCGCAAGCTCGTAGCCGCCCATCTCGGGCGCGGGTGCGTATTCCGCCGGGTAGACGTCGATGAGCTTCACCACCCAGTCGCTGTCCGTGCCGCTCGTGGAGGCGAAGAACTTGGCGATCGGCTGGCCTGCGAGGCGCACGTCCTCGGTCAGCACCTCGCTGACGAAGGTGACGACGTCGGGTCGCGCCTCGGCGAAGCGCTGGTCGTCCACGAGCCAGCGGCCCCACGAAGTGTTGGGATTGTAGGTGGAGAGGATCGGGCGCTCGCGGTACGTCACCGGGCGTGCGGGATCGGAGACATATTCGGCGAAGGCCGCGCGGGCGGCGGGCGCCTTCCAACCAAGCGCGCCGTTCGCCTGCAGGTAGATCGGCTTCGACTGCGAGGGGCAGCCGCTCGCGCAGGAGATCGGCCAGCGATCATAGCGGTGCCAGACGTTGGCGCCGGTTTCAAACGCGGTGACGGGCGCGAGATCGGCCTTCGGCGCGTCGTTCTTGAGGTGCGCGTCGAAGAAGGGGATCAGAACCTCGCTGCGATACCAGGCGGAGGTGTTGCTGCCGAAATCGATGGCGCCCAGCTTCGTGCCGCTCGCCATGTTGCTCTGGCCGTGCTGCCACGGGCCGATGATCATGTAGTTGCCGGTGTCGCCCGCGTCCTTCGGCTCCATCGCCTTGTAGACGGCGGGGGCGCCGTAGATGTCTTCCTGATCCCACAGGCTGTGGACGTGGAGCGTCGGAACCTTCAGCGGTTCCTTCGCGAGGATCTTGTCGAGCGCCTGACCCTGCCAATATTCGTCGTAAGTCGGGTGCGCGGCCGCCTTCTTGAAGATCGGGAAATCCTGGATCCCAAGGACTTTCGCCATGCCGCTCGCGGAGCCGGCACTGAGCCAGCTTTCATAGGTGTCGTAACGATCGAACTGGAGCCCGTACTTCGACGATCTGTCGGCGGTCATCCGGTAGACCCAGTCGAGGAAGCTCTGGCGATAGGCGCCGTTGTGGAACCAGTCGTCGCCGACCCAGCCATCCACCAGCGGATTGATCGGAACCGCGGCGCCGAGCGCGGGATGCGGGTTCACGAGGCTCATGAGCGTGGTGAAGCCGCCGTAACTGACACCGATGGTGCCGACCTTGCCGTTCGTCTCCGGTACGTTCTTCACGAGCCAGTCGATGCTGTCCCACGTGTCGGTCGAATGATCCGTGTTCGCGGGATTGAGCGGGCCGACGAGCGGGCGGGCGACGACGTAGTCCCCTTCAGAGCGATAACGCCCACGCACGTCCTGCACGGCGATGATGTAGCCAGCGGCGGCAAGCTCGGCATAAGTGACAGGCAACGCAAGCTTGTAGGTGTTGGAGGCAAGGCCGGTGATCGCCTTGTCCGCCGAATAGGGCGTGCGCGAGAAGATGATCGGAGCGTTCTTCGCGCCCTTGGGGATGACGAGATTAACGTGAAGCTTCACGCCGTCGCGCATTGGAATCTGCACCTCGCGGATCGTGAAATCCTTCACCTCGTCCGAAGGTTTGAAATCGGCGGGGATGTCGCTGATCGGCAAAGGCTCGGCAGCGGCGGGAAGGGCGGCGGCAAATGTTGTGACGAGCAGGGCGGCGAGACAGCGGCGTGCGAGCATGTGAGTTCCCCTATGATCTTGCCATAATCATAGGCCCCATTCCTGTTCGGGCAAGTAATTCTCTAGTCAGAAAATATGGGCCTGATCCATTCTCTGGCTGGCGCATGCGCTAGCCGTCGTTGTACTGAGAACAAGGGGAAATGAAGCGCGCAGGCAAAGCAGGCGCGCTTTCAGGCGAAGAAGAACGCTTTCAGGCCTTGAGCAGACCGGCGATCTCTGCCGCGGCGGTTTCGGGGGTCTTCAGCGTGACCGGGTCTTCGCCGGGGAAGGCCTTCGCGCGCATCGCCGTGGCTGTGCCGCCGGGGTTGTAGACGTGCGTTTTGATCTTGCTGATCGTGGCAACCTCGAGCCCGTAGGTTTCAATGAGGTTCGCAAGCGCGGCCTTGCTGGCGGCATAGGCGCCCCAATAGGCGCGCGGCGTTGCCGCGACGCCCGAGGTTACCGCCACCACATGGGCGTCCTTGCTGGCCCGCAGGAGCGGATCGAAGGCGCGGATAAGGCGATAGTTCGCCGTGACGTTCGTCTTGAAGAGCTTCTCGAAGTCCTTCGGCTCCATGTGGCTGACGGGCATGAGATCGCCGAGGATCGCGGCGTTCAGCACCAGCGCATCAAGTCTGCCCCAGCGTCCGCCGACTGCCTGCGCGAGCCGATCAACCACATCGCCATCGGTGATGTCGAACGGGGCGATGGTGGCGGTGCCGCCGGCATCGTGGATCGCGGTTTCGGTTGCTTCGAGCCCGCCTTCGGTGCGTGCGGTGAGCAGCACGTGGTAGCCATTGGCGGCCAGCGCCTTCGCGGTTTCAGCGCCAATGCCGCGGCTGGCGCCCGTGACGAGCGCGACGGGTTTTTCGATATCAGTCATGTCAGCCCGCGCGTTCCGTCAGCAAGGTGAGCTGGTCGTCGGCGCCAGCTTCTTCATAGTCGGTAAGGCGCGTCGGATACTCGCCGGTGAAGCACGCGTCGCAATATTGCGGGGTTTCCTCAACGCGCATGTCTTCGCCGAGCGCCTTGTAGAGGCCGTCGATCGAGAGGAAGGCGAGGCTATCAACCTTGATGTAGTCGCGCATCCGCTGCACGTCCATCTGCGCTGCGAGGAGCTTCGCCCGCTCCGGCGTGTCGACGCCGTAAAAGCAGCTGTGCCGCGTGGGCGGGGATGCGACGCGCATGTGCACCTCCGCAGCGCCGGCCTCGCGCATCATCTGCACGATCTTCACCGACGTGGTGCCGCGCACGATCGAATCGTCGATCAGCACGATGCGCTTGCCCTGAATCACCGGCCGGTTGGCATTGTGCTTCAGCTTGACGCCGAGGTTGCGGATGGCGTCGCCCGGCTGGATGAAGGTGCGGCCCACATAGTGCGAGCGGATGATGCCAAGCTCAAACGGGAGACCCGATTGCTGCGCATAGCCGATGGCGGCGGGGTTGCCGCTATCGGGCACCGGGATCACCACGTCGGCATCGACCGGGCTTTCCATGGCGAGCTGCGCGCCGATGTTCTTGCGGACCTGATAGACCGAGAGGCCGTCGAGCAGCGAATCGGGGCGCGAGAAGTAAACGTGCTCGAAGATGCAGGGGCGGGGGCGCATCGCCTGGAAGGGGCGCAGCGAACGCAGCCCCTTGTCATTGATGACGACCATCTCGCCGGGCTCGATCTGGCGCAGGTACGTGGCGCCGCAGACATCGAGTGCGACGGTTTCGGAGGCGAGGATATACGAATCCTCGCGGCGGCCGATCACGAGCGGGCGGATGCCGAGCGGATCGCGACAAGCAATGAGGCCCTCGTCCGTCAACATCACGAGGCTGTAAGCGCCCTCCACCTGCTTCAGCGCGTCGATGACGCGGTCCAGCAGGGGGCGGTAGGTGGACGTGGCGACGAGGTGGATGATGACCTCGGTATCGCTCGTCGACTGGAAGATCGAGCCGCGGCGGTTGAGTTCGCGGCGCACGTGCGTGGCGTTCGAGATGTTGCCGTTGTGCGCGACCGCGAAGCCGCCGGTGGAGAGTTCGGCGAACAGCGGCTGCACGTTCCTGAGCGCCGAGGCGCCGGTGGTGGAGTAGCGGACGTGGCCGATGGCGGCCTCGCCCGGCAGCTCCCGGATCACCTCATCGCGGTCGAAATTGCCGGCGACGTGGCCCATGGCGCGGTGGCTGTGAAAGGTCTTGCCGTCGTAGCTGGTGATGCCCGCGGCCTCCTGGCCCCGGTGCTGCAGGGCGTGAAGGCCGAGCGCGGCGAGCGCGGCGGCACCCTCAGCGCCCCAGACGCCGAAAACGCCGCATTCCTCCTTCAGCTTGTCGTCGTCGAAGGGGTGCGAAATCATGTCAAACATTGGGCGCTCCGTGGCGGGCGGGCGAGTCGTTGGCCCATATAGGGCGCCTTGCCCGGTTTGTCGCGGGGTTGTCATAAATGCATGGCTGCCAGACCCTCAGCGCATGTCACGCGGCCCGCCTGAAGCTGCCCGCGAAATCGTGTCCCGCCGGTTCCTGGAACAGGCAAAGGCCGAACTCGGGCAGAATCGCAATCAAATGATCGAAGATGTCGGACTGGATTGCCTCGTACTCCGTCCACGCTGTCGTATTCGTGAAACAGTAAAGCTCCAGCGGTAGGCCCCTGGGCGTCGGATCGAGCTGGCGGACCATGGTGGTCTGCCCTTCGGCAATACCCGAATGCGCATGGAGATACGCCTCCACATAATGGCGGAAGGTGCCAAGGTTGGTGAGGCGACGGGCGTTCACGGCACCCGACGCGTTACGCTCCCGGTTCCAGCGATCGATTTCTCCGGTTTTCTCCGCAAGATAAGGCGCGATGAGCGCCGTGCGTTTCAGCCGGTCGCTTTGTTCGGCGGTGAGAAAGCCCACGCTGGTCTGATCGATGAGCAGCGCGCGCTTGATGCGGCGCACACCGGATTCGGACATGCCGCGCCAGTTCTTGAAGGATTCCTTGATGAGGCGGCTTGTCGGAATGGTGGTGATCGTTTTGTCCCAGTTGCGGACCTTCACGGTGTGCAGGGCGATGTCGATGACGTCGCCATCGGCGCTCTGTCCGGGCATCTCGATCCAGTCGCCGACGCGCAGCATGTCGTTGGACGTGATCTGGATGGAGGCGACGAGCGACAGGATCGTATCCTGAAACACCAGCATCAGTACGGCAGCGAGCGCGCCAAGGCCTGAAAGCAAGATGAGCGGGGAGCGATCCATCAGTGCGGAGATGACGAGCACGGCGGCGGCGCAGTAAACGAGGATCTTGCCGACCTGCACATAGCCCTTGATCGGGCGCTCCGCGGCATCCTCCCGGCGCTGGTAAACGTCGTTCAGAAGGCTGAGCCCGCTGCTGATGGCCATCGCGATGGTGACGATGGAAAACGCGGCGGCGACATTGCGGACAAGCGTAACAGCCACGTCCGAAAGGTGCGGGACCGCCACGATGCCCACCTGCACAATGATTGTCGGAACGAGGTAAGACAGGCGCCACGCGATGCGTGAAAGCGTCTGTTTTTCCTCACCGAAGCGGGTGAGCGCGAGGGCGCGATTGAGACCCTTGAGAAGAATGACCTTGGAAAGCCAGTTGGCAACAAAGGCGACCGTCACGAGGACTGCGAGCGCGATGAGGGTCTGGAGCCACGGCTGGTCGGCGAATGCGAAATCGAACCCGAAAATCATGTCCTCCTGTCGATTGAACCATCATTATTTCACAGCGCAGGCGCTCTGGCCACCCGCGGCATCCCGCGCTAAGCCGGGCGCATGGACCTGAAATTCGACGAGAAGGGGCTGGTGACAGCCATTGTGACCGACAGCCGCACCGCAGAGCTGTTGATGGTCGCGCATATGAATGCCGAAGCCTATGCGAAGACGCTGGAGACGCGCGAGGCGCACTTCTGGTCCCGCTCTCGGCAGGAGCTTTGGCACAAGGGTGCGACCAGCGGCAACACGATGAAGGTCGTGGAGGTGCATGTCGATTGCGACAAGGACGCCGTGTGGCTGAAAGTCGAGCCCGCAGGGCCTGCCTGCCATACCGGCGCGCGGAGTTGTTTCTTCACGCAGGTAGGTTGACGTTTACGTAAACGTCAACTAAACAGGCGCTCATGCCGCAGCGCCCGATGGAAGCCGTTCCCGAGGACGAAACCTTCACCATCACCGATCTCGCAGCCGAGTTCGGGGTTACGCCGCGCGCTATACGATTTTACGAAGGCGAGGGTCTGATCGAGCCGATGCGGCAGGGGCAGAACCGCGTGTATTCGCGACGCGACCGTGCCCGGCTGGCGTGGATCCTGCGCGGCAAGAATGTCGGCTTCAGCCTTGCTGAGATCAAAGAAATCCTTGACCTCTACCACGCTGGGGACGGGCGCGTCCGCCAGCGCGAACGCACGCTGGAGCTTTGTCGCCGCCAGATCGGCGTTTTGACCAAACAGCGTAACGATATCGATGCTACGATCGCCGAACTTCAGGAGTTTGTAGCTGTCGTGGAGGGCCTTTTGCCCTCGAACACCAAATCCGGGGAGTCCTGATATGCCCACCTACCGCGCGCCCGTTCGCGACACCAAGTTCATCCTCGATGAGGTGATCGGCCTCGACCGCTATTCGAACCTACCGACCTTCTCCGAAGCGACACCCGAAATGATCGCGGCCATCCTGGAGGAAGGCGCGAAGTTCGTGGAAGGCGTCGTGCAGCCGATCAACTTTTCGGGTGACCGCGAAGGCTGCAAGCGCCACGAGGATGGATCGGTAACGACGCCCAAGGGCTACAAGGAAGCTTATCAGGCGTTCTGCGAAGGCGGCTGGGGCACGCTGCACATGAGCCCGGAGTTCGGCGGGCAGGGGCTTCCCTACACGGTGAGCGTGGCGTTCGAGGAGTTTCTGAGCTCGGCCGGCATGGCCTTCGCCATGTATCCGGGCCTCACGGCGGGCGCGATCGCTTCCATCGAGGTGAAAGGATCCGACGAGCAGAAGGCGAAATATCTGCCGAACATGGTTTCCGGCAAATGGACCGGCACCATGAACCTCACCGAGCCGCACTGCGGCACCGACCTTGGCCTGATCCGCACCAAGGCGGTGGAGGCAGGGGATGGAAGCTACCGGATCACCGGTACCAAGATCTTCATTTCGGCGGGTGAGCACGACCTTTCGGAGAACATCATCCACCTCGTGCTCGCAAAGCGCGAAGGCGCGCCGGACAATGTGAAGGGCATCTCCCTGTTCATCGTGCCGAAGGTCCTGGTGAACGAGGATGGCAGCCTCGGCGCGCGAAACGGCGTCTCCTGCGGTGCGATCGAGCACAAGATGGGCATCCACGGCAACGCGACTTGCGTGCTCAATTATGACGAGGCGACCGGCTATCTGGTCGGCGAGCCCGAGCGGGGCCTCGAGGCCATGTTCATCATGATGAATGTCGCGCGGCTCGGCGTGGGCTTGCAGGGGCTCGCGCAGGGGGAGGTCGCTTATCAGAACGCCGTGACCTACGCGACCGAGCGGCGGCAGGGCCGCGCGCTGACCGGTGCCGCGGACCCAGGCGAGAAGGCGGACCCGATCATCGTCCACCCCGACGTGCGGCGGATGCTGATGGACGGCAAGGCGTTCACCGAAGGCGCCCGGGCGCTGATGCTGTGGGGCGCTTTGCAGGTCGACCTTTCGAAGAAGGCGCAGACCGAGGAAGAGCGGACGAACGCCGACGAACTCATCAGCCTGCTGACGCCGGTCATCAAGGGCTACATGACCGACAAGGGCTTCGAAACGGCAGTGGGGGCGCAGCAGGTTTACGGTGGCCACGGCTACGTCGGCGAATGGGGTGTCGAGCAGTTCGTTCGCGACGCCCGCATCGCGCAGATTTACGAAGGCACCAACGGCGTGCAGGCCATGGACCTTGTCGGCCGCAAGCTTGGGCGTCATGGCGGCAAGGGGCTGATGTTGCTTGCCTCCACGATCGGCGAAGAGGTCGCCGCCGCGAAGGCCGACGAGACGCTGAAGCCGATGGCTGAGGCCCTGGAAAAGGCTGGAAACGAGCTTCAGACCGCGACGATGTGGCTGATGCAGAACGGCATGGCGAACCCGAACAACGCAGGCGCGGGCGCGACGCCATTCCTGCATCTGATGGGCATCGTTGTCACCGGCTGGATGTGGCTGAAGATGGCGCGCGCCGCGCAGGCTGCTCTCGCGGCGGGCGCGTCTGACTCTTCATTCTACGAGGCGAAGCTGGCGACCGCCCGATACTATACTGCCCGCTACCTGCCGGATGCGGGCGCGCTGCGCCGCAAGATCGAAACCGGCGCAGAGACACTGATGGCACTTCCGGCGGACGCATTCGCGCGCGCCTGACATTCAAGGAGCAAACCCATGGCTGAAGCCTATATCTACGATGCCGTCAGGACACCGCGCGGACGCGGCAAGGCAAACGGTAGCCTGCACGAGATTACCCCGATCCAGCTTGCTACGCAGGTGTTGCAGGCAGTGCGCGACCGCACCGCGATCGATACCGCCGACGTTGACGACGTCGTGCTCGGCTGCGTCGCGCCGATCGGCGAGCAGGGATCGGATATCGCGCGCGTTGCCGTGCTGAACGCGGACTATGCTCAGACGACCGCGGGCGTGCAGATCAACCGCTTCTGCGCCTCCGGCCTCGAAGCGACGAACATGGCCGCTGCCAAGGTAATGGCGGGCGAGGCGGAATTCGCGATCGGCGGCGGCGTCGAATCCATGTCGCGCATCCCGATGGGCGCGGACGGCGGCGCGTGGGCGATGGACCCGGCCGTTGCGCACAAGCTTTACTTCGCGCCGCAAGGCATCGGCGCCGACCTCATTGCCACCAAGTACGGCTTTTCGCGCGACGACGTGGACGCCTATGCGGTGGAGAGCCAGAAGCGGGCCAAGCGCTCGTGGGACGAGGGCCGTTTCGCGCGCTCCATCGTGCCGGTGCGGGATGTGATCGGCGAGGTCGTGCTCGACCGCGACGAACATATGCGGCCCGAAGCCGACATGCAGTCGCTCGGCAGCCTCAAGGCGAGCTTCACCGACATGGGCGAAACGATGCCGGGCTTCGACGCCATCGCGCTGATGAAGTACCCGGAGGTCGAGCGCATCAACCACGTGCACCACGCCGGCAACAGCTCCGGCATCGTTGACGGCGCAGCCGCCGTACTCGTCGGCAGCAAGGCGATGGGCGAGAAGTACGGCCTCAAGCCGCGTGCGCGCATCCGCGCCATGGGCTCGGTCGGCTCCGAGCCGACGATCATGCTCACCGGCCCCGAGTTCGTTGCGCAGAAGGTGTTGAAGCGCGCGGGCATGACGACGGACGACATCGACCTCTTCGAGCTGAATGAGGCGTTCGCCAGCGTCGTGCTGCGCTACATGCAGGCACTGAACATCCCGCACGACAAGATCAACGTGAACGGCGGCGCTATCGCCATGGGCCATCCGCTGGGTGCCACCGGCGCCATGATCCTCGGCACCGTGCTCGATGAGCTGGAACGCACGGGCAAGGGCACCGCGCTCATCAACCTGTGCGTCGGCGCAGGCATGGGCACCGGCACGATCATCGAGCGTATCTGAGCGGAGGGGACGAGAATGACCATGGAAACCATCAAGTACGACCTCGACGCCGACGGCATCGCACTGTTCACGATCGACGTGCCCGGCCAATCGATGAACGTCATCACCGCCGAGCTGACGCGCGACTTCGACACGATGATCGCGATGATCGAGACCGACGAAGCCATCAAGGGCGCCGTCATCACCAGCGGCAAGCCGAGCGGCTTCATGGCCGGCGCCGACCTCAAAGGGATGGGCGGCGCGCTCTCGTCCGGCAGCGAAGGTGTGGGCGGCAAATCGAAAATGGCGAAGCTGTTCGATGGCGTGTTCACGCTGAACCGCCTGTACCGCCGTCTGGAAACGAGCGGCAAGCCGGTGGCAGCGGCGATCAATGGCATCGCGCTCGGCGGCGGTCTCGAGCTTTGTCTCGCCTGCCACTACCGCGTCGTTGCCGACAATCCGAAGCTTCAACTGGGCCTTCCTGAAGTGATGGTCGGCCTGTTTCCCGGTGCGGGCGGTACGCAGCGCCTGCCGCGCCTGATGGGGATTCAGGCAGCTTCGATGTACCTGCTGCAAGGCAAGTCGATGTCTCCGCAGGAAGCGCTGGGCTTCGGCGTGGCGAACGAGGTTGTCCCCGCCGAAGATGTCGTCGCCAAGGCGAAGGCGTGGGTGAAGGCGAACCCCACCAAGGGTGTGCAGCCGTGGGACCAGAAAGGCTTCAAGTTCCCGGGTGGTGTCGGCCAGTTCAACCCGGCCTTCATCCAGACGTTCGTGGGCGGCAACGCCATGGTGCTCAAGATGACCAACGGCAACATGAACGCGCCGCGCGCGATCATGTCGGCGGTCTATGAAGGGTCGCAGGTGCCGATGGACCTCGCGATCCGCATCGAGAGCAAGTATTTCGCCAAGGTCGCCGCCGATCCGCAGGCGATGAACATGGTGCGGAGCCTGTTCGTCAACAAGCAGGCGGCTGAGAAGGGCGCGCGGCGTCCAAAAGATGTCGCGAAGATGCCGACGAAGAAGCTCGGTATGCTCGGCGCAGGCATGATGGGGGCGGGCATCGCGCTTGTTTCGGCGCGCGCAGGGATCGAGGTCGTGCTGCTCGACCGCAGCGTCGAGGCGGCGGAGAAGGGCAAAGCCTACACCGCCGACAAGCTGAAGCGGCTGCCGAAGGAGAAGCTGGACGAGATACTCGCCCGCATCCACCCGACGACCGACTTCGCGGACCTGAAGGGCTGCGATTTCATCATCGAGGCGGTGTTCGAGGACCGCGCCATCAAGGCGGAGACGACGCAGAAAACGGAAGCCGTCGTCGGTGCCGACACGATCTTCGGATCAAACACATCGACGCTGCCGATCACCAGTCTCGCCAAGGCGTGGACCAAACAAGAGAACTTCATCGGCGTGCATTTCTTCTCGCCCGTTGAGAAGATGCCGCTCGTGGAGATAATCGTCGGTGAGAAGACTGGTCCGGAGGCCATTGCAAAGGCGCTGGATTACGTCGCCCAGATCAAGAAGACGCCGATCGTCGTCAACGACAGCCGCGGCTTTTACACGTCGCGCTGCTTCGGCACTTACACCGCTGAAGGTTCGGTGATGGTGGGCGAGGGCGTGAACCCCGCGCTCGTCGAAAATATCGGCAAGCAGATGGGTATGCCTGTGGGACCGCTTGCGGTGTTCGACGAGGTTTCGATCGAGCTTGGCCACAAGGTGATGCTGCAGACGAAGAAGGATCTGGGTGACGCCTACAAGGCAACCGCAGCCGATGACGTGATCGAGAAGATGGTCGCGCTCGGCCGCCTCGGCCGCAAGGCGGGCAAGGGCTATTACGACTATCCCGAAGATGGCAAGAAAGCCCTGTGGCCAGATCTCGGCAATACCTTCGGGCAGAAGGCCGATGGGGAGCAGCCCGCACCGGAAGAGGTCAAGACCCGGCTCACCTACCGCCAGCTCGTGGAATGCGCGCGCTGCTTCGCCGAAGGTGTGCTGGAGACGCCCGAAGACGGCGATCTCGGCGCGATCTTCGGCTGGGGCTTCATGCCGCACACCGGAGGTCCGTTCAGCATGATGGACACGATCGGCCTCGACGAGGTCGTCCGGACGCTCGACCGCCTGACGCAGCAATACGGCGAACGTTTTGCGCCGCCGCAATTGCTCCGGGACATGGCGGCGAAGGGCGAGACCTTTTACGGCAATGCGAAGCTGAAACAGGCCGCCTGATCATCGCTTGAGACAGGGAAAAGGGGCTGTCGGAAACGGCGGCCCCTTTTTCGCGTGGGGCAGACGTTCAGCGCATCTTAACGTTGAATCCGCACTATGACGTCAAAGGCGTTTCACGGGATTCGGAACGGCGCAGAATTGACTCAGGTCGTCGCACGTTTCGGTTCCGTTCGTCTAAAGGGCTTTTCAGAATGGTGCATTTGCCTCATTCTGGCACGGTAGTGGAGTTTGAGTAGCCTGCGCGGGGATGCAGGCGGCGGGTGGGAGACTAGCGATCATGCGATTGCATTTGATCGTCGCGTTTGTTGTTTCCATTCTTGTGGGTGCGCCGATTGCGCCCCAGCCGGCCACGGCCGCAAGCCTTGTTTCCGTTCCCAAATATGCCGCGATCCTTGTCGATGTGGACAGCGGGGAGGTGCTGTACGCGCGCAATCCCGACGAAGCGCGCCATCCCGCCTCGATCACCAAGGTGATGACGCTCTACCTGACGTTCGACGCGCTCGAGCGCAAAGAGCTGAACATGAGCGACAAGGTCTATTTCTCGGCCAATGCCGCCGCGCAGCCGCCGTCCAAGCTCGGTGTGCCGCGCGGCGGATGGATCACCGTGGAGCAGGCGGTCCGCGCACTCACCACGAAATCCGCAAACGATGTTGCCGTGGCACTCGCCGAGCGGCTCGATGGCTCGGAGGTCGTCTTTGCGCGCGCCATGACCGAGAAGGCGAAGGCGCTCGGCATGAACAGCAGCGCGTTCTTCAACGCTTCGGGCCTGCCGAACGCCGCGCACCATACGACCGCGCGCGACCTCGCCACGCTTTCGAAGGCGCTGATCCGCGATTTTCCGCAGTATTATCCGTATTTTTCAGAGCAGCAGTTCAACTTCCAGGGCACGGTGATGCCCAACCACAACAAGCTGCTCGGCAAATTCGTCGGCCTTGATGGGATCAAGACCGGCTATACCAATGCTTCGGGCTTCACGCTCGCCGCGTCAGCGGTGCGGGATGGGCGCCGGCTGATCGCGGTCGTGCTCGGCGCGCCGACGTCGGCCGCGCGGAACAACAATATCGAGGCGCTGCTCGCTTCGGGCTTCGACGTGCTGAAGAAACGGCGCCAGGGCGAGCATCTGACGGTCGCCATGTCCATGAACGAAGTGCCGCAGATGCTGGACTTCCAGCAGGCTGTGACGGAGCAGGGCTCGTCCGACGACGTCAGCGTCTGGCGCAGCGCGATCCGCAGCGACCAGACACCGACTCCGCCAGCTCACTCCGGCAAGAAATCCGGCACCGACAAGTAGCGCTCGCCCGTATCGTAGTTGAAGCCGAGGACACGGTGCTTCGGGTTCTTTTCGAGGTGCTGTCGGATCGCGGCGAGCGTCGCGCCTGATGAGATTCCCACAAGCGTGCCTTCCTCGCGCGCGGAGCGGCGGGCCATTTCCTTGGCGTCGTCCGGCGCGACCTGAATGATGCCGTCGAGCAGCGCCGTATCCATCACGCCCGGCACGAAACCGGCGCCGATGCCCTGAATCGGGTGCGGGCCCGGTTGGCCGCCCGAGAGCACGGGGGAAAGCGTCGGCTCCACGGCATAGACCTTGAGGCCGGGCATCTTCGGCTTAAGCACTTTCGCGCAGGCGGTGATGTGCCCGCCGGTGCCGACGCCGGTGATGATCGCGTCGAGCCCGTCCGGGAAATCGGCGAGGATTTCCTGCGTCGTCGTCTTCACGTGCGCGGTCACGTTCGCGGGGTTTTCGAACTGCTGCGGCATCCATGCGTCGGGGGTCGAGCCGACGATCTCCACGGCGCGCTCGATGGCGCCCTTCATGCCCTTCTCGCGCGGTGTGAGATCAAAGGTCGCGCCGTAGGCGAGCATCAGCCGGCGGCGTTCCAGCGACATCGATTCGGGCATTACGAGTACGAGACGGTAGCCTTTGACGGCGGCGACCATGGCAAGCCCGATGCCGGTGTTGCCCGAGGTCGGCTCCACGATCGTGCCGCCTGGCTTCAACGCGCCGGAGGCTTCGGCGTCCTCGATCATCGCGAGCGCGATGCGGTCCTTGATCGAACCGCCCGGGTTTGCCCGCTCCGACTTCACCCACACAGAGGCGTCCGGCCCGAACAGGCGGTTCACCCGGATGTGCGGCGTTCCGCCGATCGTTTCCAGTATGCTTGCTGCCTTCATGTCGATCTCTCCTTGAGTGCGCCCGGAACATCAAAACTATCGGCTCGGCGAAGCTCTGGAAAGCGCCAAGCCCAGAGTGCGGTGACGACGATCGTGCCGACACCGCCGATCACCACGGCTTCAACGGGGCCGAACCACGCGGCGGTAAGGCCGGATCGCGCTTCACCCAGTTCGTTCGAAGCCGAGATGAACAGCATCGAGACCGACGATACCCGGCCGCGCATCGCGTCCGGCGTGTAAATCTGGATAAGCGAGGAGCGCACGTAGACGCTTACCATATCCGCCGCGCCGAGCACGCTGAGTGCGCCGAGCGACAGCCAGAGATCGCGCGACAGGCCGAAGACGACGATGGCGACCCCGAAGATCGCGACGCACACGAACATCTTGATGCCGACGTGCCGCGCGAGCGGCCTTCGCGAGAGCCAGAGCGCAACGATTGCGGCGCCCACGGCAGGTGCGGCGCGCAGGTGGCCGAGGCCTTCGGGGCCGACGGCGAGAATGTCGCGCGCATAAACGGGCAGCAGCGCGGTGACGCCGCCGAGCAGCACGGCAAAGAGATCGAGCGAAATCGCGCCCAGCACCACCTTGTTGTCGCGCACATAGCGCAGCCCGTTCATCACCGACTCAAGCGGGTTCGCCGTGACTTCCGACTCCGGGAGCGGCACGCGCGAAATGAGGAACATGGCGATGAGGCTGATCGTGAGCATCGCCGCCGAGACGACGAGCGGCGCGGCGGGGTTCGCTGCGTACAGATAGCCGCCCATCGCCGGGCCCCCGATCGCGCCGATCTGCCAGCCGATCGAGTTCCAGGCGATCGCGGTCGGCAGCATCCGCACGGGCACGAGGTTGGGTGCAAGCGCCGAGAGCGCCGGCGAAGCGAATGCGCGTCCGACGCCAAGCAGCGCCGCCACCACGAACAGTGCGGGTATGGTGATGCCGCCCGTCAGCTCCAGCGCGCCGAGCCCGGCGGCGCATAGCATTTCGAGCGCCAATGCACCGCGCACGATATAGCGCCGGTCCACCTTATCGGCGATGTAGCCGACGACGAGCGACAGCACGAACAGCGGCAGGAACTGTGCGAGACCGACCATGCCGAGCAGGAACGCAGCCTCGCGCTCCGGCATCGTCTCGCGCGCGATATCATAGACCATCCAGCCGATCACGATGACGAGGATCATCTGCGACGTCGTGGAGGCGAGCTTGGTGATCCAGAAATAGCGATAATCGGGTATCGCGAAAACGGACGTTTTATCCTCGGCGTCGGCGGCGGTCATGGCGATGCGCTTAGACGGCTGCAGGGCTTTGTGCAAAGCAGAGAAACTGCTGCAGCCACGGGAAAAACTTCATTCGGCGCTTAACCCGAAATTATCCATGATCCGGCGAGGATGGGGTATGAGCGAGCGGGGCCCATCTCTTGCGGAAATCATCGGCGCGCAGCTGGCAGGCGTGTTTCGTGCCCATCCGCCGCATCGTGCATCGCCACATGTTCCGCATGTCCTGCGCAGCGTCGTTGTCGCGCGCCCCTGTGCCGCCGACGACAAGCTGGTTGCGGCCTACCGCGACCTGCTGCGGATGCCCGCCTGACGTGCCCATCAGCTGGCCGCCGCCGCGCAGCATCCGTTCCGCGCGAGCGGGCTTGACCGGGAGCGGGCTTGCGCGGATGACCACCTCACGATGACGACGCACCCCGACTCCCGGTTTCCGGCCAACACTGAGGAACTTCCTGATCCGATCGAGTGGCCGCGCCTACCGGGCGCCCAGCGCCACATGGCCCTGGTGATCGCGGGGGCGGTGCTGCTCGGTCTCGCGTCCACCGTGCTGGTGGGATGGGCAATGGACTCGTGGGAGATCGCCTCACTTTACGGTGCGATGATCCTCGCGTCGGCGGTCGTCGCCTATTTCTCGGCGCTCGGCAGGGCGCGGCGCGGGGTGGGCGGCATCGACTGGACGATGATGCGCACCGCGCTCGATTCGCGCAGCGACGCGCTTGCCGTAACCGACGCGGAGGGCAAGCTCGTATGCGCGAATGCCGCCTATGGCACGCGGTGCGACGGCTACCCCTCGCCCTTCGATCTCGCGGGCGAGGACGAGGCGAGCCGCGGCCGCATTGCCAACATCGCCGAGCAGGCACGGCGCGACGGCAACGGCTTTTTAGAAATCGACCAAACCGTAGGCGGCGCGCGGCGCAAACTGCGCGTATCGGTGCGGCCTGCCGATACGGCGCGGAACTATCTTCTGTGGACGCTTCGTCGGGGCGCCGCCGAGAAGGCGATGGACGACACGGTCGCTCTGCTTGAAGGCCCGGCGGGCATATGGCTTGGCAGCGCCGGGCTGATGATCGTGATGGCCAACCCCTCCGGCGAGATCATTGCGGCGAACGGCGCCTTCAAGAACGCCATCACCGGCACCGCAGGGCGCGTGCCGACCAACCTCGTCGATATTCTGGAGGCGGGGGAAGACGGCGCGCGGCGCATGAAGACCGGCAGCGGCGCGGACATTCCCGTGCGCCTTATCGAACTTCCGCTCGGCAACCAGAAAGAGGCGGGCACAAGCGCTTACGTATTCCTGATTCTGCGCGAAGGCAGCGCGGCGGCAGAGACCGGGACCCCTGTGCCCGACAGCCTGCCCGCGCTGCTTTCGGTGTTGCCGATCGGGCTTGCGCTCGCCGATCGCGACGGCCGCTTCACGTTCATGAACGAAAGCTTCGCCGCCATCGCGGGGGTCGAGGAGGGGAGCGAACTGCGCTACCCGAGCGACCTCGTCGTTGATGAGGACAAGACGATGGTGTCGGACGCGGTGCGTCGTGCTGCGGCCTCCATCGAACGCGCGCGCGATCTGCGTGTTCGCCTGAAACACAAGCCCGAAGAGCCTGTGGCGCTCACCGTCGGCAAGGCGCCGGGCGCAGGCGGCCCCGCCGTTGTCCTGTCGCTCAAGGACAATCAGGAGCAGCTGAAACTCGAAAAGCAGATCGCGCAGGCGACCAAGATGCAGGCGGTCGGCCAGCTCGCGGGCGGCGTGGCGCACGACTTCAACAACATCCTCACCGCCGTGATCGGCTATTGCGACCTCATGCTGCTCCGCCACACGCCGGGCGACAGCGATTTCGACGACATCAACCAGATCCGCCAGAACGCGAACCGTGCAGCCAACCTCGTGCGCCAGCTCCTCGCGTTCTCGCGACAGCAGACACTGCGCCCGCAGCTCATTCACGTGTCGGACATCGTCGGCGAACTCAGCCACCTGTTGAAGCGCCTGCTCGGTGAGACGGTGACGCTGACCGTGAAGCATGGCCGCAGCCTCGCGCCGGTGCGCGCAGACCCCGGCCAGATGGAGCAGGTGATCGTCAACCTCGCGGTGAACGCGCGCGATGCGATGCCCGAAGGCGGCGAACTCACGATTTCGACCTTCGCGGTTTCGGCGCGCGAGGCGAAGAAGCTCGACCGCGAGGGAATGCCTTCTGGGGAATATGTCGCGATCGCCGTGAAGGATACGGGCACCGGCATTTCTCCTGAGATTCTGGGCAAGATTTTCGAGCCGTTCTTCACCACCAAGGAGATCGGGCGCGGTACAGGCCTTGGGCTTTCGACGGTGTACGGCATCGTCAAGCAGTCGGGCGGCTTCATCTTTGCCGACAGCACCGTCGGGGGTGGCACCACCTTCACCATCTACCTGCCCGCGCAGGAAGCGTTGCCGGAGGCCGCGACGGTCGCAGCGGGCGAGGACGGCGGTGATCCCTGGGGGCAGGGGAAGATCCTGCTCGTGGAGGACGAGGCGATGGTCCGCGCCGTCGCCGAGCGCGCGCTGACGCGAAAGGGCTATGAGGTGCTGACCGCCGGCCACGGCGAAGAGGCGCTGGAGATTCTGGAGCGGCTGCCGGAAGGCGTCGATTTGCTGATTTCCGACGTGGTGATGCCCACGATGGATGGGCCGACGCTTGTTCAGCACGCACGAAAAACGTTTCCCGATCTCAAGATCATCTTCATGTCGGGATACGCCGAGGAACAGCTTCGGAAGTCGATCGATGTGCCCGACGTGGCGTTCCTCGCCAAGCCGTTCTCCGTGCAGGAACTTTCCGACAAGGTGCGGCACGAGATTGCCCGCGGCAAGGTGCGCGGGAAGGCTGAGCCCGCCGCAGCCAAATAAAGAACGAAAATAGAACAAAAGCGCTTGCGTGTGCGGAACAAACTGCGTACACGATCCCTCATTGAAACGGCTTCGTCAGCCCACTAGGAGGGACCAGACAATGGCATCAGCGCTTCGGGTGGTGGAATCAGGCATGGACAAGCAAAAGGCTCTCGACGCGGCTCTGGCGCAGATCGACCGGGCATTCGGCAAGGGCTCGGCAATGAAACTCGGCCAGCGCGATGCCATGGAAATCGATTCCATCTCGACCGGTTCGCTCGGTCTTGATCTTGCGCTCGGTGTCGGCGGTTTTCCGCGCGGTCGCGTCATCGAGATTTACGGCCCGGAAAGCTCGGGCAAGACGACGCTGGCGCTTCATGCCATCGCCGAAGCGCAGAAGGGCGGCGGCACGGCGGCGTTCATCGACGCTGAACATGCGCTTGATCCCGTTTACGCCAAGAAGCTCGGTGTCGATATCGAGAATCTTATCGTCTCGCAGCCCGACACGGGTGAGCAGGCACTGGAGATCACCGACACGCTGGTGCGTTCGAACGCGATCGACATTCTCGTCGTCGACTCGGTCGCCGCGCTGGTACCGCGGGCCGAAATCGAAGGCGAGATGGGCGACAGCCACGTCGGCCTGCAGGCACGCTTGATGAGCCAGGCGCTCAGAAAGCTCACGGGTTCGATCAGCCGTTCGCGCTGCATCGTCATCTTCATTAACCAGGTGCGCATGAAGATCGGCGTCATGTACGGCAACCCGGAGACGACGACGGGCGGCAATGCGCTCAAGTTTTACGCGAGTGTTCGTCTCGACATCCGCCGCACCGGCCAGATCAAGGACCGCGACGAAATCGTCGGCAATGCGACGCGCGTGAAGGTGGTGAAGAACAAGGTGGCGCCGCCGTTCAAGCAGGTCGAATTCGACATCATGTACGGTGAAGGCGTCTCCAAGGTTGGCGAAATTCTCGATCTTGGCGTCAAGATCGGCATCGTCGAGAAGTCGGGTGCATGGTTCAGCCACGATTCGACACGCATCGGGCAAGGCCGCGAGAACGCCAAGCAGTTCCTGCGCGACAATCCCGAGATGCGTGACAAGATTGAGAAGGCCATCCGCGACAATGCCGCCGGGCTTTCCGAAGCCCTGCTGGTCGGCCCGGAGAGCGACAGCGAAGAATAGGCTTTCGTCGAACCCTGTCCCCCCGAGGCAGCCTCACCCCCGGAGGCTGCCTCTTTCGTTTTTGGGAGGTACAACGTTCAAGCCGCGAGTGCCTGCTTCACCACCACCTCCGCGAGCGTGCCGTTCAGCTCGGCGAGATGATCGAACGCCGCCGTGAAGCTCGCCAGCCCCTGGCTGAGCGAGCGCAGCTCGGCGCCGAAGCCTTGCAACTCGGCTTCGGGCATCAGCGCCTCGACGACATCCCAGCGCGACCAGCCTTCGCGCGGCACGATGCCGAGCATCTGGCCGCGATGGCTGGCAATCGCCGAGGTCACACGCGAGGTTGCCGTGCCAGGCGTCTTGATCGTCACCTTCGCGACCGGTTCCAGAAGATGCGGACTGCACGCCGCGAGCGCCTCACTCATGGCGATGCGTCCGGCGGTGCGGAAGGCAAGCTCCGAACTGTCCACCGTATGGTAGGAACCGTCGGTTAGCGTCACCGCTACGTCGACCACAGGAAAGCCGAGCGGGCCTCGCTCTATCGCATCGCGAACGCCTGTCTCCACCGCCGGAATCCATTGCTTCGGGATCGTGCCGCCGCTGATGCGGTCGATGAAAAGGAAGCCTTCACCCCGGCCGCGCGGGGCGACCTCGATGACCACGTCGCCGAACTGGCCGTGTCCGCCCGACTGCTTCTTGTGCCGCCCGCGCTGCGTTGCGCTCCGCCGGATCGATTCGCGGTAGGGAATGCGCGGCGGCTGTGCATCTACGGCCACCGAATAACGCCGCTTGAGGCGCGCGAGCACCATGTTCAGATGCTCGTCGCTAAGTCCGCGCAGCAGCATTTCGTGCGTCGCCGCGTCCTGATCCCAGGCGAGGCTGATGTCTTCCTCGACGAGTTTGTGGAGCGCAGTGGAAAGTCGCACGTCGTCCTTCCGTTCGCGCGTTGTGATCGCCAGCGCATGGCCGGGCACTGGGTGCGCGATCTCCGCGCGCCGCGCATGGCCTGCCGGAAAAACAATGTCGCCGGCCGTAATCGTATCGACCTTCGCGATGGCCGCCACCGCGCCCGGCGGCACGCTCGCGGTCTTGCCGAGCTTGTCGCCGAGTACGCTGAACAGTGCGCCCGCGCGCACCGGATTGCCATCCCGGTCACGAAGCTCGGTACCTTCGGCAAGCCCGCCGAAGGCGCGTGTATAGACGAGCCGACCCGCAGCGTTGCCGTGCGCGACCTTGAAGACAAACGCGCCGCCATCCGCGCCGAGTCGCGCGGCGGCGGCGGCGGGCGAGGGTGTTTCATGGCGCAGCATCTTCAAAAGCCGCCTCACGCCGTGATCGGCCTGCGCCGAACCGAACAGCAGCGGCACGACAAGGTTCTCGCCCGTCTCGCGCGAGAGGTCGCCGAACACCATCGCCGCGTCCGGCTCTTCGTCCATCAGCAGCTTTTCCAGAAGCGCGTCGTCGTGGTCTGCAAGCTGTTCGAGCATGTGAAAGCGTTCTGCCGTTTCCCGATCGGCGAGCGCAGATGGCATTTCGATGCGCTCGGACGCCTTGCCGGGCCGGTAGTGGAAGGCGCGTTCGAGCGCGAGGTCGACGAAGCCGGTGATCGCCTCGCCCTCGCGTATGGGGATCTGCCGCGCAAGGATGGGTTTCGCGCTCATCGGCTGCAACGCTTCGAGGAGATCGCGGATGCGCCCACGCGCGGACTCGATCTTGTTGACGAAAATCGCGTGCGGGAGGCCAAGCGTTTCAAGCTGGCGCAGGGCGGGCTCGGCGAGCGCAGCGCGCGCGGGATCGGGGTCGATCACTACGATCGCAAGATCGGCGGCGGCTACGGCAAGCAGCGCATCGGGCGCAAAGCCGGACGCGCCGGGCGCGTCCACGATCGCGAATGCATCGCCGAGGTAATCGAAGCGGGCGAGATTGAGTTCGGTGGAGCCGCGCCGCGCGCGCGCTTCCGGCGACGCATCGCCGATGCTCGTTCCGGCCTCCACGCTGCCCTGCCGCGGGATCGCACCCGCCGTGAACAACATCGCTTCTACAAGGCTCGTCTTGCCCGCGCCCGCCGGGCCGACGAGCGCCACCACCCTGACAGGTTTGCCGGTCTCCTGTAACAAAGCCGCCATGTCACGATCTCCCCATAGTGGATGATCGCCGCCTGGCTTCGGCCTCGTGCATTGGGCCGGCACTCAAAGCGGCACAACAGGAGCAAGGTCTGCCTGTTGCGCCGCGAGCGCAAGGGGGAATGGTCCCGCGCGCCTGTCATTCTGTCACCTTGAGTAGCGCGCAGTCCTCGACTACATGCTCGCCATGACCTCCACGAACGACATACGCCGCTCATTTCTCGACTTTTTCGCGGGCGAGGGGCATATGCGCGTGCCGTCGGCGCCGCTGGTGCCGCAGAACGATCCGACGCTGATGTTCGTGAACGCCGGCATGGTGCCGTTCAAGAACGTGTTCACCGGCCTCGAAACGCGCCCGTACACAACGGCGGTGTCCAGCCAGAAGTGCGTGCGCGCCGGCGGCAAGCACAACGATCTCGATAATGTCGGCTATACGGCGCGGCACCATACGTTCTTCGAAATGCTGGGAAATTTCTCTTTCGGCGACTATTTCAAGGAACGCGCGATCGGCCTCGCGTGGAACCTTATTACGAAGGAATGGGGCATCTCGCCCGAGCGGCTGACGGTGACGGTGTACCATACCGATGACGACGCCTTCGCGCTGTGGAAGAAGATCGCCGGCCTGCCCGACAGCCGCATCATCCGCATCGCCACCAAGGACAATTTCTGGGCGATGGGCGACAATGGCCCGTGCGGGCCGTGTTCGGAGATATTCTTCGACCATGGCGACCATATCCCCGGCGGCCCTCCCGGAAGCCCGGACGAGGACGGCGACCGCTTCGTCGAGATCTGGAACCTCGTGTTCATGCAGTATGAACAGGAGGCGGGCGAGATCGTGCGCGACCTTCCGCGTCCGTCGATCGACACCGGCATGGGGCTGGAGCGCGTCGCAGCCGTGCTGCAGGGAACGCACGACAATTACGAAATCGACCTTTTCCAGGCGCTGATCGGCGAGGCCGCCGAGATGACGAAGACCGATGCGAAGGGGCCGATGTCGGCCTCGCACCGCGTTATCGCCGATCACCTGCGCGCCAGCGGCTTCCTGGTGGCCGATGGTGTGCTGCCGTCGAACGAGGGCAGGGGCTACGTGCTCCGCCGCATCATGCGCCGCGCGATGCGCCACGCGCACCTGCTCGGCGCGAAAGACCCGCTGATGTACCGGCTGGTGCCGTCACTCGTCAGCCAGATGGGCGGCGCGTTCCCGGAACTGACGCGCGCGCAGCCGCTCATTGAGGAGACGCTAAAGCTGGAGGAAACACGCTTCCGGCAGACGCTGGAAACGGGGCTTCGCCTGCTCGACGAGGCGACGGCGGGCATGGGCGAAGGTGCCGTGCTTCCCGGCGAGACGGCGTTCAAGCTCTATGACACC
Organism: uncultured Sphingosinicella sp.; assembly: GCF_963974575.1. Classification (NCBI taxonomy): domain Bacteria; kingdom Pseudomonadati; phylum Pseudomonadota; class Alphaproteobacteria; order Sphingomonadales; family Sphingosinicellaceae; genus Sphingosinicella; species uncultured Sphingosinicella sp. The sequence continues at coordinate 191,386 of NZ_CAXBBQ010000006.1, read as the reverse complement.
TACGGCTTCCCACTCGATCTCACCGAGGATGCGCTGCGCCGGCAGGGTCTGTCGGTCGACAAGAGCGGTTTCGACACGGCGATGGCCGCGCAGAAGGCCGCCGCGCGCGCCGCCTGGGCGGGCTCCGGCGCGCAGGCCGACGAAGGCGTGTGGTTCGACGTTGCCGAGGAATTCGGCGCGACCGAATTCACGGGCTACACCTCAGACACCGCACAGGGCGAGGTGATCGCCATCGTCAAGGACGGCGCGCGCGTGGAAACGGCGGGCGCGGGCGACACCGTCGTCATCCTCACCAACCAAACGCCGTTCTACGGCGAATCCGGCGGCCAGACCGGAGACGCGGGAACGATTACGGCTGGCGGTCTCAAGGCCGTTGTCGAAACGACGTCCAAGCCGCTCGGCAAGCTGCATGCGCATCAGGCGCGCATTGCCGAGGGCAGCGTCCGCGTCGGCGATGTCGTGCAGCTCGACGTCGATGCCGCGCGCCGTGGCCGCATCCGCGCCAACCATTCGGCGACCCACCTGCTCCACGCCGCGCTTCGCAATCGGCTCGGTGCGCACGTCACGCAGAAGGGCTCGCTCGTTGCGGAAGATCGCTTCCGTTTCGATTTCAGCCATCCGAAGGCGCTCACCGCCGAAGAGATCGCGCTCGTCGAGGCGGACGTGAACGCGCAGGTGCGCGGCAACGCGGACGTTACGACGCGCCTGATGAGCCATGCTGATGCGATCGAGGCCGGGGCGATGGCGCTGTTCGGCGAGAAGTACGGCGACGAGGTCCGTGTGCTTTCGATGGGCCGTGATGTGGACGCGGATTACTCTGTTGAACTGTGCGGCGGCACGCATGTGCGCGCGCTCGGCGATATCGGCCTCGTCAAGATCATCAGCGAAAGCGCCGTGTCTTCCGGCGTGCGCCGGGTCGAGGCGCTGACCGGCGAGGCGGCGCGGCTTTACCTGCAGGGTCAGGAAGACCAGCTGCGCGAGGCGGCTGCGGCGTTGAAAGTGGCACCCGCCGAGCTTCCGGCGCGCGTGCAGGCGCTCGTCGAAGAACGTCGCCGGCTCGAGCGCGAGCTGGCCGACGCCAAGAAGGCGCTGGCGCTTGGCGGCGGTGCGGGCGCCGTTCCAGCGGCGGAGGCCGAGGAGGTTGCGGGCACGAAGTTCGTTGCGCGCGTCGCCGAAGGGCTCGATCCGAAGGATCTGCGCGGTGCGGTTGATGAGGCAAAAAAGCAGGTCGGCTCGGGCGTTGCTGCGATCGTGGCTGTGAACGAAGGCCGCGCGAGTATTGCCGTCGGCGTCACGGACGACCTCACCGCGCGCTTCAACGCAGTGTTGCTGGTGCAGGCGGGCGTCGCGGCGCTCGGCGGCAAGGGCGGCGGCGGGCGCCCGGACATGGCGCAGGGCGGTGGCCCCGAAGGTGCGAAGGCGGCGGATGCCATCGCGGCGGTGAAGGGCGCGCTCGCGGCTTAACCTATTCGACCGACTCCTCGTCACTGCGGCGCAGGCGCGACGCGGCTTTCAGCGGTTCACGTGGCAGATCCGGCACCATGGCCTTGATCTTCTCGCGCTTGATTTCGCGCATCTCGTGGATCGAGGCGATCACCAGCCCCATTGGCCGCCCGATATCGACGAGTACGGCCTCAGCAAGCTGGAGAGAAGATTCGAGCGTTTCCGGCACGGCATCGGTCGCCCCCGCCCGGTAAAGCTGGGCGGCGTGTTCGGCATCCTTGGCGCGCGCGATGATGCAGAGATCGGGGTGGGCAGCGCGCACGGCGCGGGTCGTTGCGATCAGTTGTACCGGATCGTCCATCGTAAGCACGATCGAGCGCGCCTGTGCGATACCGAGATGGTCGAGCAGACCCGGCCGCCCGACGTCGCCGAAGACGATTTCGTGGCCCCGTTTGCGTCCGAGATCCACCATGTCGATATCGGCATCGACGATCACGAACGGCTGATCGTGCCGCACGAGCATGTCCGTCACCATCTGGCCCACCCGGCCATAGCCGGCGACGATCGTTCGCCCGCCGTTTTCGGAAGGGTCCCGAGGCGGTTCGGGCGTCGCCGGGTCCACGCGCCGCGCCGTGTCGCTGCCGATCCGCGCCAGCAGCGGCGTCGCGGTAAGGCCGACAGCGGTGACGATCTGCCAGAAGGCCGCAGTATCGGTGTCGATCACGCGCGCCTGCACTGCGGCCGCAAGCACGATCAGTGTGGTTTCCGAAGGCGACGCCATCAGCACGCCGACATTCGCGGCAACCCCGCGCGGAACGCCGGAGAGGCGCAGAAGACTGCCAGTCACGAACGCCTTCACCACAATGATGCCGACGATTGCGAGCATCAGGAACGGCCACATGCGGGCGATGAGTTCAAAATCGAGGCTCATGCCCACGGTCATCAGGAAGATGCCGAGCGCCAGATTCTTGAAAGGTTCGACAGTGACTTCGACCTGCATACGATACTCGGTCTCGGCGATCACCAATCCGGCGAGGAGCGCACCGACGATCGGCGAGAGGCCAACGGCGCTCGTTGCAAGGCTGGCGCCCATCACGACGACGAGCGACACCGCGAGGAAGAGCTCGGGACTCTTGGTGCGGGCGGCTTGGCGGAACAGGCGCGGCAGCAGCAGCCGACCCAGCACCAGCAATGCGATGACGACAATCGCGCCCAGAAATACCGTGCGTGTGAGATCACCCGCATCATCGCCGCCCGGCAGCGGGCTGATGACACCCATCACGAAGATGATCGGCACGATGGCCAGATCTTCGAACAGCAGCATGGCGAAGGCGGGCTTGCCGATCGGGCTTTTCGTTCCGGTCATCGGCAGCACGAGCGCAGTCGAGGACATCGCCAGGGCGATGCCGAGCATCAGCGACACGACGGCACCGAGGTCGGTGAACTGGTGGAGAAGGAACCCGATGACACCGCCGGATATGGCAAGTTCGGCGGGTCCGATGAGGAAAACCAGCTGCCTGAGGTCCCACAGGCGGCGGAACGAGAGCTCAAGCCCGATCGAGAACAGCAGCAGAATGATGCCAATCTCGGCGAACGGTTCGATGACCTCGCGGTCGTTGATTGAAATGTGCCGGACCCAGGGCAGGGCGTCTCCCAACCGGCCAAGCCCCGACGGGCCGATCAGCAGCCCGACAACGATGAAGCCGATGACCGGGCTGATCCGAAGTCGATGGAACGCGGGTATGACGAGGCCGGTCGCGCCCAGGATGACAAGCGCGTCGCGAAAACCAGGAGAAAAGAGCGGATCTGCAGCCACGGCGGTATCCTAACGGGGAGGCCGCCGCGGCGTCAGCAGAAAAGCGCCTAAAGCGCTAGAATTCCTTGCTCATCGCGGCTTCGAGGTTGTCCACGATCTTCTCGAAGAACTGCTCGGTCGTCATCCAAGCCTGATCCGGGCCGATGAGGAGCGCGAGATCCTTCGTCATGTGACCCTCTTCGACGGTGTCGACGCAGACGCGCTCGAGCAGTTCGCCGAATTTGGTGACCTGCGGCGTATTGTCGAGCTTGCCGCGGTGCTTGAGACCGCCGGTCCACGCGAAGATCGATGCGATCGGGTTCGTGGAGGTCGCCTTGCCCTGCTGGTGCATCCGGTAGTGGCGGGTGACAGTGCCGTGGGCGGCCTCGGCTTCCACGGTCTTGCCGTCCGGCGTCATCAGCACCGAGGTCATCAGGCCGAGCGAGCCGAATCCCTGCGCAACGGTGTCGGATTGCACGTCGCCGTCGTAGTTCTTGCAGGCCCACACGAACTTGCCGCTCCACTTCAGCGCGGAGGCGACCATGTCATCGATCAGGCGGTGTTCGTAAACGATGCCAGCCTTGTCGAATTGCGCCTTGAATTCCTTGTCGAAAATCTCCTGGAACAGATCCTTGAAGCGGCCGTCATAGGCCTTCAGAATGGTGTTCTTGGTGGAGAGATACACGGGCCACTGCCGCGCGAGACCGTAGTTGAGCGAGGCGCGGGCGAAATCGCGGATCGAATCGTCCAGGTTGTACATGCCCATGGCGACGCCCGAGGTCGGGAACTCGAACACTTCGTGCTCGATCGTTTCGCCGTTCTCGCCGGTCCACTTCATGGTCAGCTTGCCGGCGCCCGGGACCAGGAAATCGGTCGCCTTGTACTGATCGCCGAACGCATGGCGGCCGATGACGATGGGGTCTGTCCAGCCCGGCACGAGGCGTGGCACGGACTTGATGACGATGGGCTCGCGGAACACGACACCGCCGAGGATGTTGCGGATCGTGCCGTTCGGCGACTTCCACATCTTCTTCAGGCCGAATTCCTCGACGCGCGCCTCGTCAGGCGTGATCGTCGCGCACTTCACGCCGACGCCATATTGCTTGATGGCGTTCGCGGATTGCACCGTCACCTTGTCGTCGGTGGCGTCGCGGTTCTCGATGCTGAGATCGTAGTATTTCAGGTCGACGTCGAGATAGGGGAGGATCAGGCGTTCACGGATCCACTGCCAGATGATCCGCGTCATCTCATCGCCGTCAATCTCGACGATGGGGTTTGCCACCTTGATCTTCGCCATCGATACCTCTTGGTGCGTGTATGGATTTTTACTCGCGCACGCTCTTGGCGGAAACGAAGGCCAAGATCAACAGGCGCGGGGGCGGCAAAGGCGCACTCCTCCTGCTTTCTCTGAAGCTGCGCGTTGTCATCGTGCGCACGCAGGGGCTAAAGATGGCATATGAACGACACAACACCCCCCGAGCCGCCAGTGACGCCACCCGTAACGCCGCCTGCGCCCGCCGCCGCGGCGCCCGCGCCCGCTGAACCGGCGGCGACTTACAAGTTTCCGCCCTCGATCCACCCGGACGGCAACAAGTTCGTCGTGCTCGCGGCGGTGCTCACCGGCTTCTTCTGGTTCATTGCGGACTGGAATATTCTCGGCTGGCTTTCGGCGGCTCTCACATTCTGGACGTTCGCCTTCTTCCGCGACCCCCAGCGTGTCACGCCCGAAGGGACGGGACTCGTCGTTTCGCCGGCCGATGGCCTCGTGTCACAGATCATGGAGGTTCCTGCGCCGCGCGAGATTTCCGGCAGTGAGCGCGGCATCGGCGATGGAACCTTCACGCGCGTTTCGATTTTCATGAGTGTGTTCGATGTCCATGTAAATCGCTCCCCGATCGCGGGTACGCTCCGCGACATCGTCTATGTGCCCGGCAAGTTCCTGAACGCCGAGCTCGACAAGGCGAGCGAGCACAATGAACGCCAGTATTTCGTCGTTGAGGGTGCCGATGGGCGCCGCATCGGCTTCACGCAGATCGCCGGCCTCGTTGCGCGGCGGATCATCAAGTTCGTGAACACCGGCGAAAGCGTCGGCGCGGGTCAGCGCGTCGGCCTGATACGTTTCGGTAGCCGTGTCGATGTCTATTTACCTGCAGGCACCGTTCCCGCCGTCGCGGTCGGCCAGCGCGCCGTCGCCGGCGAAACCGTAATCGGCCGTCCTGGCGGCCCCGGTGATCGCCTGCGCGGCGTCCGCCAGTGAAGGTCGACCACCAGCCGCCGCGAAGGCTGAAAAGGGTCATCCCGATTCGGGTGCTGATCCCGAACGCAATCACGATCGCCGCGCTCTGCGCCGGGCTCACCTCGGTACGTCTCGCCATTGCGGGCGATTTCGAACGGGCGATCCTCGCGATCGTCGTGGCAGGCGTGCTCGATGGCATCGACGGGCGCGTTGCGCGCCTGCTGAAAGGCGCGAGCCGCTTTGGCGCCGAGCTTGATTCGCTGTCTGACGTCACCGCCTTCGGCGTGGCGCCCGCGCTCGTCATCTATTTGTGGACGCTGGAGCAGCTTCCGGGTGCGGGGTGGATCGTCGCACTCGCTCACGCTGTCTGCTGCGCACTGAGGCTAGCGCGCTTCAACGCCAACCTCGACGTCACAGACCAGCCGCACAAGAAGCACGGCTTCCTCACCGGCATTCCCGCACCGGTAGGGGCGGGCATGACACTGAGCCCCATGTTCCTTTACTATTGGCTGGAGCCGACCCGTTTCGCGCATTATTCCGAGGTCGGCACGGTCGCCACCGCCGTCGTCGTCGGTACGGTTGCGTTCCTGATGGTCTCGAACCTGCCGACCTATTCGTGGAAATCGGTCCGCATCCGCCCCGAATACCGAATTATGGCCCTTGTCGGCGTGGCGCTGTTCGCCGGGGCGCTGCTTTCCGCGCCGTACATGACACTATCGCTGATCTCGGTGGTCTATGCCGCCACAATCCCGATGGCGATCCTGTCGTACCGCAAGGTCAGGCGGCAAGTGGCAGCGGCTGCCATTCCCGATAACGGGACGGAGCCGGGCACGGACGCGGCATCGGCTCAACCGCCGTTACAAGACGCTCCGTAATCACGACATCGATTTCGCCGCGAAGCGCCCGCGCGATGGCGGCGCGTGCATCTGCGAACATGTGAGCAACCACCGCGAGGCTTACGAAAAGCAACAGGCTTGAAAGCGTGGCAGAGAGCATGAAGGCCATGTTTGAACCCCTTTTGTTCTTCTCATGTTCGCTTGTTCCATATTTGTTCTTTCGTTGTCAAGTGGACGATCGATATCGGCGGATTGATCGGCGACGGTCGTCCGGCTAGCGTCCCTCCGCTCTTTGGGAGGAGTCACCATGTTAGGCGGAATGCAGGACTGGCCTTTGCTGGTCTGGAAACTTATCGACCACGCGGCGCTCAACCACGGCACGCGCGAAATCGTCACCGCGCTGGTCGAAGGCGGCGAAGGCCGTTCCAACTGGCGCGAGGTGCGTGCACGCGCGCTCAAGATCGCGCAGTCCCTGAGCCGCCTCGGCATCCGGCTCGGCGACCGCGTGGCGACGCTCGCGTGGAACACACAGCGCCATGTGGAATGCTGGTACGGCATCTCGGGGATGGGCGCGGTCGCGCACACCGTGAACCCGCGCCTTTTCGAAGAGCAGATCATCTACATCATGAATCATGCGGGCGACCGTGTGCTGTTCTTCGATCTGACCTTCGTACCGCTCATCGAACGAATCGCGCCCAAGCTGAACACGGTCGAGCACTATGTTCTGATGACGGGGCGCGAACATCTGCCCAAGACGAGCATCCCGAACCTGCTTGCCTACGAAGACCTGATTGCCGAGAGCGATGGCGATTTCGAATGGGCCAATATCGACGAACAGACGCCCGCGGGGCTCTGCTACACGTCGGGGACGACCGGAAATCCCAAGGGCGTGCTCTATACGCACCGTTCGAACGTGCTGCATACGCTCGGCGCCAACTCGGCGGATGCGCTTGGCGTCACGTCCGCAACAGCGATTCTGCCGGTGGTGCCGATGTACCACGCGAATGCATGGGGTGTGCCCTATGCCGCGGCCGCCGCGGGCGCCAAGCTCGTGATGGGCGGTGCCCATTTCGACGCGCCGACGCTGCACGGCCTTATCCTGCGCGAGAAGGTGACGCTTACCGCAGCCGTGCCGACGGTGTGGCTCGCCATGCTCCAGCACCTCGAAAAGACAGGGGATACGCTTGGAGAACTGAAACGGGTCGTCATCGGCGGCTCGGCCGTGCCGCGCTCCATGATCGTTGATTTCAAGGAGAAGTACGACGTCACCGTCTGCCACGCCTGGGGCATGACCGAGATGTCGCCGCTCGGCACGCTCGGCTCACTTTCCGCCGAAGCGCTCGAAAAGCCGCAGGAAGAACAGTACGACATCCAGACCAAGCAGGGCCGTTCGATCTTCGGTGTCGAGATGAAGATCGTGGACGACGACGGCAGCGAGATGCCGCGCGACGGCAAGGCCTTCGGCCACCTGATGGTACGCGGGCCTTGGGTCGTGCGCGAATATTACGCGGGCGATGGCGGCCACGTGCTCGATGCCGACGGCTGGTTCGATACCGGCGACGTCGCGACGATCGACGTGTCCGGCTACATGCAGATCACCGACCGCGCCAAAGACGTGATCAAGTCCGGTGGCGAGTGGATCAGCTCGATCGAGCTGGAAAACGAGGCTGTCGGCCATGCCGGCGTGGCGGAAGCTGCTGTGATCGGCCTGCCGCACCCGAAGTGGGACGAGCGGCCGCTGCTGATCGTCGTGCCCAAGGCGGGCGCGAACCCGAGCAAGCAGGAGCTTCTGGATCACCTTGCTGGCCGCGTCGCCAAGTGGTGGATGCCGAACGACGTCGTCTTCGTGGAGGAGATCCCGCACACGGCGACGGGCAAGATCCAGAAGCTTACGCTCCGCCAGCAGTTCAAGGACTATCGCTTCCCCGACGCCGCCTAAAACAGCGAAAGCTGCTTTCCGCGCGGACTGAACATGTCGGTGCGGAGCGATATGTCGCGGCGGTTGAGGCCGAAGCGGCGGCATCCGGCCTGGAAACGCGCGCGGATCATCGCCGCATAGGCGCCCTGCGGCTTGAAGCGCGCGTGGAAGCTGCCCTCATTGTCCTTGCCGCCACGCATCTCCTGGATGTGCGCCATCACGCGCGCGGCGCGGTCCGGCATGTGAGCATCGAGCCATGCCCGGAAGATGGGCGAGACCTCGTGCGGCAGGCGGACGAGGATCATCGAGGCCATGTCTGCGCCCACCTTCGCGGCGGCTTCCAGGATTGCTTCAATCTCGTGGTCGTTGATCGCCGGGATGAGCGGCGCAAGCGATACGGAGACGGGCACGCGCGCTTCAGCGAGCGCCTTCACTGCTGCGATTCGCCTGCGGGGAGCGGTCGCGCGCGGTTCCAGCGTCTTCGCGGTTTCCAGGTCGAGCGTTGTGACCGAGACCATCACCGCGGCGAGCCCGCGCTCTGCCATCGGGGCGAGGATATCGATGTCACGTACCACGCGTGCGGATTTGGTCGTGATCATCACCGGATGATTTGTTTCAGACAGGATTTCCAGGATTTTCCGAGTCGTACGGTATTTCCCTTCCACGGGTTGGTAGGGGTCCGTGTTGGTGCCGAGCGCCATCGGGCGGCATTCGTAGCGCGGCTTTTCAAGCTCCTTCCTGAGCAGCTCGGGAATGCCCTTCTTTACCGTCAGCTTGCGCTCGAAATCGAGGCCCGGCGAGAGGCCAAGGTACGCATGTGTCGGCCGCGCGAAGCAATAGACACAGCCGTGCTCGCAGCCGCGATAAGCGTTGATCGAGCGGTCGAAGGGCAGATCGGGCGACGTGTTGCGCGTGATCGCCGTTCGCGGCGTTTCGTAGCTGATCTCGGTGCGGAAGGGCGGAAGGTCGTCCTCGCCGCGCGAATCGAGCCAATCGCCGTCCGCCTCGCGTGCCAGATCATCGAAGCGGTTGCTGGTTGTGTTCAGGGTTGCGCCGCGCGCGGCGTTGACGCGTCTCGACATTGACAAATCATGCACGCCATTTAAGAACAAATCAAGAACATTGAAAGGAACGGAGATGGCGCGCTTCAACTATTTGGAACTGCCGACGCGCGATATCGCAAAGGCCAAACGCTTCTATGCGGACGTATTCGGATTCGAGATCAACGACTTCGGGCCCGGTTATGCCGCGACGGTGACGGGTGACACGGACATCGGCTTCAACGCCACGGGCGAGCACGTGACGGCGCATGTCCTGCCAGTGATCGAGGTGGAAGACCTGGAGGCGGCGAAGGACGCGGTGATCGCGGCAGGCGGGACAATCAGCCTCGACATTTTCCCGTTTCCCGGCGGCCGCCGCTTCCACTTCGTCGACCTGGAAGGGCACGAGCTTGCGGCAGTGAAGGGCGACTAGCGCTCCCGCAGCCTCGGCATCAATTCCACGAAGTTGCAGGGGCGGTGGCGGCTGTCTAGCTGCGCCGCAAGGATGCCGTCCCAGCCGTCCTTCACTGCGCCGGTCGAGCCGGGCAGGGCGAAGATGTAGGTACCGCGCGCGACACCTGCGGTGGCGCGGGACTGCACCGTGGACGTGCCGATCGACTGGAAGCTGAGCCAGCGGAACAGTTCGCCGAAACCGGGGATTTCCTTTTCGCAGACCTCGGCGAGGGCTTCGGGGGTGACGTCACGCCCGGTCACGCCGGTGCCCCCGGTTGTGATCACGCAGTCCACCTCCGCATCTTCGATCCATGCTGCGAGGTGTTCGACGATGGTACCGACGTCGTCCTTCACGATCGCGCGTGCCGCGAGGATATGCCCGGCGCCCTCCAGCCGTTCGACCAGCGTGTTGCCAGATCGATCGTCGGCGAGCCCGCGCGTATCGGAAACAGTCAGCACGGCGATGCGGACGGGAATGAAGGGCAGGCTTTCGTCAATCGGCATCGAGCTTCGCTTTCACGGCGAGAAGGTCTGCCCATGCAAGGCGTTTCGCATCGGGCTGGCGGAGCAGGAACGCCGGGTGCAGCGTCGGCATCAACGGGTAATCTGTGCCTTCGACGGCAAGAGGCCGCCACTGGCCGCGCAGCCGCATGATGCCGGTGACGTCACCCGTGAGTGCGCGCGCAGCGCAGGCGCCGAGCGCAATGATCACCTTCGGCCGGACCAGCGCGATGTGGCGGCGCACGAACGGCATTGTCGTTTCCACCTCTGCCGGTGTCGGCGTGCGGTTGCCCGGCGGGCGCCAGAAGGTGACGTTCGTGATGTAGGCGCTGGTGCGATTGCGGCCAATTGCCGCGAGCATCCGGTCGAGAAGCTGGCCCGCGGGCCCAACGAAGGGCAGGCCCATGCGGTCTTCCTGTGCGCCGGGCGCCTCGCCGATCAGCATCAGATCAGCCTCCGGGTTGCCATCCGCGAACACTGTGCTGACGTTGCCTGTGCGCAGCGGGCAGCCTTCGAAGACCTCGACCGCGTGGCGGAGTTCGGCGATCGTCGTGGCCGAGACGGTCGCCGGCGGGCTCGCGGTGCCGGTACGCAAAACAAGCTCCGGCTCCGGCGCGGAGACAGGGATTTCACGTGTCGCAGCGCGCGGAGGCGGGGTGCGCCAATCACGCGGCGCGGCTTCGACGAGCGCGTCCACGCCCGCCTCGACCCACCAGCCGAGTGTGGCAAGCAGTTCGTCGCGCTCGCTCGCTTCCATCACTCGCATGTTCCTCAAGTCTTCAATCCGCACTGGTAAAGGCGGGCCTTGCGACCTATCAAACCCGCCAAAACCATTATTGTGTCGTCTGCAATAAGGCGCACAGCTAGAGTTGCAAACGGGGGAAAGGGAAGGAAGCCATGAGCGAACGCGAATCGATGGCCTATGACGTCGTCATCGTCGGCGGCGGACCGGCAGGCCTCGCGTCGGCGATCCGGCTGAAGCAGCGCGCTGCGGCAGAGGGCAAGGAGATTTCGGTCTGTCTGCTCGAAAAGGGCTCGGAGATCGGGGCGCACATCCTTTCGGGTGCTGTCATCGACCCGCGCGGGCTCGACGAGCTGCTGCCGAACTGGCGCGAGATGGATGGGCACCCGCTCACTGTCGAGGTGTCGTCGAACCACCACTGGATCCTGACGAAGAACCGCAAGTTCGATTTCCCGCATATCCTGCTGCCGCCGTTCATGGACAATGACGACTGCTACACGGGCAGCCTTGGCAATCTCTGCCGCTGGCTGGGATCGCAGGCTGAGGCGCTAGGCGTCGAGATATTCCCCGGCTTCCCTGCGGCTGAAGTGCTGTTTGATGAAAACGGCGCGGTGAGGGGTGTCGCGACCGGCGACTTCGGTGTTGCGCGCGATGGCAGCCACAAGCCGTCGTACCAGCCGGGGCTGGAGCTCCATGCCAAGTATACGATGTTTGCCGAGGGGGTGCGTGGTCATCTCAGCAAGCAGCTGAAGAAACGCTTCGCACTGGATGCGAACAGTCAGCCACAAGTCTATGGAATCGGGATCAAAGAACTTTGGGATGTGAAGCCCGAGAATCATGACGAGGGCTGCGTCATCCACACACAGGGCTGGCCGCTCGACGATGCGAACGGCGGCGGCTTCATCTACCATCAGGCGAACAACCAGATCGCGCTCGGCTTCGTCACCTGGCTCAACTACCGCAACCCGCACCTCTCCCCATTCGAGGAGATGCAGCGCTGGAAGACGCATCCGGCGATCGCGAAGATGCTCAAGGGCGCCCGCCGCGTGTCCTATGGCGCGCGGGCGATCAACGATGGCGGCTACCAGGCCGTGCCGAAGCTGGTATTTCCCGGCGGCGCGCTCGTCGGCTGCGCGGCGGGCTTCGTCAACGTGCCGCGCATCAAAGGCTCGCACACCGCGATCAAGACCGGGATCATGGCGGCGGACGCCGCCTTCGATGCAGTGACCGCCGGCCGCGCGAACGACGAGCTTTCCGCTTATGCCGCTGCCTACGACGAGAGCTGGGTGAAGAAAGAGCTCTTCATCGTCCGCAACACCCTGCCGCTGGTCGAAAAATACGGCAATTTCGTCGGGACGCTGCTTGCGGGCGCGAGCATGTGGCTCGAACAATACGGCATCCACCTGCCGTTCACGATGAAGCACCACCCGGATAACGAGCAGCTCTGGCGCAAGGAGCACTGCAAGAAGCCGGATTATCCGAAGCCGGACGGCGTGCTGACCTTCGATCGCCTCTCCTCGGTGTTCCTGTCGAACACCAACCACGAGGAGGACCAGCCGGTCCACCTGCAGCTGAAAGACCCGTCGATCCCGATCGCGTATAACCTGCCGCTCTACGACGAGCCCGCGCAGCGTTATTGCCCGGCGGGCGTTTACGAGGTCGTGGGCGAGGAAGAAGGCAATCCGCGCTTCCAGATCAACGCGCAGAACTGCGTCCACTGCAAGACGTGCGACATCAAGGATCCGACGCAGAACATCAACTGGGTGACGCCCGAAGGCGGCGGCGGGCCCAATTATCCCAACATGTAGCGAGATTCCCATGCGTGCAGCCGTAGCCTTCCTCCTCGCATCCGCGCTCGCGGCGCCCTCCGCCCAGGCGACCATGATGCCGGTGCAGGAGGCGGATTACGGTAGCTACGTGCAGGGCCACCTCGCGCTCGCGAACGGTGAGCTCGGGCGGGCCGCCGACTATTTCGCCGGCGCGCTCACCTATGCGCCGGACGATCCGCAACTGCTGCGGCAGACCTTCGACCTTGCCATCGCGGCGGGCGATGAGGCGCTTGCCGTCGGTGTCGGCGAGCGGCTGGCGCGGCAGGACCGCTTCGACAGCGGCGTCACGCTGCTGCTCGTCGCGAACGCGATCAAGACACGGAAATGGTCCGAAGCGCGTGAGGCGACGGCGCGGCTGACCGATGCAGGCTTCGGCAGCTTCATCGTGCCGATCATCGACGCATGGATCGCCGAGGCGCGCGGCAAGACCGCCGCCGGCATCCGCACGCTCGACGCCCAACAGCTCGATGGCTTCGCGCGCACCTATGTTCTCGAACACCGTGCACACCTGCTGTTCCGCGCGAAGCGCTATGCGGAAGCCGCTGAAATCTATGACCAGCTGACCACGGATGATGGTGGCCGCAACATTCGGATGCGGATTGCCGCAGCGCGCGCGCTGCAGGCCGAAAAGCAGCCCGAGGAGGCGCTGAAGCGACTGACGGAGTCGGCTGCGCACACCGATGTCGAGACGGCGAAGGCCGCACTTGCAGCTGGCACGCCGATCGTCGGCATCCCGTCGAACGCCAGCGAGGGGGTCGCGCTGCTCGCATTGCGTATGGCGGCCGACCTTTCGCGCGAACGGCCGATCCCGGTCGCGCTCACGCTGGCGCGCATCGCCACGATGCTCGCCCCCGATCAGGCCTCGGGCTGGCTGCTGACGACCGAACTTCTCGCAGCTTCAGAGCGTTACGAAGCGGCGCTCGCTGCCGTTCGCAACGTGCGCGGCAGCGATGATGAAAAGGCGATGGCGCTGGGGCAGGAGGCTGCGATCCTCGCGCGGCTCGATCGCGAGCCCGAAGCGATGCAGCTGCTGGAGACCGCCGCGAACGCACCGGGCGCCCGCGCCGAGGATCTCGCGCGCTATGGCGACGCGCTGCAATCGGCCAAGCGTTTCCTCGATGCGGCCGCGGCCTACGACAAGGCGCTCGCGCTCGGCCCCGCAGACCCGGCGATCGTGTGGCGGCTGCATTTCCTGAAAGGTTCGGCGCTTGAACAGGGCGGTAAGTGGCCCGAGGCGGAGGCTTCGCTGCGCGAGGCGATCCGGCTGCAACCTGCAGATGCGACGCTGCTGAACTATCTCGGCTACGCCCTCCTCGATCGCGGGCTTTCGAAGCCGGAAGCGCGCCTCCTCATCGAAAAGGCGCACGGTCTCGCGCCGGAAGACGGCTACATCACCGATTCGCTCGGCTGGGCGCAGTATCAGGCGGGCGAATATGCCGCTGCTGCCGCCACGCTGGAGCAGGCGGTCGCGGCGGTTGCCGACGATCCTGTCATCACTGAACATCTTGGCGATGCCTACTGGATGGTGGGCCGCCGTATCGAGGCGCGCCACCGCTGGAAGGCCGCGCTCGATGCCGATCCGACGCCTGAGCGCAAGGGAACGCTTGAGGCCAAGTACGACTACGGCCTCGATCTCGCGCTGAGGGATACGGCGAAGAAGTGACGGGCGAAGCGGCCGCCGAGACCGGCTGGGCGAAGATCAACCTCGCGCTCCACGTGAGGCGGCGCCGCGCGGACGGCTATCACGACATTGAAACAATCTTCGCATTCGCGGATTTCGGCGACATTCTCTCCGTGCGCGGGGCGGATGACGTCACGCTGGCCATCGGCGGCCCGTTCGGCGCAGGCCTGCCCGCGGACGAGAACAACCTGGTGATGCGCGCGGCGCGCGCGCTTGCCGGCGCTTACGGGGTGGGGGCGGGCGCGGCGCTTACGCTCGACAAGCGCCTGCCGGTCGCCTCGGGCATCGGCGGCGGCTCGGCGGACGCGGCAGCGGCGCTGCGCCTCCTCAACCGCTTTTGGGGAATCGATGCCGACGAGACGGCACTCTGCGCGATTGCTGCCGCACTGGGCGCAGACGTGCCCGCGTGCGTCCGCAGCCGCACACAGCGGGGCGACGGAGTAGGGGAGCAGCTTTGCACGCTCGCCGACGGCGACGTGCGCGGCAAGGCCGTGCTGCTCGTCAATCCCGGCGTACCGCTTGCGACCGGTCCCGTGTTCGCGGCGTGGGAGGGCATCGACAAGGGCGCGCTCGCAGACGGTCCACCGCTCGCCGCCGCGCTGGCGGGGCGCAATGACCTCGAGGCACCCGCGGTTTCGCTGTGCCCGGTGATCGGCGCGGTTCTTGGTGCGCTCGATCAGCGCGGTGCCGCGCTTACGCGTATGTCGGGATCGGGCGCGACCTGCTTCGCCCTGTTTGATGCCGCTGCGGACGCAGACGCTGCACGCGCTGAGATAGCGGCCGCGTATCCGGGCTGGTGGGCGGCGGCGGGCAGACTGCGTTGACTGTCCCGAAACGGGGCGGGCGGCACAGAATCGTCAAAGTGACGTCATTCACAAGCCATTGATTTCAAACAATTGATGTTCTGGCATCGCCCTTGCTGAAGCGAGGCTGGCAGCGCGAGGATGTCTGTATGGACAGGCCCCGCAGCTTTCGGTCTGGGTCGATTGCCTGAGCTGACCCACACCGAGAAACTGACGGCGGAACGCATTGAGTTTGCGTCCGCCGTTTTTTTTTGTGCGCCAAGCGCCTATAGCAACGTGCTGAAACAAAGGCGGAGCGACATCGATCTATGGCCTATCGTTTCGCGCGGGGCGATGCTGGCATCGAAGCCGCGCTGCGGCGGATCGCGGCCGAGCAGCTTGACGGCGCGCTTGCCGCGCTGGAGGGGGCGGACGCCGATCTTGAACGCAGCGTCCACGGCGTCCGCACGGCAACCAAGCGGATACGCGCACTGCTGCGGCTGCTGCGCGCGGTCTTCCCCGGCTATTCCGAAGCGAACGCAGCCCTGCGCACGCTCGCGGCAAGGCTTGCCGACGTGCGCGAGGCGCAAGTGCTGCTCGCAACGTTCGACAGCGTCGCGGGCGAAAGCGGCGGCAAGACGCTCGCCGCCTTCCGCAAAGAGCTGGAGGCGGATGAGGCAGCGGCGGCTTTGCGCGTGCGCGGCGATGTGCTTGAGGACGCGCGTGCGCGGCTTCTCGCGTTGCGGGCCGCAGCCGTAGGCTGGCGGATCGAACGCGATGGGTTCGGTGCGCTTCGCAAGGGGCTGCGGCGCACGTGCCGCAAGGCGGTGAAGCTGATGGGCGAGGCAGGCGGCGCGGCGGGCGACGACATCGAGGCCTTCCACGAGTGGCGCAAGCACATCAAGGACCACGGCTTTCAGGTGCGCCTGCTTCACGACATCGATCCCGGGCTCACCGCGCGCGGCGAGATGCTGGGGCGGCTCGGCAATCTTCTCGGCGAGCAGCACGACCTTTGCGCGCTCGAGGCGCGGCTCCACGACCGCAAGGAGAAGGCACTCAGGCGTCTCGAAAAGGCGGCGATCGAACGGCGTCACGTGCTCGAAAAAGAAGCGCTGAAGCTCGGCGCCGTGCTGTTCGAAGAGCCCTGCAAGGCGCGCCTCCGCCGCTGGGAGCGCGCGTGGGACGACTGGCGCGACGCCGCCTGATGGGGACAGAGATTGAACGCAAGTTCCTGGTGACGGGAGACGGCTGGCGCGTGAACGTCGTGCGCAGCCGGGCGATGGCGCAGGCCTATATCGCGCGCGGCGAGCAAGCCTCTGTGCGCGTTCGGGTTATCGACGACAATGCCGGCAGGCTTACCATCAAGGGCCGCGTCTCCGGCCTTTCGCGCGACGAGTTCGAATATGATGTGCCGCTCGAAGATGCGCGCGCGCTGATCGCGTTGCGCAGCGGGCGGCTGCTCGCCAAGCGGCGATATGACGTCATCGAAGACGGAAGGCTGTGGGAAGTCGATGTTTTCGAAGGCGAGTTTTCAGGCCTCGTGATCGCGGAATGCGAGCTGGAGCGCGAGGATGAGGCCGTGATCCGCCCGGCGTGGCTGGGCCGCGAAGTGACTTCCGATCCGCGCTACTACAATGCGGCACTCGCCGTACACGGGCTCCCGAACGATCAGTAGACCGCGAACACCGGTTTGCCGCGCCGCGCGGACGATGCTTTCGGCGCCTCGAAGGGGCAGGCGCGCGCACCTGTATTGACCTGGAGCGTAGGAATGCCGCCGCTGAACAGCACGAATGCGCTATTCCGGTCAGCCTTTCCCGTATCAGACGCCCCCGATCCCGCTGCTGTTGCAGCCATACCGAGAATGAGCGCGGACTTGAGCATGTCGTCCTCCCAAGACGATCTTTGCACCTGATACGCAATACGCCGCTTTCGTCCCCCGGACAATCAGGCGCCCCCTTGCATTTGCCGCCGCGCGGCGCTAAAGGCCGCCGCATTCCACAGATGCGGGAACATATCCGGTGGGCAGCCTGCTGCCTTCCTCCTGCATCGAGGTCAAACCGGAAGGAGAAACGATTATGGCGGCACCCGTCGTCACGATGGCGCAGCTTTTGGAAGCCGGCGCCCACTTTGGTCACCAGACGCACCGTTGGAACCCGAAGATGAAGCCTTACATCTTCGGCGATCGCAATGGCGTGCACATCATCGATCTGTCGCAGTCCGTTCCGCAGTTCGCGCGCGCGCTTGAATTCGTTCGCGCCACGGTTGCGGCCGGCGGCAAGGTGCTGTTCGTCGGCACCAAGCGCCAGGCGCAGGAGCCGATCGCGGAGGCCGCGCGCCGTTCGCGTCAGCATTTCGTGAACCACCGCTGGCTGGGCGGTATGCTCACCAACTGGAAGACGATTTCGCAGTCGATCCGCAAGTTCAAGCAGCTCGAAGAGCAGCTTGCCGGGGACACGCACGGCCTCACCAAGAAGGAAGTGCTGAAGATGACGCGTGAGCGCGACAAGTTCGAAGCCTCGCTCGGCGGTATCCGCGACATGGGCGGCCTGCCCGACGTCATGTTCGTGATCGACACGAACAAGGAAGACCTCGCCGTGAAGGAAGCCAACGTGCTCGGCATTCCGGTGATCGCGATCCTCGACACGAACAGCGATCCGAGCGGAATCGCTTTCCCGATCCCGGGCAACGATGACGCCTCGCGCGCCATCCGCCTCTACTGTGACGCGATTGCGGACGCAGTGCTCGGCGGCAACCAGAACCGTCAGCGCGATCTGGGCGCGGACCTCGGCGCAGCGGCCGAACCGCAGGCCGAAGTCGCCGCCTGACGCCCCACGCGCCGCTTTTCGAGCGGTGTGTCACAAAACGGAAGGGGCGGCGCCGTAACGGGCAGCCGCCCCGCCTCATTCAAAGACAGAAGGGATTAAGCACATGGCCGAGATCACGGCACAGCTTGTGAAGGATCTGCGCGAGCGCACCGGCGCCGGCATGATGGACAGCAAGAAGGCGCTCACCGAAACCGGCGGCGACTTCGAAGCCGCGGTCGATTGGCTGCGCGCCAAGGGCCTCGCCACCGCCGCCAAGAAGGCGGGCCGCACGGCCGCCGAGGGCCTCGTGGGCGTCGCCACCAGCGGCACGAAGGGCACGGCGGTCGAGGTGAACTCGGAAACCGACTTCGTCGCGAAGAACGAGATCTTCCAGGGCTTCGTGCGCGAAGTGACCGACCTCGCGCTTGCCAGCGGTACGACGGACGTCGCGGCGCTCGGTGCGCAGAACACCGCCGCCGGCAAGCCGGTTTCGGAAGCGCTGACCGACAATATCGCCAAGATCGGCGAGAACCAGTCGCTGCGCCGCATTGCGCAGGTTTCGGTGCCCGCGGGTGTCGTGTCGTCCTACGTGCACAACGCCGCTGCGCCGGGCCTCGGCAAGATCGGCGTACTCGTCGCGATCGAATCGACGGGCGACGCCGCCCAGCTCGAAGCGCTCGGCAAGCAGATCGCCATGCACATCGCCGCCGCGAATCCGCTGGCGCTCGACGAGACGGGCGTTGACCCGGTGGTTGTCGAGCGCGAACGCTCGATCGCGCGCGAGAAGGCCGCGCAGTCGGGCAAGCCCGCCGACATCGTCGAGAAGATGGTCGAAGGCGGCGTCCGCAAGTTCCTCGGCGAATCGACGCTGCTCGGCCAGATCTTCGTGATCGACGGCAAGAGCAAGGTCTCGGACGTGGTCGCCAAGGCCGCGAAAGACCTCGGTACGCCGGTAAAGATCGCCGAGTTCGTGCGCTTCCAGCTCGGCGAGGGCATCGAGAAGGAAGAGACCGATTTCGCGGCTGAAGTCGCTGCCGCCGTCGGTCGTTAAAATTCAGCCGAAAGCGGGGCGGCGGCGCTTGTCCGCCCCCCGCCGGCCAACTAAGGTGCGCCCCGCGTATCGGGAGGCGCGACAAAACGTATGTCATCGAAGCCGTTCAAGCGCATTCTTCTGAAACTGTCGGGCGAGGCGCTTATGGGCGACCAGACGTTCGGCATCGATACCGTCACCGTCAACCGCGTCGCCGATGAAGTCCGCATCGCCAAGGAAGCGGGCTTCGAGCTTTGCCTCGTCGTCGGCGGCGGCAACATCTTCCGCGGCCTCGCAGCGGCGGAGCAGGGCTTCGACCGTGCGAGCGCCGACTACATGGGGATGCTCGCGACCGTGATGAACGCGCTCGCGGTGCAG
Organism: uncultured Sphingosinicella sp.; assembly: GCF_963974575.1. Lineage (NCBI taxonomy): Bacteria > Pseudomonadati > Pseudomonadota > Alphaproteobacteria > Sphingomonadales > Sphingosinicellaceae > Sphingosinicella > uncultured Sphingosinicella sp. The sequence continues at coordinate 171,918 of NZ_CAXBBQ010000006.1, read as the reverse complement.
AACAGCCTCGAACGCATGGGCGTCGATACGCGCGTCCAGTCCGCAATCCCGATGGCGAGTGTCTGCGAGCCCTACATCCGCCGCCGCGCTGTGCGGCACATGGAAAAGGGCCGGATCGTCATTTTCGCGGCGGGCACCGGAAACCCTTATTTCACCACCGATACCGCCGCTGCGCTGCGTGCGGCGGAAATGCAGTGCGACGCACTGTTCAAGGGCACCAGCGTCGACGGCGTCTACAACGCCGATCCGAAGAAGGACAACAGCGCGACGCGCTATGAGTCGCTCAGCTACGACAAGGTGCTCGCCGACAATCTCAAGGTGATGGACGCGTCCGCCGTCGCGATCTGTCGCGAGAACGCCATTCCGATCGTCGTCTTCAATATCCGGGAACACGGCAACCTTGCGCGGGTTCTTGCGGGCGAAGGCGTCTCCACGATCGTGCGCAACCAATAGACCCGAGGGGACTGAGCATGAGCTATAACAAGGCTGATATCGAACGCCGCATGGCAGGCGCGCTCGACGCGCTGAAGCACGATCTCGGCGGCCTGCGCACGGGCCGCGCCTCCACGTCGCTGCTCGATCCGGTGAATGTCGAGGTTTACGGCGCACACATGCCGCTCAATCAGGTCGCGACGGTGACGGCGCCCGAGGCACGAATGCTCGCCGTGCAGGTGTGGGACCGCAGCAATGTGCAGCCGGTCGAAAAGGCGATCCGCGCTGCCGGGCTCGGGCTCAACCCGATCGTCGATGGGCAGACGCTGCGCCTGCCGATCCCTGACCTCACCGAGGAGCGCCGTAAGGAACTCGCCAAGCTCGCCTCGCAGTACGGCGAGAAGGCGAAGATCGCCGTCCGCAACGTCCGCCGCGACGGCATGGACGCGCTGAAGGCCTCTGAAAAGAAGGGCGAGATCGGCAAGGACGAGGAAAAGCGCCTCGAAACCGAAGTCCAGAAGCTGACCGACAAGGCGATCGCCGATGTGGACAGCATCTGCGCCGCCAAGGAAAAGGAAATCCTCGGCCAGTGACGTCGCCTGCCGTTCCGCCAGCCGCGCTTGCAGGCAGCGGGCAGGAGTCCGCCGGGCCGCGCCATGTCGGCATCATTATGGACGGCAACGGCCGCTGGGCAAAGGCGCGCCGCCTGCCGCGCATCGCCGGGCACAAGTCCGGCGTCGAAGCGGTACGCAAGGTCGTCGAGGCGGCGCCCGATCTCGGTGTCGAGGTGCTGACGCTCTACGCCTTCTCCTCGGAGAACTGGAAGCGTCCGGAGGACGAGGTCGGCTATCTGATGGGTCTGCTCAAGCAGTATCTGCTGAGCGAGATCGCAGAGCTGGACCGGAACGGCGTTCGGCTCAGCTTCATCGGTGATTACAGCCGCTTGTCCCCGGATATTCTCGCGCTGCTTGAAGGCGCGAAGACGCGAACGGCGGGCAATCGCAAGCTACGCCTCGTGATCGCACTCAACTACGGCTCGCAGGACGAGATCACGCGCGCCGTGCGCAGCATCGCCCGCGACGTCGCCGCCGGACGCATGGCGCCGGATGACGTGACGCCTGCGGACATAACGGCCCGCCTCGATACCGCTGAACTCCCGCAGCTCGACCTCGTGATCCGCACGTCTGGCGAGCAGCGCCTCTCGAACTTCCTGATGTGGCAGGCGGCTTACGCGGAACTGGTGTTCACCGAGCAATACTGGCCAGACTTCGACGGCGAGTCGCTGCGCCGTGCCGTCGAAGCGTTCGGCGTGCGCGAACGGCGTTATGGCGGGCTCTGAGCCTGCCATGAAGCCGGGGTCGCGCTACGGCGACCTCTTGCCGCGCATCCTTGTCGGTATCGCGCTTATCGCGCTTGCGCTCGGCGCCGTGTGGTTTGGCGGCATCGCCTTCGCGCTGCTCGTCGCCGTCGTCGTCCTGCTCATCTACGGCGAATGGTGCGCGATGCACCACGTCGGCCGCACGGCTCGGCTGGCAGGCATGTTTGCACTCGCCGGGGCTGTGCTGTTCACGCACCTTGGCTACCTCGCCTACGCGCTGGTTCTGGTTGGCATAACCACGGCGAGCCTTTTCTTCCTCGCCCGCCTCGCCGCTTGGGGCCTGATCTATGCGGCGTTTCCTGGGATCGCCCTCGTCTGGCTGCGCGCGGAGCCGCTTGGCGCTCAGCTCGTGATCTGGACGCTGGCGATCGTCTGGGCCACCGACATCGCCGCCTATTTTTCTGGCCGCACCATCGGCGGGCCCAAGATCGCCCCGCGCATCAGCCCCTCGAAGACGTGGGCCGGGCTCGGCGGCGGCATGGTTGCAGCGGCGCTGACCGCGTGGCTGCTTTCCCGCCAGTTCGGTCTCGCGCTCGAACCCATGTTCGCGGTAGCGCTCGGCGCGGTGCTTGCCGTTGCGGCGCAGGTGGGGGACTTTTTCGAAAGCCACCTCAAACGCCGCGCGGGTGTGAAGGATTCCGGCAATATCCTCCCCGGGCACGGCGGCATGATGGACAGGCTGGACGGCGTGGTGCCGGTGAGCGTGCTCGTTGCCGTCGCGATCGGCCTTATGCGATGACCGCGCGCACGATCAGCATCTTCGGCGCCACCGGCTCAGTCGGCAGCTCGACGATCGACCTTGTGGCGCGCGAGCCCGAGCGCTGGTCCGTCGATGTGCTGACCGCCAACCGCGACGTTCGCAGCCTTGCGGCGCAGGCGCGTCGCCTCGGTGCTCGCATGGCGGTTGTCGCGGACGATAGCGCGTATGCCGATCTCAAGGACGCGCTCGCAGGAACAGGCATTGAAACGGCGGCGGGCGCGCAGGCGCTGAGCGATGCCGCCGACGTGCCGAGCGACATCGTGATGGCCGCGATCGTGGGTGCGGCGGGTCTCCCGCCCACGCTCCGTGCAGTGGAGCGGGGCGCGCGCGTGGCGTTCGCCAACAAGGAGACGCTCGTTTGCGCAGGCGAACTGGTGAATGCGCGCGCAAAGCTGAGCGGCGCGCATCTTCTGCCCGTCGATTCCGAGCACAACGCTATCCACCAGGTGTTCGACTTCGAGAACCCCGAACGCGTCGCGCGCATCATTCTGACGGCGAGCGGCGGCCCGTTCCGTTCGCGCAGTCTCTCTGAAATGGCCGCTATGACGCCGTCGCAGGCCGTCGCGCACCCGGTGTGGTCGATGGGCGCGAAGATTTCCGTCGATTCCGCCACGCTGATGAACAAGGGATTGGAGCTTATTGAAGCGTATCACCTGTTCCCCGTGGAGGAGAGGCAGCTGGACGTCATCGTGCACCCACAATCGGTGGTTCACAGCTTTGTCGAGTATGTGGATGGCTCGATGCTCGCGCAGCTCGGGTCGCCCGATATGCGGATTCCCATCGCTTATGCGCTTTCCTGGCCGGACCGGATGGCAACGCCGTGCGCGCGGCTCGATCTGGCGCAGGTCGCTCGGCTCGATTTCGAAGCGCCCGATCCCGCACGTTTTCCCGCGCTGCGCCTCGCCCGCGAGGCGCTTGTCAGCGGCGGTTCATCTCCCACAGTGTTAAACGCCGCCAATGAAGTGGCGGTCGCGGCATTTTTGGGGGGGCGAATCGGCTTCCTCGATATTGCCGCGATTGTGGAGCAAACGATGGAAGCCGTTGGCGGTCACGCCGTCGAATCACTCGATGATGTGCTGGTCTGCGACAGCGAGGCGCGGCGCGTCGGCGAGATGAACATAAGAGGTCGCGCACACTGATGGAAATCCTGCCGTCCCCGGGAATCCTGTTCACGATCCTGATGTTCGTGGCGATGATCAGCCCGCTCGTGTTCATCCACGAGATGGGCCATTACCTCGCCGGGCGCATGTTCAACACGGCGGTGGACAGCTTCTCGATCGGCTTCGGCCGCGAGATCTTCGGCTGGACGAACCGGCGCGGCGAGCGCTGGAAGGTCGGCTGGCTGCCGCTCGGCGGCTATGTGAAGTTCACCGGCGACGCCAACGCCGCGAGTATGCCGCAGGAGGCTGCGCGCGTTGATCCGGCCGAAAAGCCGTTCCTGTTCGCTTTCAAGCCGTTCTGGCAGCGCGCGATCATCGTCGCGGCGGGGCCGTTCGTGAACTTCGCGGCGGCGATCCTGATCTTCGCAACGTTCATCGCCATCTACGGCCAGAGCTACACCTCGCCGGTGGTTTCAAACATCGTGACGGGTTCGGCAGCAGACAGGGCAGGGCTCGCGCCCGGCGACCGTATCCTCAAGGTGGACGGCAAGGCGATCGAGCGGTTCGAGGACATCATCGGCATCGTGATGATCAATCCCGGCACGCCGGTTTCGGTCGATTTCGAGCGCGCCGGCGCGGTGCGCAACATCGTGTTGACGCCCCACCTCATCGAGGAGAAGGACCGCTTCGGCAAGACCTTCACGATCCCCCGCATCGGCCTCATCGGTCAGGAGCGCGGCGTTATTGAGCGCGGCCCCGTGGAATCGCTGTGGTACGGCACCGAGGCGGTGTTCGACACCACCGGCATGATGGTGGAGGGCCTCGTGCAGATCGTCACCGGCCGGCGCTCGATGAAGGAGCTCGGCGGGCCGCTCAAGATCGCCGAGGTCTCGGGGCAGGCAGGCACCATGGGCATAGAGGCCTTCGTGAACCTGATGGCGCTCGTCTCGATCAACCTTGGTTTCATAAACCTGCTTCCCATCCCGATGCTGGATGGGGGGCACCTTGCGATTTACGCAGCGGAGGCCGTGCGCCGGAAACCGATTCCGCCACGGGTGCAGGAGTGGGCTTTCATGACCGGCTTTGCACTTCTCATCTCCTTCATGCTGATCGTAACCTGGAACGACCTTGCATCTTTTGGCGTGTTCAAGCATGTCGCCGGGCTAATCGGCTGAGATGCGGCCATAAGATTTGAACGAGAGTGGGGAACCTGTGGGCCAACAGACGCTGATGCCGGCCACCATGCATCGTAACTGGGTCTCCGCGCTGCTCCTCGGCAGCGCGCTCGGCCTGTCGCAGCCCGCGCTGGCGCAGGACACGCAGCCTGCGGACGCCGCGCCTTCGGCGGCGCCTGCGCCCACGGCTGTTGCCGAGCAAGAGAGTGTCGTGCGTTCGATCACGATCCGCGGCGCGGAGCGTCTGGAGCCGGAAACCGTGCGCTCGTATGTGGGCCTGTCAGCGGGCGACAGCTACGACCGCAACCGACTCGACCGCGCGCTGAAGGACCTTTACGCGACCGAACTGTTCGCCGACGTGACAATCCGCGACCGTCAGGGCGAGCTGATCGTTGACGTGCGCGAGAACCCCGTCGTCAACCGCATCGTGCTTGAAGGCAACAAGCGCGTGAAGGACGAGAAGTTCAAGGACGAGATCAAGCTCGCGCCGCGCCAGATCTTCACGCGTTCCAAGGCGCGCGCCGACGTCGCGCGCATCCTTGAGCTTTATCGCCGTCAGGGCCGTTTCGCGGCCGCGGTGGAGCCGAAGATTGTCCAGCTCGACCAGAACCGCGTCGACGTGGTGTTCGAGATCGAGGAGGGGCCGAAGTCCAAGGTCCGCCGGATCAACATCGTCGGCAACACCAAGTTCTCGGACGGCGACCTGCGCGGCGAAATGGCCACCAAGGAGGCCAAGTGGTACAAGTTCTTCACATCGAACGACACCTACGATCCTGATCGCTCGGCCTATGACCAGCAGAAGCTGCGCCAGTTCTATCTGACCGAAGGTTATGCGGATTTCCGCGTGGTTTCGTCGGTCGCCGAGCTGACGCCGGACCGCAAGGATTTCATCATCACCTACGTGGTGGATGAAGGCGAGCGCTACAAGTTCGGCGAAGTCGATCTCGAAAGCCAGATTCGCGACATCAAGGAAGAGAACTTCAAGCGCATGCTTCCGATGAAGCAGGGCGATTGGTACAATGCCAAGCAGATCGAGGACACGGTGACGAGCCTGTCGGAATCGGTCGGCCTCCTCGGCTACGCGTTTGCCGACATCAACCCCCGCTTCAATCGCGACAAGGAAAAGCGCGAGATGGGGGTGACGTTCGTCATCAACGAAACGCCGCGCGTTTACGTGGAGCGGGTCGAGATCAACGGCAACACGATCACAAAGGATCATGTGATCCGCCGCGAGTTCCGCCTCGCGGAAGGCGACGCGTTCAACAGCTTCCGCGTCAAGCGTTCGCGCGACCGTATCCAGAGCCTCGGCTATTTCCAGGAAAACCTCGAAATCCAGCAGAAGCAGGGCTCGGGGCCGGACAAGGTCATCCTGGAAACCAACCTGCAGGAGCAGGCGACCGGCGAGCTTCAGGTCTCAGCGGGCTATTCGAGCCTCGAGAACTTCCTCGTCAACCTGTCGATCCGGCAGCGCAACTTCCGCGGCATGGGCCAGGAGCTGCGCGCCTCGGTCAACTGGTCCAAATATTCGCAGTCGGTAGAGCTGGGCTTTACGGAGCCCTACCTGTTCGGACGCAACCTCGCGCTTGGCGGCGACATCTTCCGCCGCGACTACAACAGCTTCCGCTTCCTTGGAAACGGCGACCGCGATACCACCTACGAACAGTCGACGACCGGTTTCCAGATCCGCACGGGCTTCCCGATCACAGAGTTCTGGTCGGCGTCGTTCCGCTACGGGCTCAGCTACGACGACGTGTCGCTCGACGAGCGTACCTTCTACACGAACGGCGTCTGCGACCCGCTGCTCGCAGGACGCTTCCTCTGCGATGCGGTCGGCAAGCGTACGACCTCGTCGCTCGGCTACTCGATCGCTTACGATACGCGCAACAATGCGATCCGGCCGAGCGCAGGCCACCGCTTCATGATCAGCCAGGATATCGCGGGCGTCGGCGGCAGCGTGCAATACGTGCGTTCGCGCCTCAACGCCGACAAATACTGGCGCCTGTTCGGCAGCGGCTTCATCCTGAACCTCGGGCTCGAAGCGGGCTACATCTTCGGCTGGGGCGGCGACAACATCCGCCTAACCGACCGCTTCTTCCTTGGCGAACCGCGTATGCGCGGCTTCGACATCCGCGGCATCGGCCCGCGCGTGATCCGCCAGCGCTACACGAACCCGACGAACTCGAGCGATCCGTTGGATTATATTCTCAGCAACGAGAGCAACCAGAGGCAGGATGACTCGATCGGCGGCGAGACCTATTATCAGGTACGTGCCGAGGTCCAGATTCCCCTGAGCGCAGGCGCTGCCGAGATGGGTCTGCGTCCGTCGGTGTTCGTTGATGTTGGCGCGCTCTGGAATACGGATTTCAATCCGTCTACAGACTTGCAGGATATCCGCCAGATTGCGAATGGCGTAAATTCTAGCACCGGTGAAACCGATTACGTACCGGGTTTCAAGGAGTTCTACCTGGGCGACACATGGAAACCGCGCGTCGCCGTCGGCTTCGGTATCAACTGGAACTCTCCATTTGGCCCGTTCCGCATTGACATCGCGAAAGCGCTCGTCAAGCAGGAGGGGGATGACACCAAACTGTTCCAATTCAACGTAGGGACCCAATTCTGATGAAAATGCTTACCCGCGTCGCCATTGCCGGCGCTCTCGCGTTCACGGCGCTTCCGAGCGTTGCGCTTGCACAGGCTGCGCCGCCGATCGTCGTCGTCGACATGGGCCGCATCGCCGCTGAATCCGCCGCTTCGAGGAGCGCTGAGCCGCAGCTGAAGGCGAAGTTCGAAAGCGTTCAGGCGCGCGCGAAGACGCTCGGCGACCAGTTCCGCGGCGAGTACGAGAACCTGCAGAAGGCGCAGCCTTCGATGGCGAAGGAAGCGTTCCAGGCGAAGGCCAAGGAGCTTCAGCAGCGCCAGGTGACCGCCGAGAACGAAGTGCGCGGCAAGGAACAGGATTACGCCCGCTCCGTGCAGTACGTGCGCCAGCAGATCCTGGAAGCCGTGAACCCCATCATCACCGCCGTGATGCGCGAAAAGGGCGCGAGCCTTGCGCTCGACCGCGACGTGACGCTCGCCACCGCGCAGTCGCTTGATGTCACGAACGAGGTGATGACGCGCCTCAACGCAGCGCTGCCGCGCGTCAACGTGAACCCGCCGGCCGCTCCGGCCGCTGCGCCCAAGAAGTAAGCGGCGCGCATCTTGTCAGGGGGCGAAGCCTTCGACGCGCTTGAGGTGGGAGCAGTGATGGCACTGCTCCCGCACCGCTATCCCATGCTGCTCGTCGACCGCGTGGTCGATTTCGTGCCGAATGAGCGGGCGCGCGGCATCAAGGCGGTAACGATCAACGAACCGTTCTTCCAGGGCCACTTCCCACAGCGTCCGATCATGCCGGGCGTGCTGATCGTCGAGGCGCTCGCGCAGACCGCGGGCGTGCTCGCTATGAAGTCACTCGGCGACGAGGCGCTCGGCAAGCTCGTCTATTTCATGGCAATCGAAAACGCCAAGTTCCGTCAGCCGGTCGAGCCGGGCTGCCTGCTGAACCTCGACGTCGAGTTCGTGCAGCGCCGTTCGAGGGTCTGCAAGTTCAACGGCGTCGCCAGCATTGTCGGCGGCAAGGTGGCGGCGGAATGCAGCTTCACCGCCATGATCGCGGACCCGCCCTCAGCGTAGATCATCTGGCCAGTTGATGTTCCGGATCGGATCCGGCCACGCCAGCATCTCCGCATCGACCGCCTCGCACCACGCCCGCATCGCGCGCGGCGATCCGCTCTCCAGATAGGCGGCAAGCCGGGCCGCGAGCGTCGTTGGCCACACGCCGACGACCGGCACGCTTTCGGCCGCGGCGGGCGTTGACACTACAAGCGCCGACAGCAGCGCTTCGGGCAGGTCCGGCACATCGCACGCCGTCGTCAGCACGGCATCGAAGCCATGTTCGGCGCCATAAGCAAGCGCGCCGCACAGCCCGCCAAGCGGACCGAGGCCGGGGGCAGGGTGGTCCGGCACGCCGCCCGGGCGGCCCACGATCACCACGATTTCGCAGAAAGGCGCGATGCTGGCGGCGGCGTGGTCAATCAGGCGCTTGCCATCGAGCAGCGCCTCGGCCTTGTCGCTGCCGAAGCGGCGGCTTTCACCGCCTGCGAGCACGGCGCCCAGGATGCGCATCAGCGCGCGATTTCGATCGTGGCCTCGATCTCGACCGCATAGCTCGCCGGGAGCGAGGCGACGCCCACGGCTGAGCGCGCGGCGAGCCCCGCGTCGCCGAACGCCGTTGTCATCAGCTCCGAAAAGCCGTTGATGACTTGCGGCTGCTGCGTGAAGTCGGGCGCGCTGTTGACCATACCGAGAATGCGCACGAAGCGCTTCACGCGCGACAGGTCGCCGCCGAGCGCGTCCTTGATCGTCGCGAGCATACAGAGGCCGACGCGCTGCGCTTCGGCTTTGCCCTCGTCAAGCGTGACGTCGGCGCCCACCTTGCCGCGCTTGCCGCCACCGATGCAGTCGATATGGCCGGAGAGGAACAGCAGGTTCCCGGTTTCCACCGACGTCACATAAGTCGCTGCGGGCTTCGGCGCGGGCGGCAGGCTATGTCCCGCCGCCGTAAGCCGTTCTTCGGGCATCTCCGCCAGCGCCGGTGCCGCGATCATCATCAGGAGAAACGGCAGCAGTCGGCGCATCGGCGGTCCTTTCAGGTCAGGCGGTTTCCTCGAACAGCTCGCGGCCGATGAGGTAGCGGCGGATTTCGCTCGTGCCCGCGCCGATCTCATAGAGCTTAGCGTCGCGCAGCAGGCGTCCGGTCGGATATTCGTTGATATAGCCGTTGCCGCCAAGCGCCTGAAGTGCTTCGAGCGCCATCCATGTCGCCTTCTCGGCGGAATAGAGGATGCAGCCCGCCGCGTCCTTGCGCGTCGTCTCGCCCCGGTCGCACGCCTGCGCGACCGCATAGACGTAGGACCGCGCAGTGGAGAACGTCACGTACATGTCGGCGATCTTGCCCTGCATCAGCTGGAAGGTGCCGATCGGCTGGCCGAACTGCTTGCGTTCGTGAACATAAGGCACGGTCACGTCCATGCACGCCGCCATGATCCCGAGCGGGCCGCCCGAGAGCACGACGCGCTCATAGTCGAGGCCGGACATGAGGACGTTCACGCCCTTGCCCTCCTGCCCAAGCACATTCTCGTAAGGCACTTCGCAGTCTTCAAACACCAGCTCGCACGTGTCCGAACCGCGCATCCCCAGCTTGTCCAGCTTCTGCGCGGTCGAGAAACCCTTGAAGCCGCGCTCGATGAGGAACGCCGTGATGCCGCGCGGGCCCGCGTCCATGTCGGTCTTGGCGTAGACGATCAGCGTGTCAGCTTCCGGCCCGTTGGTGATCCACATCTTGTTGCCGTTGAGCACATAGCAGTCGTTCCTGCGCTCGGCCTTCAGGCGCATCGACACGACGTCGGAGCCCGATCCCGGCTCGGACATGGCAAGGCTGCCGACATGCTCGCCCGAGATGAGCTTGGGCAGGTACTTCGCCTTTTGCTCGGCCGTGCCCCAGCGCTGCAGCTGATTGATGCAGAGGTTGGAGTGCGCGCCGTAGCTGAGGCCCACGGATGCCGACGCGCGGCTGATCTCTTCCATCGCCACCACGTGCGCGAGGTAGCCGAGCCCAGCGCCGCCGTCCTCCTCCGACACGGTGATGCCGTGGAGGCCGAGCGCACCAAGCTCAGGCCAGAGGTCGCGCGGAAACTTGTTCTCGGCGTCGATGGCGGCGGCGCGCGGCGCGATCTTGTCCTGCGCGAACGCGCGCACGCTCTCTCGCAGCATGTCGATGGTTTCGCCGTGGGCGAAGTTCATAAGGGACAGGCTCATTGGTCCTCGCTTTCGATTTCAACCAGCAGCGTGCCTTCGGCGACCTGGTCGCCCTCCGCCACGCCCACCTTCGCGACCGTGCCCGAAACCGGCGCGGTCATGCGGTTTTCCATTTTCATCGCTTCCAGCACGAGCAGGCGCGCGCCGGCTTCAACCTTGTCTCCCGGCTTCACGAACACGGCGAGCACGCGGCCCGGCATCGGCGCGGTGATATGCCCGCTGCCGCCTTCGGCCGCTTCGGCATCGGGCGCCGAGGTTCCGATGACGAACACGCGGCCGCCGATACGCAGTTCGAAGCTGCCGTCGCGTTCCACGATGGTTGCGCGCACGAGTTCACCGCCGAGGTCGGCTTCCACGCTTTGCGGCCCCGTCCAAAACAGTGCGCCGATGACGGGCTCATCGAGGCCGTCGATGCGGTACGCCGCGCCTTCGGGTGTCAGGCTCAGCGCACGCTTCTCGGCACCTTCGGGGAACAGGTCGACGTGGCGGCGGCTCGGCAGGTTCATGCGCCAGGCGCCTGCGCGCTCGAACATCGTCTGTGCGCTTGGCGGATTATAGCCGCCAACGCGCGTGAGCGCGGCGAGCGCCAGCACGCGGTCCGGGATATCGGTGGGCGGTTTCAGGCTTTCGGCATGGCGCGCGATGAAGCCGGTATCGACGTCACCGTCGCGAAACGAGGCATGATCGACGAGCCGCGCGAGGAACGCGCGGTTGGTGCGCACGCCTTCCACAATAGTGGCGTCGAGCGCGCCGACCAGCCGGTCGATGGCGCTCTGCCGGTCGGCGCCGTGCGCGATCACCTTGGCGATCATCGGGTCGTAGTGGATGCTGATCTCGCCGCCCTCGACAACGCCGCTGTCGATGCGCACGCCGGGGCGGCCTTCGGGGAACACGAGCTGCCGCAGGCGTCCGGTGGAGGGCAGGAAGCCGCTCTCGGGATCTTCGGCATAGAGCCGTGCCTCGACCGCGTGCCCCTCGATCCGAAGCTCATCCTGCTTCATCGGCAGCTTCTCACCGCGCGCGACGCGGATCTGCCACTCGACCAGATCGGTGCCGGTGATGAACTCAGTCACCGGGTGCTCGACTTGCAGCCGGGTGTTCATCTCCATGAAGTAGAACTTCGGATCGCCGGTGGTGTCGACATCATCGCAATCAAGGATGAATTCGATCGTTCCCGCACCTTCATAGCCGATCGCGGTCGCGGCCTTCACGGCGGCGGCGCCGAGCGCCTTCCTGAGCGATGCCGAAAGGCCGGGGGCGGGAGCCTCCTCGATCACCTTCTGGTGGCGCCGCTGCAGCGAGCAATCGCGCTCGAACAGGTGGACGGCATTGCCATGCCGGTCCGCGAACACCTGCACCTCGACGTGGCGGGGTCGGAGGATCAGTTTCTCGATCATCACGCCGTCGTTGCCGAAGGACTTTTCGCCTTCGCGCTTCGCCGCAATGAGCGCGTCGGCGAACTCGGACGGATCATCGACCCGCCGCATCCCCTTGCCGCCGCCGCCCGCCACCGCCTTGATAAGCAGTGGGTAGCCGACTGCCTTCGAAGCGGCTTCGAGGCGCGCGAGGCTCTGGTCGTCGCCCTGATAGCCGGGTGTGACGGGCACGCCGGCGGTCTTCATCAGCTTCTTGGCGGTGTCCTTCAGGCCCATCGCGTCGATGGCCTTCACCGGCGGGCCGACGAATGTCAGACCCGCGTCGCGCACCGCGAGTGCGAACTTCGCGTTCTCCGAAAGAAAGCCATAGCCCGGGTGGACCGCGTCCGCGTTCGTCCGCGCGGCGGCATCGAGGATGCGGTCGACGAGCAGGTACGATTCCGAGGCCGGCGCCGGGCCGATCAGCACGGCCTGTCCTGCCTCGTGCACGTGCGGCGCATCCGCATCCGCTTCCGAATAGACGGCAACAGTTTCGATGCCCATCCGGTGCGCGGTGCGGATGATGCGGCGGGCGATCTCGCCCCGGTTGGCAATCAGCAGCTTACGCATCGGTCTTCATCCAATATGGCCGGCGTTTCTCAAGAAAGGCGGTCAGGCCCTCGGCGGCTTCCTCGGTCGCGCGCCGTGCGGCAATGCGGCGGGCGCTGTCGGTGCGGAGATCGTCAGTGATCTCGCGCCCAGCGAAATCGGTCACGAGAGCCTTGGCGTCGATCACGGCGCCCGGCGCGGCTTCGAGGATGGCATCCACCCAGGCATCCACCTGCGCGTCTGCGTCGTGAAGATCGGCAACACCGACATGCACCAGCCCCATCTCGCGCGCTTCGGGAAGGCCGAACAGCTCGGCGGTGGTGAACCAGCGCTTCGCCTGCCGCGCGCCGATGGCGGCGATCACGAACGGAGAGATCGTCGCTGGCGTGAGGCCGAGGCGCACTTCGGAAAGGCGGAACTTCACGCCGTCTATGCCGACGACCATGTCCGCGCACGCAATGAGCCCGACGCCGCCGCCGAAGATATTGCCCTTGGCGATGGCGATCACGGGCACGGGGCAGGCGGCGATGCTCGCGAGCATGTCCGAAAGCCGCTGCCCGTCGGCAATGTTCTCTGCTTCGCTCCAGCTTCCGGCAGCGCGCATATATTCAAGGTCGGCCCCCGCCGAGAAGCTCTTGCCTTCGCCCGCAAGCACCACGGCGCGCACGCCATCCATCTGTGCGATGCTGTCGAAGGTTTCCTTGAGCGCGCCGATCAGCTCGGCGTTGAAGGCATTGTGGCGTTCGGGACGATTGAGCGTGACGCGCGCGACATTGTGCTCGTCGAGCGTGAAGTAGAGCGTATCGGAGACGGTGTTGTCGTTCATCGCCGCCTCACATCCGGAACGTGCCGAAGCGCGTCTCGGGCACCGGCGCGTTCAGCGATGCGGCGAGCCCGAGCGCGACGACCGTACGCGTGTCGGCGGGGTCGATGATGCCGTCGTCCCACAGGCGGGCGCTGGCGTAATAGGGATGGCCCTGTTTCTCGTACTGGTCGCGGATGGGCGCCTTGAACGCCTCTTCCTCGGCCTTGGTCTTGAAGCCACCGCGTTTCACGGTGGCGAGCACTGACGCCGCCTGCTCGCCGCCCATCACGGAAATGCGCGCGTTCGGCCACATCCACAGGAAGCGGGGCGAATAGGCGCGGCCGCACATGCCGTAGTTTCCCGCGCCGAAGCTGCCGCCGATCACCACGGTGAACTTCGGCACCGCAGCGCAGGCGACCGCCGTCACCATCTTCGCGCCGTGCCGCGCGATGCCTTCGTTCTCGTAGCGCCTGCCGACCATGAAGCCGGAGATGTTCTGCAGGAACAGGAGCGGCACCTTGCGCTGGCAGCACAACTCAATGAAGTGCGCGCCTTTCTGTGCGCTTTCCGAAAACAGGATGCCGTTGTTGGCGACGATACCGACGGGATAGCCTTCGATATGCGCGAAGCCGGTGACGAGCGTTTCGCCATACAGCGCCTTGAACTCGTCGAGCACGCTGTCGTCGACGATGCGCGCGATGATCTCGCGCACGTCCACCGGATGCCGCGTGTCGGCGGGGATCAGGCCGTAAATCTGCGAAGGGTCGTGGCGCGGCGGCTTTGGTGCCCGCACGGCGATTTCCGGTACGCGCGGCGCGGGCAGGGTGGCGACGATGTTCCGCGCGATCGAAAGCGCGTGCGCGTCGTCGTTCGCGAGGTGGTCGACCACGCCGGAGATGCGCGCGTGCACATCGCCGCCGCCAAGGTCCTCCGCCGTCACTTCCTCGCCGGTCGCAGCTTTCACCAGCGGCGGGCCGCCGAGGAAGATCGTGCCTTGGTTACGCACGATGATGCTCTCGTCGGACATGGCGGGCACATAGGCGCCGCCAGCCGTGCAGCTGCCCATCACCACCGCGATCTGGGCGATGCCTTCAGCGGACATGGTCGCCTGATTGTAGAAGATGCGCCCGAAGTGGTCGCGGTCGGGGAACACTTCGTCCTGGTTCGGGAGGTTCGCGCCGCCGGAATCGACGAGGTACACACAGGGCAGCCGGTTCTGCCGCGCCACTTCCTGCGCGCGCAGGTGCTTCTTCACGGTCAGCGGATAATACGTGCCGCCCTTCACCGTGGCGTCGTTGCACACGATCACGCAGGTGCGTCCGGCGATCTGGCCGACGCCTGCGATCACGCCCGCGGCGGGAATGTCGTCCTCGTAGACGTCATGACCGGCGAACAGCGAGAGTTCGAGAAAGGCGGTGCCGGGGTCGAGCAGGCGCTCCACGCGCTCACGGGGCAGCAGCTTGCCGCGCGACGTGTGCCGCTCACGCGAGTCCGCATTGCCGCCGAGCGCGATCTGCGCCGAGCGTTCGCGCAGATCCGCGACGAGCGCCTGCATTGCCTCTGCGTTTGCCTTGAATTCCGGGTCGATAGTATTCGCCTGCGTGCCGACTACGGCCATCGGTCGATCATCCCCTCAGCTTCGTTCAGAGGGGCAATAGCACGCGGGAGGGATTCGGTCTTAATTGAATGCGCCTTCGGTTTCGCATAGATGGCATCTATGATTGACGGCTATCTCTTGCGTTACTTCCTCGCGATCGTCGAGACCGGCAGCTTCACTGCGGCGGCGGCGCGCGTGAACGTCACACAGCCGACGCTTTCCGCCGGTGTCGCCAAGCTGGAACGCGAGCTCGGCGTCTCGCTGTTCCTGCGCTCCGCCCGGCGTGTCGAGCTGACCGAGGCTGGAGCACGCTTTCTTCAGCGCGCGCGCAACATCATGCAGGAATATAACGCCGCGCTTGGCGAAATCGGTGAACCGGCGCGACGCCGGGCGCTGCGTCTCGGCCTGCTGCACACCGTTCCCGCCAGCATCGGCGAACGGCTGGTGCGCGACTGGCAATCCATCGACGGCGCCAATGGTCTTGAGATCGTCGAGGGCAGTGATGCTGAACTGGTCACCCGCCTCGACCAAGGCCGCGTCGACATGGCGCTGACCCTGATGCGCGCGGGCACGGAGAAATATTCGCCGGTCGTGGTGGGGGAGGAGCCCTATCTGCTGATGATGCCCGAAGGCCATCCGCTCGCAGGCCAGGATCCGGTGCCGTCGGACGCCTTGCACAGCACGCCGATGGTCATCCGCCGCCGCTGCGAGGTGCTCAGCGAGGTCAGTCGGCACTTCACCGGGCACGGCGTCCGGCCGCCGCTTGCCTACCGCACGGTGCAGGAGGAACGGGCGCTCGCCATGGTCGCCGCCGGCCTCGGCGTCACAGTGATGCCCGCGTCCTATGCTGCGCCTGGCATCGTCAAGCGGCGCTTGTCCGGCTTCGACCGCACGCGGACGCTCGCCGTCCTGCAAAGCCCCGTCGCCATGGCGCTGAGGAGCGATGTCGCCCGCATGACGTCACTCGTTCAGGATGCGTTTCGTCGCCAGCCTGCCCCGTCGCGCGCGATCCCGTAGACAGCGGCAAGGTTCGTTTCGGTCAGCACGGCTGAGGGCACGCCTTCTGCCACGATCCGCCCGTCCGCCATCAGCACGCACCGGTCGCAGTGCGCCTCCGCAAGCGTGAGATTGTGGAACGACGCCAGCACACCCGCACCATGTGTCGCCTCCGCGCGCAGCAGCGCCAGCACGTCCAGCTCATGCCCCGGATCGAGGTTTGCCGTCGGCTCGTCGAGTAGAAGCCAGTCCGCACGGCTCGCCAGCACGCGCGCCAGCAGCACGCGCGCGCGTTCACCGGTCGAGAGCGTATCCACTTGGCGCGATGCGAACGCCTGCATGCCGACCCGCGCGAGCGCTTCCGCCACATCGGCCTCGCCCGCGCCTGAAAGCGCCACGATATCGTCCGCGCGCATCGGCCAGTCGACGCGCCGACCGGAGGGCATATAGGCGATATGACGCGCCCGTTCGCGTGACGTCATGGCGTCAAACGATCGCCCGTCGGCAGTGATCGTCCCGTACCCGGCGGTCAGCCCCGCGAGCGCGCGCAGCAGCGTCGTCTTGCCCGATCCGTTCGGCCCGACAAGGCCGACGACCTCGCCGCGGGCAACGGCAAGATCGATCACGCCTGTCAGGTGCGGACGCGCGATTGCGGTTGCGACGAGACCGCTCATGACGGCACTCCGCGCCGCGACAGGATCAACCACAGGAAGAACGGGGCTCCGAGCATCGCTGTCACCACGCCGATCGGCAGCGTCTTTCCGTTCAGCGGAAAGCGCGTGACGATATCCGCCGCCACCAGCAGCGCCGCGCCGCCGAGAGCGCTCGGCAGCAAGGCCGGGCCGGGGCGATTCCGCACCAGCGGTCGCACCAGATGCGGCACGATCAGCCCGACGAAGCCGATGATCCCCGCCACCGCGACCGCCCCGCCCACGGCGACGGCGCTGCCGCCCACGATCCGCCAGCGCATCGCGCGGACGTCGTAGCCCAGCGTTGCAGCGACATCCTCGCCGAGCGCCAGAGCGTCGAGCCCGCGCGCCGCCGAAAGCACGAGCAGGCTTCCCGCGAGCATGGCGGGAAGGCCGACGCTCACGTGGCCGAGATTGCGGTCGGCGAACGAGCCGAGCAGCCAGAACATGATGTCGTAGAAGGCGAACGGCGAAGGCGCGAGCGCGAGCGCCAGGTTCATCATCGCCCCGCCGAGTGCCGAGATCGCGACCCCGGCAAGGATCAAGGTTGCCGAGGATGCCCCGCGCCCGGCTAGCGCCAGTAGCAGAAGAAGCGCGATGAGCGCCCCGGCAATGCCGCCGCCTGCCATCGCGAGCGTTCCCGCAAGCCCGAGGAAATAGGCCGAAATGACTGCGCCAAGCGCCGCGCCCGCCGAGGTGCCGAGAATGTCGGGAGAGGCGAGGGGATTGCGCAGAAGTCCCTGGAGCGCCGCACCTGAGAGCCCCAGCGCCGCGCCCGCCGAAGCCGCAAGGACCAGCCGCGGCAATCGAAGCTCGACGATGAGCATCTGGGCAAGCGCCGGGTCGCGCTTCATGAGACTGAGGATCGGCACGTCGCCGATCAGCAGCGACGCGGCGGCCACGACGACCAGCACCACGCCGAGGATCAGGCAAAGACGCCCCGCGTTCATTGTGCGATCTCCGCGCGAAGCCGTGCGACATCAGCCGCGGCAAGCGGACCGGGGCAGGCCCAGAACCGCCCGTCGACATAGGCAGGCTTCCGGCCCGAAAGATGTGTCGCGGTTCCGAGCCAATCCTGCGGAAGCGAAAATTGGTCGGCGCGGTAACGGCTGAGGATGAGGAGGGGAGGTGGCGCGGCCACAAGCCCTTCGAGCGTGACGCGGCTGGACGGCATCACCATCTGCCGAATGCCCGCGTGTGCGAGAAGTTCGGCGGCGATCGAATGCACGTCGGGCGTCAGCCCGCCTGCAACGACCATCAGCGCGTCGTGGGCATTGGCAGGGGCGGCGCCCAGTTTTGTTTCCATCCAGCCGATCAGCGCCGCGCCGCGTGCCGGATGCCCGAGCACGGCGGCGACCGTTCGAATATTGTTCCGAAGCTCGGCAAGCGTCAGCGGCGGCGGCACATCGACCACGCGCGTTCCGGTCCGCTCGGCGAGTTCGCGCGCGAAGCGGTTCACTGCGCCGCCGGTGATGACAAGATCGGGCTTCAGGTGCGCGACTGAGCTGAAGCGGCCATCATTGCTGTGCAGCCCGCGCGCCTTGGGGGCGAGCGGCGTCTCGCGACGGTCGTGCCCCAGGAACGAAACGGACACGAGCTGATCCGGCTCGGCCAGCAGCAGCACCAGTTCATCCGTGCAAAGCCCGAGAGAGGCGACGCGCGCAGGTGTTCCCGCCTCCGCCGCCGTGGCGGCGAAGGCGAGCACAGCAAGAAGGGCGATCAACCGCCCCATTTCACGCGGATACCGCCGAACGCGGAGATGCCCTGCGTCCGGTATCCGTAGGCGTCTTCATAGGTCGCATCGAACAGGTTCTCGATGCGCCCCGTCAGCTCGAAGTCGCCGCCCAGCTTCACGCGGCCAGAAAGCGAGGCGAGCACATAGTCCTTCAGCGTCACGACACGTGCTGGGAAGCTGTCGAAGTCCGTATCCTTGCGGTTGCCGACATAGTTTGCCGCGAACGTGACCGAGGCGGCGCCCAGATCGGCGGTCGCCAGCAGGCTGCCGCTGTGCCGGGGACGCCGGGCCTCGCGCAGCTTTGCCGCGCCTGCGACCTTCGCTTCCTTCGCGTCGAGCCAGGTATAGCTGCCGCCGAGCGTCAGCCAGGCGAGGGGCTTCGCATCAAATGACGCCTCGATGCCCTTGCGCTTGCTCTTTCCGCTCGCGTTGGCGACGCTGGAGAGGAAGGTCACGGAATCGAAGGTCGAGACGATCTCGTCCTCCAGGTTGGCCTGGAACCACGTCACGTCCGCCGAAAACGCGTCCTTGCGATATCCGACACCCGCATCCCAGCCGATCGAGCGTTCGGGTGTCAGGTTCGGATTGCCGACGAAGCTGCCGGGGAAAAAGCCGAACATCTCCGTGAAGGTCGGATCCGTCACGCCCTTGCCCGCGCTCGCGTGGACGGTGAAGCCGTTTTCGAGCGTGTATCGGCCGGACGCGCGCCACGTCGTTGCGTCCTTGAATGCGTCGTTCTCGTCCTGGCGGACGCTGGCGCCCAGGGTGAGGCCGCCCGCCGTGAGTCCGTAGTCGAGCACGAAGCTGGTGCGATCGCGCGAGACGCGCTGGTTGGTGCCGCCGAAATACGCGTCGTCGTCAGCCCGGAAACGCTGCGTGCGATACTCGATGGCGCCGGTCACCCGGTGGCGAAGGGCTTCGCTGCCGAAGTCGATGCCTGTCTGGTAGCCGGTCTCGAACACGTCCGCGTCGGTGCGGTTGAGATACGAGTCGTCGTCACGGTTGATGTTGTCGGTCGTCACGAAGCTGCCGAAGATCTCGTGCCGCCAGCGGCCATCCAGCGTGTCGACGCGACCGAAGCCGCGCATCGCGGTCGCCCGTATGCGCGTGTTGTCGAGCGTGTCGTCGCGCACGAAAAAGCTGTTGGAGCCGTCGAATTCGCTCAGCGAATTGGTGTGGCGAACGACGAGGCCGAGTTCGCCGTTCTCGGTCGGCCGGACGGAGGCTTTCGCGGACAGCATCAGCGATTCATAACCGTCGCGTTCCTTGATCCCGCCGCCGAAGCTGTCGGTGCCCTTGGTATCGTACCAGCTCGATTGAACGAGGATACCGCCTTTCTCGTTGCCGATCCCGGCGCCGCCGGCGGCGTGGAGCGTCCCGAACGAGCCATATTCGGCGCGGCCGAAAATCCGCGTGCCATCGGTCGGTTCCGCCGATGTCACGGAGACGACACCGCCGATCGCTTCTGATCCCCACAGCGCCGATTGCGGTCCGCGCAGCACTTCAGCGCGCGCAATTCCGTCGGATCCGAGCGTTTCCCAGCGGAACTCGCCGGAGGTGGCCGGGTCATTCATGGCGATCCCGTCGATGAAGACGAGCGTATGGTTGGCTTCCGAACCGCGGACGCGCACCTGAGTTTGCGCACCCGTGGGACCGGAACGCGCGACGGACACGCCCGGCGACAGGCGCAGGACGTCAACGAGCTGCGGCACGGCGACAGCCTCGATCGTCGCGCCGTCAATCACCGTCAGCGCGCCGCCGGTTTCGCCGTAGGCAACCGGTTCCCGCGCGGCGGAAACGACCAGCGTTCCGTCATCGACAATCGCAGCAGCGGAAAGAAGAAATACAGCAATCATAATAACCTCCATGACTATGTTCACACATCGTCACAGCGGGCATGACTGCTCGCACGCGATCGGCTGGACCCGGCCGGGCGTGGACGACAGACATGGCAGGTTTCCTGGCTTGCGGGTCATCGCCTTGCATGTCGCCTTCCCGGTCGGGCTTTCGGGCCTTCCCAGTGGCATTTCGACATGCAGGCTATCCGCCTACAGTTGCGGGCACAGCGCCGGTTTTCGACCGGCTTCCCTTTTATCCCCGTTTCCGGGGCACCACATCACGGGGCGGGCCTTAGTCCCTTGCGGTCCGGCTTGCAAGTGGCGCGCGTGTCGGTTATTGGCGCCGCTTTCCCGGCTGCTGGTCGGAAACCAGCGGCAGACATCGGAGCAGTCCAGTGAAGCAGAACATCCATCCCGACTATCACACCATCACGGTGCAGATGACCGACGGGACGACCTATCAGTCGCGTTCGACGTGGGGCAAGGAGGGCGACACGCTCCTCCTCGAAATCGATCCGACGACGCACCCGGCCTGGACCGGCGGTAACTCGAAGATGCTCGATACCGGCGGCCGCGTCGCGCGCTTCAACAAGCGCTTCGGCGGGCTCACGCTCGGCAAGAAGTAAGCCCTGCGCGGCGGCGGCTCCACTAGGGACACGCCGCCGTGAACGGGCTCATTCATCACATCGATTTGAACGCGAGCGATCTCGCGGCGTCGAAACGCGTCTACGGCCTGCTGCTGGATGCGCTCGGCTACATGTGCGTGCGCGATGATGGCGAGTGCGAGTGGGATATCCGCACGCCGCAGGGTTTCGCTTCGGTTGGGCTCAAGCAGGCGCGCGTTTCCGGCGCGCACGAACGCTATGCCCCCGGGATCCATCATCTTGCATGGTCGGTGGATAACCGGGTGGAGGTGGACCGCATCCACGCGCTGCTCCACGATGCAGGCGTGCGTATCCTTGATGCGCCCGCGCTCTATCCCGAATATTCGGCGGATTATTACGCGGTGTTCTTCGAGGACCCCGACGGCATCAAGCTGGAGGTGCTGAACGCGCCGAGCTTCTCCCAGCGCTGAAACCATTTCGAACTTCCCCCGCGCCGTCATCCGGGGCAAGCCATCAAGTCGAAGGGATGGAGCGGGATGAAGGCGTGGGTTTGCCATCAACTGAGCAACGATCGTTCAGGATTGCGATTCGAGGCTGCGTGGCCTGATGCGCCGCCTCCCGCGCCGGGTGAGGTGCGCGTTGCGCTGTCCGCGGCGGCGCTCAATTTCCCCGATCTCCTTATGCTGGCCGGCGGATATCAGTTCAAGCCGGCGCTTCCGTTCGTCCCGGGCATCGAAGCTGTCGGCATCGTCACCACCACGGGCGCCGGCGTCGATGAAGCGCGGGTGGGGCAGCGTGTTGTCGTCGGGGCGCGTTCCGGGTGTCTTGCCGAAGCGATCACGCTCGGCGCAGAAAGCGTGCCCCTCGCGCCCCGTGGATGCTCGGATGCGGAAGCGGCGTCCTACGCGGTCGGCGCGCTCACCGCATGGGTCGGGCTCAGGGAGCGCGGACGCATCGCCAGCGGCGAGACTCTGTTGGTGACGGGCGCGGGCGGCGGCATGGGGCTTGCGGCGGTCGCGATGGGGAGGGCGCTCGGCGTGCATGTGATCGCCGCCGCGTCCGATGAACGGAAATGCGCAGCCGCCCGTGCTGCGGGCGCCGATGAAACTCTCCTGATCGACCGCACCGCGCCCGACTTTTCGGTGCTGAAGGACCGCGTCGATGTCGTGTTTGATCCGGTCGGCGGCGCACTGTTCACGTCCGCGGTGCGCACGCTGCGCTGGAACGGGCGTTATCTGCTGATCGGCTTTGCGGGCGGTATCCCTCAACCGTTCGCACTCAACTTCGCGCTCATCAAGGGGATCGAGATCGTCGGCGTGCGCGCCGGGGAGTTCGGTCGCCGCGATCCGGCCGGCGGTGTAAGGGTCCGCGCGGAGATCGATGCCCTCGTCGAATCCGGTCGTTACCGGCCGCTCATCGGTATGGAGGTGCCGCTTGGGCGCGCCGATGAGGCGTTCGCTGCGATGGCGGCCGGGACGCTCATCGGCAAGGCCGTTGTCAGGATCCGCTGAGCGTCGTTTTGACGGGCACGCCGTTCTTGATCGCGAGCGTCACCGGCGTGCGCTCGGCGATGTCCGCGAGCCGCGCGCGCTGCTCTTCTGAAAGGTCGCCGGTCAGCGTCAGCACACGCTCGATCCGCGCGGTATCGCCATCCTTCAGGTGCCGCATCGCGACCTCGGCGCGTTCGAGCGGCCAGTCCTTGCGCTTGGCATACATGCGCAGCGTGATCGCCGTGCACGATCCGAGCGCGGCGAGCAGAAGCTGGAACGGTGCCGGCCCCGCGTCCTTGCCACCCATTTTCTCGGGCTCGTCGGACACGAACGTATGATGCCCGGCACGCACATCGACCCTGTAGTCGTCCGTGCCGATGTCGGCGGTGACGCGCGCAATCGTGATTTCGGCCATGTCGCCTCCTGAAGCGGGAAAAGGGAGGCAGACGGTGCGCGCCTGCCTCCCTTCCACTATGCCGCAGCCATCCGGCCGAAGCGACCGCTGTTGAAGTCGTCGATGGCGGTGCGGATATCCGCCTCGCTGTTCATCACGAACGGACCGTAGCCGACGATCGGTTCATCGATCGGCTCGCCGGTGAGCACGAGCAGCGTGGTTTCGGCCTCCGCCGTGAACCGCGCGGTGGTTCCCGTCCGGCTCAGCTCCAGCACTTCAGCGCTTGCCGCATCCTCGCCGTTCACCAGCACCCGGCCGGACAGCACGACGACAAGCGTCGTGTGGCCTTCGGGCAGGTCGAGCGTCACGTCCGCGCCATCATCCAGCCGCACGTCCCAGACGTTGACCGGGGTAAACGTCCGCGCCGGGCCGGTCTTGCCGCCGAGCGTGCCCGCAATGATCCGCGCCTTGCCGCCGTCGAGGTCGACGACCGGAATGTCCGCGTCCACGATCGACTGGTAGCCGGGGGCCGC
Organism: uncultured Sphingosinicella sp.; assembly: GCF_963974575.1. Classification (NCBI taxonomy): domain Bacteria; kingdom Pseudomonadati; phylum Pseudomonadota; class Alphaproteobacteria; order Sphingomonadales; family Sphingosinicellaceae; genus Sphingosinicella; species uncultured Sphingosinicella sp. The sequence goes on along the minus strand of NZ_CAXBBQ010000006.1, from coordinate 148,571 downwards.
CATCTTGTCCTTCGCAGGCAGGTTCACCCACAGCTGAACCATGCGGAACGGCCCGCCCGCGCGCGTGAAGCCCTTCGAGTGGAACTCCTCGTGGAGCACGCCGCCGGCCGCCGTCATCCACTGCACGTCGCCGGGGCCGATGACGCCGCCGTTCCCGGCGGAATCCTTGTGCTCAACCTCGCCGTCGTAGACGATTGTGACCGTCTCGAAGCCGCGGTGCGGGTGGGTGCCCACGCCGCGCGGGGTTTCGGCAGGTTCGAACACGTGCGGGCCTGCGTAGTCGAGCAGCAGGAACGGGCTGATCGCGCTGCCCTGCGCGTGGTAGGAGATCAGCGAGCGCACCGGAAAGCCGTCGCCCACCCAGTGGGGCTGTTCGTTGGTGTGGCGCGTTGTGATCGTCTTCATGTCTCATGCTCCTGTGCGCGGAAGAGGCAAACCTTCCGCCTTCGGGTTCCCATGTAGGAACGCGGAAGCGGGCGGGGAGGGGGCGCGCTTGCAACGCGGGGTTTCCCGCAGCGGAACGGCCTTGGAGAATCGCCGCGTCCTTTGTAGGCCGCTTGCATGTCCGATCCCACTTCAGGCGCATCGTCGCCTCTCCGCCCGCTTCCGCTTCTCATCTTCAGCTCACGCTGGCTGCAGCTGCCGCTCTACCTGGGCCTCATCGTCGCGCAGGGCGTCTATGTGCTCCTGTTCCTGAAGGAGCTGTACCACCTCGTCATGCACAGCTGGGAGTTCACCGAGCAGCAGATCATGCTTTTGGTTCTCGGCCTCATCGACGTGGTGATGATCTCGAACCTGCTCGTGATGGTCATTGTCGGCGGTTATGAGACCTTTGTCTCTCGCCTGGGCCTCAAGGGCCATCCCGACCAACCAGAATGGCTGAGCCACGTGAACGCGGGCGTGCTCAAGGTGAAGCTCGCGATGGCGATTATCGGCATCTCGTCGATCCACCTGCTGCGCACCTTCATCGAGGCAAGCAACATCGGGATGCCGAACGCACGCATCACCGAGGCCGGCGTGCTGTGGCAGACGATCATCCACACCGTCTTCATCATCTCGGCGATCGGCATCGCCTGGGTGGACCGGATGACACAGCAAAAGCACTGAGAGTCTGCGCGAGAAATTGGCGGACAGGGTGTCCGCCGTATGGCCTGTTTCACGAGGGTTCGATTTCTACCAAGAGATTTCACTAAACATATATATATCAATATATTGAGTGCAACGCGGTTCCCTGAGCGTCTCTCGACATCCCGCTTAATCCCGGTCATAAAGTGGGGCCGAAAGTAGGGCCCAAAGTGGGGCCGGGAGGCGAAAGTGTCGCGAACGCTAAACAGGCTGACAGCAGTGCAGGTGGCGAAGCTGAAGACGGATGGCCGTCATGCCGACGGTGGCGGCCTTTACCTGTCGATCGATGGCAGCCGGCGGCGCTGGATTTTCCTCTATACGCGCTTCGGAAAGCGCGCTGAGCTTGGGCTCGGTAGCGCCCGCGACCTTTCGCTAGCCGACGCGCGGGCGAAGGCGGCCGAGCTGCGGGCAACCATCGCGTCGGGCAAGGATCCGAAGGCCGAGCGCATCCGCCACAACGAGATCCCGAGCTTCGGCGAATGGGCGGACCGTTATGTCGAGACGATGCGGCCCTCTTGGAGAAATGCCAAGCACGCCGCGCAGTGGACGATGACGCTGACAGTCTATGCCAAACCAATCCGGAGCCTGCCGGTCAACGAGGTCAGTACCGAGGATGTGCTCTCAGTGCTGCGACCACTCTGGGCACGGACGCCCGAGACTGCCGAGCGGCTGCGCGGCCGCATCGAGAACGTGCTCGATGCTGCGCGGGCCAAGGGCTTCCGAGGCGGAGAAAACCCGGCGCGTTGGCGCGGGCATCTCGACCAGCTGCTGCCCAAGCGGCAGCGCCTGTCGCGCGGGCATCATACGGCGCTGGCGTATGACGCGATCCCTACGTTCATGGTGTCACTCGACGAGCGACCGGCGATGGCGGCACGCGCACTCGCATTCACGATCCTGACGGCGGGGCGTTCGGGCGAAGTGCTGGGCGCTCGCTGGCCTGAGATCGATCTCGACAAGGCGGTGTGGACCGTGCCGGCCAGACGCATGAAGGCGGGGCGTGAACACCGCGTTCCATTGTCGCCGCAAGCGATGGCGATCGTCTCGGCGCTTCATGAAGATGGCAAGACGGGGTTCGTGTTCTCCGGCACGTCTCCCGACAAGCCGCTGTCGATCATGGCGATGTCGATGCTGCTGCGGCGCATGAAGGCCGGAGTCACGGTGCATGGCTTCCGGTCGAGCTTTCGGGACTGGGCTTCGGAGACAACCGGCTTCCCGCATGAGGTCTGCGAGATGGCACTTGCGCATACCATCCCCAACAAGGCAGAGGCCGCTTATCGGCGCGGCGATCTCTTCGAGAAACGCCGTAAGCTTATGGAAGCCTGGGGGGGCTACTGCGCAGGGGAGCCGGACGCGGCCACGCAAGCTGCCGCCTGATTACGCTTATTCCGCCGGCAGGTCGTCGACATCGAAGAACATCGGGTTCTTCATCCAGGGGATTCCCGCAAATGTCATAGCGCCGTATAGGTCATGCCCGCGGCAAGGGGCTGTCGGGCTCCCGTGTCTGCTTCGTGGCCGGGTCCTCATCATCCTCCTCTTGGTCATCGGGTGTCTGAAAGGTCGGTGCTGCGGGAACCGTGTCGTCGATCGGCGCGGCATCGGGGAACATGTCGAACTCGTTGTCCATCGTCTGATCGCCCACCAGCATGAGCCCGAAGATCACGGCAGCGGCCAGTTCTGGCCTGATCGACCACCGGCGCGCAGATACTGCGCGTGCCGGGCGAACCGCCGGCTGCGGCTCGCGGAGGGGCTGTGGCTGCGCGCGATTGAGCCTATCGGCCACGGCATCCCCCGTGCGCTTGGCGAGCGCGACGATCGTGAGTGTCGGATTTGCCCAGCCCGAGGTGGGGAACAGCGAACTGCCGGCGACGTAGAGATTTGCATGGCCATGCACGCGGCCTTCGGCGTCGCACACGCCCTGCGCCGGGCTGTCTGCCATGCGCGTGGTGCCGATATGGTGATAGCCGCCGATGGGGTGCGAACTGATGAGCGGGTCTGTCCTCCAGCGGCGCCCGCTGCCGAGCAGCCACTCCGCCATCTCGACACGTCCCATGCCGAGGCGTTCGAGTTCATGCCCGAAATCCTGCGCGAGCACGGCGACGCTTTCGATGTCGAGCTCGGTGAGGCGCCAATCGAGCGTGATGCGCGGGACGCCAAGCGGGTCCGTTTCCGTATCAAGCTGAACGCGGCTGTCCGGGTTCGGCGCCTGCTCGGCGCGGACGAGGAGCGCAAGATCGAGACCGCCCATCTTGTGAAGCAGCCAGGGGCGCAGGGGGTCCGCGCGCTCCTGCACGAACGAGGCTGCGCGCTTGGTGAGCATCCAGAGCCCGCGCCCGGCGCGCGTCGGCGGCGTTTTGTGCTTGAGGCCCGAATAGGCGCGCATCCCGATGAACTGGTGGGCGCTCGCCGGTTGGCGGCCGGCGACGATCATCGAGGTGTTGAGGATGCGGCGTTCCGCCTGCCGTGCAGCGCTCGGCGTGATGAGCGCGGCAACCTTTCGGCCATCGACGCGGTGTGGGCGCGCGAAGGCCTTCAGCAGTGCCCATGTGTCGCCGTCCACAACGCGCCCGCCGCGTGCGTGCGGGTGTTCCATGAAGAAGCGGCCGACGAGATCGCGATCGTTGCCGAGGCGGTTGGCAAGCAGCAGGCGCGGGTTTTCCAGGCCGCCCGCCGCGAGGACGAAGTGGCGGGCGTGCACGCGGATGCCGCGGCCGGAAAGGCTTTTCGCCTCGACATGGGTGATGGCGCGACCTTCGCTTGCCGCGATGCGGGTGACGGTGGCGTGGGTGATGATGGTGCAGCGCGGATGCGCGCGGAGATCCGCGCAGGCATCGAAGGTGAAGCGGTTGAAACGCTCATCGAACTGCCACGTGCCGAGCGAAAGTCGAGCGGGATCAAGGTCCGGGAGCGGCACGCCTGCGGCCTTCATGGCCTGAGCGCCATCCGGGCCTTGCGGAAAGCCCAGTTCCGACCATGCCTCGCGGTAATAGGGCTCCAGCGTTTCGCGGGAGATCGGCCAGCCCGAGTGAGGCACCCAGTCGCGGCGCTCGAAATCGATGGGATCGAGCTCAGCGCAGCGGCCGCCCCAGATCGCCGTTGTGCCGCCGAAGAAGCGCAGGCGCGAATCCTCGAGGTCGTAATAGTCTTCGCCGACATTGCGCCCGGCACCGAGGTCCGCCGTGTCCGGCTCGTAGTCGAGGCCGCCGCTTTCGAGGAGGACGACGCTGCGTCCCTGCGCGAGCAGGCGGCGGGCAACACCAATGCCCGCCGCGCCTGCGCCGATGATGCACACTTCCGTCAGCCGCGTGGCGGGAAGGTCGTCAAATTGAAGATCAAGATGCATGGCCGTTGCTGCTGTGGCAGGCCATAAGATCGACGCGACCGCCGGAGACAAGCTCGTTCAGAAGCCGTTCCGGCTCTCCCGGCTCGATAAGGCGCGTGGCGCGCGCGGCAAACACTTCAGGCAGTTTCGCTTCCGACAGGAATCTGTCGCATGCCTTCTGACCCCATTCATCAAACTCATCGCGGACGTTCCACGCGTCGAGTATGCCTGAAAATGGTATGGAGTAGCCGTTGAAGAGCGTGAAATCCGCCATGGGAAAGAAAGCGACCGCGTGGCTGAGCGCGACGCCGGAGGCAGGCGAAAAATCGGTCGCTACGACAATTTTGCCGTACATCCGCTTCGGGCGGTTGCGAACAATGAGGAGCGGTGCCGGAGCCTTCTGGACAAGTTTGTGTACCGTATCGCCGAGGAGCTTGCGCCCGAGCGCCTCATCGCGCGCAATGCCGATCACAATCAGATCTGCGCCGATACGTTCCGCTGTCCGAACAATGACCTCGGAAGGCTCTCCGCTTTTAGCAATGACATCCAGAGGAATGTCGAGATCGAAAAGGTCGGCCTGAATGCGTCCCATCGCCGCCTTGACCGGGTCAGGCGGCCGACGCCAGGAAGGGGAGTTCCACTCCCTGCGGAGGTCGCGGACGTGGTAATTTGGATCGACGGCGTGGACGACGGTGAGCTTCGCATTCCATTCCCGCGCGAGCATCACCGCCCTGTCGAGCGCACGATCGCTTCGAGCGCCGAGGTCGGTGGCAAGCAGCAGATGCCGCAACTGCGCGGCGGATTCGCCGGTCGTCATTTCCGCTCTCCCTTTATAGTTTGTGTCTCGTTTTCCTGCTCATTCGGTTCGCCTTGTACGATTGCAGCACTGCACGCATCCGCTCGACTGCCTCGCGCCGCGCCGCCGCACTTTCGATTTCAGAAAGTTCGCGCTTCAGATTGACGGCGAAGTCCGCGTAGGCGTTCTGCCAGTCGCGGCCCACGACGGATTCCATATCCATCCGCCCGCACGAAAGGCGCCGCGCCTTCGCCCGTGGCGGCAAGGCGTAGCGTTCGCCCAGTTCCGGCGTGATGATCGAGGCCGCCGCATCCTCTTGCTGCAACAGCCGACGCAGGCTTTCCATCGCGTCCGCCTCTCCATGTGTCAGGAAGATGCTACCGACGATCGGCCGGCGATCATTGATCCAGCGCAAGATGTCTGTCTGGTCGGCGTGGGCGGAGTAGCTGTCGAGACGCCGGATCTGCGCTCGCACCGCCACGTCATGGCCGGAAATGCGGACACGGGCGGCGCCGTCCATGATCGTGCGCCCGAGCGTTCCCACTGCCTGGAAGCCAACGAACAGAACGGTTGAGTCCCGGCGCCCCAGATTATGTCGGAGGTGATGTCGGACGCGGCCACTTTCGCACATGCCTGAAGCCGCCATGATGATGGCGCCGGACACGCTGTTTAACCTCATCGATTGGGAAGCGCTGCCGACGTAGTGAAACGCCGCGTGCCGGAATATCTCGCCCGATCCCATGTCTTCGAGTTCGGCCGCATGACGTGCAAATACACCGGTGGTCTTGCTGGCGAGCGGCGAATCGATGAAGACCTGTGTGTGGGGCAGTTGGCCGGTGTTGATAAGCATGGCTACATCGAGCAGAAGTTCCTGGGTCCGTTCCAGGGCGAATACGGGAATGACAAGGTTGCCACCGCGGGTCATTGCGGCCTTGATCTCGGCGAGGAGCAACCGGCGGCGCTCATCAATCATCACGTGTTCACGGCTACGGTTGCCGTATGTGCTTTCACAGATGACGTGGTCGAAGTTCTGCGGGGCCTCCGGGTCGGGGTGGAAGGCCTTGTGTTCGGGGCCGATGTCGCCGGAGAACAGCAGGCGCGTCCCGCCAGCTTCGATCTCGACGGAAGCCGAACCAAGGATATGGCCTGCGTTCCACAGTCGGGCGCGGACGCCCGGCATGGGTTCGAACCACTGTTCGAGGGCGACGGGCCTTGCAAGCGCGCAGGCCTGTTTCGCATCCTCCTCGGTATAGATCGGCTCGGCCTGAGGCTCATCGGCGCGGTCCGCGCGGCGGTTGCGCCGTTCCGTTTCGCTTTCCTGAATGCGGCCCGCGTCGGGCAACATGCAGCCGAGGAGGTCACGGGTGGGCGCTGTGCACCATAGGGGTCCTGTATATCCCTCGCGCGCCAGGCGAGGCAGAAGACCACTGTGGTCGATGTGGGCGTGGGTGACAATGACAGCGTCGAGGCGTGCCGCATCGAACCCGAAGGTCTCGGCATTCAGTGCCTCTAGCGTGCGTGATCCTTGAAACAAGCCGCAATCGATCAGCATTCGACTTTTGCCGACGCGAAGTTCCATGCAGGAGCCCGTCACGGTGCGTGCCGCGCCGTGGAGAGTGATCTCTGGCGTATCGCTCATCTTTCAGGCCTTCAGTTTTTTAACTCCAAGCCGGCGCAGAACCGTCTTTGTATCCCGCACGGAATACCGCATCCTCTTACAGATCCCCATAGATCACGAAATGGATTGAAAATTCGCACCTTCAGCTTACAGTTGACGCGTACGGAACCGGGCCCCTCTGACGGCCGACTATGCCGTGATGTCGGACCGTAACGAGCGTACTCGATTGGGCTTGACCCAGATCAGGCGGCGCCAGCATCGCTCGTTGTAAAAATCAAGGTGCCTCGGCAAGCTTATCATCTTTCTTGCCAGCGCCTTACAGAAGGGCATGACCATGATGTCACTACAAATCCTGCTTCCGTTGAATACCTTTCCTGGCAGCAATGGTGAGACTTTTCTGGATAATGCTTTGTCGGTGGCGGCCTTTCTGGAAGGTGAGCTTGAGGCGCTTGTTCTGGCGGCCGATTTTCGTCAGGTCTCAAATGCGTTGGGCAATCTGGTCCTTGACGTTCCATCACTCGTGGCCGGCGCACGAGAACAATGCCGGGAAAAGGGTGCCGCCTTGCTCCGGTCGTTGAAAGACCAGGCCAACGTCAGCGGTGTTCGGGTTCGATCCAGCGAAATCGAATGCCACCCGGCTGTATTTAGCGATCGGGCTACTGTCGCCTCTCGCTATCATGATCTTGTCCTGATGGGTCTTGCTTCCAGTGATGACTCGCTACGATCAACTGCGGAAGCGGTCATTTTCGGATCAGGCCGACCGGTGATGTTGCTGCCCGAACAGCATGCAATAGGAAGACTGGATCATGTGATGGTCGCATGGGACGGCAGCCGCGTCGCCGCCCGGGCTGTCAACGACGCGCGCATCGTTCTTGAGCGGGCAGAAAAAGTGACCATTACCGTGGTCGTCGACGAAAAGACGCTGCCAGATCAATCGTTGGGCGCCAGACTGGCGGCATATCTGACTTCTCATGGACTGAATGTCGAGCATTCCGAAATTCGTGGCGCAGGGCGGCCCATCGCAGGCGTTCTACAGGACGAGGCCGCGAGGATCGGCGCAGGTATTCTCGTCATGGGCGGTTTCGGTCACTCGCGCATGCGAGACTTCGTGCTCGGTGGCGCTACGCGCGGAATCCTCGCGGATTTGCGAATGCCTGTACTCTTGTCCCATTGAATACCCAAATCCGACCAGGGAGGCGCGATCGATAATGGGGCCCAAATAGGGGCCGAAGATGAGAGCTTAAAAAAATTTGTTATATTAAAGATGGTTATACGATTTTTTGGCGGACAGGGTGGGATTCGAACCCACGGTACGGTTGCCCGCACGGCGGTTTTCAAGACCGCTGCCTTAAACCACTCGGCCACCTGTCCGCTGCGGGCGTCTCATCGCCTATTGGGATTGTGGTTTCAAGCATGTAGGTTGGGCTGCCCGGCTGAAGGAGAGAAATCTTGATCCTGCGCTTTGCGGCAATTGCGCTCGCCCTACTCGCCCCGGCGGCGTCATCGGCCCAAACGCCGGTGGATGCGGCGCCTGCCGCAGAAGCGCCGCCCGAGCCTTCCACGGAGATGCGTTTCCAGAAGTGGCTGGCCGACTTCCGCGCCCGCGCGGCCGGGGAGGGGATCAGCGCCGGAACGCTTTCGAGCGCGCTCGACCGTCTCACCTACAGCCCGCGCGTCGTGGAACTGGACCGCGCGCAACCCGACGATAGCCGGCCGCAGAGCGTGCCGCTGTTCAGCGATTACCTCGCCGCGCGGCTCGTCCCGGCGCGCATCAACCCCGGTAAGCGCCTCGCCGCCGAGCTGAACCCCACGCTCCGCGCCGTCCAGGCCCGCTACGGCGTGCCGCCCGAAATCATGCTCGGCATCTGGGGCATGGAGACGAGCTACGGCGGCTACACGGGCAATTTCGATCTCGTCCGTTCGCTCGCCAGCCTCGCGTTCGATGGCCGCCGCGAGGCACTGTTCACGCGCGAGCTGATCGCGGCGCTGCGCATGATCGACAGCGGTGTGCCGCGCAGCCGGCTTGTCGGCTCGTGGGCAGGTGCCACCGGAAACCCGCAGTTCCTGCCGTCGTCGTACCTGACGCACGCGGTCGACTTCGACGGAGACGGTACCGCCGACATCTGGCAGAGCCGCGCCGACACGGCCGCTTCCATCGCCAATTACCTCAAGAACAACGGCTGGGTGACGGGCGGCGACTGGGCGATGCGCGTGTCCGTGCCCGCCGCGCTGGACCGGATGCGCGTCGTCAACACGGTCGAGCCCAAAAGCTGCACGCGCGTGCTTGCCAAGCACAGCCGCTGGATTCCGGTGAAGGAATGGCGCGAACTCGGCCTGCAGCCGCTCGATGGCCGCACCTGGCCCGCCGACGACACGCTCGCAACGCTCGTCGAGCCCGATGGCCCCGGCAAGGGTGCATACCTCGCCTACGGCAATTTCCGCGCGCTCCTCGCCTACAATTGCTCGAACTTCTACGCGCTCTCGGTCGGGTTGCTCGCGGACCAGCTGCGCAGCGGAGGCTGAGAGTAGCCGCTTGACTGCGTCGCTATTCGGTGATTCCAGTTCCCGCACTATTTGTTCTGCGGGGAGGGGTTTGATGAGCGGTCTTCGGTCTGTCGGGTCTGGCCTTGTGCCGATCCTGCTCCTGCCGCTGCTCGCCGCGTGCGCGGGGAGCGTGCAGGCGCCCAGGAGCGCGGGCACCTACAAGGTCGGCAATCCCTATCAGATCGCGGGCAAGTGGTATTACCCGTCCGACGATCCGCATTATCAGGAAACCGGTACCGCCTCGTGGTACGGCCCGACGTTCCACGGCAAGTCCACCGCGAACGGCGAGCAGTTTAACGAGAACGACGTCACTGCCGCCCACCGCACGCTGCCCATGCCGAGCTATGTGGAGGTCACGAACCTCGAAAACGGCCGCAAGCTTATCGTGCGCGTCAACGATCGCGGGCCGTTCGCGAAGGACCGCATCATCGATCTGTCGCGCCGCTCCGCGCAGCTACTCGGCGTCGAGCAGGCGGGCACGGCGCGCGTGCATGTGAAGCGCATCTATCCGAAGGGCCAGCCGCCTGCGGTGGTCGCCGCGGCTCCACCGGCACCGGTCACAATCGTGCCTGTCGGCGACATCTTCGTGCAGGTCGCCGCGCTTTCCGATCGCGGCCGCGCTTCCAGCCTTGCCGCGGAACTCAGCCGCTTCGGCGTCAGCAACATCAGCTCCACCGGCACGGGCTTCTACCGCGTCCGCGTCGGCCCCTTCGCTGACGAGACCAGCGCAGCAGCGGTGCTGGCGCAGCTTCAGGCGGCGGGCTATGCGGAGGCGCGCGTCGTCGGATCGAAGCCGACGGCCTGAGTTTCAAAGCAATCAAGGCAGGATACCCTATGCGGCTCTTTATTTCCGCCGACATCGAAGGCGTGGCGGGGGTCGTGTCGCGCGATCAGGCGGGGCCGGAGGGCTTCGAGTATGCCGCCGCGCGCGCGCTGATGACGAACGAGGTGCTTGCCGTCGTGCGCGGGGCGCAGGCGGCGGGCGTCACCGAATGCGTCGTCTGCGATTCGCACGGCAACGGGCTTTCGATCCTCGCGGACAGGATGCCGCCGGGCACGTGGCTCGTCCGCTCGTGGCCGCGCCCGCTCTTGATGATGCAGGGGATCGAGGTCGGCGACTACGTTGGAGCCATGCTGATCGGCTATCACGCAGGCGCGGCGGACAGTGCCGGCACGATGGCGCACACCATGTCGAGCCGCGGCATCCGCAGCGTGAAGCTGAATGGCCGCGAGGCCGACGAGGCCTTCATCAGCGCCGCGACCGCAGGCCAGTTCGGCGTGCCGCTGCTGATGATCTCGGGCGACGACGTGTTCATCGAAAAGAACGGCCCTGCGCTCGGCCCTGTCGAGCAGGTCGTCACCAAGCGCTCCCTCGGGATGTTCTCGGGCATGTCGCCGTCTCCTGACACGGTCTGCGCCGCGCTCGAAGCGGCCGCATCGCGCGCGGTCGAAGCGCGGCAGAAGGCGCTGCTCGTGAAGCAGGACGGTCCCATCGAGGTGGAACTGACGCTCGTCGACCGGCTCGCGGTAGAAGTGCTCGACTTCCTGCCCATGTTCCGCCGTCTCGGCGCGAACACGATCGGCTTCCGCGCGGACGACATGGCGGCGCTGAACCGTGTGTTCGCGTTCCTGCTGTTCTTCAAGCTGTCGTAAGCCGCCTGCCTCCGCGCTGGCGAAGCGATGGGGCGCGGGTTATAGCTGCGTGAGACTCGTGCGGGCGTCCGATCCCGCCGAAGCCGATCTAAAGGAGTGAATTCAAGCGATGCGTCTTGCCGCGCCGATCTCGGCCTTCATGCTGGCTTTCGCCGTCCCCGCCGCCGCCGATTACCAGAGCCTCGCGCCCTTCGCTTACCTGAAGGACATGAGCACCGGCGCCGTGCTCTTTTCGCAGGCCGCCGATCAGCAGATGCCGCCGGCTTCGATGGCGAAGATGATGACGACGCACGTCGCCTTCGATCTGGTGAAGCAGGGCAAGCTGAAGCTCGACCAGAAGTTCCGCGTGCGCGCGGAAACGTGGGAAAAATGGCATGGGCCGAAGGCGGGCTCCACGATGTTCCTGTCGGTCGATCAGGAGGTCTCGGTCGAGGATCTCTTGCACGGCATCGTCACGCTTTCGGGGAACGACGCCTGCGTGGTGCTCGCCGAGGGGATTTCGGGCACCGAGGAAGCCTTCGCCGATCTGATGAATGCCGAAGCAAAGAAGCTCGGCCTAAAGGGATCGCACTTCACCAATTCGAACGGCTGGCCGGACGACCGCCAGGTGGTGACACCGCACGACCTCGCGATCATCGCCGAGCGGACGATCAAGGACTATCCGGACCTCTACAAGAAGTTCTACGCGGTCGACAGCTTCACCTGGGGCCAGACGATGGGCGGCGCACCGATCACGCAGCCGAACCGCAACCCCATTCTCGGCAAGGTGCGCGGCGCGGACGGCCTCAAGACCGGCCACACCGAGGCTGCGGGTTTCGGCTTCACCGGATCGGCCGAGCAGGACGGGCGGCGCCTTGTCATGGTCGTTTCGGGCCTCACCTCGTGGGACGAGCGCGTCAAGGAATCGATCCGCCTGATGGAATGGGGCTTCGGCGCGTGGGATGCGAAGCCGATCCTCGCGAACGGCAAAGTGGCGCTGCGCGCGCCCGTGTTCCTCGGCGATGCGCCGGACGTGGGCATCACCGCAGCGCCGGGCACGCGCGTTTCCACGCCAAAGGCGATCGTGTCAGGCCTCAATGCGAAGATCGTCTATGATGGCCCGATCGAAGCACCGATTGCCAAGGGCCAGAAGATCGCCGAACTCGTGCTCACCGTGCCCGGCCTTGCGGAGCAGCGCGTGCCGCTGGTCGCTGCCGAAGCGGTCGAGAAGGCGGGGCCGCTCGGCCGCATTATGGCGGCGTTCAGGCACGTGTTCGGCGGCTGAGGCCGCGTGGGCGGGCGCTTCATCAGCTTCGAAGGCGGGGAGGGGAGCGGCAAGAGCACCCAGCTCCGCCGCCTCGCCGCGCGTCTCTCCGCGCAGGACGTCATTGTCATCACCACACGCGAACCGGGCGGCACGCCCGGCGCGGAGGATATCCGCCAGCTGCTCGTCGAAGGTGAGCCGGGGCGCTGGGACGGGCGCGTCGAGGCGCTGCTGGTGAATGCCGCGCGCGCCGATCATGTCGCGCGCCTCATCCGTCCCGCGCTCGCCGAGGGCAAATGGGTGCTCTGCGACCGCTACGTGCACTCGACGCTTGCCTATCAAGGCGCGGCGCGCGGGCTTGATGATGCCGAACTGCGGCAGCTTCATGCGTTCGCGACCGGCGACCTCTGGCCCGATCTCACCATCGTTCTCGATGTCGATCCCACGCTCGGTCTTGCCCGCGCGGCCGGGCGGGCAGGGGGCGAGGCCCGCTTTGAAGGCGAACCGCCCGCCTTCCACAAGGCAGTGCGCGATCGTTTCCTGTCGTTCTCCGATGTTGCCGTGGTCCCGAGCGACGCACCCATCGATGACGTCACCGACGCGGTCTGGTCCGTTGTCGCGGAGCGTTTCGGCCTGTGAGCATCATGGGTCATCAGGTCCAGCAGGAAGCCTTCCGCGCGGCGTGGGATCAGGGCAAGGTGCACCATGCGTGGTTGCTCACCGGCCCGCCCGGCATCGGCAAGGCGAGCGTGGCGCAGGCGCTCGCGCGCTTCGTGCTCACCGATGGCAAGGGTGCGCCGCATCCCGCGCTCGCGCTCATCGAGGCGGGGAGCCATCCCGATCTGCGCATCCTTCAGCGCGGCCTCAATGACCGCGGGGCGCTTCGCGCCGAGATCGTCGTCGATCAGATCCGCGATCTGCAGTCGCTGTTTCAGTCGAAGCCCAGCTACGGGGGCTGGCGTGTTGTCGTTGTCGATGCCGCCGACGAGATGAATCGTAGCGCTGCCAACGCCTTCCTGAAGAATCTTGAGGAACCACCGGAAAAGACGTTGTTCCTGCTTGTCAGCCACAGCCCGATCCGTCTCCTGCCGACCATTCGCTCGCGCTGCCGCACGCTCCGCTTTCAGCCGCTCGGCGAGGCTGATGTTCGCGCCGTGCTCACGCGCGCGCTTGAAGACAGCAGCCCGCCGGAAATCGAGGCGCTGGCGGCTCTTGCGGAGGGTTCGCCGGGCCGCGCGCTGCGTTTCGCGGGGCTTGACGTCGAGAAGCTCACGCGCGCGCTTGCCGACCTTGCGAACGGGCAGGGTGACGCGATGGCGCTGGCCAAATCGCTCGGCGGCAAGACCGCGCAGGCGCGCTACGAGGCATTCGTCGAGCTCGTCCCCGCGTTCATCGCCGGCGCAGCACGCGAGCGCACGGGCGCATCGCTTGCACGCGCGCTCCAGCTGTGGGAGAAGGCCCACGCCCTCGCCGCCGAGGCCGTGCCGCTTGCTTACGATCCGCAGGTTGTCGCGTTCGAACTGGCGGGATACGTGGGCGAACTCGATAACCCCCGGTAGCAAAGCAAGCGCCCCCGCATGAGTGCCAAGCGGAAATTCTACATCACGACCGCCATCTCGTACCCCAACGGCCGCCCGCACATGGGCCACGCCTACGAGGACATCGCGACTGACGTCATCGCGCGTTATCATCGGCTTGCGGGTGACGACGTGTTCTTCATGACCGGCACCGACGAGCATGGGCTGAAGATCGCGCAGGCAGCGCGCAACGCGGACATCGATCCGCGTACCTTCGTCGATGGAATGGTCCAGCATTTCAAAGATATGTGCGCGCGTCTCAACATCAGTCATGATCGTTTCATCCGCACCACCGAACCCGCGCACTACGCCTGCGTGCAGGAGCTCTGGCGCCGGATGGAAGCGAACGGCGACATCTATCTCGGGCGCTACGAAGGCTGGTACTCGGTCCGCGACGAGGCCTATTATGACGAGAGCGAGCTGGTGCCGGGCGAGGGCGGCGAAAAGCTCTCGCCGCAGGGCACGCCGGTCGAGTGGACCGTCGAGGAGAGCTATTTCTTCCGTCTCTCGAAATACCAGCAGCCGCTACTCGACCTCTACGAGCAGAATCCGGACTTCATTCAGCCCGCAACGCGCCGCAACGAGATGCTGCAGTTCGTCCGCGGCGGGCTCAGCGACCTCTCCGTCTCGCGCACCAGTTTCGATTGGGGCATTCCGGTGCCGGATGCGCCCGGCCACGTCATGTACGTGTGGCTCGATGCGCTCAGCAATTATCTCACTGGCGCGGGCTATCCCGATGCGTCCTATACGAAATGGTGGCCCGCGGACGTCCACATCATCGGCAAGGACGTGGTTCGCTTCCACACCGTCTACTGGCCCGCGTTCCTGATGTCCGCAGGCGTCGAACTGCCGCGCAAGGTGTTCGGCCACGGCTTCGTGCTCAACAAGGGTGAGAAAATGTCGAAGTCGCTCGGCAACGTCGTCGAACCGCTGGCGATGGCGGAGGAATACGGCGTCGATCAGCTCCGCTATTTCCTGATCCGCGACGTCCCCTTCGGGCAGGACGGCAGCTACAGCCACGAGGCGATCGTCACGCGCACGAATGCTGATCTCGCGAACAGCTTCGGCAACCTCGCTCAGCGGACTTTGTCCCAGATTTTCAAGAATCTGGATGGTGTTCTTCCCGCATCGCTCGATCAGAACGAGGCGGACGCCGCATTGCTCGCTGCAGTCGACGCGGGCTGCAAGGGTCTTACCGCCGCGTTCGAAACGTTCGACCTGTCGCGCGGCGTCGAAGCCTGGCTGCACGCCGTCTTCGCCTGTAACGCCTATATCGACGCGCAGGAGCCGTGGAAGCTGAAGAAGACGGACCCGGAACGCATGAAGGTCGTGCTCGGCACGCTGTTCGTCGCGATCCACGATCTGGCCGTTGCGATCTCCCCCGTGATCCCGGCGTCCGCCGCAAAGCTGCTCGATCAGATGGGCGTGCCTGAAGCCGACCGCGACTTCGCGAGCCTCGGTAGTGATTGGTACGCGCGTCTCGCCGCGTCCGGTTTCCGCCTCGAAGCCCCGCAGGGCGTTTTCCCGCGCTATGTCGATGCTGAGCCCGATGCCGATTGATAGCCACTGCCACCTGAATTACCCCGGCCTCGTCGAGGATCAGGCGGGCGTGATCGCGCGCGCCCGCGAGGCGGGTGTCTCGGCGATGCTGGCGATCTCGACGCGCAGCAGCGAATGGGATGACGTCATCCGCATCGCCGAGGGAACATCCGATATCTGGGCAAGCGTCGGCGTTCACCCGCACGAGGCGGACAGCGAGGATATTGAGAAAACGCGCCTCGTCGCGGCGACACAGCACCCGCGTGTCGTCGGCATCGGCGAGACAGGGCTCGACTATTATTATGACAAGAGCGATCGCGAGCGTCAGCGCGAGAGCTTTCGCCGCCACATCGCCGCCGCGCGTGAAACCGGCCTTCCGGTGATCGTCCACACGCGCGAGGCGGAAGCCGACACGCTGGAGATCATGGAGAGCGAGCTGGGGAAGGGGGGGTACACCGCCGTTATCCACTGCTTCACCGCCAGCGCCGCGTTTGGCCGCAAGATGCTCGATCTCGGCTTCTACATCTCGATATCCGGCATCGTCACGTTCAAGAATGCCGCCGACCTTTCTGAATTCGCTGCAGAAATTCCGGAAGATCGCCTGCTCGTGGAAACCGATGCCCCGTTCCTCGCGCCCGTGCCGAAGCGCGGCAAGACCTGCGAACCCGCCTTCGTGACGCACACCACCGCCTTCCTCGCCGAGAAGCGCGGCGTCCGCTTCGAAGACATCGACCGAACGACGAGCGAGAACTTCTACCGGCTGTTCGCGAAGGCGCGCGCGTGAAGGTCACCGTCCTTGGAAGTGGCACGTCGAGCGGCGTGCCCCGCATCGGCAACGATTGGGGCGCCTGCGATCCGAATGAGCCGAAGAACCGCCGCCGCCGCGTCTCCGTGATGGTCGAAGCCGAGCGCCACGTCATCATCATGGATACGAGCCCCGACCTTCGCGAACAGCTCCTCAGCGCCAACGTCGCGCGCATCGATGCCGTGCTCTACACGCACGATCATGCCGATCATGCCCATGGTATCGATGACTTGCGCCAGATCTTTCACATCATGCGCAAACCCGTCGACTGCTATGCGACGGCTGACACATGGCGTGTCCTCAAGGCGCGCTTCGACTATATATTCTCGGGCGGCCTCGGTTATCCGCCGAGCTGCGTGGCGCACGAACTCGGCGCGAAGTTCACTGTCGGCCCGATGACGGTGACACCGTTCGAGCAGGTCCACGGCCCCATCCGCTCCACGGGCTACCGCGTCGATCACGCTGGTCATTCGATGGCCTATTCCACCGATATCAGCGACCTGACGCTGTCTGCCGACAATGCCGTGAAGGGCGTCGACCTCTGGATCGTCGATGCGCTCCGTCGCAAGCCGCACCCCACGCACAGTCACCTGGATCGCACATTGTCGTGGATCGCGCGCCTGCGTCCGCGCCGGGCGATCCTCACGCACATGGATAATTCCATGGATTATGCCACCCTTGCCAAGAGCATGCCTCCTGGTGTTGAGCCCGGATACGATATGCTGACGGTGGAGCTTTAGGCATATGTTCGAAGCGCTGAGCTCGAGCGAGAAGGCTGCGCTCATCAGCTCGGTGGGCTTTGCCGTCCTCATCCTGATGAGCCTCGTCCCGCGCCTCCGCGAAGTGGGCGCGGCCAGAACGCTGAAAATGGCGCTGTCGTGGGTGCTGATCTTCGGCGGCCTCATCTTCCTTGTCACGCAGTGGCCCGCGATCCGCGGCGCGCTCGATCCCGCCAGCCCGCGCACGGAAGGCGAGGAGATGCTGCTCACCGCGCGCGAAGACGGGCACTTCTATGTGCGCGGTACGATCAATGGCGAGAGTGCACTCTTCATGGTGGATACCGGCGCCACCGATATCGTGCTCACCATGGAAACCGCCGCGCGCGCCGGTTTCAGCCCCGATACGCTCCGCTTCGACGGCATGGCCCAAACTGCGAACGGCAGCGTCCGCACCGCGGGTGTCCGGCTTGGCGAACTGACGATCGGTGACGTCACGCTGCGCGACATGCCGGCCAGTGTGAACGAAGGCGTACTTGGCACGAACCTCCTCGGGATGCGCTTCCTGCGCACGCTGAAGAGCTGGCGCGTAGAGGGCGACACGCTGATCCTGCGGCCCTGAAGCGCGCCGTCACCTTCTGCGCCGACGCCCGCGTCTGCGCGCCCTCAACCGCGCCATGCCTTCCCGCCAGCGTATCCTCAGGCCACGTCTGTTCAGTGGCTCGAAGAAGCCCTCGGCCTTCTCGGGATCGAGCAATTCGTTTTCGGCAATGAACTGCTCGAACGGTCCCGGCTTTTCGAGGTCGAGCAGATCCAGCGTCTTGCCCGGCCCGCGCAGCGATTCGATCGTATCCACCAGCGATCCCATTTCGGCGAAACGCGCCGCGAAAACCTCCGGTGTCACGTCGAGATGCTCGGCCAGCAGCCGTGTGCGCAGTGCCGCGATCGTGGGTGGCGTGGTGGCATTGGCGGGGAGGGCGGCATCGATGATGACGTCACATTCGCTGTCGAGCCCCATCGAGCGGTTGTTGAGGTTCGCAGAGCCGATCTTGAGCAGCCGATCGTCAACGATCGCAACCTTCGCGTGCACATAGATGTCCGTACCGCCGCGGGTCATGGGAACGTAAATGCGGAAACGGTTACGCCGGTCCACCTTGCTGATGGCGCGTGCGAGCTGAACGCGCGCGGCATCCATGGCTTTCTGTTCCAGCCAGCCATCGGCGCTGCGCGGCATCACGACAACGATTTCAAGCGCATCTGTCTCCTTCATGCGTGCCGCAATGGCGGCGGCGATCCTGCCGGAAGTCAGATACTGGTTCTCGATATAGATGAAGCGCTGTGCCGCTGCGATCATGTCCAGCCACAGCGCCTCGATCTCGCGGACTTCGTCGCAGTCGCGCCAGGCTGAGCGCGTGCGTGCGATTGCGATGTCCACGTCGCGAAAATCGACAGGCGCGTCCGCGGGCCAGTGGTCATGGTCGTCCTCCACCGGCGGCAGGGCGTGTCGCGTCGCGTGCTGCCAGCGGTCGCGGCCGAGGTCGGCGAGCGCGTGCGCCGCGTCACCATCCAGCATCATGGTGACGTCATGCCACGGGCCGTAAGGCTTGCCATCCGGCAGCTTGCGCCGGGCGTCGTCGTCCTCATGGGCATTGGTGTCCCAGCGCGCGCACGAAATGTCGATGCCGCCGCACACCGCGAAACGCTCGTCGATCACCACGATCTTCTGGTGGTGGCTGCAGCCGACCGGGTGGAAGCTGTCGAAGCGGAAATCGATGGCGCGGGTCAGCTGCCAGCGCAGCAGCGTCCACGCCGCGCGCGGCCGCAAGAACTGCTTCAGCGCGCCGAAGCTCCATTTCAGGATGTCGATCTGGCGCGCCGGGTTCTCGCGCGCCAGCCGCAGGAAGAAATGGCCCAGGCTTTCGCCCTGGCCGTTCTCGTCGGGTTCCAGCGTGATGCGCGTATCGAAATCCCAGCCGATGATGAGGATGCGCCGCCGCGCCGCGATCATCGCCTCGCGCACGTAATGATAGTAGTCGGCGGCGTCCACGACCGCGGACGCGCGCGCCGACCGTTCGATACGCCAGCAATTGCGCCCCGCCTCAAGGATCGGGGTGAGGGGAGCGTCACCGCCCTGCTCTTCGTTTACCATTTGTTCTCCGGCTGCGTTCCGGTCGCCCCGTACATTCGTGGAACCGCATCGTTAACGCAAAGCCGGGCGTTCGGCTCCCGCATTCGTCGCGGCAAACGCAGGAACTTGATCTGGATCAAGGAAGGTTCGTCAAAGGCCCGGTTGATCGGTTTCATGAGCGAATCCGGCACGAGCACGACACCATACGACAGCCTTGGCGGAGAAGTTGCCGTCAGGCGCTTCGTCGATCGTTTCTACGATCTCATGGAAAGCGAGCCAGAGTATGCCGCGCTGCGCGGGATGCACGCGTCGGATCTGGCGCCAATGCGGCGATCGCTTGCAGGCTTCCTCACGGGCTGGCTCGGCGGACCGCGCAACTGGTTCGAGGAGAACGTCGGCGTCTGCGTGATGTCGGCGCACGCCGCGCTGCCGATCAGCGCAGAGACATCGCAACAGTGGACGGACGCAATGGCACGCGCGCTGTCCGAAAGCGATATCGACGCCGACCTCGCGACCCGCATGAACGACGCATTCGGGAAAATGGCCGGGGGGATGACCCGAATGGCGGCAAATCGCGATCGTTGATTTAACATAATATATATTATCGTTTTATAAGACGCGTGATCAGGTAGGCGCCCTGCACATCCCCTCACTGTCGTGATCTTTTACAGTTTGAGATTGCTTTGATAGACGCAACTCCTGATCGCGACGGATATCCGCCAATATCCCGAAAACGGCACATGTTTTGCTTATGTCTCTGGCATTACAGCCAGGGAGGGCCACGATGAAATCCTTGAAACTCACGCTTGCTGCGTCAGCCTTGGCACTGGCCGCCGGCAGTGCGCACGCAGATGTAATTCTTCGTACAGGCGTTGATGGCGGCGATGCTGTTCTTGCGGCAGGCGCGCTCGATCCGTTCTGGGATATTTCCGTGGATGGCGGCACGACGTACAGCGACGCCAAGGTGGCCTATCCGGCGCAAATCTGCTGCGGCATGGCGACGGCCGGACCGAACGCCGCCTGGATCACCGATCCGAGCGTTACGGCAGGAAGCTCCAGCACAAGCTGGGGCGTCGGCAATACGGTCTTTCTGACACGCACGTTCGATCTTAGCGGTTATGACATCGACAGTGTTGCCATGAGCGGCATCTGGCGTGTTGCCGACAATTCGGTCGGCATCTACATCAACGGGAATCTGGTCCCCGGCACGACGATCAACACCACCTGGGGTAGTGATTTCGCTATCTCGGTACTTGCGGGAAGCGGCTATTTCACCAACGGCATCAACACGATCGAGATGCGCGGCTCCTCCATCAACAGCACATGGGATGCCTTCTGGCTCGATGCGCTGGTTACCGGCGATTCCGGCGAGGTGCCCGAGCCTGCTGCGCTTGGCCTTTTCGGCCTCGGAATGCTGGGCCTTCTGGCCGCCCGTCGGCGGCGCCGTAAATAGAGCCTCGCTATCTCAAGGTGCATCAAAATGGCCGGTCCTCAGGATCGGCCATTTCTTTATGACCGTGCCAGCGCCCTTCCCTGAATCCGTCGATGCCGCTAGCGATCGGAGCATGAACCACGAAACCGCACCGGACGCTTTCGCCCGCCTTGCTGACATCATGAGGGCGCTGCGCGACCCGGATGGTGGCTGTCCTTGGGATCTTGCGCAGGACTTCGGCACCATCGCGCCGTACACGATCGAGGAAGCCTATGAGGTAGCCGACGCCATTGCGCGCGGCGACATGGTCGATCTCAAGGGCGAGCTTGGCGACCTCTTGCTTCAGGTCGTTTATCATTCCCAGATGGCCGCAGAGGCTGGGCATTTCGCGCTGGCTGACGTCACCTCAGCGATTGCGGATAAGATGGTCCGCCGCCACCCGCACGTTTTCGGCGATGCCAGCGTTGCGGATGCGGACGCCCAAACTATGGCGTGGGAAGATCAGAAGGCCCGCGAGCGCGGCGATCAGGGCGCGCTTGCCGGTGTAGCGCTCGGCCTTCCCGCTTTGATGCGTGCGCAGAAGCTGCAGCGCCGCGCCGCACGCGTCGGCTTCGACTGGCCCGACGCCTCAGGCCCGCGTGCCAAGATCGACGAGGAACTGGCCGAGGTCGAGGCGGCCGACGATGCCGCGCGCGCCGGTGAAATCGGCGATCTTTTGTTCGCGGTGGTCAATTACGCGCGGCACCTCGGCATTGACGCCGAAGAGGCGCTGCGTACGGCGAATGCCAAGTTCGAACGCCGCTTCAATGCCGTGGAAGCGATGGCTGGCAAGTCTTTGCCCGGTATGGATATCGATGCACTCGAAGCGCTGTGGCAGCGCGTGAAAGCGTCGGAGCGTTAGGGAAGTGCCAGAAAGCGCGATCTGTCTTCGTCGCTGATCCGCACCTGCAGCTCCACGGACTCGCCCTTCGCGCGCCGCTTCAGCACCAGACCATTGTTTTCCAGCCACGCGAGCCGCTTTCCGTCGCCTGCGCCGACGACGAAGCTGTGAACGCGTGCATCGCGTAGCAGCGTATCGGAAATGAGCCTCCGGAGGTCGTCCACCCCTTCCCCGCTCACCGCAGAGAGAAGCACATTGTTCGGTGCGGCCGCCTGTTCGAGCGCAGCCTTGCGCGCCTCCGCATCCAGAAGATCGGCCTTGTTGAGCGCCTCGATGATCGGCCTACCACCGTCTGGATCCACCCCCAGTTCGGTGAGCACATCGATGACGTCACGCTTCTGCGCTTCGGTTTCCGGGTGCGCGATGTCGCGGACGTGCACGATGATATCGGCGTCGAGCACCTCTTCCAGCGTGGCGCGGAACGCCGCGACGAGCATCGTCGGCAGTTCTGAGACGAAACCGACGGTGTCGGAGAGGATTGCCTTGTCGATGCCCGGCAGCGCGATCGCCCGCATCGTTGGGTCGAGCGTTGCGAACAGCAGGTCTTTCGCCATCACAGAAGCGCCGGTCAAGCGATTGAAAAGCGTTGATTTTCCTGCGTTCGTATAGCCGACGAGCGCGATCACCGGATAGGGCGCCTTCTTGCGCTGGCGGCGTTGCAGCCCGCGCGTGCGGGTGACCTCGCCGAGGTCCTTGCGCAGCCGCGCCATGCGTTCGCGGATGAGGCGACGGTCGGTTTCGATCTGTGTTTCGCCCGGCCCCCCGAGGAAGCCGAAGCCGCCGCGCTGGCGTTCGAGGTGTGTCCACGAGCGCACGAGACGGCTCGCCTGATAGCCGAGGTGAGCAAGCTCCACCTGCAGCCGCCCCTCGCGGGTGGCTGCCCTCTCCCCGAAGATTTCGAGGATAAGGCCCGTGCGGTCGATCACCTTGGTGCCCGTGCCGGTTTCCAGGTTGCGCTGCTGCAGCGGCGAGAGCGCGCCGTCCACCACGGTCAGCGCCGCGCCGGTTTCCTTGGCGAGTTCCGCAATGGCCTCCACCTGCCCCGCGCCGATCAGCGTTGCGGGGCGCAGATCGCGGACACGCAGGATGCGCGTGGCGACCACGTCGAGCGAGATCGCGCCGGCAAGGCTCTTTGCTTCCTGAAGCCGCGCTTCGGCATCGCGGCGCATGGCTGCGTCGCGGCGTACAATATCGGGCACGATGACGAGCGCCTTCGTGCCCACGCTGACGCCGCGCACGTCATCATGCGCTCCGAAACTGTGGAACTGCTTACGCCGTCTGCCCCCGGATTGTGGCGGGGTTCCGGCGTCAGGGTCGGTCAATCGTCGTCGCCGTCTTTCTCGGGCTCAAACAATTGAACGGGGCTTGCCGGCATGATCGTGGAAATCGCGTGCTTGTAAACAAGCTGCGAATGACCATCACGGCGAAGCAGAACCGAAAAATTATCGAACCAGGTGATGACACCCTGCAGTTTTACGCCGTTTACGAGAAACATCGTCACCGGCGTCTTGCTCTTACGGACCGCGTTCAGGAACACGTCCTGCAAGTTATTGGCCTTGTCTGCCATGTCCCCCTCGAATCCTTTTACACTGCGCCCGATTGCCGTAGGCGCGGGCACACTATTTGGGGGTCAGGCGCTTCCCGTCAAGTGTCGGAATTTACTTCCTCGTCTGCTTTTCCGGGATCGGAGAGACCAAGCGCCTTCAGCTTTCGGTGCAGCGCCGAGCGTTCCATGCCGATAAATACAGCTGTTCGCGAGATGTTTCCCGAAAAACGACGAATTTGAACGCGCAAATACTCGCGTTCGAACGATTCTCGCGCCTCGCGCAGCGGTGTGCCCATAATCGATCGCACCGCCTCGTTCGGCATCAATTTTGCCGGTTCGGCGATGATCTCCGACGGCAGCATGTCCACCTCGACACGCTGCGCCCGCTCGGGCGGTGTCAGGATCAGCGTGCGCTCGATGATGTTCCGGAGTTGGCGGACATTGCCCGGCCAGTCGTAAGTCTGCAGTGCGGCCATGGCATCGTCGCTGAGTCGGGGGGTCGGAATCCGACGCTCCGCCGAAAGCTTGGCAAGGAAGTACTCGGCGAGCTCGCCGATGTCCTCGCGGCGCTCCGAAAGCGGCGGCAGGTGCACGGGGACGACGCTGAGGCGGTAGAACAGGTCTTCGCGGAAGCGCCCGGCTGCGATTTCCCCGGCGAGATCGCGCGACGTGCTGCTGACGACGCGAACATCGACCTTCACGCTGCGCGCGCCGCCCACACGCTGGAACATCTGCTCGGTGAGCACGCGCAGGATACGCGCCTGTGTCGCAAGCGGCATGTCCGCGACCTCGTCGAGGAACAGCGTGCCGCCGTGTGCCTGCTCGAAGAGGCCGATGCGCACGGGCTGGCCGTCCTCCTCGACGCCGAACAGTTCCTCCTCGAAGCGGTCGGGGTGGAGGCGCGCGGCGGCGACGACCACGAATGCGCTGTTCGCACGCGGCGACCACTGGTGGAGCAAGCGTGCGGCCACTTCCTTGCCGGAGCCCGGAGGGCCGTCGATCAGCACGCGGCTACCCGTTGCCGCAACACGCTTCAGCGTCGCGCGAACGCCGTTGATCATCGCAGACGAGCCGGTGATCTCGTCTTCAATGCCGGCGCGCGAGCGCAGTTCCTCGTTCTCGCGGCGCAACCGCTCTGCCTCGGTCGCGCGCTCCACCGTGTGGATCAGCTGGTCCGCCTGAAATGGCTTCTCGATGAAGTCATAAGCCCCGCGCTTGATCGCCGCGACCGCCGTCTCGACGTTGCCGTGGCCCGAGATCATGATCACGGGAAGCCCCGGATTGCGCTGCTTAACGACCTCCAGAAGCTCGATGCCGTCAAGCTTCGATCCCTGCAGCCAGATATCGAGCACGAGCAGGCTCGGCAGTCGCTCGCTAAGCGCAGCGAGGGCGCTGTCGCTGTCTCCCGCGGTGCGCGTTTCATAGCCCTCGTCATCGAGGACACCTGCGATCAGTTCCCGGATATCGGCTTCATCGTCGACGATCAGAATATCAAGCGCCACACATCTACCTTTGCTGAACTGCGACTTTTTCCGGAACGCCCGGTTCCTGCGAGACATGGGCCTGCAGGGCGGCCAGATCGAAACTCATCACCGCGGAGGCGCCGCCGCCTTCCGCGTCACGCAGATCGAGCACGCCGTCGTGCTCCTCCACAATCTTCTTGACGATCGCAAGGCCAAGGCCGGTGCCCTTCACGCGCGTCGTCACATAGGGTTCGGTCAGCCGGTCGCGCTGGTTTGCGGGAAGGCCGATGCCGTTGTCCGTCACCGTCACCACCAGCGTTTCCGGTTCGGCGAGGCGCGCGGTGAGCCTGATGCTGCCCTGCACATCCCCGTCCTTGCAGCGCGCCGCGACCGACTCGGCTGCGTTCTTGAGGAGGTTGGTAAGCGCCTGCGCGATCTGGCGGCGGTCGCAAATAAACGCCGGCAGCTCAGACGCGACATCCATCTCATAGTCGAAATCGCTGTGCGCGACCTCCTGCAGGAAGATGGCCTGCCGCGCGATATCGAGCAGTGATTCCGGTCTGAACACGGGTTTCGGCATCCGCGCGAAGGACGAGAATTCGTCCACCATCTGGCGAAGGTCGCCCACCTGCCGCACGATCGTCTCGGTGAGGCTGCGGAACGTATCCGCCCCCTCCTCGATCTTGTTGCCATAGCGCCGCTGCAGTCGCTCTGCGGAAAGCTGGATCGGCGTCAGCGGGTTCTTGATCTCGTGCGCGATACGCCGTGCCACGTCCGCCCACGCTGCACGCCGCTGGTCGGCGAGCTGCTGCGTGATGTCGTCGAAGGTGATCACATAACCCTGGCTGCCGCCCGAAACCCCGCCCATGCGCACGAGCAGCGTCTGCACGTCGTTGCCGCGCGCGATGCGGACTTGGCCGGATGCTTGGCCCGACGCGCGCGTCTCCTCCAAAAGCGCTGAAAACTCCGGCACCGCCTCTTCGATGGTCATGCCGCCGAGCGCATCTTCGCTCATTTCGAGGAGATCCGCCGCGGAATGGCTGACGAGGCGGATATGCCCATCTTCATCAATGGAGATGACGCCTGCGGACACGCTGGAGAGCACCGCCTCGGTGAACTGGCGACGGGCATTGAGCTGTTCGTTCGCCGAAACAAGCGCGCTCGTCTGCGCCTGCAATTGCCGCGTCATGCGGTTGAAGGTGCGCGCCAGCGTGCCGACCTCGTCCGGGCTATTGCGAACGGGTACGCGCGCGGCCAGATCGCCCGCCCCCACCCTCTCGGCGGCGCGCACAAGCCGTCCGATCGGCGCCACCAGCCGGTTGGCGAGCCACAGCGCCGAAAGGATGGCGGCGGCAAGGATCAGCAGGGCGATCACGAACAGCGCGAGATTGAACTGCCATTGCAGGCTCTTGGAGCGCGCGAGCAGCGCGTCATACTCGTTCATTGCCCCCTCCGCCCGCTGCGCGGACTGGAGCACGGCAGGGTCGACGCTGCGGCTGACATAAACGTAGCGTTCGAGCAGCGGATCGATGCGGACGATCGCCTCCACGCGGTCCGAAGCGGTCGCGAGCACGCTCGCCCGGCCTGATCGGGCCCGCGCGATGTCCGTAGGCAGGATGCGCTGCGCAAGCGGCGTGCCGGTCATGCCGACCGATGCATAGATATGATAATCCTCACCGTTCAGCGTGAAGACGCTCGCCTCGGTCAGGTTGCGCGCAGCGACCTGAAACGCGAGCCCTTCTGCGAAGCCGGCGGAATCGACGCCATAACTGTTCGCATACTCGTAAACGTCCGTGCCCATCGCCTCGATGTCGGCCACGATGCGCTGTCGGTTCTCGGCGACGTAGGAATGCGCGACCTGCTCGGCGTTCTCAAGGACGGTGCGGGCGTTGTCTGAGAACCAGAACTGCGTGCCGAACTGGAAAAGCAGCGAAGCGAACACCACGACAAGCAGCGTCGGGATCGCCGCGATTGCCGAGAACAGCGCCACCATGCGTACGTGCATCCGCGCGCCGGCAAGCCCGCGCCGCCGGTTCACGCGCAGGATCACGAAGCGGCGGCCGATCAGCACGAGCAGCGCCATCAGCGGCACCAGGTTCGCGACGAGCAGGATCGTGCGCCCCGAAGGCGTATTGGCAGCGGTGAGGAACGTGTCGGTAAGCGCGAAATAACTCGCGCAGCCTACAGCGACAGCGATCAATCCGAGCGCGATTTCGAGGCGCGGATAGAGATCGACGCGCGACACCCACCGGCTTATGCGGCGACGCAGCCTGCGATGCGGCGTTGCTGGCTTCACGGATATGGTCGCAGACATACGGATGAAGCTTTAACCACTTTGCCTGTTGCCGCAAATACACAGTAGCGGCGGGGCGGTAACAATTTTTGGATGACTTCAGCCTGAACGGCCGACCGGCGGGCCGGCGGGACGCAGCGCCACGGCATCGATGCCGCGATCGTTCAGCTTTTTTCGCAGCGTGTTGCGGTTGATGCCCAGCAGTTTCGCTGCTCGGATCTGGTTGCCGCGCGTCGCCGCAAGGCTCAGCAACAGCAGCGGCTTTTCGAGTTCCGCGAGGACCCGCTCATAAAGCCCATCCGGGGGTAGATCGTCCCCGAACGTATCGAAATAGCGAGCCAGGTGCGCTTCGACCGAACCTGCAAGGCCGCGATTGTCGCTCTCCGCACGTCCGGCGGGAACACGCTCGCTGCGGAGCGCCTCTTCCACGCTCGACGCGGAAATGACGTCAGAGCGTTCAAGCGCCGCGAAGCGCCGCATGAGGTTTTCAAGCTCGCGGACGTTTCCTGGCCAATCGTGCGCCTGAAGGCGCAGGATCGCCTCGGGTTCGAGTGTTTTCGCCGGCAGCCCTTCCGCCTCGGCGCGGCGCAGGAAATGTGTTGCCAGCTCGGCGATGTCGTCGACGCGGCTCCTGAGCGGCGGTAGGTGCAGCGGCACCACATTCAGCCGGTAGAACAGGTCTTCGCGAAACAGCCCGGCATCGACAAGGCGGCGCAGATCCTTGTTCGTCGCGGAAACGATGCGGATGTCGGCCTTAATCGGCCTCATGCCGCCAACGGTTGTGAACTCGCCGGATTGGAGCACGCGTAGTAGCCGCGTTTGCGCCTCCATCGGCATGTCGCCGATCTCGTCGAGGAACAATGTGCCGCCCTGTGCCTGCTCGAAGCGCCCGATCGCGCGGGCCTGCGCGCCTGTGAAGGCACCGCGTTCGTGCCCGAAGAGTTCGGATTCGATGAGTTCGCGCGGGATCGCCGCCATGTTGACGGCCACGAACGGCCCCGTCCGCCGGGAACCGAGGTCGTGCAGCGCCTTCGCCACCAGCTCCTTGCCGGTGCCGGATTCGCCGAGGATGAGCACGGTGAGGTCGGTGGGCACGACACGCGCGATCGTGCGGTACACCTCCTGCATTGCGGAAGAACGCCCGATGAGCGGCAGGCCGTCCCCTTCCTCTTTCGCCGCCGCCTTGCGTGCGGGCGCTTGAGACTGTTCGAGTGCAGCGGAAACAACGGCTGACAGCTTATTGATATCGAAGGGCTTCGGCAGGTATTCGAACGCACCGTTTTCTGTTGCGCGCACCGCCGTCGCCAACGTGTTCTGCGCGCTCATCACGATCACGGGGAGGCCGGGGCGGCGCGCGAGGATGCGCGGCACGGCATCGAGCCCGTCGGCGTCGGGCAGCACGACGTCGGTGATCACCGCGTCCCCCACCCCCGCTTCGATCAGCTGCCAGAGGCCTGCAACCGTGTCCGTCGTGCGGACCTCATGGCCCGCACGCACCAGGACCTGCCGCACGACAGTGCGGATCGCGGCGTCGTCGTCGGCGACGATGATCGTACCCGTGCGGCTCACTGGGTGCCCGCCGTCGGCAGCAGCACGCGGAAGATCGTGCGCGGCGGATTGTTGTGCCGGTCGTACTCGATGAGCCCGCCGTGGTCGCCGACAAGCTTCGCGACGAGCGCGAGGCCGAGCCCTGTGCCGCCGGGCTTCGACGAGACGAACGGATCGAACAGGTGCTCGGCGACGTCGGCAGGGGCGCCGGGGCCATCGTCGATCACGCAGACCTCTATGGGCACCGACATGCGCCGCTTGGAGCCCTTCACCGCGACCTTGAGGCCGTGTCTATAGGCACTGCGCAGGCGTATCTTGCCTTTATTCCCAGTCGCTTCACTCGCATTCTTCACAAGATTGACGAATATTTGAATGAGCGCATCGCGGTCGCCGTCCACGTCCGGCAGCGAAGGATCATAGTCTTCTTCGAACTCTACATCACGCGCGAAGCCGTGCTCGGCGAGGCGGCGGACGTGGCCGAGGATCAGGTGGATATTTTCCGGCTGCCGCTTCAGCGGTCGCGTGTCGGTGAATTCCTCCATCGAGTCGATCAGCGTGCTGATGCGATCGACTTCGGTGCAGATAAGATCGGTAAGTTCGGGGTCGCCGTCCTGGGCCAGAAGCTGCGCGGCGCCGCGAATGCCCGAAAGCGGATTCTTGATTTCGTGCGCCAGCATTGCCGCGACGCCCACCGCAGTCTTCGCCGCGCCCACTTGCTCACGCTGGCGGTTCACCATCGTCGCCGCCGCGCGCCGCTGGAAGACCAGCGTCGACCAGCCGGGCGAATCCGGCACGGGCGAAACCAGCAGGTCGGCGGTCACGCGGCGCCCACCGATGAATGCGATTTCGAGGTCGTAGGCCGCGAACTCGCCGCCGGTGACGACCGCCTCGAACAGCACGGCGCGCACGGCGCTGTCTTCCGGGAAGATCGCACCCCAGCCGCGGTCGACGAGCGCAGGCTCGCTGAGGTTGAACATGTCCTCGGCAGCCGTATTCATCCGCGCGGGCGCACCGTTTGCGTCAATGAGGACGATCGGGATCGGCAGGCTGGCGAGCAGGTCTTCGGCCGATGGCGGGAGCACCAGTGGAACCGCTGGCACTGTGACCATGTCAAGCGGCCGCCCGGGCAAGCCAGGGCGCGTAGAAATCGCGCAGCATGGCCTTGACCCGCGCGGGATCGCCGACTTGATTGACGCTGTTCCGGAATTCGGCCGAGCCGTGCATTCCTTTGGTATACCAGCCG
Source organism: uncultured Sphingosinicella sp. (assembly GCF_963974575.1). Taxonomy (NCBI): domain Bacteria; kingdom Pseudomonadati; phylum Pseudomonadota; class Alphaproteobacteria; order Sphingomonadales; family Sphingosinicellaceae; genus Sphingosinicella; species uncultured Sphingosinicella sp. The sequence continues at coordinate 119,043 of NZ_CAXBBQ010000006.1, read as the reverse complement.
ATGTGCTTGCGCGCGAGGTTGACGCCGGTATCGGTGCCGTAAAGCTCCAGCATCATCTCGTACTGATCGAGGATCAGGTGATACTGCTCCTCGATCGTCGGCGCCTTGAAGCGGTGGTCGCAGAGATCGGCCATCACTTCGCCGAGCAGCCACGGGCGGCCATAAGCCCCCCGCCCCACCATCACCGCATCCGCGCCGGACTGTTCGAGCGCCGTGCGCGCATCTTCCACCGAGCAGATGTCGCCATTCACGACAACCGGCAGCGACACGGCGTTCTTCACGTTGCGAACGAATGCCCAGTCGGCGCTCCCCGAATACATCTGGTTGCGCGTGCGGCCGTGCACCGTGATCATCTTCACGCCGAGGTCTTCGGCGATGCGCGCGAGTTCGGGCGCGTTGAGGCTGCCATGGTCCCAGCCCATGCGCATCTTCAGCGTCACCGGCAGGTCGACGGCCTTCACTGTCGCCTCGATGAGCGAGGCCGCGAGCTTCAGGTCGCGCATCAGCGAGGAGCCGGCGTGCCCGTTCACGATCTTCTTCACCGGGCAGCCCATGTTGATGTCGATGATCGCCGCGCCGCGATCGGCGTTCAGCTTCGCCGCTTCCGCCATGATGCCGGGTTCGCAGCCCGCAAGCTGCATCGAGATCGGCTCTTCGGAAGGATCCCACGCCGCCTTCTGCAGCGACTGGCGCGTTTCGCGCACCATCGCCTGGCTCGCGATCATCTCCGTCACGGTGAGTCCCGCGCCGAAACGCTTCACCACCTTGCGGAACGGCAGGTCCGTGACGCCGGTCATCGGCGCCAGGATCACCGGCTGTTCGATGCGCACGGGTCCGATCGAGATTGGCTTCAGTTTCGGCACGGTCATTGGCTGCCCAAAAATAAGGCACGGCGCATAGCCCAAGCAGGGCTGTTCGGCAAGCACAGCCTGCGCTAAAGCCGCCGCCCATGAGTGAACCACGGGTCGCCGCCATCGTCGTTGCCGCAGGAAGAGGTTCCCGCGCGGGCGAAGGCGTACCCAAACAATACAGGATGCTCGCTGGTCAGCCGGTGCTCCGCCATTCGCTTGCTGCGCTCGCGAGCCATCTGCGGATTGCGCACATAGTCGCCGTCATCCACCCCGAAGACACCGCCGCCTTTGCCGAGTCCGCGCAGGGACTCGGCGCCCTGCCCGTCCCCGGCGGCGCGACGCGGCAGGACTCGGTGCGCCGCGGTCTCGAAGCGCTTGCGGATTTTGCGCCCGATCTCGTCCTGATCCACGACGCCGCCCGCCCCCTGCTCCCGCATGACGTCATCGACCGCCTGCTGGGTGCACTCGCCGAAAACGACGGCGCCGTCCCCGCTCTCCCCGTCGTCGACAGTCTCCGCACCGGCGAAACCCACGCCGACGGCGAGGTGGACCGCAGCCGCCTGAAGCGCGTCCAGACCCCGCAGGCATTTCGCTACGCTGCCATCCGCGCGGCACAAGCCAATGCCGCGCCCGACGCGACCGATGACGTTGCGGTCGCGCTCGCTGCGGGGCTGAGGGTTGCGTTCGTGGAGGGTGATGAACGCTTGGCCAAGCTCACCTACCCTACTGATTTCGCCCGCGCCGAGGCTATCCTCACCACCAGCCTCGTCACCCGCGTCGGCCAGGGCTTCGACGTCCACCGCTTCGGCCCCGGCGACCATGTCTGGCTCTGCGGCGTGAAGGTGCCCCACGACCACGCCCTCATCGGCCACAGCGACGCCGACGTCGGCCTCCACGCCCTCACCGACGCCCTGCTCGGCGCCGCGGCGATGGGCGACATCGGCGACCATTTCCCACCGAGCGATCCCAAGTGGCGCGGCGCGCCGTCGGACCAGTTTCTCGTCCACGCCCGCGACCTCATCCTCGCGCGCGGCGGCATCATCGATCACGTGGACGTCACGCTGATCTGCGAAACGCCGAAAGTCGCTCCGCATCGGGATACCATGCGACAGCGGGTCGCCGCCCTGTTGCGGCTCTCGGTCGAGGGGGTTAGCATCAAGGCAACAACGACGGAAAAGCTTGGCTTCACGGGACGCAAGGAAGGCATTGCGGCCCAGGCCATGGCTTCGATTCGACTCAGCACGGTGGAGATGAAGTGAAACGTCCGGTCCTGATTCTGGCCTTGGCGAGTCTTGCGGTTTCCAGTGCTCATGCTGAAACCGCCAAGGATTGCATGAACGAAAAGCAGGCCCTCGCCTTTTCCGATTTCCTGCTCGCCACCGTCGCGCCCATCGTGGCGGAGCAATGCGGCACCGGGCACGCCGCCGTCTCCCCGGCGATCCTTGCAGCGCAGCCGCAGCTCCGCACACGTTTCAAAGCGCGCGGCGATGCCGCCTGGCCGGTGGTGCTCGACCATTTTCTGGGTCAGCAGGAAGACAAGGCTGTCGCCGATGAGATGCGCAAGCAGAGCGACGCCATGCGCCCCCTCGTCGCGAGCGTGACGGCGAGCGCGATCATCAAGGACATGTCGGCCAGCGACTGCGCTATGGCCAACGACCTCGTGGACGCCTTGCTGCCCCTGCAGGATGCGCAGATCGCGCGCCTGATCACAGCCTTCATGCGTATCGGTGCCGGCAAGACCCCGTCCGGCCCGCAACTTTGCCCGCTGGGAGCAAAAGAGTGACATTGTTTGACGAAGACATCCTCGCGCTGGCACGCCGCGTGGTGGAACTGAACGCGGCGGCCGGGCGCAAGGTCGTGCTTGCCGAGTCCTGCACCGGCGGCCTCGTCTGCGGTGCGATCACCGAGATACCGGGCTCCTCGGCCGTGCTGGAGCGCGGCTTCGTCACCTATTCGAACGAGTCGAAAACAGCGCAGCTCGACGTGCATGGCGATGTGCTCGAAACCTTCGGCGCGGTCTCGATCGCCACGGCCTGGGCAATGGCGCAGGGCGCGCTCGCGCACAGCGAGGCGGATGTCGCCGTGGCGATCACCGGCATCGCCGGGCCGGATGGCGGATCGGAATCAAAGCCCGTCGGCACCGTCGTCTTCGCCCGCGCGATCCGTGATGCGGACCCGGAAGACGTGGTTGCGGACATGAGGCAGTTCGGCGACCTCGGCCGCACGGGCATCCGGCTTCAGGCCGTGCGCTGCGCGCTCGAACTGTTGCTCACGGAAGAGGCGCCCGTAGCCGCATAGACCTTGGCGGCGCGCGTTTCGAACGCCGTCACCATCTTGCGGAAGGCTTCGTGAAAATACGCGCCGGCAAGCGTGTTCAGGATCGACTGCCGGAACGCGAAATCGACATGGAAATCGACCTCGGTCCCTTCCCCGACGGGCTTGAAGCGCCAGTCGTTGTAAAGAAATTTCAGCGGGCCGGAGATGTAGTCGATGTGGATATGGCGGGGCCTGTCCAGCACCACGCGGCTGGTGAAGGTCTCCCGGAACACCTTGAAGCCGACGACCATGTCGGCGACCATGTCCGTATCGCTCCGCGACTTCACCCGCGTCGCGATCACCCAAGGCAGGAACTCGCCGTAACGGCCGACATCGGCGACGAGATCGAAGAGCTGCTCCGGTGTGTACGGAAGAACCCGGACCTCGCGATGTTCAGGCATCGGCGCGTTGATGCTTCGCGAGGCGCGCGGCCTTCAGCTTCGCGAAGTCGTCGCCTGCATGGTACGACGAGCGCGTCAGCGGTGAGGCTGCAACGAGCGCGAAACCCTTGGCGCGGCCAAGTGAGGCGTACGACTTGAACGTGTCCGGCGTCACGAAATCGATCACCTTCGCATGGCGCGGTGTCGGCTGCAGATACTGGCCGATGGTGAGGAAATCGATGTCGGCGGAGCGCATGTCGTCCATCACCTGGTGGATCTCCAGCCGTTCCTCGCCGAGCCCGACCATCAGGCCGGATTTGGTGAAAATCGTCGGATCGAGCGTCTTCACGCGTTCGAGCAGGCGCAGCGAGTGGTAGTAGCGCGCGCCCGGGCGAATCGTGGGATAGAGCCTCGGCACGGTTTCCAGGTTGTGGTTGTAAACGTCCGGCCGGGCATCGACGATGCGCTTCACCGCCTCGTCCGCCTTGTTGCGGAAGTCCGGCGTCAGGATTTCGATCGTGGTGCTTGGTGTGCGGCGGCGCAGCGCCTCGATCACGCGCACGAACTGCGTCGCGCCGCCGTCGGCAAGGTCGTCGCGGTCGACGCTGGTGATGACGATGTGTTCAAGGCCAAGCTCGGCGGCGGCCGTCGCGACATGCTCGGGCTCCAGTGGATCGACCGGGTTCGGCATCCCCGTCTTCACGTTGCAGAAGGCGCAGGCGCGCGTGCACGTGTCGCCGAGGATCATCACGGTCGCGTGCTTCTGCGTCCAGCACTCGCCGATGTTCGGGCACGCGGCTTCCTCGCACACCGTGTTGAGGCCGAGGCTGCGCATCAGCTTGCGTGTCTGCGCGAAACCGACGCTCGTCGGCGCTTTCACGCGCAGCCAGTCCGGCTTGCGGGTGCGGATCGGGGGAACGGGTGTGGGATCAACGTCTGCCATGCGCGCCTAGATAGCGGCGGACGCCCGATAATCCAACCGTGAGTTCTTGCATGACAGCCATGATCGGGCTAGCCGCTTTCCCATGTCAGGCTTCGATGAATTGATCGACGGCTACCGACGCTTTCGCGGCGGTGCCTATCTCGCCCAGAAGGCCCGCTACGACGCATTGCGGTCGAGCCAGAGCCCAAAAACGATGATCATCTCCTGTTCCGACAGCCGCGTTGATCCCGCCATGATCTTCGACGTGGGTCCGGGCGAGATTTTCACGGTCCGCAACATCGCGAACCTCGTGCCGCCCTTCGAGATCGGCGGCGGCCGCCACGGCGTTTCCGCCGCGCTGGAGTTCGCGGTGACGCAGCTTGAGGTGGAAAACGTCGTCGTGATGGGCCACGGCGGCTGCGGCGGCGTGCAAGCCGCGCTCACCAGCAAGTTCAAAGGCGCGCCGGCCGGTGCGGGAGGCTTCATCGCCCACTGGATCGACCTCCTCGACGAGGCGCGCGACCGCATCCTTCACGACCACGGCGGCCGCATGGACCGCGATGTGGAACATGCGCTGGAGCTGGAGGCGGTAAAGGTCTCGCTCAAGAACCTCCGCACCTTCCCCTGCATCCCGGAACGCGAGGCCACAGGCAAGCTGAAGCTGATCGGCGCCTATTTCGCCATTCGCGACGGCGTGCTGCATGTGCTCGATGAGGCTGCCGGCACGTTCGCACCGGCAGCCTAAGTCTTTCAATCAGATGTGCAGCGGGCGCCCGTAAGCGGCGAGCACGCTTTCGTGCATCATTTCCGAAAGCGTCGGGTGCGGGAAGGTCGTGCCCATCAGCTCGGCCTCGGTCGTCTCCAGCTCGCGCGCGACGACATAGCCCTGGATCAGCTCAGTGACTTCCGCGCCGACCATATGCGCGCCCAGAAGCTCGCCGGTCGCCTCGTCGAACACGGTCTTCACGAAGCCCTCGGTCTCGCCGAGTGCGATCGCCTTGCCATTGCCGATGGCGGGGAACTTGCCAACCTTCACCTTGTAGCCGGCTTCCTTCGCCTTCGCCTCGGTGAGGCCCACGGAGGCAACCTGCGGGCGTGAGTAGGTGCAGCCGGGGATGTTGGCCGTGCTCATCGCATGAACGTCCTTCACGCCTGCCATCTTCTCGACGCAGATCACCGCCTCATGCATCGCCTTGTGCGCGAGCCACGGCCCGCTGGTGACGTCGCCGATCGCCCAGATGCCCTCCACGTTGGTGCGGCCGTAGCCGTCCGTCTCGATGTGCTTGTTGGAAAGCTGCTTCACACCGAGCTTTTCCAGCCCGATATCCTCGATGTTCGGCACGATGCCGACTGCGACGATGACATGGCTGAACTCCTGCGTTTCAACCTTGCCGTCCGCGAACTTGATCTCGGCCTTCACACCCTTCGCAGTCGCGTCCAGTTTCTGGACACCGGTCTTCGTGTGGATCGCCATGCCCTGCTTCGTGAGCGCCTTTTCCATGAAGGCGCTGACTTCGGCGTCTTCTACGGGAAGGATACGCTCCAGCATCTCGACGACCGTCACCTTGGCACCGAGGTCCGAATAGAAGCTCGCGAACTCGATGCCGATCGCGCCCGATCCGATCACCAGCAGCTTTTCCGGCACCGCTTCGGGCACCAGAGCATGGCGATACGTCCAGATGCGCTTGCCGTCGGCCTTCGCGAACGGAAGCTCGCGGGCGCGGGCGCCCGTGGCGACGATGATGTTCTTCGCCGAAAGCTCCGTGGTCTTGCCGTCCTTCGAAACGGAGAGTTTCCCCTTCCCCGTCAGCGTGCCGACGCCCTCGTGGACATCGATCTTGTGCTTCTTCATCAGCCCTTTGACGCCGCCGTTCAGCTGATCGGCCACCTTGCGGCTGCGCGCCACGACGGCCTTGATGTCAAACGATGGCTTCTCGGCGCTGAGGCCATAAGCCGAAGCGTGCGTCAGATAATGGAAGATCTCCGACGAGCGCAGCAGGGCCTTCGTGGGGATACACCCCCAGTTGAGGCAGATGCCCCCCAGCCGCTCGCGCTCGACAATGGCCGTCTTCATTCCAAGCTGCGCTGCGCGGATCGCCGCAACATAGCCCCCCGGCCCGGAGCCGAGGACGATAAGATCATAGGTATCAGCCATAAAATCTTCCTATCCTTTGAGGTTCCATGAGAACCCAACCGATATAACCTGTAAGAACGCCAAACATGGCGCCAACCCATGGCGAGTAATTCCCTATTGGCTCAACAATATTCGGAAAACTTAAAGAGCGATCCAAGTAAACCAGTGCTGCTCCTAAGATGGCTCCGATGATGGAAATCAAGAAGAGATCGCTTTTGCGCTTTCTTCCGAAAAACACACACGATGGCCAAAAGCCAATCAACGCTCCTAAAAAAGTATAAGGCAATACGTTTGCAATTATCGGCAGCCCTAAAACCAAACTGGCCAGAATAAATAACGGGGCCTCCAACAACGCTAACATATCCCCCTCTTTGAGAGCGCGTGCAGCTTCAGCGATCGGTAGAAATAAAAATCCTCCAATCGCTGCGCCGCCGATCGCAGTCGCGGGAACCTTCCAGAGCTGGTTCGCGACAATCACGCCAGCAGGCTGAGCGGGTTTTCGACGAGGCGCTTGAACGCCTGCATCAGGCGTGCACCGTCTGCACCGTCGATGGCGCGATGGTCGAAGCTGCCGGTCGCCGACATCACCGTTGCGATGGCGAGCGCATCGTTCACGATGTACGGCCGCTTCTCGCCCGCACCGATCGCCATGATCATGCCCTGCGGCGGGTTAATGACCGCGTCGAACTGCGTGATACCGTACATCCCCATGTTGGAGATGGAGGCCGTGCCGCCCTGATATTCGTTAGGCTGCAGCTTGCCTTCCTTGGCGCGGGCGGCGAGTTCCTTCATCTCCGTCGCGATCGCCGACAGGCTCTTGGCGTCCGCGCCCGTGATGATGGGCGTGATCAGGCCGTTCGGGATCGACACTGCCACCGAGATATCAGCGCGACTGTATTTGAAGAGCTGGTCGCCCGAAATCGAGACGTTGCACTCCGGCACCTCGATGAGCGCGGCGGCGAGCGCCTTGATCAGCAGATCGTTGACGCTGAGCTTCACGCCGCGCGGCTCCAGCGCCGTGTTCAACTCGCCGCGCAGCTTCAGGAGCGCATCGAGCTGGATATCCACCGTGAGGTAGATGTGCGGAATCGTCTGCTTCGCCTCGGTAAGGCGCCGCGCGATGGTTTTGCGCATGTTCGAAAGCTTCACCGCCTCGTGCGGAATCTCGGTATCGAACGCTGCAGGCGCCGCAGGTGCAGCGACCTTGGCTGAGGGCGCGGCCGCAGCCGGTTTTCCGCCATCGAGGTCCGCCTTCACGACGCGTCCGCCGGGGCCGCTGCCCTGAACGTCGCCAAGGTCGATGCCCTTGGCCTCGGCGATACGGCGCGCAAGCGGGCTCGCCTTCACGCGATCTTCCGAATCCGTCGCCACCGGGGCGGGCGCCGCCGACTTCGGAGCTTCAGCCTTCACCGGTTCGGGTGCTGGCTGCGGCTTCTCTTCGGCCTTGGGGGCCTTCGGCGCCTCTTTCGGTTCCGCTTTTGCAGCCTTCGGCGCGGAGACCTCTTCGCCCTCTTCGGCGAGCACGGCAATGAGCTGGCCGACCGGAACGTCCTCCGTTCCCGCGGCAACGACGATCTTCGCCACAACACCCTCGTCGATGGATTCAACCTCCATCGTCGCCTTGTCGGTTTCGATCTCGGCGATGACGTCGCCCGGCGAGACCTTGTCGCCTTCCTTCACCAGCCATTTCGCGAGCGTCCCCACCTCCATCGTGGGCGACAGCGCGGGCATCGTAATGTCAATCGGCATGTTCAGTCCTTGTAAGTGACGCGCTTGGCGGCGGCGACAACGTCGGCAGCCTTCACGAGGGCGGCTTTTTCCAGGTTCGCGGCGTAGGGCAGCGGAACATCTTCATTGGTGACGCGGAGAACGGGCGCATCAAGATCGTCGAAGCCGTCCTCCATCGCGATCGCCATGATTTCAGAGGCGATCGAGCATTGCGGCCAGCCTTCCTCGACGACGACCATGCGGTTCGTCTTCTTGAGGCTTGCGAGGACAGTGCTGCGGTCGAGCGGACGCAAGGTGCGGAGATCGACGACCTCCGCCTCGATCCCCTCGTCCGCCAGCGCCTTCGCGGCTTCGAGCGCGACGCCGACGCCGATCGAGTAAGACACGATGGTGACATCGCTCCCCTCGCGCGCGATCCGTGCCTTGCCGATGGGGAGCACATAATCCTCAACCTCGGGCACATCGAAGCTCTGGCCGTAAAGCAGCTCGTTTTCGAGGAACACGACGGGGTCGGGCGAACGGATCGCCGCCTTCAGAAGGCCTTTCGCGTCCGCCGCGCTGTAGGGCGCGATCACGATAAGGCCGGGTACGCTCGCATACCACGGGCCGTAGTTCTGGCTGTGCTGTGCCGCAACGCGCGACGCTGCGCCGTTCGGGCCGCGGAACACCATGGGGCAGCGCATCTGGCCGCCCGACATGTAGTTGGTCTTGGCGGCTGAGTTCACGATATGGTCGATCGCCTGCATGGCGAAGTTGAACGTCATGAACTCGACGATTGGGCGAAGACCGCCCATCGCGGCACCGGTGCCGACGCCCGCAAACCCGTATTCGGTGATCGGCGTATCGATGACGCGCTGCGGACCGAACTCTTCGAGCAGGCCCTGTGTCACCTTATAGGCACCCTGATACTCCGCGACCTCTTCGCCCATCACGAAGACGCGGTTGTCGGTGCGCATTTCTTCGGCCATCGCATCGCGCAACGCCTCGCGTACCGTCATGCGGCGCAGATTGGTGCCCGAAGGGATTTCGGGATCGTTCGCGATCGCCGGCTGCGGCGTTGGAATCGCCTTGGCGCCGGAAGGTGCTTCGGTCTTCTGTTCGGGATGTCTTTCAGCCGGTGCCTTTTTGGCGACCGGGGGCTCGGTCTTTTCCGGCGGCGCCTCGGCGTCGCGATCCCCTTCCCCGTCATCGATCACGGCAATCAGCGTGCCGACGGCAACGCTGTCCGATCCGGCCTCAACCAGGATCTTCGAAACAGTGCCGCCTTCGTCCGATTCCAGTTCCATCGTGGCCTTGTCGGTCTCGATCTCGGCGATCACGTCGCCGGGCTTCACCGTGTCGCCTTCCTTCACCAGCCACTTGGCGAGCGTCCCCTCTTCCATCGTGGGGGACATGGCGGGCAGCTTTATCTCGATCGCCATCAGTAGCTCCCCACCAGAACGTCGGTGTAAAGTTCGGAAAGTTCCGGTTCGGGCGTCTGCTCGGCGAAGTCGGCAGAATCGTTGACGATGGCCCGCACCTCCTTTTCGATGTCCTTGAGCTTGGCCTCATCGACACCCGCGGCGAGCAGGTGCTTCTTCGCCGCCTCGATCGGATCGGACTTTTCGCGCATCGCCTGCACTTCCTCACGCGAGCGGTATTTCGCGGGGTCGGACATGGAATGGCCGCGATATCGGTATGTCTTCAGCTCAAGAAGCAGCGGCCCCTTGCCCGAGCGAACCCATTCGATCGCCATCTGCGCTGCGCCGCGCACTTCGAGCACGTCCATGCCGTTCACCTGGATGCCTTCGATGCGGAAACTCTCGCCGCGGCGGTAAAGCTGGTCTTCCGCGCTCGCGCGATTGACGCTCGTACCCATGGCGTATTGATTGTTTTCGACCACGTAGACGACGGGGAGCTTCCACAGCTCCGCCATGTTGAAGCTTTCGTACACCTGCCCCTGGTTCGCCGCGCCGTCACCGAAATAGGTGAGGCAGATATTGCCGTCGCCCTTGTATTTGTGTGCGAAGGCAAGCCCGGTACCAAGTGGCACCTGTGCGGCGACGATGCCGTGCCCGCCGTAAAAACCGTGCTCGACACTGAACATGTGCATCGAGCCGCCCTTGCCTTTGGATATGCCGGCGGCACGGCCGGTCAATTCCGCCATCACCGCGCGCGATTCGATGCCGCAGGCAAGCATGTGGCCGTGGTCGCGGTAACCGGTGATAACGCTGTCGCCGGCCTTCAATGCGGACTGAAGGCCGACAACGACGGCCTCCTGCCCGATATAGAGGTGGCAGAAACCGCCGATCAGCCCCATGCCGTAAAGCTGGCCCGCCTTTTCCTCGAAACGGCGGATGAGCAGCATCTGGCGGTAGAAATCGAGGAGTTCGTCGACGCTGGCCTTGTAGGGCGAATAGTCGGGCAACCGGTCCAGTCCCTCGCGAACTTCAGACTGCCGCTGCGACGTCGCAGCCTTTGTTTTACGAGCCGCAGGTTTGGGCTTGGGCGATGTTTTCGCCTCTTTGGTTCGCTCGACGATGATCCCCTCCTCTGGTTCGCAAGGTAAAGTTTTTTACTTCACCGACGCTATACGTGCGACCGTGTGTAAAGTTCAAGCGCGAGCGAGACGCTTGATGGCTTATTTGTCGAGACGGATGACGAACTCGTCCTCACGGACGAGGCCCAGATTCTCACGTACGAGTTCGTCTGCAAGGTCGGGATCGACCTTCGAGGGATTGAGGAGCGTCACCTTGCGCTCAAGATCCGCCTTGCGCTGGGCGACAACGGCCGCTTCCTTCGCAAGGCGCGTCTCTTCGGCCTTATAGCCGCCGAGCGCGAGAATGCCCGTGTCGCCCGCAACCGCGTGCCATCCGAAGAACGCGACGAGGCCGATGCACAGCGCGGGAAGCCACGCTGAGCGGATATAGGAGACAAGGCGGACGGGTTCGCTCACGTCCGCCTTTGAATCACGCGAATCCTAATGATTCAAGCGTTATTTTGCGCGGAGAATCGATCGGCCTGCATATGTGGCGACATCGCCCAGCTCCTCGGCGATGCGGATCAGCTGATTGTATTTCGCGAGCCGGTCCGAACGCGCCATGCTGCCGGTCTTGATCTGACCGCAGTTCGTCGCGACGGCGAGGTCAGCAATCGTCGCATCCTCGGTCTCGCCCGAACGGTGTGACATCACGGCGGTGTACCGCGCACGGTGCGCCATGTTGACGGCTTCGAGCGTTTCGGACAGCGTACCGATCTGGTTAACTTTTACCAGAATGGAGTTCGCGGTACCCTTGGCAATGCCGTCGCGGAGGCGTGCAGGGTTGGTCACGAAGAGGTCGTCGCCGACAAGCTGGACGCGATCTCCGACGCGGTCGGTGAGCAGCTTCCAGCCGTCCCAGTCGTCCTCACCCATGCCGTCCTCGATCGAGATGATCGGGTAGCGATCGCAAAGGCTTGCAAGGAAGTCCACCATCTCGGCCGACGACAGCGACTTGCCTTCGCCCGTCATCTCGTAATTGCCGTCCTTGTGGAATTCGGTGGCGGCGCAGTCGAGCGCCAGCATCACCTCATCGCCTACCTTGAAGCCCGCCTTTTCCACGGCGCCCATTATGAAGTCGAGCGCAGCCTCGGCGCTCGCGAGGTTCGGTGCGAAGCCGCCTTCGTCGCCCACCGCGGTCGCGAGGCCCTTGTCGTGTAGTGACTTTTTCAGCGTGTGGAAGATTTCCGCGCCCCAGCGCAGCCCCTCGCCGAAGCTCTCGGCACCGACCGGCATGATCATGAATTCCTGGAAGTCGATCGGATTGTCGGCGTGCGCACCACCGTTCAGGATGTTCATCATCGGCACCGGCAGCACGCTTGCCGAGACGCCGCCAACGTACCGATAGAGCGGCAGCCCCCGCGAATCCGCAGCCGCCTTTGCTGCCGCCAGGCTGACCCCGAGAATGGCGTTGGCGCCAAGCCGCGCCTTGTTCGGTGTGCCGTCCAGCGAGATCAGCGTGTTGTCGAGCTCAAGCTGGTCCTCGGCATCCATGCCGAGCAGCGCGTCCTGGATTTCGCCGTCAACGGCGGCGCACGCTTTCTCGACACCCTTGCCGAGCCAGCGGCTCGTGTCGCCGTCGCGAAGCTCAACGGCCTCATAGGCGCCCGTCGAGGCGCCCGAGGGCACGGCGGCGCGGCCGAAGGCGCCATCTTCCAGCGTCACCTCGACCTCCACGGTCGGATTGCCGCGGCTGTCGAGAATCTGTCTGGCGTGGATGTCGATGATCGCGGTCATGGCGTCGCTCCGGCTTGTGAAAATATCGTTCGTGCGCGCTCTTAATCAGCCTCGGCGCGTGGGGCAACGCCGCTTGTTCTGCCAGTGTCGCAATGCGGCCTTGTTTTTGCCCACGACGGAACCAACATCCTGTTCTATTGTTGTACTACAGCCCCCGTAAGCCTGAAAGGAATTGGCATGTCCGACACTCTTCCCGCGCCTCCTACTGCCGATCCCGTTGCCGCGAAAACGGACCGGCTGGCCACGATCAAGGCTGAAGCCAGCAAGTTCAAGACCGAAGCCTCGACAAAGGCGCGCAGCGCCGCCGAGGAAGGCAAGACCCGCGCCGCCGAAACGCTCGGCAGCGTCTCGCACGTCACGCGCGAAGCCGCCGACAAGCTGAAAGGCACGCAGGCGGAGCCGCTCGCGAACATCATCAATTCGGCCGCAGATTCGGTGGAATCCTTCGCGCAGCGGATGCGTGAGAAGACAGTCGATGACATTATCGACGACACGCGCGAAATGGTCCGCCGTTCGCCGGTGCTGGTGATCGCCGCCGCAGCGGCCGCCGGTTTCATTATCTCGCGCTTCTTCAAGGCCAGCCGCAACGACGACGCTGAAGTCTGAGAGGACCAACAGGGGTGGCCGATCAGGACGTAAAAATCTCCGATCTCTTCGAGCGCCTCGTCGACGAAGGCGGAGACTTTCTGCAGGCGGAAGTCCGCATTGCCGAGGCGAAGATCGCCCGGCGACTTCAATTGGCGCGGCTGCCGCTTGCGTTTCTCAGCGCTTCGGTTGCTTTGGCGTTCGTGGCACTGATGGGGATTGCGACGGCGCTCGTCGTGCTGCTCGGGCCCTATGTCGGATTCTTCTTGGCGGTGGTGATCGTCACCGTGATCGCTGCCGGAGCGTCGTGCCTTTTGTTTGTTGAAGGGCGCAAACGCCTTGAGATCGTGATTGAGCCCCCATCCTTGCTGCGCCACCGGAGCGAAACGTGAAAGACGACCCCGTCAATACGGCCCTTTATGAAGCGGAAGCCGCTGAGGCGCGGCGGCGGATCGCGCTGACCGTCGGCGAGATCCGGCACCGGCTCGATCCCCGTACGATCGCGAACGAGGCGATTGATGCAGCGGCTGAACGGGGGGCAGAACTCGTTGCACGCGGCCGTAAGGCAGCGAGCGACAATCTTGGCGCGATCTCCATCGTCGGCGCGCTTGCCGGTCTGATGGCGGGCGCGCGGCACCATCGGAAGAGCAGAAAGGCACCCGCCATGAGCCAGTACGAAGATGATTTCGGCAACGAAGCGCCGGGCAAGGACCGGCTGGAAGGTGTGAAACAGACCGCGCAGCAAGTGCGCGAGACGGTGACACACAAGGCGCAGGCCGCGCGCGAGGCCGCCGGCGAAACGTTCGCTTCCGCACGCCAGCACGCGAATGACGCCTGGGAAACGGCGCGTGAGCGTGCCGCGGATTATTCGGAGCGCGCGAAAGTGCAGGCGGCGAAGGCGCGCGAGCGCACGGCCGAAAGCGTCGACGAGAATCCACTCGTCGCCGTGCTTGCGGGCGCGGCGCTCGGTGCGATCATCGGCGCGCTCCTGCCGCGCAGCAGCGGTGAGAACCGCGCCCTCGGCCCGGTTCGCGACAAGCTCGCGTCGACGGCGCGTACGGCGGCCCGGGTTGCGCGCACGGCCGGCGAAGCGAAGCTTGCCGAACTTGGCATCAAGGAAGCCGCCAAGCTGCGCTTCAGCGAGATCAAGGAAGGTGCGGCCGAGGTCGCGAAGTCTGCGACATCCGCCGTTCGCGGCAAGGGCAAAGCCGTTAACGGCACCCCTGCCGAGGATGAAAGCCCGGCCGAACTCGCCTAGGCGGCGGCGGGGACAACCTCGTCGATTTCCGATGGAACAAGGCCGACTTCGCGCAGCATCCGCCGCGCCGAGTCCGGCTGATCGAAGGCTTCCACCACAAGGCCGTACCGAAGCCCGGTGAGCCTTGAGACAACCGCCTGCATCAGCTCGCGATCGCCGAGCCGCCCGGCGCGGATGACGAGCGAGGGTTGCAGTTTTCCGGCCGCGTGCAGTTGGTCGACCATGGCGATGAGATCGAGCACGTCGGTTTCGCCGCCCCCGAGTATGAACGCCGCACCTTCGGAAACCTGCGAAAGCCCCTTCGCGAACTGCTGAAACCTGTCCCCTTCCCCCGCCATCCGGGCTCTGATCCGGCTCGAAACCAGCGCAACGAGCCGCTCCGCGATGGCAAGCGGCAGCGATGGGCGATCGGCGAGCGGCATCGCCACGGCTTCTTCATCGCCGAAGCGTTCGACTGCACGCGCCATCGCGGCTTCCGCGATGTCTGCGCCGGCATTGGCGGCAAGCGTCGACACCGCCCGCACTTCGGCATGTTCGACAATCGCCGCGGAAACCGGCTCCCGCACCACGGGCCGCGCGGCGATGGCGACGCGGTGTTCCTCGCTCCGCGATTTCACGATCTCCACGAGCATGTCGTCGTCGAGGAGGTCGCTCGCCTTCAAAATCGGCTCGGCGACCTCAATAACGTCGTGCGCCATGCGAAGCGCCACGTCCTGCGGAATGTCGGCGCTTGAAGCGATGGTTTGCGCCAGCGCCTTGCGCACCTCAACCTCAACGTCACGGGCGATCGCGCGCACAATATCGTCCGCGATTCCGCGTTCGCGGTTGTCGAACAGGCGCTGCGTATAGCTGTGCCCAAGCTTCAGCGCGATCGCGCGGCGGGCATCCGCGTTCGCGTTCTCCTGTAGCCGCTCGACGTCGGCAAGAGAGGGCAGAAGCGGGTCCATCTCTTTACAATAGCCCGAAAAACATTACCGATTAATCGCCGATTCACAGGGGATCGTGCATTCCAGCATTATGGAAAAGAAAGCTACGCACATGAAAACGCGCGCTGCCCGTTTGGTTGCCCTTTCCGCTCTTGCCGTGTTGATCGCCGGTCCGGCGGCAGCGGCAGACGGAGCGCAATTGTTCAAGAGCCGCTGCGGCATCTGCCACTGGGACCCTGCCCAGGCTGGCGAAAAGCCGCGCCAGGGCCCATCGCTCAAAAAGCTGATCGGGCGCACTGCGGGCACTGAAAAGAGCTTTCCGCGCTATTCCCCGGCGATGAAGAAAGCCGGCTTCACGTGGACTGCGGACAAGCTCGACACGTATCTCGACAATCCCCGGAAGGTGGTTCCGGGAACTTCCATGGCCTTTGTCGGGTTGAAGAAGCCTGACGAGCGCAAGGCGGTCGTCGATTATCTCTTAAAGGCGTCTCGCTAAGCGAACGCCAAGCGGACGGAGTTCTGATAAATGTTCATTCGCGCACTCGCGATTCTTCTCGCCTCGGCGGCCGTTGCCACGCCCGCTGCCAGCCTTGCGGCGCAAACGACTGCGCCGGCCGACAACGGCAAGGCTGCCGGCACCTTCATTACCGAGCTCTCTCAGCGCGCTTATGCCGTGCTGCGCGACAAGTCGAACGACAAGAATGAAGTCCGCGCCCAGTTCCGGAGGTTGCTCAAGGAGAACTTCGCGGTCACCGACATCGGCAACCGCCTGATCCGCCGCCATGTGCGGACGATCAACAAGCAGCAGTATCAGGCCTATCAGGCCGCCTTCCCGGACTATGTCGTCGATACCTATACCGACAACCTGTTCGAGTTTGCCGACAGTGAACTCAAGGTTGTCCGCACCGTGCCCCGGGGCACGCGCGGAACCATAGACGTCTACGCCCGCGTCACCCGCAACAACGGCGCGCAGCCGATCGATTCGATCTGGACCGTGAAGAAGAACCAGAGCGGCAAGTATGTCGTCGACAATCTCACGGTGGCCGGCGTGAACCTGTCGCTGACGCAGGAAGCCGACTTCACCGCCTATATCCAGAAGAACGGCTTCGATGCGCTCGTCCAGTTCATGAGGGATCGCAAGTCCGCATGACATCCGTCATCGACCGCGAAGCTGCGGCGTTCATCCATCCTTCGGCGCAGCTTTACGGCCATATCCGTTTCGAGGAAGGGTCCTCGGTCTGGTGCAACGTGGTCATGCGTTCGGAAGCGGAACATATCCGGATCGGGCGTTTCACGAATATCCAGGACTTCGTGATGGTTCACGCAGAGCCGGGCCGTGCGGTGGAAATCGGCGATTACTGCTCGATCACGCACCATGCGACGATCCATGCCTGCAAGCTCGGTAACAATGTCCTCGTCGGCGTGAACGCCACGATCTTCAACGATGCGGTGATCGGCGACAACAGCATCGTCGGCCAGCACGCCTTCGTGCGCGACGGCACGGAAGTGCCGCCGAACAGCATCGTCGTCGGCTCCCCCGCCAAGGTGATCCGCACCCACAACAGCTGGATCGCGAACCGAATGAACGCGCTCATCTACCACCGCAACGCGCTCGCGTATGCAAAGGGCGACCACAGGGCATGGGCAGCCCCGGAGTTCGAGCGTTGGGCCGGTGCGACGCTCGAACGCTTGCAGCGCGAGTTCGAGGCGCTATAGCGCACGTGCATGGACCAGACTGAAAAACAGAAACTCCACCTCGTGTTCGGCGGACGCGTCGCGGACCCGCGCGGGCTCGAGTTCGAAGACCTCGCCGCGCTCGACATCGTCGGCATTTTTCCAGACTTCAAGAGCGCGGAAAACGCGTGGCGCGCCAATGCGCAGCGCACGGTGGACGATGCGGCGATGAAGTATGTCGTGGTGCACCTGCACCGGCTGCTGGAGCCCGACGCGGACCCCTCCGCCTAACGGAACCGTCGCGCGATCGCAGCGCGGGCGAGCGGCAGGGCGACGATCAGGCCCGCCACGAAGCCGCCAACGTGCGCGCCGATCGCGATGCCGCCGCCATCCGTGTTGAGCACGAGTCCCGTCGCGACCTGGAGGCCGATCCAGAGCGCGGCGAGCTGAAGCGCGCGCGCGAACTCGCCCTTCCCGCCTGAACGCCCGAAGATCATCGCGTGCGCGGCAAATACGCCGGAAATGGCGCCACTCGCGCCCACGACCGGGATCGGCGAGCCGGGATCGAGCGCGACCTGAACGAGCCCGCCCGCGATGCCCGAGACGAAGAACAGCAGCAGATAGCGCCAGCGGCCGAGCACCGCCTCGACGAAACGGCCGATCCACGCGAGGAACAGCATGTTGAAGCCGAGGTGTGCCCAGCTTCCATGCAGGAAAATCGAGGATACGAGCGTTGCGGGTGCCGGGATCGCATGATCGAGGACGAGGCTGCCCCCGATCCGCGCCGGGATCAGACCCCCGCCCATGCTGATCGCCATCTCGAAACCGGGGCCGCCAAGCGTCACCGCGAGCTGGATCAGAACGCAGGCGATAATGATCGCGCGGGTCGCGAGATCCACGCGTTCAGCTTCCACCGGCTTTCCGCCTTTCAGATGAAGTTGAGTTTGACGATCTCGTAATATTTGTCGCCGGACGGGGTCGAAACTTCGACCTCCTCACCGACGCGGCGCCCGATGAGCGCGCGGCCGAGCGGGGACGTGTACGAGATGCGGCCCTGCTTGGCATCGGCCTCGTAGGGGCCAACGATCTGGTAAACGACGGGCTTATCGTCTTCATCCAGAAGGTCGACCGTGGCGCCGAACACCACCTTGTCGCCCGAAAGCGTTGTCGGATCGATCACCTGCGCGCGGGCGAGCTGATCTTCCAGCTCGATGATCTGCGCTTCGATCTGGCCTTGCCGCTCTTTCGCGGCATGATACTCGGCGTTTTCGGAAAGGTCGCCGTGCGCACGTGCTTCCTCGATGGCCTGCACCACCTCGGGACGGTCAACCGTCTTCAGCTTTTGCAGTTCGGTCTGCATTTTCGCATGACCGGACGGCAGGATCGGAAGCTTTTCAAGCGTCGCCATGTTCGTAACCCACTCCTAGCCTACTCCCCCGGCAAACCGACCCTCCGCCGGAAAATCCGCCGTCTCTTAGCCAGAACTGTCGGGGATCAGGTATCGAGATCAGAATAGTAAGATTGCAGCGACCGGACTGCAAGGGGTTGTTGACGCATTGCGCGGATGGCCATCACTGTCGCCAGCGATTCCGCCGCCGTCGTATAATACGGAATCTTGCCGTAAAGCGCCGAAGCGCGGATCGATTGCGAGTCCTTCAGGCTCTGTGCGCCCTCGGTGGTGTTGAAGATAAGGTCGATGTCGCCGTCCTTGATCCGGTCGACGATATGCGGCCGTCCTTCCAGCACCTTGTTGACCGGCTCCACCGCGATCCCCTGCTCCGCAAGGTAACTCGCCGTGCCCGAAGTCGCGACTATGCGGAAACCGAGCTCTATCAGCCCCCTGGCAGCGGCAAGGATCACCGGCTTGTCGGTATCCTTCACCGAAACGAAGACCGTGCCGGTATCGGGCAGCGTCGTCCCCGCGCCGAGCTGGCTCTTCGCGAAGGCCGTGGGGAAATCGACATCGATGCCCATCACCTCGCCTGTCGACTTCATCTCCGGCCCGAGGATCGGGTCCACGCCCGGGAAGCGCGCGAACGGGAACACGGCCTCTTTCACTGCGATATAGGGAATATCGCGGTTGATCGGGCCGAACGAGGCGAGCGCCTCGCCCGCCATCACGCGCGCGGCGATCTTCGCGATCGGCCGCCCGATGGCCTTCGCCACGAACGGCACCGTGCGGCTGGCGCGCGGGTTCACCTCGATGAGGTAAACCTCGCCGTCCTTCACGGCATACTGCACGTTCATCAGGCCCTTGACCTTCAGCGCGATCGCAAGCGCCACGGTTTGCCGCTCGATCTCGGCGATCATGTCTGCGGCCAGGCTGTAGGGCGGCAGCGAGCAGGCACTGTCGCCCGAATGGACGCCCGCTTCCTCGATGTGCTGAAGCACGCCCGCGACAACCACATCCTTGCCGTCCGACAGCGCATCGACGTCGACCTCGACCGCATCGCGCAGATACTGGTCGACAAGCACGGGCGAGGTGCCGGACACCTTCACTGCGGTCGCGATGTAGGTTTCGAGCTGCGTCTGGTTCTCCACGACCTCCATCGCGCGGCCGCCGAGCACGTAGGACGGGCGCAGCAGCACTGGATAGCCGATCCGGTCGGCCTCGCGGATCGCCTCTTCGAGGCTGCGCGCAAGACCGTTCGAGGGCTGCTTGAGACCAAGATCGCCCACCAGCTTCGCGAAGCGCTCGCGGTCTTCCGCAAGGTCGATCGCGTCGGGTGAGGTGCCGAGGATCGGGATGCCCGCGTCCTCAAGCCCCTGCGCGAGCTTCAGCGGCGTCTGCCCCCCGAACTGTACGATGACGCCGACGAGCGTACCCTTCGACATCTCGACATGCAGGATTTCAAGCACATCCTCGGTGGTGAGCGGCTCGAAATACAGGCGGTCCGACGTGTCGTAGTCGGTGGAGACCGTCTCCGGGTTGCAGTTGATCATGATGGTTTCGTAACCCGCCTCGTCGAGCGCGAAGCAGGCGTGGCAGCAGCAATAGTCGAACTCGATGCCCTGCCCGATCCGGTTTGGCCCGCCGCCGAGGATGACGACCTTTTTCGCGTCCGTAGGCTGGCTCTCGTCCTCGGGCACGCCAAAGCTCGGCGCCTCGTAGGTCGAATACATATAGGGCGTCTTCGCCTCGAACTCGGCGGCGCAGGTATCGATGCGCTTGAACACCGGGCGGACATTGAGCCCGCGCCGCTGTTCGGCGACCGCAGCCTCGTGCCAGCCGACGAGCGTTGCGAGCCGCGCATCCGAAAAGCCCATCGCCTTCAGCGCGCGGAAACCCTCAGCGTCCCTCGGCAGGCCGTTCTCGCGAACCTTTTCCTCGGCGTCCACGATCTCGCGGATACGCGCGATGAACCACGGGTCGTAAGCGGACAGGCGGTGAATATCGGCATCCGAAATCCCGCGCCGGATCGCGTCGGCGACGACCAGCAGCCGGTCGGGCGTCGGAAGCGCGAGCGCGGCTTCCACCTCGTCGTTTCCGGCGCCCATCAGCGCCTCGACCTCGTCGAAGCCGGTGAGTCCGGTTTCGAGGCCGCGCAGCGCCTTCTGCATACTTTCGTGAATCGAGCGGCCGATCGCCATAACCTCGCCCACGGACTTCATCGCCGTGGTGAGCGTATTCGAAGCCCCCTTGAACTTCTCGAACGCGAAGCGCGGGATCTTGGTGACGACGTAATCGATGGTGGGCTCGAAGCTCGCGGGCGTCGCGCCCGTGATGTCGTTCTCGATCTCGTCGAGCGTGTAGCCGACGGCAAGCTTCGCCGCGACCTTCGCAATCGGGAACCCCGTCGCCTTCGAAGCGAGCGCCGAAGAGCGCGAGACGCGCGGGTTCATCTCGATGACGACGAGGCGGCCGTCCTTCGGATTGACTGCGAACTGGACGTTCGAACCGCCCGTTTCCACGCCGATTTCACGCAGGACCGCGATGCTCGCGTTCCGCATGATCTGGTATTCCTTGTCGGTCAGCGTCAGCGCCGGGGCGACGGTGATGCTGTCGCCGGTGTGGACGCCCATCGGGTCGACGTTCTCGATCGAGCAGATGATGATGGCGTTGTCGTTCCTGTCGCGGACGACTTCCATCTCATACTCTTTCCAGCCGAGCAGCGATTCCTCGATCAGCACCTCGGTGGTGGGGCTGGCGTCGAGCCCGCCGCGCACGATCTCCTCGAACTCCTGCCGGTTGTAGGCGACGCCGCCGCCGGTGCCGCCCATCGTGAAGCTGGGGCGGATGATCGAGGGAAGCCCTGTGCGCTCCAGCACCTCGAACGCCTCGTCGAGCGAATGGGCGATGCCGGACCGCGCGCTTTCCAGCCCGATCTTGTCCATCGCCTGCCGGAATTTCAGCCGATCCTCGGCCTTGTCGATGGCCTCGGCATCCGCACCGATCAGCTCGACGCCGTATTTTTCAAGCGTACCGTCGCGCGCCAGCGCCAGCGCCGTATTCAGCGCCGTCTGCCCGCCCATCGTCGGCAGCACCGCGTCGGGCCGCTCCTTCTCGATGATCTTGGCGACGATCTCCGGCGTGATCGGCTCGATATAGGTCGCGTCCGCCATGTCCGGATCGGTCATGATCGTCGCGGGGTTCGAGTTCACCAGAATGATCCGGTACCCCTCCTCGCGCAGCGCCTTGCACGCCTGCGTACCCGAATAATCGAACTCGCACGCTTGCCCGATGACGATGGGGCCTGCGCCGATGATGAGGATGGAGGAGATGTCCGTGCGTTTGGGCATGGTTTTACTGCAGTCCCTTCACGAACTTCTCGAAGAGGTAGAAACTGTCCTGCGGACCGGGGCTCGCCTCGGGGTGATACTGGACGGAAAACGCCGTCTTGTCGGTGAGTTCGAGCCCGCAGTTGGAACCATCGAACAACGAGACATGCGTCGCCCGTGCGTTCGCGGGAAGCGTGTCGGCGTCCACCGCGAAGCCGTGGTTCATGCTGGTGATCTCGACGAGACCATCAGAGAGCCGCTTCACCGGGTGGTTCGCGCCGCGATGGCCCTGATGCATCTTCGCGGTTTTCGCGCCCACGGCGAGGCCGAGGAGCTGGTGGCCGAGGCAGATGCCGAAGATCGGCACGTTCGCGTCGAGCAGCTTCTTGATGACTGGCACAGCATATTCGCCGGTCGCGGCAGGGTCGCCGGGGCCGTTCGACAGGAACACGCCGTCCGGGCGCAGCGCCATTACCTCTTCGAAGGTCGCGCTCGCGGGCATCACGGTCACGCTCGCGCCTGCCGCCGTCAGGTTGCGCAGGATGTTGTTCTTGGCGCCGTAATCGATGGCGACCACATGCGGCCTGCCTTCACCGGCGCTTTCGCCGTAGCCCTTTCCGAGATGCCACGGCCCGCCGGACCAATCCTGCCGCGCGCTCCGCGTCACGTCCTTGGCAAGGTCCATGCCTTCGAGGCCCGGCCACGCCTTTGCCTCGGCGAGCAGCGCGTCGATGTCGAACGTGCCCGAGGGGCTGTGCGCGATCACCGCGTTCGGCGCGCCGAGTTCACGAATGCGGCGCGTCAGCGCGCGCGTATCGACGCCTGAGAGGCCCACGCGCCCCTTGCGCTTCATCCACGCGTCGAAGCCTTCGGCGCTGCGGAAGTTGCTGGGCGCCGTCACGTTCTGCCGCACCACGCAGCCTACGGCAGCGGGCGTATCGGCCTCCACATCCTCGGCATTCGTGCCGACATTGCCGATGTGCGGGAAGGTGAAGGTAACGATCTGCCCGGCGTAGGAGGGATCGGTCATCACCTCCTGATAGCCCGTCATCGCGGTGTTGAAGCAAACCTCGCCGACCGCGTGACCCTCGGCGCCGAAACCGTGCCCCCAGATCACTGTGCCGTCCGCGAGAATCAATACCCCCGTGGCTCCTTTGGGTGCGCGCGCGGGTTTGGCGTCGGACACGTGGTCTGGCCCCTTCGACTCTGGTTTCGTGCTTTGTGGCTAAGGCGCCTAGCTATTGGCGAGGGTCCGGAGCGTCAATCTATTCTTTTGCCTTTTTGGCGGCTAGACGGACCGCTTGCTCTTAAAGGGAAGAAAAGCATGATTCGCGACGACATCAAGGCGGCGCAGGTGGCGGCCATGAAGGCGGGCGAGAAGGAACGGCTGGCAGCCGTGCGCCTGATCCTCGCGAAGCTGAAGGACCGCGACATCGAGCTGCGCACGGCGAAATCCGTGCCGGACGATGACGTTATTGTCGTCGATGTCCTGCAGAAGATGGGCAAACAGCGCCGCGAATCCATCACCATGTTCGAACAGGGCGGCCGCGAAGAGCTCGCCGCGCAGGAAAAAGCGGAGCTTGCGGTCATCGAATCCTTCCTCCCCGCCATGATGGGCCCGGACGAGGTGAAAGCCGCCGTCGCCGCCATCGTTGCCGAGATCGGCGCCGCCGGCCCCAAGGACATGGGCCGCGTGATGGCCGAGGTGAAGGCGCGCCACGCCGGGCAGATCGACATGAGCACGGTCAGCGGAATCGTCAAAGCCGCGCTGGCGGGATAGCCCTGCCCGCATGAGCATCCCCCCGCAATTCCTCGACGAGATCAGGAGCCGGGTGAGCCTGTCGTCCGTGGTGGCGCGTCGGGTGAAGCTGCTCAAGGCCGGGCGCGAGATGAAGGGCTGCTGCCCCTTCCATAACGAGAAGACGCCGAGCTTCTACGTCAACGACGACAAGGCTTTCTATCACTGCTTCGGCTGCGGCGCCCATGGCGACGTCATCCGCTTCGTGGTGGAGCAGGAAGGCCTCAGCTTCCGCGATGCCGTGGCGGGCCTCGCGGCGGAAGCCGGGCTGGAGATGCCCGAGGAAAACCCGGAGGCGCGTGCGAAGGCGAAGGCTGCGGCGGGACTTCATGACGTCACCGGTGCCGCAAGCGACTGGTTCCGCAAGCAGCTTTCCGGCCTCGGCGGTGCGGACGCGCGCGCCTACATCGAAAAGCGCAGCCTGAAACCAGGCACCGTGGAAGCCTTCGGCCTCGGCTTCGCGCCCGACAGCCGCGGCGCGCTCAAGGCCGCGCTCGGCGATATAGACGTTCGCAAACTCATCGAAGTCGGCCTCGTCATCGAAGCCGAAGGCCGCGAGCCATACGATCGCTTCCGGGGCCGCCTGATGTTCCCGATCCGCGATCCGCGCGGGCGTGTCGTGGGCTTCGGCGGGCGCATCATCGGCGCGGGCGAGCCCAAGTACCTGAACTCCCCCGACACGCCGCTCTTCGACAAGGGCCGCCTGCTCTACAACCTCGACAAGGCCGGCCCGGCCGCGCGCAAGTCGGGCCGCATCGTCGTCGTCGAAGGCTATATGGACGTCATCGGCCTCGCGCAGGTCGGCTTCGCGGAGGCTGTTGCGCCGATGGGCACCGCGCTCACCGAGGATCAGATGAAGCTGCTGTGGCGTGTCGCGCCCGAGCCGGTGCTCTGCTTCGACGGGGATGCCGCCGGGCGCCGCGCGGCGATCCGCGCCGCGATGCGCGCCCTCCCCCTGCTCGAACCCGGCAAGTCGCTGCGTTTCATCACCATGCCGCAGGGGCAGGACCCCGACGATTTCGCCAAGGCACGCGGACTTTCCGCGTTCACGGACCTCGTGAACGGCGCGGCGAGCCTGATCGATACGCTCTGGAGGGCGGAGACAGAGGGCGTCGACACCGCCACGCCCGAACGCCGCGCCGCCGTCCGCCAGCGCCTGTTCGAGCACGCACACGCGATTCAGAACCAGACCGTCGCCTCGCTCTACCAAAGCGAGTTCCGCGAACGCTTCGATGCGATGTTTCAGGCGCGGCGGCAAAACCGCTTCATGCCCGTCGTTCGCGGCGCGTCGAGCGCGTTCAAAGAGCGCGCAGGGGTCGAAGGCACGCAAAAGCAGATGTACGCGATTTTTCGCGGCCTGCTCGACAGGCCTGAACTCGCAGAGGCGCACGCGGAAGACATTGCGAGCCTTTATATCGCCGATCCTCAGCTCACGGCGCTGAGAACTGCAATTTTTGCCGCAGTTTCGCGTAATCCCGATCTTGACAAAGATGCGCTGGCACACGACCTAGCGGCACAAGGGCTCGGTCAGTACGCGGAACACATCAGGCAACAGCGATATGCTCGCAACCGCCTCGATTTCAGCTTCACGCGACCCCGGACGCCCGCCGCGATTGCGGATCAGGACTTGGCATGTGTTGTGGGCCACCTTATGGCGCTGCAACGCATCGATGAGGATTTGGCGGATCTGCGTGCGCGCTACGATTCCCTGGTCCAGTCGGAATTCGAGGAACAACAACGGCTTCGCGCTGAAAAGGCGCGTGTCGAACGAGAACTTATCGATTTGGCAGAGGCGCGACGCGGGGATGATACGTCGGCGCCCATGAAGGAACGGAACCTGGATGGCGACCAAAGCACCGGCGAAGCCCAAGGGTAAGGACGAGAACGGCGAAGCCGACGGCGCGCCGCTCATCGACATGAACGATGCGTCGATCAAGAAATTGGTCGCGAAGGCGAAGAAGCGCGGCTGGCTGACGTATGACGAGCTGAACGCGGCGCTGCCGCAGGATCAGATGTCGTCCGAGCAGATCGAGGACGTGATGTCCGCGCTCTCTGAGATGGGCATCAACCTCACCGAGAACGAGGACACCGGCGACGATGAGCCGGAGGCCGAAGCGGAGGAGGAGGCCGAGGCCGAGGAGATCGACGGCGACGAGAAGCCGGCGCTGCACGTCATCGAGAAGAAGAAAGAGGTGCTGGACCGCACCGACGATCCGGTGCGCATGTACCTGCGCGAAATGGGCGCGGTGGAGCTGCTGTCGCGCGAAGGCGAAATCGCCATCGCCAAGCGCATCGAAGCGGGCCGCAACACGATGATCGAGGGGCTTTGCGAAAGCCCCCTCACCTTCACGTCGATGATCGCGTGGTCCGAAGCGCTGAACGCGGGCGAGATGCAGCTTCGCGAAATCCTCGACCTCGACGCCATGCTGAACAGCGGGCCGTCCGACGAGCAGGTGGAGAACGACAGCGATTCCGATCTGCCGAGCGGCGTTGAGCTGAAGGACGACGACGAGCCCGAAGCTGAGCCGGAGAAGAACGCCGACGAGGAAGACGAATACACCGAGAAGCGCGCCAAGCCGCAGCAGGAAGAAGAAGACGAGGAAAACACGCTCTCCCTCGCGCAGATGGAAGAGCAGCTGAAGCCGCAGGCGCTTGAGCAGTTCGCCGAGATCACCTCTCTCTACAAGCGCTTCCTGAAACTCCAGGAAGGCCGCCTCGAAGCGCTCAACTCCGGTGAGGAGTTCCCGCAGGCGCAGGAGAAGAAGTATCAGGGGCTGCGCGAGGAGCTGACCCTGAAGGTCGCGGCCGTGCACTTCCACAACGCCAAGATCGAGTTCCTCGTCGATCAGCTCTACAGCTACAACCGCCAGCTCATGACGCTTGGCGGCAACATGCTGCGTCTCGCCGAGCGTTACCGCATCAACCGCAAGTCGTTCCTCGACGAGTATATGGGCAGCGAGCTCGACGAGAGCTGGCTCGACCGCGTTTCGCGCATGGACGACAAGTGGGCCAATTTCGCACAGAGCGAGCGCGGCACGGTCGAGAAGATCCGCACCGATATCGCCGATATCGCACAGCAGACGGGCGTGGAGCTCGGTGAGTTCCGCCGCATCGTCAATATGGTGCAGAAGGGCGAGCGCGAGGCGCGGATCGCCAAGAAGGAAATGGTGGAGGCGAACCTTCGCCTCGTCATCTCCATCGCCAAGAAGTACACGAACCGCGGTCTGCAATTCCTTGATCTCATTCAGGAAGGCAACATCGGCCTGATGAAGGCGGTGGACAAGTTCGAGTACCGGCGCGGCTACAAGTTCTCCACGTACGCCACGTGGTGGATCCGGCAGGCGATCACGCGTTCGATCGCCGACCAGGCGCGCACGATCCGCATCCCCGTCCACATGATCGAAACGATCAACAAGCTCGTCCGCACCAGCCGCCAGATTCTGCACGAGATCGGCCGTGAGCCGACGCCGGAAGAACTGGCCGAGCGTCTCTCGATGCCGCTCGACAAGGTGCGCAAGGTCATGAAGATCGCGAAGGAGCCGATCTCCCTCGAAACGCCGATCGGCGACGAGGAAGACAGCCACCTTGGCGACTTCATCGAAGACAAGAACGCCGTGATCCCCGTGGACGCGGCGATCCACGCCAACCTCAAGGAAACGGTGACGCGGGTTCTCGCCAGCCTCACCCCGCGCGAGGAGCGCGTGCTTCGTATGCGCTTCGGCATCGGCATGAACACCGATCACACGCTCGAAGAGGTCGGGCAGCAGTTCTCGGTGACGCGCGAACGCATCCGTCAGATCGAGGCGAAGGCGCTTCGGAAGCTCAAGCACCCGACGCGCAGCCGCAAGATGCGGAGCTTCCTCGACACCTAGGGCGGATCGACATTCAGCCCTAAGACATTTGGTTCATGTCACTTTAATCAAATCACGGTTAGACGGCGGGCGCAGCGGTGTCCGCCGTTTTGCCATGAAGAACGAACAAGGGTCTGCGATCATGAAATCCGGTTTTGGCAGCGCGGTTGTTGCAGCGCTCCTGTTTGCGTCGTCCAGTGCTCTCGCGAGCCCGATCCAGGCTCTCAAAGACTATAATCTCATCGCTTTCAGCGACGTCACGCTCTCCAGCGACATCGAAGGCGCGGTTTACGTCGACGGCAACTACAACGCGGGCGCGGTTCAGATCGCCTCCAAGGGGACCAATGCCCAGAAGGCGAGCCTCGTTGTCACGGGCAATGTCTCGAACAACGCCAAGGTGAAGCGCGGGGACGCCTATGTGGGCGGCAGCGTTTCGCCCGCGATCGATTTTCAGGGCGGCGGCGGCAGCACGAAAGCGCTCGGCGATCTGCCGGGCGGCACGCTCAAGAAGTCCGATTTCATCCAGTTCTCAGCCGATCTCGCCGCGCTCGACGCCGGCGTCGGCTATGATCGCTACAGTCCCGGCGATCACATGAACGGATTTTTGATCACGCCGAGCCTTCCCAATGAAAGCGGCGTTTCGGTCATCTCGCTCTCCGCCGACTTCTTCCCGAACACGGGCAAGATCAAGTTCTCCTCATCGGCGAAGCTTCGCGGCGAGCTTCACCATGCGCCTTACGGCGGAAACTTCGAATTCCCGGACAACGGCACCGACATTCCCGAGCCGGCAAGCCTTGGACTCGTCGCGGCGGGTCTCGGTTTCCTCGCATGGCGGCGGCGCGCTGTAAAAAAGGGCAGCACGGATTAAGGCTCCCTTTACGTTGAGCACTCTACGCTTCGCGCCGGCGGTAAGAACCGCGGGGCAGCGGATGCGGAGACGACGGCAAATGGCGCCAGCGGTGGTCCCAACCTTCATGGACCAACTTCAGAAGACCCTGCGGGCTGCGGGTAGCGTAGCCGATTCGCGCAGCTTCGCTGCGGCGGTGATCGGCGCGCTACGAGATGGCGGCGCCGGCGGCAGCGCGCATTTACGTGCGCTTTCCGAAGGCGCGGTCGCGCGGCCGCTGCAGGCTGTTGCCGACGCGGCACATTTTCTTGTTATCCTGCACGGGCAGCTTCCGAGCGTGCTCGAAATCGCGCGGCTCAATGCCGATGAACCCGCTGCCTCGTGGCTGCGCAGCGCGGGCGTGGCGTTCGATCAAGACCGCCGCTGGATGGCCGGGCTTGCCGCGATGACCGGCGGCGCGCTCGATCTCCAGGGCATCAGCACCGCAGAACAGGTGGTGCGCGACCAGCGCGATGCCATGCTGACGCTCGCCAAATCGAACCGCATGGGCTGCGCGCTCGGCGCGGCGGTAACGCTCGTGCTCGATTGGCAGACCGTGCGCAGCCGCTTGCCCCGCGCGGCACAGCACCTCGGCTACGATCGCCACGAGCGGCTTTCAGACCCGTGGCCCGTGGATGGCGCGTTCGACGCGCTCGCCTGCCATGCAGACGATGTGCGCGTGCGTCGTGCCATCGAGTTCGGCGCGCTGCAGCTTGCCAGCCTCCACGCGCAGCTTTTCGACCTCCTCGAAGCGCGCCACGCCCAGCGCCTCGGCTGAGCCTCCTATCGCAAACAGGCGGTTGCCCGTTCGGCTTTCTCGCTTTAGGCCGAACGCGAACGGGCATCAGCGGAGAATTTCATGCGTTTCGAAGGCACCAGCGGCTATGTCGCAACCGACGACCTCAAGGTTGCCGTGAATGCGGCGGCGACGCTCCGGCGTCCACTGCTGGTGAAGGGCGAGCCCGGAACGGGCAAGACCGTGCTCGCGGCCGAAGTTGCCGCGGCGATGGGCGCTCCGCTCATCGAATGGCACGTCAAGTCCACCACCAAGGCGCAGCAGGGTCTCTACGAGTACGACGCCGTCAGCCGTCTGCGCGACAGCCAACTCGGCGACGAGCGCGTGCACGACATCCGCAACTACATCCGCAAGGGCAAGCTGTGGGAAGCGTTCACCTCCCCTGTCCTCCCCGTGCTGCTGATCGACGAGATCGACAAGGCCGACATCGAGTTTCCGAACGACCTCCTGCAGGAACTCGATCGCATGGAGTTCCACGTCTACGAGACCGGCGAGACGGTGAAGGCCGCCGAGCGTCCCATCGTCATCATCACCTCGAACAACGAGAAGGAACTGCCGGACGCGTTCCTGCGCCGCTGCTTCTTCCACTACATCAAGTTCCCGGACCGCGAGACGATGCAGGCGATCGTCGACGTGCATTTCCCTGACATCCAGAAGGAGCTGGTGCGCGAGGCGCTCTCCGTCTTCTACGATATCCGCGACGTACCGGGCCTCAAGAAGAAGCCGTCCACCTCCGAGCTGCTCGATTGGCTGAAGCTCCTCATGCACGAGGATTTGCCGCTTGAGGTACTGCGCTCGCGCGATCCCAAGAAGCTGATCCCGCCCCTCCACGGCGCGCTCCTCAAGAACGAGCAGGACGTCATGCTGTTCGAACGCCTGGCGTTCATCTCGCGGCGCGACGGCAAGCCGGGATAGGCGCCCCCCCATGAACTGGCTGGCCGACAGACGCACGACCGTGGTTCTGTTCGGCCTTGTCATCCTGATGTTCGCCATCCTGCAGGTGGTGTTTCCGAAGACGCTCGCCGCGCCGCTTCCAGAGGCGCGCGTGCAAAGCCCGGTGCTCGTCTTCGAGTTCGCGCGGACACCGGCGCATCTCGATCACATCTTCGGCGTCCCGACTGACCCGGCGCGGATCGCTGCGATGGACCGCGGTAACCGGCTCGATTTTCTGTTCATGCCGATCTACGGCCTCTTCGTCTTCAGTGTCTTCGCTGGTATCGCGCAGGATCGGAAACGCCCCATCTGGCTAGTTTTCGGCGCGTTCGGCCTCGTCGCGGCGGCAAGCGATGCGGTGGAAAATCTTCTGCTTCTCCACATCACCGCGAACCTCTCCGCCCCCGGCAATGCCCTTGCCCTGCTCGCTTGGCCCGTGTGGATCAAGTTTGGGCTGCTTGCGCTTGCTTCGGGCGGCAGCGCGATCGCGCTCATTCGGTCGGGACGCCGGGTGCTCGGCGCGTTGTGTCTTCCTGCGCCGTTCGTGATCCTCCCCGCGCTGCTTCAGCCCCTCCAGTTCGGCGGCCTTGTGGCTGGGGCGATCGGTCTGGGCTGGCTCGCCATGGGTCTTCACGTGATCACGCGCTCGCGCTGATTGCGCGCTGTCGGTAAAATTTACAAAATGAAAATCAAGCTGTTGGCCTGATTTCTGTCGATCCGCTCGAATCCTTTCGTTTTGAAAATATGGCATGTCGCTTGCATTGCCTCTTCCCGACGGTGCCGACAGGCAATTGTAATGAGGAGGGCCAAGTGAAATCGTTTTGGATCGAGCATGTGATGCGGGCGACGGTGTTTACCGCGCTGACGACGCTACCGATGGCGGCAATGGCTGCCCCTGTTTACCTCAATGCCGCATCGGGCGTTACGGTTTCGCTGGGTGACAGCCATGACGCGGACGTTCTTGCGAACCCGACGAATGGCCCGTTCCAGAACCTGAACATCGCCGCCTCGCTCGCGAACGTCATCGATGCCCCGACGGCGACTTCGCCGGAGTTTCACCGGTCGCCCTCAACCCATGTGTGGGTGAGCGGTGGACACCTCGAACTCGTGTTCGATTTCGGCGCGGAATACGACCTCTCGACCATGCACTTCTGGAACTACCACAGCGAAAGCTACGACGTGGACGAGATCGTGTTCACGTTCTACGACGACGCATGGGCACTCGTCGGCTCCCTCACCGAGGAGCCGCGTCTCGGCAACACCGACGGCAGCGACGGCACGCCCATCACGCCGGAGGACTACGCGCTCGATTTCCCGACGAACGTCCGCTACGTCAACGCGTGGCTCACCGGCTCGAACGGCCAGGTTGATTTCAACAACATCGGCTTCACCGCCGTCCTTTCGGACCCCGACCCCGATCCCGAACCCCCGCTCGACGTCCCGGAGCCTGCGAGCCTCGCGCTCCTCGGTCTCGGCCTGGCGGGTGTCGGCATCGTGCGCCGTCGGCGCTGAACGGACGCAAACCTGGCAAGGGTGGTGGGGCGATTGTTCCGCCACCCTTTTTTTATTCGACATAAGTCTGCCGCGTCGCGAATGTGACAGCCCTAGCGGAACCGGGTAATGCGTCGGCGCGCGGATTGCTCTATGCCTTCCGCGGACTGGACCAGCGAAAGGCCCCGCAGCGCATGTTTCTCGATTTCCTTGACGCCCTCCGCGCCGCGAAGATCCCGGCGAGCCTCAAGGAGCACCTGACGCTCCTGGAAGCGCTGAAGGCGGGCGTGATCGATCGGAACGTCGAGAGCTTCTACTATCTCTCGCGCGCAGCCTATGTGAAGGACGAGGCGCTGCTCGATCGCTTCGATCAGGTGTTCGGCAAGGTCTTCCACGGCCTTGAAACCAGTTTCGAGGCGGAAACCGCCGAAATCCCCGAAGAGTGGCTGAAGAAGCTCGCCGAGCTTTACCTCACCGACGAGGAGAAGGCCGAGATCGAGAAGCTCGGCTCGTGGGACGAGATCATGGAGACGCTGAAAAAGCGCCTCGAGGAGCAGAAGGAACGCCACGAAGGCGGCAACAAGTGGATCGGCACCGCCGGAAAATCCCCCTTCGGCGCCTATGGCTACAACCCAGAGGGCGTCCGCATCGGCCAGAAAGAAGGCCGCCAGGGCCGCGCCATCAAGGTGTGGGACAAGCGCGAGTTCAAGAACCTCGACAACGAGGTCGAGCTCGGCACCCGCAACATCAAGGTCGCGCTCCGCCGCCTGCGCCGCTTTGCGCGCACCGGCGCGGCGGACGAGCTGGACCTCGACGCCACGATCAAGGGCACGGCGCGCAAGGCCTACCTCGACATCGTGATGCGCCCCGAACGGCACAATGCCGTGAAGGTGCTGCTGTTCCTCGATGTCGGCGGCTCGATGGACCCGCATATCAAGCTCTGCGAGGAGCTGTTCTCCGCCGCGAGCAGCGAGTTCAAGCACCTCGAATTCTTCTACTTCCACAACTTCGTCTACGAAGGCGTGTGGAAGGACAACCGCCGCCGCTTCACCGAGCGGACGCCGACATTGGACCTGCTCCACAAATTCCCGGCGGACTATAAGCTCATCTTCGTCGGCGATGCTTCGATGAGCCCTTACGAGATCAACTATCCGGGCGGCTCGGTCGAACACTGGAACGAGGAAGCGGGCGAAGTGTGGATGCGGCGGTTGACCGATATCTACCACAGCGCCGTGTGGCTGAACCCGATCCCGGAGAAGAACTGGCAGTACGGCCAATCGATTCAGATGGTGAAGACCTTGATGGAAGACCGCATGTTTCCGCTGACTCTGGAAGGGCTCGACGACGCCATGCGCGCGTTGACCCGAACGCATTGATCGTCCGCTACGGAAGCGAGGCCGATCTTCCGGCGCTGGGGGTGGTCGAACTGTCCGCCGCCACGCTGTTTGCTGGAACGCACATGGCTTGGGCCGTCGGCCAGACATCGGCGCCCGAACATTTCCATCCCGCGCTGTCGCAAAACAAGCTGTGGATTGCGGACGCCGGCGGAATGCCGGTCGGCTTCCTTCGGGCCGAACGGCTGGGAAACAGCTTCTATATCGATGAAATTTCGGTCTCCGCTTCGCACCAGCGACGCGGCATCGGGCGGTTGCTCATCCAGGCGGCGCTGGGGGAGGCGGCAGCTCGCAAATTCAAGGCCGCGAGTCTAACGACAGATCGCACGATCCCCTGGAATGCGCCGTATTACGCGCGGATGGGTTTCCGGGTGCTCTCTGCCGATCAAACCCCGTCCGTACTCGCCCGCCGACTGGCCCCGCAACGGAATCCGGCGCGGCGCTGCGTGATGTGGCGCGATCTCCGTTAGGGCGGATCGACATTCAGCCCTAGTTCCCGCGCGCTTCCGCTGCCGCCAGCAGCCTCGCCTTGCCGGCGACATAGGCGCGGATCGCCTCGGCATCGTCGGCCGACATCCACGGGGCAAAGCTCACCATGCCGCGACCCTTCAGCGCACCGCCGATAACGACCGTGTTCCAGCTGTCCCTGTCGGCAAGAATGCCCGAACGCCGCAGATCGGGCAGCACGCCCGAAGAAATGCCTGCCGTACCGTGGCAGACGCCGCACGTGCTCTCATAAAGCGTGGCGCCGTGCGTAACGGTTTCGGCACTCCATGCCGCATCGACCACCGTTGCGGGCGCATTCTCGATACGCTCGATCGTGTAGGGGGTTCGCCCGCCGAGCTTGAAGACGAGCAGGCGACCGTTCGGCATCGGACGCGGGTTATCGACGAACGAGGACGACAGCGGATAGACGCCGCCGTAGCCCGCCATCACCGCCACATATTGTTCGCCGTCCACCGCGTAGCTGATCGGTGCGGCGATCACGCCGGTGCCCGCATCAAAGCCCCAGAGCTTCTTGCCGCTGTCTGCGGTGAAAGCCGCGAATTCGCCGTGGGCGTTGCCCTGAAACACGAGATTTCCAGACGTCGCGAGCACGCCGCCGTTCCACGGCCCATCGTACTGAACGCGCCAGACCTCCTTCTGCTTCACGGGATCCCAGGCGATAAGCTGTCCCTTCAGCAGCGCGCGCAGCGCACGGAACTGGGTCGTATCGTCCGGCGCAACGTTCGCGAGGAAGTCGATCGCGACATTCCATCCGCCTTCCCGCCCTTTGAAACTCGCGTCGGCGATATAGGCGAACGGCACCTCCTGCGCGGGAAGATACACGAGCCCGGTCTTCGGGCTGAACGCCATCGGGTGCCAGTTGTGCGCGCCGAACGCGGACGGCAGCGCCACGAACGCACCCTTCGTAAAGCGGGCGTTTTCCGCCTCGATCGGACGCCCGGTCGCCATGTCGACGCCGGTCGTCCACGTCTGCGGCACAAAGCCCTTTGCCGAGACGAGTTTTCCGTCCTTGCGGTCGATCACATAGAAATAACCGTTCTTCGGCGCCTGCATCATCACCTTGCGCGGCGCGCCATCCAGCGTGAGGTCGGCAAGGATGATCGGCTGCGTCTGTGTGAAATCCCACGTTTCGCCGGGCGTCCCCTGATAGTGCCACTTGTAGGCGCCGGTATCGGCATCGAGCGCGACGACCGACGAGACGAACAGGTTGTCGCCCTTCCCTTCGGAGCGAACCTTGTGGTTCCAGGGGCTGCCGTTGCCCACGCCGATCAGGATCTGGTTGAAGTCACGATCATAAACGATCGCGTCCCACACCGTCCCGCCGCCGCCGAACTTCGACCAGTCGCCCGCCCAGGTTGCGCGCATCTTCTCGATCATCGGGTCCGAAACCGCGCCGTCCGCGGGCGCGCCGGGGCCGGGCGGCACGGTGTAGAAGCGCCATGCGAGCTTGCCAGTCTTGGCGTCATAAGCGGAAACATAGCCGCGAACACCGTATTCGGCGCCGCCGTTGCCGATCAGCACCCTGCCCTTCACGATACGCGGCGCGCCGGTGATCGTGTAGGGCTTCGACTGATCAACCGTGACCTCGCTCCACACGAGCTTGCCGGTTTTCGCGTCGAGCGCGATCAATCGCCCGTCGAGCGTCCCTGAATAGACCTTGCCGTCATACAGCGCGACGCCGCGGTTCACGACGTCGCAGCAGGCCTTGAAGCCCGTTTCGCCGGGCACCTCCGGGTCATGCTCCCACAGGAGCGCTCCGGTTTTCGCGTTGAACGCGTAGACTTTGGACCAGGCCGAGGTCGTGTAGAGCACGCCGTCGGCCACGATCGGCGTCGCCTCCTGCCCCCGGTTGGTATCGAACGTATAACTCCACGCGAGACCGAGCTTGTCGACGTTTCCATCGTTGATGGTGTCGAGCTTGCTGTATCGCTGTTCCTCGTAGGTGCCGCCGTGCGTCAGCCAGCTTTCGGACTCGGCAGTTGCTGCGGATAGCCGCGCATCGTCCACCAGCCCCGGTGTTTTGTCCGTACTGCCACATCCGGCCGCCAAAAGGCAGGCAGCGATCACTCCCCATTGGCGCACGCGCGTCTCCCGTCGCTGTTGCGGCGACAAGTCTAGCTGGAGCCGTGCTCACGGCAACTGAAGCAAAATGTCAGGTTACGGGAGCTGCGAGCAGCCAGACGTTCACGAGTGTGACGATGGCGACACCCACCATCAGCAGGCCTTTTTTGAGCTCCGCAGGGCGTTTCAGCATGATCCACACGCCGCCGCCGCCGATGACGAAGGCGGCGATCACCGCAAACGACAGGATGATCGCAAGCATGTTCGTCATCGTTGAAGCCCCGACATCACCTGCCCCACGGCTGTTGCCCAATTCGTTTTGCGCACGCTGCGCGTCTCCTCATCGAGGGCCGGCTCGAACCTGCGCTCGGCGTGCCACATCACACTGGCCGACTCCAGATCGGCGAACAGTCCGTAACCCACCGCCGCCAGCATGGCCGCGCCAAGTGCTGTCGTTTCCACGACCCTCGGGCGCTCGACGGTAACGCCGAGCACATCGGCAAGGTCCTGACACAGCCAGTCGTTGGCCACCATGCCCCCATCGACGCGCAGAAGGGAAGGCGACACGCCGTCGCGGCGCATCGCGTCCAGCAGATCAGACGTTTGCAGGCTCATCGCTTCGAGGCAGGCACGCACGATGTGCGCGCGCGTCGTGCCGCCGCTGATCCCGGTGATGATGCCGCGTGCATTGGGCTCCCACCAAGGCGCGCCGAGGCCATTGAAGGCGGGCACGAACGTAACGCCGCCGCTGTCGGGTACCGAAGCGGCAAGTTCGGCGGTTTCGGATGCGCTCGCGATGATGCCGATCTGGTCGCGCATCCATTTGATCGCGCTTCCTGCAACGAAGATGCTGCCTTCAAGCGCATAGGCGGGGCGTCCGCCGAGCCGCCACGCCACCGTGGAAAGCAATCGGTTCGACGACACCGGCGCGGTGCCCCCGGCGTGCGCCAGCACGAACGCGCCCGTACCGTAGGTCGATTTGACCGCGCCGGGTTCAAGGCACACTTGCCCGATCGCGGCCGCCTGCTGGTCGCCTGCGCACCCGGTGATCGGAATCGTGCGCCCGCCGATCAGCCGCGTTTCGC
Organism: uncultured Sphingosinicella sp.; assembly: GCF_963974575.1. NCBI lineage: Bacteria > Pseudomonadati > Pseudomonadota > Alphaproteobacteria > Sphingomonadales > Sphingosinicellaceae > Sphingosinicella > uncultured Sphingosinicella sp. Next base: position 82,493 of record NZ_CAXBBQ010000006.1, on the reverse strand, counting down.
CGATGCGCCCCGCGCAATCGACGATCTCGGGAAGCGCCTCCATCGGCACGTCGAACAGCGCGGCGAGCCCGGCGTCCCAAGTGCAGCGTTCAAGGTCCATCAGCAGCGTGCGCGCGGCGTTCGTGGCGTCGGTGACGTGGAGCCCGCCGGTCAGACGCCAGATCAGCCACGAATCGATCGTGCCGATGGCCAGCCGTTTCGCCTTCGCTGCCGCGCGGACCTCCGGCCAGTTTTCGAGCGCCCAGCGGATCTTGCTCGCCGAAAAATAGGGGTCGAGCAGAAGCCCGGTGCGGCCCTGCACATCATCCTCCAGCCCGCGCGCCTTCAGGTCCGCGCAGATCGCCGCGCCGCGTCGGTCCTGCCAGACGATCGCGGGCGCCAGCGGATCGCCGGTCCTCCGGTCCCAGAACACGATTGTTTCGCGCTGGTTGGTGATGCCGATCGCCGCGATCGATTGTGCGCCGACGTCCTCGACGACCCGATTCGCGGCGCGTAGCGTCTTCTCCCAGATCTCGGCGGGATCGTGCTCCACCCACCCGCTCTGCGGGAAATGCTGGACGATTTCCTCGCCATGTACGGCGCCGATGCGCCCTTCCGGCCTGAAGGCCACCGCGCGCGTCGAGGTCGTGCCCTCGTCGATGCTGAGGATGTGCGTCATTACCCGCTTTCCTAGCGCGCGCAGCGGCTTTAGGTAAACGCCCGTGAACAGGGGCCATTTCGATCTTCTCATCATCGGCGCGGGCGTCAATGGTGCCGGGCTTGCGCGCGACGCTGCCGGGCGCGGCCTCAAGGTCGCGCTCGTCGATGCCGCTGACATCGGCGGCGCGACCTCGTCGTCGTCCACCAAGCTCATCCACGGCGGGCTGCGCTATCTGGAATTCTACGCGTTCCGGCTGGTCCGCAAGGCGCTCGCGGAGCGCGAGGTGCTGCTCGATATCGCCGCGCACCTCACGCGCCCGATGCCCTTCATCCTGCCGCTCGGCCCCGATACGCGCCCCAGCTGGATGATCCGCGCCGGGCTCTTCCTCTACGATCATCTCGCGCGGCGCGAGCAGGTGCCCGGTTCCTCGAAGGTGGTGCTACGCGATGATCACGCCGGCCAGCCGCTCGACAAGCGCTATACACAGGCGTTTCGGTACTGGGACGGCTGGGTGGACGACGCCCGGCTCGTCATCGCGAACGCACAGGATGCGTCGTATCGGTCCGCCCTCGTCCTTCCCCGCACCCCCGTCACCCGCGCAACCCGAACAAGCGCGGGCTGGACCGCAGAACTCGGCGACGGCACGAGCCTCTCCGCCGCCCGCGTCATCAACTGCGCCGGACCATGGGCAAGCGAAGTCGCCGCCAATGTCCTCGGCCTCCCCGACGCCCCCCGCCTCCGCCTCGTGCAGGGCGCGCACCTCGTCACGCGCCGCATCGGTCGCGGGCAGGACAGCTACATCCTCCAGCAGCCCGACGGCCGCATCGTCTTCATCATCCCCTACGAAAACGACTTCTCTCTGATCGGCACCACCGAAACGACGATCGACTCGCCGGAAGCGCCGCGGATCACCGAGGCGGAAACCGACTACCTGCTCGACGCCGCGAATCGCTATCTCTCCCGCCCGCTCGAACGCGCCGACATCATCTCCACCTACGCCGGCATCCGTCCGCTGGTGGCGGAGGAAGGCAAAGGCGCGCGCGAAACGACTCGCGACTGGAAGATCTTCGCGCACGAAGGCGGTGACGCCGTCACCGTCGTCGGCGGCAAGATCACCACGTACCGGCTGCTCGCCGAAGACGTGCTCGGCCGCCTCTACCCCGAAAGTAAGCGCTGGACGGCGGGACAGCCGCTCCCGGGCAGCGATTTCCCGCGCCTTCCCGGCCTCACCGGCCAGCAGGCGTGGACGAAGTGGCGCGAGAACCTGCGCGTGAAGCACGCCGACTACGACCCGCGAATCGTCGATCGGCTGGCAAGGCTCTACGGCACGCACGCGGACACGATGCTGGAGAACGGCCTTGGCGAAAACCTCGGCGGCGTGTTCACCGCCGAGCTTGAGCACATGGTCGCCGAGGAGTGGGCGCAAAGCGCCGACGATGCGCTCTGGCGTCGCAGCAAGCTCGGCCTCCACCTCTCCGAAGACGCCAGGGCGGCGGTCGCGCAGTGGTTCGCCGCACGATTTACCAAGAGTTAGGAAGCCGGTCGTAGATTCCTTGCAACGCACAAGGAAAACGCCCGATGGTCGCTCACAATCACAACTTCGCCGCCGACTACGCCACCAGCACGTCTGTCAGCCTGCTCGACGCGCTGATCGACGCCATGACGCTGGCACGCCCCGGCAAGGACGCAAGCGCGTTCGCGACCGACATCAAGCGCCTCGGCGACGGTGCCGCGCGCGCCGCCTATGAACTCGACGGCCTGCTCGAAGCGCCCGCGACGGCGAAGGTTCGCACGATCCGCAAGACGGACGCCGCCTAAATCCCGAGGCACACCCGGTAGGTTTCCGCGTCGACATTGCCGCCCGACAGGGTGATCGCGACAGTCTTGCCCTTGAGGTCGAGCTTTCCAGAGAGCGCCGCCGCCAGTGCCGCCGCGCCGCCGGGCTCCACCACCAGCTTCAGCGTGCGGAACGCGAACGCCACCGCGGCCTTCACTTCGGCCTCCGAAACAGCGACGCCGCGTGCGCCCCGCGCCTGCAAGATGCCGAAGGTGAGCGGCGACGTCACCAGCGTCTGGAGCGCGTCGCACAGCGTCGGCCCCGGATCGCGAACCGGCTCGATAACGCCACTTGCAAGCGAGCGGATGACGTCGTCATAGCCTTCCGGCTCCACCACGACGATCTCGCTGCCGGGCAGCGCAAGCGCGATGCCGCTCGCAAGCCCCCCGCCCCCGCAGCACACGAGCGCGATGTCGGGCTGGCCGATCTCTTCGGCGATCTCGAGGCCTGCCGTGCCCTGCCCCGCCACCACATAGGGATCGTTGAACGGCGCCACGATCACGCCGCCGCGCTCGGCCACGATCTTCGCTGCGATCGCATCGCGGGGTTCGGTCAGCCGATCGTAGCTGACGACCTCCGCGCCGTGCCCGCGTGTCGCCTCCACCTTGATGCGCGGCGCGTCGGACGGCATGATGATCGTCGCGCGGATGCCGAGCAGCTTCGCCGCCAGCGCGACACCCTGCGCATGATTCCCCGACGAGAAGGCGACCACGCCTGCACCGCGTTCTTCCGGCGTCAACGCCGACAGGCGGTTCCATGCGCCGCGGAACTTGAACGAACCGGTGCGCTGCAGACATTCGGCCTTCAGCCAGACCTTCGCGCCGGTGATCGTATCGAGCGTATCCGACCGTAAAAGCGGGGTTCTTACGGCTACACCGGCAAGTCGCGCGGCGGCGGCTTGGACGTCTTCAAGGGTGGGCGTGTTCATCTTCTGTTAACTCGCTGATTTCACTTGGGGAAACAATAAAAACGCTTCAGCGATTTTTTCTTTACATCGAGACCCCCCGACCCTAAACAGCGCGTCCGCTGCCCCATGGGACTTCCACCGCAAGGCAGTGCAATGTCAACTGTCTCCCGGAGGTCCCTTGAGTTGCGAGAATTTCATAGCGCGTTGGGGGTAGCGTCGGTTCTTCGACCCGATGCACCCGTCACCCTTATTCGTCCTCACGCTGCAAATCGTGCGGCCCGATTCTTCGTCGAGAAGTTTCCGGGTCTCTCGATGTATGCCGTGAAGGCCAATCCTTCGCCAGAGATCATCAAGACGCTCTGGGAAGGCGGAATCACGCATTTCGACGTCGCCTCGATCAACGAGGTGCGCCTGGTGCGCGGCCTGCTGCCTGAAGCGACCTTGTGCTTCATGCACCCGGTGAAATCGCCCGAAGCGATCACCGAGGCGTATTTCGAGCACGGCGTCCGCACCTTCTCGCTGGACAGCGAGGAAGAGCTCGCGAAGATCGTCGAGGCGACGGGCGGCGCTGCCGACCTGACGCTCTGCGTCCGGCTGCGCGTCTCTTCGGCGCATTCGAAGCTCAGCCTCGCCTCCAAGTTCGGCGCCTCGATCGAGGAGGCTCCGGCGCTGCTGCTCGCCGCGCGGCAGGCAGCGGACGCGCTCGGCGTCTGCTTCCACGTCGGCAGCCAGGCGATGAGCCCGCAGGCTTATGTGGAGGCGATGACCCTGGTCCGCGCCGCGATCGTCCACGCGGGCGTCACGGTTGACGTCGTCGATGTCGGCGGCGGTTTCCCGTCGATCTATCCGGGTATGGACCCGGCGCCGATGCAGATGTTCTTCGATGCGATCCACCGCGCCTTCGAAGCGATGCCGATCAGCTATTCGGCAGAGCTTTGGTGCGAGCCGGGCCGCGCGCTCTGCGCCGAGTACGCGAGCGTCCTCGTCCGCGTGGAGCGGCGCAAGGGCGACGTCATCTACATCAACGACGGTGCCTACGGCTCGCTGTTCGATGCGGCGCATGTCGCATGGCGCTTCCCCGTGAAGCTGCTGCGCGGCAGCATCGGCGCGGAAGAGGCGTTCAGCTTCTACGGCCCCACCTGCGACGACATGGACTACATGGCCGGCCCGTTCATGCTGCCCGCCGATGTCAAGGCCGGCGACTATATCGAGGTCGGTATGCTCGGCGCCTATGGCGCGGCGATGCGCACGGCGTTCAACGGCTTCGTGAACGGCGAAACCGTGATCGTCACCGACGAGCCGATGGCGAGCGCCTACGCTGTCACGGAGTCGACACCGCAGGGCGTTACTGCCATACGCAACTGAGAACGGCCGCCTGTCATGGGCGGCCGTCCCCTTCCCGCTCGGCGCCGGCAAATCCGGCCGCGGGCGGCGCTTTTCATGCGCCGAGCCAGTCCACAGCAACTTATCGACTGGAAGGAATACCAATGACCGATGTTCGCGTAGACGCGCAGCGCAAGGCCGAGCTTCTCTCGAAGGAAGTGCGCCACATCGATATCAAGAGCTTCGACGCCCGCCCGATCATCGATCAGATGGACGGCATGAGCTTCACCAGCCGCGACCTCGCGCGCGCCACGAAGATCTACAACACCATGCTGGAAGACAAGGACTGCTCGATCTTCCTCGTCATCGCCGGTTCCACCTCGGCGGGCGGCTGCATGAACCTCTATGCGGACCTCGTCGCCAACAACATGGTGGACGGCATCATCGCCACCGGCGCCTCGATCGTCGACATGGATTTCTTCGAAGGCCTTGGCCACAAGCACTATCAGGCGCTTGAAATCCCTGACGATAACGTGCTGCGCTCGCTCTACATCGATCGCATCTACGATACCTATATCGATGAAGAGCAGCTGCAGGATTGCGACCACACGATCGGCGAGATCGCGAACGGCCTCGACCCGAAGCCCTATTCGAGCCGCGCCTTCATCCGCGAGATGGGCCGCTACCTCTCGAAGCACGGCAAGAAGGACAACAGCCTCGTCAAGCTCGCCTTCGAGCACGACGTGCCGATCTTCTGCCCGGCATTCACCGACTCGTCGGCTGGCTTCGGCCTCGTCAAGCATCAGGTCGATGCGATGAAGGCGGGCCGCCCCTACATGACGATGGATTCGATCGCCGATTTCCGCGAACTCACCGATATCAAGATCAAGGCGGGAACCACCGGCCTTCTCATGATCGGCGGCGGCGTGCCAAAGAACTTCGTTCAGGACACTGTCGTGTGCGCCGAAATCCTCGGCCATGAAGACGTCGAGATGCACAAGTATGCGGTGCAGATCACGGTCGCCGACGTCCGCGACGGCGCCTGCTCGTCCTCGACGCTCAAGGAAGCGGCCAGCTGGGGCAAGGTCGATACCACGCTCGAACAGATGGTGTTCGCCGAAGCGGGCTCGGTACTGCCGCTGCTCGCGTCGGACGCCTACCACCGCGGCCATTGGAAGACCCGCCCGAAGCATGGCTGGGCGAAGCTGTTCGCTTAACCGCGCAGGAAAACGGCGGCCAGTTCCACATGGATAGACCAGCGGAACTGGCCGACCGGCCATAGCTCGGTCAGCCGAAATCCGGCTTCGTGCAGAATCTTCGCATCGCGCGCGAAGGTATTGGGATTGCACGAGACATGCACGACCCGCTTCAGTTTTGAACGCGCGATCGTTTCCACCTGCGTCTTCGCGCCCGCGCGCGGCGGGTCCAGAACCACGGCATCGAATTTATTGAGCTCCGCAGGCTGCAACGGCTGACGGAACAGGTCGCGGTGCGCGGTCGTGACCGGGCGTCCGCTACGTTTCGCGGCCGCTGAAAGCGCGGCGACGGCATCGCGCGCCGCATCCGCCGCAAAGACCTTGGCACGCGCCGAGAGCGGCAAGGCGAACGTTCCGGCGCCGCAGAACAGGTCTGCCACGGTCCCGGCGCCGCCTATCCCCTCCAGCACAGCCGCCTGCAACGCCGCTTCGCCGTCCACAGTCGCCTGCAGGAAACCGCCCGGCGGCAATGCCACGGTGACGTCACTGAAGCGCACGGCGGGCTCGGCAAGCTGAAGCGCGATCTCGACGCCCGCAGAGGTTTCGGTCGCGATCCGGGCCAGCCTTGCATCCGATGCCAACGCCGCAAGTGCGCCGATATCCTTCGCAGTAAGCGAGAGGTTGGTGAGCAGCACGTCGAAGCCGGACAAGGTCTCGGTAAGCGTCATGCCAACGGCGTGGCCGGTGCGCAGCTTCGGCGCGAGCGCGTTCCGCAGCGCACACGCCGCATCCCAGAGCGCAGGCTGAACCACGGGACATTCTGCAAGATCGACAACCGCGCTGCTGCCCTCGACATTGAAGCCGATGCGAACGCTGCCGTTGTCGCGTACCAGCCGGAAGCTTGCGCGCCGCCGTGCACCTGCGGGCGACAAATGCGCCGGGTGGACCGTCTCGGGCACGATGCCGATACCGGCGAGTGCGCCGAGGATGCGGCCCGAAACGAACTCGGCGAGCACGGCATCGTCCGCATGCTGCAACTGGCAGCCGCCGCAGACGCCGAAATGCCGGCAGGCCGGCGTAATCCGGTGCGGTCCCGCCGCGATGACGTCACCCTCCACCGTGTCTCCCGGGATCGCCCCGGCGACATAGCGGCCGCTTTCGGTGACGCCGTCACCGCGTGCCGCGAGGTGGATGATGGTCTCCGCGCTCAACGGATCAGGCCGACAAGGTCTTCCGCGATGAGGCCGTCCCGCCCCCGAAGCGCGGCATCGCCGTGACGCCACACGGCGGCGCAGGCGGCATCAAACGGCGCTTCACCGCGCGCGAGGTGCGCCGCGATCATGCCCGAAAGCACATCGCCGCTTCCGGCGGTCGCAAGACGCGCCGATGCGTGGTCGTTGATGACTGCGCGGCCGTCCGGCGCGGCGATCACCGTGTCCGGGCCTTTCAAGACGATGACGTTGCCGGACCGCGCGGCAGCGGCGCGGGCGCGATCCACCTTGCTCCCCGGAAGATCGCCGAAGAGGCGCGCGAATTCGCCTTCGTGCGGCGTCATCACCGCGCCGAGGCCGAAGACCGATGCGGGATCGTCCGCGAACAGCGAAAAAATGTCGGCATCGAGCACCATCGGCCTTCCCGCGCCCAGCACCCTCCGGGCGCGTGTCCGCGCCGCCGTGTCGCGGCCAAGGCCCGAGCCGAGCACAACGGCATCCGCGCGGGCAAGGTCGACCGCGCCGAGCGGCTGCACGACCAGCGACGACGGCGGCATCGCCGTTTCCGACGCCAGCGTCACATAGCCCGTCCCGGCTCGCTGCGCCGCGCAGGCGGCGAGCCATGCTGCGCCCGCCATCGCACCCGAAACGACGAGCACATGCCCGCGCCGGTACTTGTGCGTGTCCGCCCCCAGCACGGCAGTCGGCGCTGCGCCATTCCTGAAAAGCCGCGTCTCGATCTCGCCTAGGCCGATATCGGCGACGACGACCCGTCCGCACGATGCCGCGGTAGGATGCAGCAGGTGCGAGGGCTTCATCGCGCCGAACGTGACGGTGAGGTCCGCGCGAACGAGCGGCGACAGCGCCGTGCCGTCGTCGGTCGCCGCACCGCTCGGCAGGTCGAGCGCGATCACGACTGAAGATGCGCGTGCAAGCGCATGAAACTGCGATAGAAGCGGCTCTTCCAGCCCGCGCGTCAGTCCTGTCCCGAACAGCGCGTCCACAAGGACGAAGCGCGGCTCCGCGTCGGCAATATCCATCACGGGCGCGTTCCACAGCGCGGCGGCCTGCTGCGCCGCTTCGGTCGCGGGCGGCGCCAGCGCGGCGACCTCGACCGGCCAGCGGCGCTGTCTCAGCGCGTTCGCCACGACATAGCCGTCCCCGCCGTTATTGCCCGGGCCCGCCAGCACCAGCACTGGCGCGGGACCGTAAAACGCCGCGATGCCTGCGGCGGCGGCCTCGCCAGCGCGGCACATCAGCTCGAAGCCGCTCGTACCCGCGGCGATCGCCGCTGCCTCGGCAGCGCGCATTTCGGCGGCGGTCACAACGGGTTCGCGGGGCAGAAGCGTTGGATATTCAGCAGGCATGGAAAGACCCGACACTGATCAGGGCAGGCTTGTCAACGCGCGCCGTTCTTGCGACAGCATATGACGTCATGCGCCTTCCCGCCCTCATCGTTCTGGCCGTCACGCTCATCGTCGGCGCCTGTGCGCCGTCCCCTTTCTATGCGGGCGGTGTCAGGACGACGCCGGGCGAGATTCCCCGCGATTCGCGTGGGGAGCCCGTTTGGTCCGCGATATCCCAGCCGCCGCAGGACGGGAACGCGGCGGCGATGCCACCGCAGCCGAAGGCGATCCCCGTGCTGCCGCTGCCGACATCGCCTACCACCCTGTCTTCGCGCTTAGATGTCGGCGTAGACGTGGCGCTCGGCGCTGGCGCCGGGGTGCGTGCAGGCGCCCTTGCTGGCCGGGCCGACGTTCTGGGCGTAGCGCCACAGCGCGCCGGACTGGTAGGCGTTGACGCGCGGCTGCCAGCGCGCGCGGCGCTCAGCGAGAACATCGTCGCTGACGAGGAGGTCTATGGTGCCCTCAACGGCGTCGATGCTGATCATGTCGCCGTTCTCGATGAGCGCGATGGGACCGCAGTCCGAAGCTTCGGGGCCGACGTGGCCGATGCAGAAGCCGCGCGTCGCGCCGGAGAAGCGGCCGTCGGTGATCAGCGCCACCTTGTCGCCCATGCCCTGCCCATAGAGCGCGGCGGTGGTGGCGAGCATTTCGCGCATACCGGGGCCGCCCTTGGGGCCTTCGTAGCGGATGACGAGGACTTCGCCCTCCTCAAACTGGCGGTTCTCGACGGCAGCGAACGCGTCCTCTTCGCAATCAAAGACGCGGGCCGGGCCTTCGAAGGTCAGCTTGGCGAGCCCGGCGACCTTCACGATCGCGCCATCGGGAGCGAGCGATCCCTTGAGGCCGACAACGCCGCCCGTGGGGGTGATTGGGTTTGAAACCTCGCGGATGACCTTCTGGTCGGGGTTCCACGTGATTTCCTCGATGTTCTCGCCGAGCGTCTTGCCGGTCACGGTCATGCAGTTGCCGTGCAGGAAGCCGCCGTCGAGGAGTGTCTTCATCATCATGTAGACGCCGCCCGCCTCGTACATGTCCTTGGCGACGTACTTGCCACCCGGCTTCAAGTCTGCGACGTAAGGCGTTGATTTGAAAATCTCCGCGACATCGAAAAGGTCGAATTCGATGCCCGCTTCCGAAGCCATCGCCGGAAGGTGCAACGCGCCGTTCGTCGAGCCGCCCGTCGCCGCGACGACCCGCGCCGCGTTCTCGAACGCCTCGCGCGTGCAGATGTCGCGCGGGCGGAGATTGAGCGCGATCAGCTTCATGATCTGGCGCCCGGCCGCCTCAGCGATGTCGTCGCGCGTCTCGTAGGGCGCGGGCGCCATGTTGCTGTTCGGCAGGCTGAGGCCGATCGCCTCCGCCACGCACGCCATCGTGTTCGCCGTATACTGCCCGCCGCACGCGCCATGCCCAGGGCACGCGGCCTTCTCGATCGCGGTCAGGTGCGAAAGTGGACACTTGCCGGACGCATACTGCCCGACAACTTCGAATACATCCTGCACCGTAAGGTCCCGCCCCTCGAACCGCCCCGGCAAGATCGAACCGCCGTAAACGAAGATCGAAGGCACATTCAGCCGCAGCATCGCCATCATCATCCCCGGCAGCGACTTGTCGCAGCCCGCAAAGCCGACGATGGCGTCATAGCAATGCCCGCGCACCGAAAGCTCGACCGAGTCCGCGATCACCTCGCGGCTGACGAGCGAGGCCTTCATGCCCTGGTGGCCCATCGCGATACCATCGGTAACGGTGATCGTGTTGAACCGACGCGGCAGGCCGCCTGCGGCGTGAACGCCCTTGCGCGCGATGTCGGCCTGATGGTCGAGCATCGTGTTGCAAGGCGCACTGTCGTTCCCCGCCGAAACGACGCCGACGAAGGGTCGGGCGATCTCTTCCTCGGTCAGGCCCATCGCGTAATAGTACGAGCGCTGCGGCGCGCGCTCGGGGCCGACCGACACATAACGGCTCGGCAATTTCGATTTGTCGAACGTCGTCATGCGATTACCTCCAGAAGCTCAGATTCAACGATGCCAATGACACGACCGAGACGCTGCGTCCATGCGGCAATCGCACCTTCATCCGCAAGGAGATCCTGACGGATTTCGAAGGTGAGATAGCAAAGCCCCCTCGCCTCCGCATGGCGGTCCGTCGTGTAGCCGTAGACTGCGCCCGAATAGGGCTGGTTATCGCCGACCGTGAAACCTTCAGCGGCGAGAGCGCGCATGGCGACGCGTGCGGCGCGGTCGTCTCGGTTGTAGAGCAGCGCGACCTGCCACGGGCGCGTCTCCTGAGGGCGCGATGCAAGGCTGGGCGTGAAGCTGTGGATCGAGACGAGCAGCCGCGGGTTCAGCATATCCAGCGCATCGGCGATGGCGGCGTGATAGGGTTCGTGCCATGCCTCAAGGCGCGCCTGCCGCGCGTCTGCACCGAGCGCGTTGCCGGGCACGGGAATGCCGTCACTCGCGGGCGGGATCGCCCCGTCATCCTCCGGCGCGCGGTTGCAGTCGGCGACAAGACGGGATGCCGTCGCGAGGACCGCGGGGGCGGCGAGTGCAGCCGACAGGCTCCGCGCCAGCGCCGCGGTGCCGATGTCCCACGCGATGTGCTTCTGAAGGTCCGCAGCGCTGACCCCGAGCGCAATCTCCGCCGGAACGGCATTGGATGCGTGGTCGGCAATGATGAGCAAGCGCCCCGGCGTGCCGGGCAGATATTCGGCCGCCTTCATCGATCTGCGAACACCGGCTTGCGGCGCGCGGCGAATGCCGCAAGCCCTTCGGCGAAATCGGCACCTGCGAAGGCTCCATCGAAAATCGCCGCGCTGGCCGCATCATCGTCCCGGTCGCCATCGAGCACGCGGCGGACGAGTCCCTTGAGCGCGGTGGTGCTCGACGGCGCATTCTCCACGATGCGCGCGATCAACAACTCCGCCTCGCGGCTGAGCGCCTCCACCGTCGTGCCCATCTCGATAAGGCCAATGACAAGCGCCTCGTCTGCGGAAAGAAGCTCACCGGTGTAAAGGATGCGCCGCGCCTGACCTGGGCCCACAAGATCGACGAGCAGCTTGATATCGTGCAGCGGATAGACGAGACCGAGCTTAGCCGGCGTGATGCCGAACCGCGCACGCGAGGAGGCGATCCGCATATCGCAGGCGAGCGCGACGCCGCACCCCGCCCCTACGCAATCGCCGTCCACGATCGCAAGCGTCGGGACCGGCGCGCGCGAAATGGCGAGTTGCGCCCCGCGCAGCGCCTGCCGGTTGCCTGCCTGCCACACGGGATCGCGCGCTTTTTCCGCAAATTCGCCGATATCGGCCCCTGCCGAAAACATGGCGGGCGTCGCCGACTGGATCACGAGCGCGCGCACACCGCGCTCGGCAACCGCAGCCTCGACGAGACGTGGAAACGCTTCCCACATCGCCTGCGAAATGGCGTTGCGCTTGTCCGCACGGTTGAAGGCGATGCGCGCGACCGGCCCATCGATTTCGAGTTGCAGCGCGTCGGTCATTTCACCCCGTCCTATCCGGTGTCGAACCGGGGCTCCAATGTCACGCGCCTCGCGGCCTCGCAACCCGCAAATGCCCTGCCTCGCGCGCAAAGAAAAAGGGCTGCGGCACGTATGCCGCAGCCCTTGAAGGCCGCATTGGGCCTTGGGGGGACTTACTTCGCGAGCTGAGCGTATTCAGCTTCGGCAACGCCGAGCGTCTTGTACGCGCCTTCGAACTTCTTCTTCGCCGCGCGCTCGTTGCCCGCATCGCAAAGCAGTTCGCCGGTGCGAACCAGCTTCAGCGCCTTCTTGGCCGCATCCGCATCGCCCTTTTCGGCGACAGAACGGATGTTGGCGGGCATCGCGGCGCATGCGCCGTCAGAGGCGTGTGCGGGCGTGATCGAGGCGGTGACGAAGAACGCGGACGCGACGAAAGCGAGGGGGAGAGTGACGAGAACGCGGTTCATGATCTTGCTCCTGATTTGCCGTGGGAGGGCGATTGCTGAGTCTTACTTAAAACCACTGAAGCTTGTTTAAGTGCCACTCAGTTCTATGTCAAACATTTTTTTGAGTGCCACACAAATTGCATACTGCAATGCAGCATTGCAACACCAAAATCGGCTTGAAAGCGGCTGCGGCGTTGCGCCGCGCCGCAAATCGACTCAGCTTACGGCGACGAGAGCCGCCGAGGTCACGCCAGCGATGCGTTCAGCGGTATGGCGCATTTCAGAATCGAGCAGCAGCCCATGGGCGACCCGGATCGAGGCGAAACCGTCCGGCAGTTCGATTTCGGCAAAGATGTCGCCGCGCCCGGTCGGCTGGCTATCTGCAAGGCGTCGCAGGGCAGCGGCGTCGAAGCCTGCCGAGACCTTGAGCGTGAGGCGCCCCCTACTGTGCTTCGACAGCTCAGCGACGGCGGTAAGCCCCCGGATCGTGACGCGCGGCGCCTCTTCGCCATCACGCCACAGGAGCTCTGCGTTGATGAGCACGACCTCCTGCGCCGCGGCAGCGGCTTCAAGCGCAGGCATCACCTCTTCGTCAAAGCAGCTTGCAACGTACTGACCGCCCGAGTCCGACAGGCTGGCGAGAAGGTAGCGCGTGCTGCGTCCGTTCTGGGGCGTGCGCCAGCGCACTGCCTCGACGAGCCCCGCCATTGTCGCGCTGCCGCGCCCGCCGTCCCACGGTGGGCCGTCCTCGCAAACGCGCGCATAGGAGCGCGCGCCATGCGTATCGAGCACATGCTGCCAAGCCGAAAGCGGGTGTGCGGCGAAGTAGAAGCCGAACGCGTCGCGTTCCTTCGCCATCGTGTCACCCAGCGACCACTCCGAAACGCTGCCGGGCGCCATGAGAGTGATCGATGCGCCGCCCCCTGCCCCGCCGAACAGCGCGCCCTGGTGCGTCTTCCGCGCATCCGCCGCCGCGTTCGCCGCCGCCAGAACGGCCTCCGCCATTGCATGGGCCTTGGCGCGGTTGGACTCCACACAATCGAACGCACCGCCCGAAACGAGGCTTTCGATCTGCCGCTTGTTAAGCAGCGTTGGATCAATGCGCTCTGCAAAGTCAGTCAGCGACTTGAACGTGCCGCCCGCCTCGCGGACCTCGACAATACCCTCCATCGCCCGCTCGCCGACGCCTTTGAGCCCGGCGAGCGCATAACGCACCTTGCCGTCTTCCACCGAGAAGTCGGCCTCGCTGTTGTTGATGCAGGGCGGCAGGCACTCCACACCCATGCGCTTCATGTCGTCGATGAACACGCTGAGCTTGTCGGTAAGCGCGATGTCGTAGGCCATCGATGCGGCGTAGAACTCGACCGGGTACTTCGCCTTCATCCAGCCGGTCTGGTACGCGACGAGCGCGTAAGCGGCTGCGTGGCTCTTGTTGAAACCATAGCCCGCGAACTTCGCCACGAGTTCGAAGATGTAATCCGCCTGCGCCTTGTCAACGCCCTGCGCGGTCGCGCCTTCGAGGAAACGCGCCTTCTGGGCGTCCATCTCCTCTTTCTTCTTCTTGCCCATCGCGCGGCGCAGAAGATCGGCTTCACCGAGCGAATAGCCCGCGAGCACCTGCGCGATCTGCATCACCTGTTCCTGATAGATGATGACGCCGTAGGTTTCCTTGAGGATCGGCTCCAGCTTCGGGTGCAGGCAGTCGACCGCCTCGGTGCCGTGCTTGCGGTTCGCGAAGCTCGGAATGTTGTCCATCGGGCCGGGCCGATAGAGCGAGACGAGTGCGATGATGTCTTCAAAACAGTCCGGCTTCACCTGCGCGAGCGTGCGGCGCATGCCTTCGGATTCGAGCTGGAACACGCCAACCGTGTCGCCCTTCGCCAGCAGCGCGTAAACATCGGGATCGTCCCACGGGATCGTCGACAGGTCGACGGTGATGCCACGCTTGGCGAGCAGATCGAGCGCGCGCTGGAGGACCGAAAGCGTCTTGAGGCCGAGGAAGTCGAACTTCACGAGGCCCGCTTTTTCAACCCACTTCATATCGAACTGGGTGACGGGCATGTCAGAACGCGGGTCTCGGTAGAGCGGCACTAGCTCGTCGAGCGGGCGGTCGCCGATCACGACACCCGCCGCGTGTGTCGAGGCGTGGCGCGGCAAGCCCTCGAGCTTCATCGCGAGATTGACGAGGTTTTCGACCGCCGGATCGCGCTTGGTTTCGTTTTCGAACTCGGCGACGCCGTTCATGGTGCGGTCGAGCGTCCACGGGTCCGTCGGGTGGTTCGGCACCAGCTTGGCGAGCCGATCCACCTGCCCATAGGGCATCTGTAGCACGCGGCCGACATCCTTCAGCACGGCGCGCGCCTTCAGCGTTCCGAACGTGATGATCTGCGCCACCTGATCGCGGCCGTAGCGTTCCTGTACGTAGCGGATCACCTCGCCGCGCCGGGTTTCGCAGAAGTCGATGTCGAAGTCCGGCATCGAGACGCGCTCGGGGTTCAGGAAGCGCTCGAACAGCAAGCCAAGCCGCATGGGATCGAGATCGGTGATGGTGAGCGCCCACGCGACGACGGAGCCCGCACCCGAACCGCGCCCCGGCCCCACGGGGATGCCTTGGGACTTCGCCCACTGGATGAAGTCCGCGACGATCAGAAAGTAGCCCGCGAAGCCCATCTTGTTGATGATGCCGAGCTCGTAATCGAGCCGCTCGAAATAGGCTTCGGTGTCGGCGCGGCCTTCGAGCCGACGGGCGAGCCCCACGCGCGCCTGCTCGACGAGCATCGTCGCCTCGCCTTCGCGGTCGCCCGCAAGGCTCGGCAGGATGGGCTTTCGAGACGGCGCCATCACCGCGCAGCGGCGCGCTATGACGAGCGTGTTGTCAATCGCCTCCGGCACATCCTCGAACAGCCGGACCATCTCTTCCGGCGGTTTCAGCCAGCATTCCTCCGACACGCGGCGGCGGCCTTCGGTTTCGACGTAGGCGCTGTCCGCGATGCAGAGCAACACATCGTGTGCGGCCGCGAAGCTCTTGTCCGGGAAAGCCACCGGATTGGTGGCGACGAGCGGCAGGTTCCGGGCGTGCGCGAGCGCGATCAGCGCCTGCTCGGCACTGTCCTCGATCGGGTTATGCGTGCGCGAAAGCTCGATGTAGAGCCGGTCCGGAAACAGCGCCTGTAATGTGTCCGCATAGGCGCCGGCGGCATCCGCCTGCCCATCCGCGAACATCCGTGCGAGCGCCCCTTCCGGCCCCGCAGTGAGCGCGATGAGCCCTTCCGTCAGCCCTTCAAGCTCGGCGAGCGGCACGTTTGGCCCGTCGACCGGATCGGATTCGAGGTGGGCGCGGGAGACAATGCGGATGAGGTTCTTGTAGCCGGTCTCGTCCTGCGCAAGCAGCGCCAGCCAGTCCTGCGCGGGCTTGCTGCCCGCTTGCGGGGTGCCGGGCCGGGCGACCGAGAGCAGCGCGCCGATGATCGGCTGCACGCCCGCGTCTGAGAGCTTGTCCGAAAACTCCATCGCCGCGAACAGGTTGTTCCTGTCGGTAATGGCGGCTGCAGGCATACCGTATTTGATGCAGGCCTTCGCGAGATCCTTCGCATGAACCGCACCCTCCAGCATCGAATAGGGCGACTGGATGCGGAGATGGACAAAACGCGATTCGGGCATGGCCTATTGTGGCGCAGGCTCTCGATGCCGGGAAAGCATGAATTCGAGATTCTGTTTCACGCCCGGCCATTCGCCCGCGATGATGCTGTAGCAGACGATATCGCGCAGGCGGCCGTCCGCCGCGATCTGGTGGTTGCGGAGCACGCCGTCGCGCTTCGCACCGAGCCGTTCGATGGCGCGCTGGGAGGTGCGGTTCAGCCAATCCGTGCGGATCTGGACGACGTTGCAGCCCATGACCTCGAATGCATGGCCGAGCAGCAGCAACTTGCATTCGGTGTTCACCGGCGAACGCTGAACCGATTTTGCGTAAAACGTTGCGCCGATTTCGAGGCGCCGATAGGCCGCGTTCATGCGCAGATAGCGCGTTGCGCCGACGAGGCGCCCCTCCGCTTCGACGACGAAGGGCATCGCCCGGCCCGCGGCCTTTTCGGCAAGCGCGGTTCCAAGCCAGCCCTGCACGTCATCGGGCGAAGGTACGCGCGTGAAGAACAGCTCCCAGAGCCGGCCATCGCGCGATACCTCGGCGATGCTCTCCGCATGTTCGGCTTCGAGCGGCAGGAGCCGGGCGTGTCGCCCCTGGAGCTGGGGCTGATCCTGCCACGGGTTCATCGCGTTTCGACCAGTTGCCCCTCGTGCAGCGCGACCGTTCGGTCCATCTGCTTCGCGAGTTGCGTGTTGTGCGTGGCGATGAGCGCGGCGGAGTTGTGACGGCGCACAACGCGCAGGAACTCCGCGAGCACGCGCTGTGCGGTCGCCTCGTCGAGGTTGCCGGTAGGCTCGTCGGCAAGCACCAGAACTGGTTCGTTCGCGAGCGCACGGGCGACCGCGACGCGCTGCTGTTCGCCCCCTGAAAGCTGCGAGGGGCGATGATCAAGGCGCTCGCCGAGGCCGAGATCAGAGAGCAGAGCCTTAGCCTTGGCTTCAGCCGAAGCCATGTCGCGGCCTGCGATCAGCTGCGGCAGCACGACGTTTTCGAGCGCGTTGAAATCCGGCAGCAGGTGGTGGAACTGGTAGACAAAGCCGAGCTTGTCGCGGCGCACCTCGGTGCGTTCGTATGCGGAGAGCTTTTCGGCGGGGCGGCCGTCGATGACGATCGAGCCGTCGAAACCGCCTTCCAGGAGGCCGATCGCCTGGAGCATCGTGGACTTGCCGGAGCCGGAGGGACCGAGCAGCGCAACGATCTCGCCGGGGGCGACGCTGAGATCGACACCGCGAAGAACCTCAATCACCGCGCCGCCCTGATGGAAGCTGCGCGCGAGGCCTTTGACTGCAAGCACGTCACTCATAGCGCAGCACTTGCACGGGATCGGTGCTCGCCGCCTTCCACGCCGGGTAGATCGTCGCGAGGAAACTGAGCACCAGCGCCAGCGTGACGATGGCGGTGACCTCGACCATGTCGGTCTTTGCGGGGAGTTCGGTGAGGTAGCGGATGCGCGGGTCCCAAAGGTCGACGCCGGTGATCTTCGAGACACCCATCACGATGTTCTGCCGATAGTGCAGAAACAGGAAGCCGAGCGCGAGGCCGAGGAGGATGCCCGCAGACCCGATCAAGGTGCCCACCGTGACGAAGATGCGCATCATCGCCGCACGGCTCGCGCCCATCGTGCGCAGGATCGCGATGTCGCGGGTCTTCGCGCGCACGAGCATGATGAGGCTGGTGAGAATGTTGAACACCGCGACGAGGATGATAAAGCCGACAACGACGAACATCACCGTCCGCTCCACGGAAAGTGCCTCGAACAGAACGCCGTTCATCTGCCGCCAGTCGATGATAACACCGCGCCCGGTCAGCGCGGGGACGAGCGGCTGGAGGATGCGGTCGGCCTTGTCCGCGTCGGTTGTCGTCAGCGTGATCATGCCGATGTCGTTGCCCATGCGCAGGAACGTCTGCGCGCGGTCGAGCGGCATCAGCACGAAGGCCTTGTCGTAATCGAAGATGCCGACCTCGAACACGGCGGCGATCTGGTAGGGCACGATGCGCGGGGTCGTGCCGAAAGGCGTCACCTGCCCGTCGGGCGAGATCAGGCTGATCGTGTCCCCCACCCCGGCGCCGAGCGATTCGGAGAGGCGCGCACCGATCGCGACGAAATTGCCTTCGAGCGCGAGATCTTCGAGGCGCCCGGCCTTCACATTGTCGGCAACGAGCTTCAGGTTGCGGATGTCACCCATCAACATGCCGCGCAGGAGGACGCCCTCAGCGCGGCTCTTGTGGGAGCCGATGAGCGGCTGTTCGATGATCGGCTCGGCCTGCACCACGCCGGGCGTCGCCCGTGCCTGCGCCAGCAGCGGCTGCCAGTCGGGCAGGCGTCCGCCGTAGCCCTGCACCACGGCGTGGCCGTTGAGTCCGAGGATGCGGTCGAAAAGTTCGGCGCGGAAGCCGTTCATCACCGACATCACCGCGATGAGCGCAGCGACACCGAGCGCGACGGCGACGAGGCTGATCGAGGCGACGAGGAAGATGAAGCCCTCGCCCCGTCCCGGCAGCAAATAGCGCCGGGCGATCATGCGCTCGTAGCGGGAGATCATCCCGCGAGCTTCTCCAGCGCGGCATCGACGGAAAGCTCGTGGCGCTCGCCGGTCTTGCGGTGCTTCAGCTCCACGATACCGGCGCTGATGCCCTTCGGTCCGACGACGAGCTGCCAGGGGATGCCGACAAGGTCCATCCCTGCGAACTTGGCGCCGCCGCGTTCGTCGCGGTCGTCATAAAGTGTCTCGACGCCCGCGCGCTGCAGCTTTGCATAAAGGTCGTCCGCAGCCACGTCGCAGGCGGCATCACCGCTGCGCAGGTTGATGAGGCCGACCTTGAACGGCGCGATCGCTTCGGGCCAAACGATGCCGTCTTCATCGTGACACGCCTCGATGACCGCGCCGACGAGTCGCGAGACGCCGACGCCGTAGCTGCCCATCTGCGGCGTGACGGGCTTGCCGTCCTGCCCCTGCACGCTAAGGCCCATCGCGGCCGAATATTTGGTGCCGAAGAAGAAAATGTGCCCGACCTCGATGCCGCGGCGGCTGAGCAGGCGCTCGGTCGGGACCGGACAATCGGTGACCTTTTCGTGCTCCTCGGCCTCCATCGCGTAGATCGACGACAGCTTCGCCACGGCCTCGGGATCGGTGACGTCAACGTCCTCAATCGCCGAATCGTAGAAGATTTCGCTCTCGCCCGTTTCGGCGAGGATGTGGAACTCGTGGCTCATGTCGCCACCGATGGGACCCGTGGGCGCGCGCACAGGAACGGCCTTCAGGCCCATCGCCGCGAACGTGCGCAGGTACGCCTCGAACATGGCGTTGTACGAAACCTTGCCGCCCGCCTCGTCGAGATCGAAGCTGTAGGCATCCTTCATCAGGAACTCGCGGCCGCGCATCACGCCAAAACGGGGACGCACCTCGTCTCGGAACTTCCACTGGATATGGTAGAGCGTGCGCGGCAGATCGCGGTAGCTGCGCACGGAATCGCGGAACAGCGCCGTGATCATCTCCTCGTTGGTCGGCCCGTAGAGCATTTCGCGCTCGTGCCGGTCCTTGAAGCGCAGCATCTCCGGGCCGTAGGCGTCATAGCGGCCTGACTGACGCCAAAGATCCGCCGACTGGATGGTCGGCATCAAAAGCTCGATGGCGCCCGCGCGGTCCTGCTCTCGGCGGACGAGATCGGCGATCTTGTCCAGCACGCGGAGGCCGACCGGCAGCCAGGCATAAATGCCTGCCGAGGTCTGGCGCACGAGACCGGCCCGCAGCATCAGCTGATGGCTGACGATCTGCGCGTCGGTGGGGGTTTCCTTGAGGAGCGGAAGAAAATAACGGGAAAGGCGCATAGTGCGCGCTGTCTAGCATGGGCTGCCGCGCAAGCAACTGCCCAATCGGCGATCCACCCTTCCCATCCGTTACGCTGCCGTACCGAGCCGCATTGTTGCATCATGTCCACACCTCCTGAAATTAATATGCGTGAGGTGCGACGCTCTCTTGTCGGGATGGCCACCTGCGCCGTAACACACATGACATCTGATCCGGTTTCGCCTGTGGGAGGGCACCAGGGTTGGGGGAGGACGCGCGACGCGATTAACGACGGCGCGCTAGCAAGATTGGGCTCCGATGGGGGAACAGAGGACCCAAATCTTCGCGGGAGTTAAATGACTCGTCACGAGAGCGCCCGGGCCGGAAACGACCCGGGCGCTTTTCGTTTTGGGACCACACTCTACCGACTGCCAAAAATCTGCTTTTTCAACAGGCTGTTGCGGCGGCGCATCGCGCATGACACCTCTGGGCCACGCGGCCGAACGCCGCAGAGAGAGCCGCCGCCCTTCTGCGCGCAGCGCATCCGTCGATGGTTCGAGGCTCAGCAGCGCGCGCTTCAGGCCGCGCGGGCACTTTCTCGTGCCACGCGCGTGTCCCGCACCGGCGGCAGACCGAACAGGCGGGCATATTCGCGCGTGAACTGCGGCACGCTCTCGTAGCCGACGGAAAATGCCGCGTGCGCGGCGCTGATCCCTTCTGAGAGCATGAGCCTTTTCGCTTCGATGAGACGCAGCTGCTTCTGGAACTGCAGCGGCGAGAGCGAGGTGATCGCCTTGAAATGGTGATGGAACGACGATGGACTCATGCCGGCGGCGGCGGCTAGGCGCTCGACGGTGACCGGTTCGGCAAAGGCCTCGCGCAGGACGGCAACGGCCCGTGCGATGCGCCTTGCGTGGCCATCGGGCCAGCCGAGCTGTCTAATAGCGGGTCCATGCCGCCCGGCCAGCAACCAATAGTGCATCTCGCGCCGCAACTGCGCCTGCAGCACCGGCAGCGCCTGCGGCCTGTCCAGCAGCCGCATCAAACGAAGCGCGGCGTCAGCGACCTCCCCGTCTGTCGTATCGACGCGCACGGGTGCGGTATCGGAAACGAGCGCGGGCTTCATTTCCGCGGTGAGCGCGGCAATCAGCGCGAGGTCCAGTTCGAGCACCAGCGAATAGTAGGGCGCGGCGAGACTCGCCCGCGTGATCTGGCTGACAGTCGGCACGTCTGCCGTCACCAGCAGCGAATCCCCCGCGGAAAAGGCGAAGGCCTGCGTTCCCATCGTCACCTGCTTGCTGCCTTGCACCAAAAGGCAGACGAGTGGACGGTAGACATCGTGGAGAAGCCCGCTCGGCGCGGTCGCGCGCACGGCGAACAGGCCGGGGATTGAAGTCGGTGCGAAACCGAGCGGGTCGGCATGGGCGTCCGCGTGACGCCGGACAGCTTCGAGGAGCATTGTCATGCAACGTGCAATAACCGCTTTCCGCCCAAGGTGCAGCTCATTTGGAGGATCAGGCAAGAGAATCCGAGCTTCCGGCAACACGCGGAAGGTTTAGCTGCTTAGAGATGAAGCCACACAAACCCAAGGAGAACAGCCATGACGAAGATTGCTCTCATCAGTGGTTCCAGCCGTGGCCTTGGCCGCAACACGGCGCTTAGCATCGCGCGCCGCGGCGGCGATGTCGTGCTCACCTATCACAGCCGCAGCGACGAGGCCGAGCGTGTCGTTGCAGAGATTCAGGCAATGGGTCGCAAGGCGGTGGCCCTGCAACTCGACACCGGTAATGTCGCGGCCTTCGCAGACTTTGCGGGACGGTTGCGTACGGCGCTGCGCGGCACCTGGCAGCGCGAGACTTTCGATCATCTGGTGAACAATGCCGGGCATGGCGAATACGCGTCGATTACCGAGACGACCGAGGCGCAGTTCGACGGTCTAGTGAACGTTCACCTGAAGGGCGTGTTCTTTTTGACCCAGACGCTGTTGCCGCTCATCGCCGACGGTGGCCGGATCGTGAACATCTCGAGCGGCCTCACCCGCTTCGCCTACCCCGGCTACGCGGCCTATGCGGCTATGAAAGGCGCGGTCGAAGTGCTGACGCTCTACATGGCGAAGGAGCTTGGTGCGCGGGGGATCGCGGTCAACACCGTGGCGCCCGGTGCGATCGAGACCGATTTCGGCGGTGGCGCGGTGCGCGACAATGCCGAGATCAACAAGGGCCTTGCCGACATGACCGCGCTAGGCCGTGTCGGTGTGCCGGACGATATCGGGCCGATGATCGCAAACCTGCTGTCCGAGGACAATCGCTGGGTGAACGCGCAGCGGATCGAGGTCTCGGGCGGTCAGGCGATTTAGGCTCGCCGGACGTGTTTGTTGCCCCTCTCCCCGGCAGGGAGAGGGAAAAATCAAACGAGGCGGCTTTGTTTGAGCGCCGCCGCGATGAAGCTGGCGAAGAGAGGGTGCGGGTCGAACGGCTTCGATTTCAGTTCCGGGTGGAATTGGACGCCAATGAACCAAGGGTGGTCAGGCCGTTCGACGATCTCAGGAAGCTCGCCGTCGGGAGACATGCCGGAAAAGACGAGCCCGCCCTTTTCGAGCGCATCCTTGTAGTGGATGTTCACTTCGTAGCGGTGGCGGTGGCGTTCGGAGATGTCGGTGGCGCCGTAGACGCTGCCAACGACGCTGTTCGCGCCAAGTTTTGCCGGGAACGCGCCGAGGCGCATCGTGCCGCCGAGGTCGCCGCCCACCTCACGTTTCTGGAGACCTTCTTCGGACATCCATTCGGTGATGAGGCCGACGACAGGCTCGTCCGTAGGACCGAACTCGGTAGTGGACGCGCTCTTGATGCCGGAGAGGTTCCGCGCACCCTCGATGCAGGCCATCTGCATCCCTAGGCAGATGCCGAAGAACGGCACGCCGCGCTCGCGCGCGAAGGCGACGCTGGCGATCTTGCCCTCGCTGCCCCGCTCGCCGAAGCCGCCGGGGACGAGGATGCCGTGCATGGGTTCAAGGAGCTGGGGCTCCGCCCCTTCCCCTTCGAACAGTTCGGCGTCCAGCCACTTGACGTTGACCTTGACGCGGTTCGCG
Source organism: uncultured Sphingosinicella sp. (assembly GCF_963974575.1). NCBI lineage: Bacteria > Pseudomonadati > Pseudomonadota > Alphaproteobacteria > Sphingomonadales > Sphingosinicellaceae > Sphingosinicella > uncultured Sphingosinicella sp. The sequence continues at coordinate 59,528 of NZ_CAXBBQ010000006.1, read as the reverse complement.
ATGCCACCGTGAACGAGCGCCTCGTGGAGCGACTTGTAGGCGTCCTGCAAGCCCACATACTTGCCGACGACACCGATCGTGACCTCGCCTTCGGGGTTGTCCAACCGGTCCATGATGTCGTCCCAGCGGGATAGATCCGGCGAGGCGTTTGCCTCTATGCCGAAGGCGCGCAGCACTTCGCGGTCCAGCCCCTCGGCATGGTACTGAAGGGGTACGCCGTAGATGCTCTTCGCATCGAGCGCCGGGATCACGGCTTCCTTGCGGACGTTGCAGAACAGCGCGATTTTCGCGCGGTCACTGTCCGGCACGGGCTTTTCGCAGCGGCAGACGAGCACCTGCGGCTGGATACCGAGGCTGGTGAGTTCGCGCACGCTGTGCTGCGTCGGCTTCGTCTTCAGCTCACCGGCCGCCGCGATGTACGGGATCAGCGTGACGTGGACGAAACAGACGTTTTCGGCCCCGATATCATTCCGAAGCTGGCGGATCGCCTCGATGAACGGCAGCGATTCGATGTCGCCCACCGTGCCACCGATCTCGCAGAGCACGAAATCGAGGTCTTCAGTGTCGGCGAGCGCGAACGCCTTGATCGCGTCCGTCACGTGCGGGATCACCTGCACGGTCGCGCCGAGGAAGTCGCCGCGGCGTTCCTTCGCGATGATCTGCTGGTAGATGCGCCCCGAGGTGACGTTGTCGGACTGTCGGGAAGGTACACCCGTGAACCGCTCGTAGTGGCCGAGATCGAGATCGGTCTCCGCGCCGTCGTCGGTGACGTAGACCTCGCCGTGCTGATAGGGCGACATGGTTCCCGGATCGACGTTCAGATACGGGTCGAACTTGCGGATGCGCACCTTGTAGCCGCGCGCCTGAAGGAGCGCGGCGAGGCTCGCCGCCATGAGACCTTTTCCGAGCGAGGAAACCACGCCGCCGGTGATGAAAATGTACCGCGCCATGGGAGAAAACCTATAGGCGAGCAAAGGGATGGACCGCCACCCGATTCGGGGTAGCAGCGGGACTTTTTCTGTGGATGATTTTATTGCGCGGTCGGAATGTCGTCGCTGGCGGGCGCGGCAGGGAGCGCCATCGGCAGCGCGTCGTCAGCCGGTGCAGCGCCGGGGAGCGCGGTCGGCAAACCGTCGGCAGGAGCTGCAGGCGCTTCCGCCGTCGGCACGAGCGAGGTGTCGATCGTGGTCGGCGCCTTGGCAAGACTCGCGAGCACGGCGAGCAGGATGCTGGTGCTGAGGAAGAGTGCGGCAAGGACGCCGGTCGACTTGGTGAGCAAATTGCCGGCTCCGCGCGCCGTGAGGAGACCGCCCGGGCCGCCGCCGATGCCGAGCGCCCCGCCCTCGCTGCGCTGAAGCAGAATCACCGCGACAAGCGCGATCGCGATCAGCGAGTGGACGACAAGGACGAAGTGCATCAGCGCGGTGGACATGCGGAACCGATCGTTTCTGGCGAATTTCTGCTGGCCACATAACGACGCAGGCCGGGGAGTTCAAGCGCTCCGGCCGCCGCGCACCGCGATTGACCTTTGCATACGGCGGCGCGATGGGAGGCAGCGTCACCACGCAGGACAACGGCCATATGGACCCCAAGGATATGATCGAGGCCGCCGTAAGGCTCGGCCCGAGCGTCGATTTCGGCAAGGCTTCGTCAGATTACGGCAAGTTCCGGGCCGGTTTCCCGGAAGCGTTCTTCAATCGCCTTGCCGAGCAGATCGAGCTTCGAGCGGGAGCGAAAGCGCTCGATATCGGTACAGGCACGGGGACCGTCGCGCGCAGCCTTGCCCGGCGCGGCCTCGACGTCATCGGTGTCGATCCCTCGCGCGAGATGATGCAGGAAGGCGCCGAGATCGCACGGCGCGAAGGCGTTTCCGTCGATTTCCGTGAAGGCCGTGCCGAAACGCTGGCGTTTGCCGACCAGAGCTTCGATGTCGTCACTGCCGGGCAGTGCTGGCACTGGTTCGAACGCGCGCGCGCCGCTGCAGAAGCCTTCCGTGTGCTGAAGTCCGGCGGGCACCTTGTCATCTGCCATTTCGACTGGCTTCCGCTGCGGGGCAACGTCGTCGAGGCGACCGAGCAGCTGATCGTGGAAGCGAATCCGGCATGGGCGCTCGCCGGCGGAACAGGGGTCTACCCGCACTGGCCCGCCGATATGGCGAACGCTGGCTTTACGGGACTCGAAACCCGGTCGTTCGATATCGCCCAGCCCTACAGCCACGAAGCGTGGCGCGGCCGCATCCGTGCCAGCGCCGGCATCAAAGCCAGCCTCGACGCTGAGGCAACCGCCCGTTTCGACGAGACGCTCGCCTCCACGCTTCGCGCACATTTTCCGGAAGACCCGCTCGCGGTTCCGCACCGGGTGTGGTGGATCGTCGGTGAGAGGCCCTAGCGGACGATGCCGATGCCGAAGCGCAGGCGGGTGTTGCGTTCGTCGTAGTCGATGAGCGCCTCGCCGTAGCCTGTGTAGAGCTGGCTGTAGAGATAGAGGTTAAGCCCGGTCCAGCGGCGGAGCGAGTAGCTGACATCAACCTCCGCGCTGCCGCGGCCGCCCTCGATGTTTCCCTGAAGATAAGTGCGGATGCCGAGGCCGTCGGTCTGCTTCAGATCGAGCGTGAGGCCCGTGTAACCGCGGTAACGGGCGATGCGCTCGTTGCCCTCCTTGCTGCCGACATAGGCCCAGAGCCGGGGCGCCGCTGTGAGCGTCCAGCCGTTGCCGAGGCCGAAGCCGACCGACGGTTCGACGTAGAGCGTGTTGAAACTGCGCGAATCCGCGCCGTCTTCGCCGTTCGACTGGTGCCGGACGCCCGCCTGGATGCCGAGCATCGGGGCGCCCACGCTCGTCGAACCTGGCGAGACCGCTCGCACGAACAATTCGGGGCTGAACGTGATGTCGTATATCGGGATCGACTCTTGGGAGAGATCCCAGAACATTCGCTGCGTGTAGCCGAAATAGAGGCCTGCGCGCCACTTGCGGCTACCGTCTCCCGTTGTGAACTCACGCGGCTGATGGCCGAAGAGGCGGTAGCGGAAGCTGAGCTGGAGCTTTGCGTCCGATGGGTTTGCGCCGACGAGCGCGTACATCGGCATATAAGTTTCGAAACGGCCAAGGCCTGTCGATTCCGCCTCCTGCGGCGTGGCTGTCGAAGCAGCAACAGCGACTTGGGGTGGCGGTGCTGCGGTCACTGAGCCGAGGCGGTAGATAACGCGCGCAAAGCCGCCGGGCGTGATCTCTGTCGGCACCGGGCCCTCCAGCGCCGCCTCACCTTCCGCCACGGTGATCGTTTCCGGCGCGTCGAGCTTCGCGGCCGCCGCGCCGTCGTTGAGGAAGATCACCTCGAACGTACCGGTGCGCGGGGCGCTCGCCTCCGGCACTACGAGCCGCACCTCCGCCACTGCCGGAAGAGAGACAAGCAGGGCGGCGGCGAAGGCGGCGGCGCGCACGCCTCAGGCTGCCGCGATGATCGGCAGGAAGTCCGCAGCTTTGAGGCTGGCGCCGCCGACGAGCGCGCCGCCGACCTCGGGCACGGCGAACAGCTCGGCCGCGTTCGACGGCTTCACCGAGCCGCCGTAGAGAATGAGGGTGCGGCGGCCGTCTTCGCCGTAGCGGGCGACGAGGCGCGCGCGGATGGCGTTGTGCATCTCGTCCACATCACCCGCGAGCGGCGTGCGCCCGGTGCCGATGGCCCACACGGGCTCATAGGCAATGACGACACTCGCCGGGTCCGCATCAGGGAGTGAGCCGTCAAGCTGTGTCTCGACGACATTGAGGTGACGCCCCGCATCACGCTCAGCCTCGGTCTCGCCCACGCAGATGATCGCGCGCAGGCCCGCACCGATGGCGGCGGTGGCCTTCGCCTTCACGATCGCGTCGGTTTCGCCGTTGTCGGTGCGGCGCTCGCTATGGCCGACGATCACGAAGTCGCAGCCGAGATCGGCGAGCATCGCCGCGGCGACACAGCCCGTATGCGCACCCGATGGGTTCGCGTGGCAATCCTGCCCGCCGATGCGCAGGCGTGAGCCCTCCGCTGCATCCTTTGCAAGGCCGACGAGCGTGAACGGCGGCGCGAGGGCGACCTCGATGCGGGAGGGCGCGCTATCCGCTGCGCGCGCGATCGCTTCCACCTCAGCGAGCGCCGCCTTCAAACCGTTCATTTTCCAGTTGCCTGCAACCAGCATCGGCTTTTCCATCAAACTCTCCATGTGTATTTGCGGTAGGCCTTAGCAACGCACGCACAGACAAGCCAAGGGCGCGCTTGCCGCGCCTGCCGCACCTACCTATAAACCGGGCGCTATTTTCATTGCTGAACGCGCGCGAAAGACCAAAGGCTCCCGATGATCAGTTTCTTCCGCAAGGCCCTCTCGTCCTGGATCGTCCTTGCCCTTCTCGGGCTGGTGCTCGTGGCCTTCATCGTCACCGGCATCGGTGATCCGTTCGGCGGCGGCCCTGCGGCGAACACGGTGGCCGTGATCGCCGGGGACGACGTTACCGATACGCAGCTCTCCAGCCAGTTCGACCGGCAGCTCGCGACGATGCGGCAGGAACAGCCGGGCATCACGGCGGCGCAGGCCGTGCGCGGCGGGATGCTGGAAGGCGTACTCGAGCGCCTGATTGGTTCGCACGCGCTCACCGCGATGGGCGAAAAGCTGGGCCTTGGCCCGAGCAAGCGACAGGTGGATGCGGAAATCGCATCGGTCGCGGCGTTCCGCGGTCCCGACGGGCGCTTCTCGGAAGATGTGTTCCGGCAGGCCATCTCCTCGCAGGGGCTTACGGAAGACATGGTACGCCGCGAGATTGGCGGCGATGTCGTGCGCCGCCAGCTGCTCGGCCTCGTCGATTCGATCCCGATGACGCCGCGCAAGCTCGCCGAACCGTTCACGGCGCTGCAGCTTGAACAGCGCACGCTCAACATCGGCGCCGTGCCTGCACAGTCGTTCCCCGCCCCGAAGCTGAGCGACGACGACCTCCAAGCCTTCTACAAGAAGAACATCGCCAACTACACGGTGCCGGAACGCCGCCGCATTACATACGCCCTCATCGACAGCGCTGAGATCGCGAAGACGGTGAAGGTAACGGATGCAGCGCTCGCCGATTACTACAAGAGCCATGCCAGCGAATTCGCCGCGAGCGAGACGCGAACGCTGCGTCAGGTGGTGGTGCAGGACAAGGTTCAGGCCGACACGATCGCAAAGCGGGTGAATGCGGGCGAAGACTTCGCGGCTGTCGCGAAGGATGTGGCAGGCTACGGTGAAACCGACCTGGAGCTCGGGACGCTCTCCAAAAGCGCGATGGCCGACCAGACTGCGGACGCAGTTGCGGACGCGGCATTCAAGGCCGCATCCGGCAAGGTCGCCGGGCCGGTGCAGAGCGAATTCGGCTGGCATGTCGTGCATGTCGATGCCGTCGTAGCGAAGCCCGCGCGCACGCTTGCCGAAGTGAAGGACGAGATTCTTCCGGCGGTCGAAGCCGATCTCGCCGCGAATGCTGTCGCCGACATTGTCGAGAAGGCGGACGATGCGCTTGCCGACGGTGCAAGCGTTGCCGAAGCGGCGAAAGACCTCGGCCTCACCGTGGTCCGCGTTCCGCCCGTCACGAGCGAAGGCCTGATGCTCGGCGAATCCGGTCTCCAGCTCGACCAGCGCATCCGTCCGCTTATCGAGCGCGCTTTCGCGACCGAGGAGAACGACGAGCCGACTGTCGAGGATATTTCCGATACGCTCCATGCGCTGATGGACGTGGAAGAGGTGGTGCCGCCGACACCGGTCCCGCTTGCCGATATCAAACCGCAGTTGACGGCCGCCTTGACCTTCGAGCGCCAGATGGATGCCGCGAAGGCTGTTGCTGACAAGATTGTTGCGGGTCTCAAGGCCGGCAAGCCGCTCGCCGGCCTGCTTGCGGAAAACAAACTGCCGCCGGTGCAGACCTTCACGGCACGCCGAATCGAAATCGCAGCGCGGCGTGAGCCCGTTCCGCCGCCGATCGGCCTTGGCTTCGCACTTTCCAAGGGTGATGCGCGGGCGCTCGCGCAGCCACGCAATGGCGCGTGGTTCGTCGTGCACGTCGCGGACGTGAAGCCCGGTGATCTGGCGGAGGCGCCCGCTTTCCTCGACCAGATGCGTTCGCAGATGCAGACCGCCGCAACGAACGAGTATGCCCAGAATTTCGTGGCCGCGATCATGTCCACTGTTGGCGTCAAGCGGAACGACAAAGCCCTCGAACGCCTAAAGCAGCGCTATCTGGGCACCGCCGACCAGCCCAATTGATCGGCGCCCGATGATCCACCCCGAAGCCGCGGACTTCGCGCGGGTTTACGAGGCCGGACGGCCACAACTCGTCTGGACGCGGCGCATCGCTGATACGGAAACCCCGGTTTCCGCGATGCTGAAGCTCGGCAAGGCGGGATCTGGCGCGTTCGTGCTCGAATCCGTGGAAGGCGGGACGGTACGCGGGCGCTATTCGCTGCTCGGTTTCGCGCCCGATCTCGTGTTCCGGGTTCGCGGTCGGCAGGCGGAGATCAACGCCCGTTTCGCTTCCGCGCCCGACGTGTTCACGCCCGTCGACGCCGCGCCGCTCGATGCGCTTCGCGATCTCGTCGCCGGGTGCCGCATGGACTTGCCACCGGACCTGCCGCCCGCCTTCGCCTGCCTCGTCGGCTACATGGGCTATGAGACGATCGGGCTTGTCGAACCGGTGCCGACGCCGGAGAAAGACCCGCTAGGGCTTCCCGACATGCTCTTCGTGCGCCCATCGCTGTTGATGGCGTTCGACCGCCTGAAAGACGAGCTCTTCATCGCCGCACCCGTTTTTCCGAGCGACCTTTCGGCGAGCGAAGCGCTTGCCGCCGCCATCGAGCGGATCGAAACCGCCGAGGCGCGGCTTGCGGGCGCGCTGCCGCAAACCGCACGCGAGACGCCCGCGCCCGCTTCGGCCGAGGTGACACACCACACCGACCCGACGCGCTATGCCGAGATGGTGCGGCGCGCGCAGGACTATATCGTCGCGGGCGATATCTTTCAGGTTGTGCTGGCGCAGCGCTTCTCGATCCCGTTCGCACTGCCTCCATTCAGCCTCTACCGCTCGCTGAGGCGCATCAACCCCTCGCCGTTCCTTTACATGCTCGACCTGCCGGGCTTCGCGCTGATCGGGTCCAGCCCGGAAATCCTGGTGCGCGTGCGTGAGGGCGAAGTGACAGTTCGCCCGATTGCCGGCACCCGCCCGCGCGGCGCGAATGCGGTTGAGGACGCGGCGAACCGCGAGAGTCTGCTCGCCGATCCCAAGGAGCTTGCCGAACATCTGATGCTGCTCGATCTCGGACGCAACGATGTGGGCCGCGTGGCGTCGGAAGGCAGCGTTTCGGTGACAGAACGCAACACAGTGGAGTTCTACAGCCACGTGATGCACATCGTTTCCAACGTGCGCGGCGACCTCGCGAAGGACAAGGACGCCATCGATGCGCTGATGGCCGGCTTCCCGGCGGGCACAGTCTCCGGGGCGCCCAAGGTGCGTGCGATGCAGATCATCGCCGAGTTGGAGGCCGAGAAGCGCGGTGCCTATGCGGGCGGCGTCGGCTATTTCTCGCCCGACGGATCGATGGACAGCTGCATTGTGCTGAGGACCGCGGTGGTGAAGGACGGCACCATGCACATTCAGGCCGGCGCAGGCATCGTCGCGGACTCAACCCCCGCCTATGAGCAGCGCGAGTGCGAGGCCAAATCCGGCGCGCTCATTGCCGCTGCGCGCGATGCCATCACCCGCGCCGGAGAGTCGGGATACGGGCAATAACTTGCCCTCCCCGCGTCCCTTGATTAGGGCGGTCGCGCCATGATCCTCGTCATCGACAATTACGACAGCTTCACCTGGAACCTCGTCCACTACCTGATGGAGCTGGGCGCGGAGGTGGAGGTGGTGCGCAACGATGCGATTTCCGCCGGGCAGGCACTTTCTAGCGGGGCGAGCGCGTTTCTGATTTCGCCCGGCCCCTGCACACCGAACGAAGCCGGGATCAGCCTCGACATGGTGGCAGCGTGCGCGGACACTGGGAAGCCGCTGCTCGGCGTCTGTCTCGGTCATCAGGCGATCGGCCAGCATTTCGGCGGCAAGGTGGTGCGCGGACACCTGATGCACGGCAAGACATCGCCTGTACGCCACGATGGCACCGGGCTTTTCGCGGGCATCCCTTCGCCCTTCACCGCGACGCGCTATCATTCGCTGATCGTGGAGGACATTCCCGAAAGCCTGATCGTGAATGCATGGTCGGACGATGAAGCGGTGATGGGTTTCCGCCATGCGCACCTGCCGATCCACAGCGTGCAGTTCCACCCCGAAAGCATCGCGACCGAGCACGGCCACGACATGCTCGCCAACTTCATGCGGATCGCGGCGCTGACGCCGCGACCGCGCGATCTCGCCGCGTGAAACACCTGCCCGGGACCGAAGCGCCACTTGGCGAGGCGGAAGCGCGTGCGGCATTCGATGCTATCCTGAACGCCGATGTGGAGGACGCGGAGATTGCCCGCTTCCTGACCGGCCTTGCCGAGCGCGGCGAGACGGTGGACGAACTCGTCGCGGCGGCAAGCGTACTTCGAAGCCGTATGCGGCTCGTCGCGGCGCCCGAAGGTGCCATCGACGTGTGCGGCACGGGTGGAGACGGCGCGCATACGCTCAACATTTCGACAGCGGTCGCCATCGTGGTCGCGGCGTGCGGTGTGCCGGTCGCCAAGCACGGCAACCGGGCGGCATCCTCGAAGTCCGGCGCGGCGGACGTGCTTTCCGCGCTGGGCATCGATCTCGACCTCGCCTCGGACACGGTGGAACGCTCGCTTGCCGAGATCGGCATCGGCTTTCTGTTCGCCGCAAAACACCATCCGGTGATGGCGCGTGTCGCAGGTGTGCGCCGCGCGATCGGTCGGCGGACGATCTTCAACATGATCGGACCGCTCGCGAACCCGGCTGGGGTAAAGCGGCAGCTTGTCGGCGTGCCGGGGCAGCAATGGGTGCTCCCGATTGCCGAGGCCCTGCAGAGGCTAGGCGCCGACGCGGCGATGGTGGTGCACGGAAGCGACGGGCTCGACGAACTGACCGTCACAGGACCCACAACCTACACACGTCTGACCGCTGCATATATCGAAGCCGGAGAGGTAAGCCCGGAAGCCGCCGGTCTCGCGCGGCACGTGCCGGAGGCGATCCGGGGCGGGACGCCGGAGGAGAATGCAGCGGCGATGCTAGACCTGCTCGCGGGTGCGCATGGAGGCTACCGCGATATTGTTTGCCTGAATGCCGCAGGTGCACTGATCGTCGCGGGCAAGGCGCACGACTGGACCACGGGTGCCGCGCTTGCCGCATCGGCTCTGGACGATGGGTGCGCGCGGGCGTTGCTCGAACGCTGGAAGGCCTTTCGATGAGCGATGTGCTGGCGGACATCTGCGCCCATAAGCGGAGCGTCGTCGCGGCGCGGAAGGCCGCGCGGCCGATCGGGGAGATCGAGGGGGCCGCGCGCGCAGCAGACGCCCCGCGCGGCTTCAAGGCGGCGCTCGACACGGCGAAGCTGGAAGGGCGCTACGGCCTGATCGCGGAGATCAAGAAGGCGTCGCCGAGCAAAGGGCTGATCCGCGCGGACTTCGATCCGCCGGCGCTGGCGCGCGCTTACCGCACGGGCGGGGCTTCGTGTCTTTCGGTGCTGACCGAGGAGCACTGGTTTCAGGGCAGCGACGACAAGCTGATCGCGGCGCGCGCGGCGGTGCCGCTGCCGGTGCTGCGCAAGGACTTCATGGTCGATCCGTATCAGGTGGCGGAAGCGCGGGCGATTGGGGCGGATGCGATCCTGATCATCGTGGCGGCGATCGATATGGGGTTGGCGCGGGAGCTGGAGGATGCGGCGTTCGGGTGGGGGATGGATGTTCTTGTCGAAGTTCACGATATAGTCGAGCGCGATGCTGCGCTTACCCATTTGAAATCGCGGCTTTTGGGCGTTAATAACCGTAATCTCAAGACTTTGTATGTAGATATTGAGACTTCGGTTGAACTGTCGGACGTGCCGGAAGGCTATACGCTTGTCGGCGAGAGCGGGCTGCGGACGCGGGCGGACCTTGACCGGCTGGCGGCGCACGGCATCAACAGCTTCCTTGTCGGGGAATCGCTGATGGCGCAGGATGACGTCACCGCCGCGACGAAGCGGCTGCTGGAGGGCTGATCAATGGCGCTCACCCACCTCGACGAGGCCGGCAAGGCGCGCATGGTCGACATTTCGGGCAAGGCGGTGACGGCGCGCACGGCGATCGCCGAAGGGCATATCGCCATGTCCGCTGAAGCGCTCGCGGCCGTGCGTGATGCCACGGTGGTAAAGGGCGACGTGCTCGCGGTGGCGCGCATCGCGGGGATCACCGCGGCAAAAAAGACCGCCGACCTCATTCCGCTCTGCCACCCGCTGCCGCTGACCAGCGTGGGCGTGGACTTCACGCTGGAGGACGGCGGCGTGCGCGTGGAGGCGACGGCTTCGACGACGTGGGGCACGGGCGTTGAAATGGAAGCGATGACAGCGGCTTCCGTCGCGCTGCTGACGATTTACGACATGGTGAAAGCCGTGGACAAGGCGATGATCATCTCGGGCGTGCGCCTGCTGAAGAAGACCGGCGGCAAATCCGGCGACTGGACCGCGCCGGGCGGATGCTGAGCTACGAGGACGCGCTGGCGCGGCTGCTTGCGGCCTGTGAGCCGGTTCCGCCCGTAGACCTTCCGCTCGCCGACGCTGCCGGCCTGACGCTTGCCGATGACCTCACCGCGCGGCTGACGCAGCCGCCCTTCCCGTCTTCCGCGATGGACGGCTACGCGATCCGCTGGGCCGATATGCCGGGGCCGTGGCGCGTCGTCGGCGAAAGCGCCGCGGGACGAGGCTTTGCCGGAACGGTCGGCGCGGGTGAGACAGCCCGGATCTTCACCGGCGCGCCCCTGCCCCAAGGCGCCGATACGGTCATCGTGCAGGAAGAGGTTGGCCGCGAGGGCGAGCTGCTGACGCTCACGGGCGAAGGCCCGCCGCGCCTCGGCGCGCACATCCGCGTCGCGGGCAAGGATTTCAGCGCAGGCGAGCGGCTGATCGCGGCGGGAACGCGGCTTAGCCCACAACACCTCGGCCTTGCCGCCGCTTCCGGGCACGGCAGCCTCGCAATCAGGCGCCCCCGCGTCGCGATCCTCGCGACGGGCGATGAACTGGTCGCACCGGGCGCCGTGCCGCAGACGGACCAGATCGTGAGTTCGAACGGCGTAATGCTGGCGGCGCTGTTTCGCGCAGGCGGCGCGGATGTGCGCGACCTCGGAATCTTCCCCGACGAGCTGGGCGCGATCGGCAAGGGGTTGAGTGCGGCCAGCGATGCGGACCTCATCGTCACCATCGGCGGCGCGTCGGTCGGCGACCATGATCTCGTACAGGCCGCGCTGAAAGACGCGGGCGCGGCGCTGGACTTCTGGAAGGTCGCGATCAAGCCGGGCAAGCCGCTGATCGCCGGATCGCTTGGGCGTGCGCGCGTGCTCGGGCTGCCCGGCAACCCGGTCTCCGCCTTCGTCTGCGCCGTGCTGTTCGCGCTGCCGATGCTGCGGCGCATGGCCGGAAGCATGGACACCGATCCCGTGACCGCGGCGCGGCTGCTCGCCCCCCTGCCCGCCAACGGCAACCGCCGCGATCACCTGCGCGCGCGGCTGACGGCAGACGGCGTACACGCGTTCGATGCGCAGGATTCCTCCATGCTCGGCGTGCTCGCTGGCGCGAACGCGCTCATCATTCGCCCGGCAGGCGCTCCGGCGATGGAAGCCGGCGCGGATGTTCCCGTGCTCGCGCTTGACAGGATTTTCGCCACCCCCTAAATGTTCCCCATTCGTTCACGAAAAACGGAACATGTTGTGGACGAGTCGTGAAACACGGAGGGCGAAACCGGACATGCTGACGCGCAAGCAACACGAACTGCTGATGTTCATCAACGAGCGGCTGCAGGCGGGCGGCGTCTCGCCCTCGTTCGAGGAAATGAAGGACGCGCTCGATCTCAAATCGAAGTCGGGCGTGCACCGGCTGGTGAATGCGCTCGAGGAGCGGCAGTTCATCCGGCGGCTGCCGAACCGCGCCCGTGCGCTTGAAGTGCTTCGCTTCCCCGAAATCGGTACGGCACCGAAGGCTCCGCCGCGGCAGATGCCTGTCGTCCAGGCGGCGAACGATGACATCGTCACGCTGCCGCTGCACGGAAAGATCGCAGCGGGTATGCCGATCGAGGCGATGGAAAGCGATCGTAGCCTGTCGGTTCCCGCAGCCCTGCTCGGTGGCGGCTCCGGCGACCATTTCGCGCTGGAGGTTTCCGGCGATTCGATGATCGAGGCGGGCATTCTCGACGGCGACTATGCGCTCGTGCAGAAATGCGACACGGCGCGCGACGGCGAGATTGTCGTGGCGCTGGTCGATGAAGACGAAGCGACGCTCAAATACCTCCGCCGCGACAAGGGCGAAATCCGCCTCGACCCGGCGAACAGCGCCTATACCGCGCAGCGCTATGCACCGAACCGCGTGCGCGTGCAGGGCAAGCTCGTGGGGCTGCTGCGCCGCTACAATTGAGGCTTAATTCAGTTCTGACGGCCTGCAAATGGCGGATTTCCGCGCTTCCGGTGCTCACGTCCCTTTCGTACGCTCCGCTCCGGGTCACGGAAATTCACCATTTTCGGCGCGTCATTTTCGGAATTACCGCGCCTCGATCGTGAGGTGCGCGAGTTCGTGTACGGGACGCAGGCGTTCGCGGGCGGTTTCCGGCGGGATGCCGGATACGGAAACGATCGCCGCGTGAACCCCGGGGCCGACCTGCCAGACGTGAAGATCGCGGATGCTGGCGTCACCCGTTTCCACGCATTCCCGGATTTCCGCGACGAGGTGTGGATCGGCGGCATCGAGCAGCACGGCTGACGTATCGCGCATCAGCGTCCACGACCAGCGCGCGATCACGACGGCACCGACGATGCCCATGACCGGATCAAGCCAGACCCAGCCGCCATATCGCCCGGCGAGCAGCGCGGCGATGGCGAGAACCGATGTGAGCGCATCGGCAAGCACGTGCAGGTAGGCAGCGCGGAGGTTATTGTCGCTGTGATGATGGCCGTGATGATCATGATGGTGATCGTGGCCGTGGCTGTGTCCGTGATGATGGCCGCCGGATAATAGCGCGGCGCTGACGAGGTTGACGGCAAGTCCGACCACGGCGACGATCGTCGCTTCGCCGAATGCGACATCGACCGGACGCGCGAGCCGGAGCGCGGATTCGAACGCGATGCCGAGCGCGATGACGCCGAGCACGAGCGCGGAGGCAAAGCCCGCGAGGTCGCCGACCTTGCCGGTGCCGAACGAATAGCGCGGACTATCGACATTGCGGCGTGCATAGGCATAGGCGATCGCGGCGATGCCGAGCGCGCCGGCGTGCGTCGCCATGTGGAAGCCGTCCGCAAGCAGCGCCATCGAGCCTGTCGCGTAGCCTGCGATGATCTCCGCGACCATCATCAACGCCGTCAGCAGCACCACCCAGAGCGTTCGCCGCGCGTTCGCATCGTGGTTCTTGCCGAGAAAATCGTGGGAATGGGCACCATCGGCGATGCCGGGAAGACCGCTCAATCTCGCCTCCACTTCAGCGCATGTGCCGCTTGAGCACGGTGGCGAGTTCGTCCGCGCCCGACGCGCGCTCCGCATCGCTCAGCCCCGGCGCTGCGACGTGCGCGCGCAGGTGATCCTCGACGAGCTCATCCATCAACCCGGCGACGGCACCGCGCACCGCGGCGGCGAGATGCAAGGTTTCGCTGCACGGCGCCTCGCCGGTGATCGCCCGCTCTATCGCGGTGACCTGACCGGCGATGCGACGGACACGGGCAACAAGACGGTCCTTGCGTTCGGTTTCCTGGAGATGTGCCATACCATAGGGGGGTATCCTATTCTGGCGCGCGGCGCAACATGCGGCTGCCTTCCGGGGCGGGCTTTTGCCGTGCCCACGGGTGCGCCCCGTCCTCACGCGCGACGGCACGGATGCGCGGCCCGTCCAACCAGATCGACAGCGCGCCGGTTTCGGCGAGCCTGGAACGGTCTAGTTTCAGCCAGCGCGGAGCGCACCAGTATGGCAGGCGGCGATCGCTGACGACGATGTCTGCGGCGGCACAGGCGGGTTCGAACGCGGCGCGGTCGATGAGAAGGCCCGAGCGTGTCGCGAGCAGCGTCCATGCACGGCCGCCCGCCATGATGCGCGCGGTGCAGGCATCGGGTGTGCAGCGCGCGTCCGGCAGGGTTTCGAGATTGCCGCTTATCGCCTCCCCTGCCGCGTCCGCCCACATCGAGCGCACATAGTCTCCGGCGCGCGCGCGCAGGAGCGCGACCTTTCCGTCCCGCACCACGGCGAGGTGCTTGCCGTCCCCATCGACGATGAGATCGGGCGGCTGCGCGGTCGCCATGCCCACGGCGCCGATCGCGACAGGAACCAGCGCCAGCCAGCGGCGGCGCGTCTGCCAGAGACAGAACCAGACGCCGCCGAGGATCAGCACGGCGAACGCCCAGTCCGGCGCGGCGGGGAGCCGGGAGACGGCACCGGGCATTGCCGCCGCGATCTCGGCCACGCGGATGAGCAGATCGAGCGCATGGCCGAGCAGCCAGTCGATCGGCGCGGCGAGCCCGACTGCGCCGAGGAACACCGAGAGGCCAAGCAGCGGCAGGATCACGAAGCTGGTGAGCGGGATCGCGGCGAGGTTCGCGGCGACGCCGTATAGGCCCATCTGGTTGAAGTGGAAAAAAGCGATCGGCGCGAGCGCGATTTCGGCGGCGATACCGGTGGCGAGGAGCGCGAGAACGCCGTGCCACAGGCGCGCGGCGCGGCCCGCCTCTTTTCCGGCATTGAATCGACGACCGAGCGGCGATTCGTAGAGCGCGACAATCGCGGTGACGGCGGCGAAGCTGAGCTGGAAGCTTGGCCCAAGCAGGAAATCGGGGCGGACGAGAAGAATGAAAAAGGCCCCCGCCGCGACGAGGCGCAGCGAGATCGCCTCTCGCCCCAGTGCGAGGCCGACGAGCACGATGAGGACGGCGATGCAGGAGCGCACCGTCGGCACCTCGGCGCCCGCAATCAGCGTGTAGCCGATGCCTGCGACTGCAGCGGTAAGCGCGGCGATCAGCTTGATGTTCAGATCGAGCGCAAGGCGTTCGCTCTGCGCGAGCAGGCGACGCGTGCCCCACAGCACGCCGCCGACCACGACGGCGATGTGCAGCCCCGAGATCGAGATGAGGTGCGCGAGGCCGCTATCGCGCATCGCTTCGGTGACGTCTTCGGGGATGCCGCCGCGATCCCCCGTGACAAGCGCGGCGGCGAGGCCGCCTTCCCTGCCGCCGACGCCATCCTGCAGGCGTTTGGTAAGCGCGCTGCGGAACGCCTCGAAGCGGCGGACGAGGCCAGCTTGCGGCGGCGCGGGCGTAACGACTGTGACGCCTGAAAGCGCGTAACCGACGGCGCCGATGCCGTCGAACCACGCGCGACGCGCGAAATGATAGCCGCCGGGAATGTTCGGTCCGGGCGGCGGCGACAGCGATGCGCGCAGAGTGACGCGCGCGCCGGGGGCGATACCCGCCGGCGCATCGCCGCGGATACCGACCCGGGCCTTGAGGCCGGGCGGCAAGCCGGAAATATCCGTGAGCAGCAGGCGCGTTCGCCCCTCGGCAGGACGGAATTCGACGCCATCCACCGTGGCCTCGATCATAAGCGCGCGCCATGAGCGCTCGACGACCGGCGCGCGGACCTGCTCGGCACGCAGCCACGCGGTGCCGATACCGAGCGCAAAAAGCAGCCCGAACGCAGCAAGCGCTATGCGTGGAAGGCCATTTGCTTGCAGGCCGAACACGGCCAGCGCGCCGCCGAGCAGCATCGCCGCGGCCCATTCACGCGGTGTCGGCAGCGTGAACCAGGCCGCGATACCGAGGCCGAGCGCGACGGGCGCGAACAGCACAAGCTGGTGCCGCTCCTCCGCGAGCCAAATTTCGATGGCTTCGTGCAGGCGGAACAGACGCGCACGCGGCGACGCTCCGGCCTCGACCGGCCCGGTTTGAACGGCTGGCAGCGTTATGATAGAGCCCCCGCGACTTTCTTCAGTTTCGGACAGGATATTCATGGGCGCAAGCGCCAAAGCCCCGGTCGTCACCCGCTTCGCACCGAGCCCGACCGGCTTCCTCCATATCGGCGGCGCGCGCACCGCGCTGTTCAACCTGCTGTACGCGAAGGCGACCGGCGGGACCTTCAAGCTGCGCATCGAGGATACCGACAAGGCGCGCTCCACCAAGGAAGCGATCGACGCGATCATCGACGGGCTTTCGTGGCTGGACTTCGATTGGGACGGCGAGATCGTCTACCAGTCAGAGCGCGAGGCGCGGCACGCCGAGGTGGCGCGGAGCCTGCTGGAGACGGGCGGGGCGTACAAATGCTTCGCGAGCCCGGAAGAGCTGGAGCAGATGCGCGAGCAGGCGCGCGCCGAAAAACGCCCGCTGCGCTACGACGGGCGCTGGCGCGACCGCGATCCTTCTGAGGCGCCCGAAGGCGCGCCTTATGTGATCCGCCTGAAGGCGCCGCAGGAGGGCGAAGTGACGATTCACGACGCCGTGCAGGGCGCGGTGACGGTGAAGAATGCCGAGCTCGACGATTTCGTGCTGCTGCGTTCGGACGGGACGCCGACCTACATGCTCGCAGTGGTGGTCGATGACCATGACATGGGCATCACGCACGTGATCCGGGGCGATGACCATCTGAACAATGCGTTCCGCCAGCTCGCGCTGATCCGCGCGCTCAGCTGGGCTGAGCCCGCCTATGCGCATGTGCCGCTGATCCACGGCGCGGATGGTGCCAAGCTTTCCAAGCGGCACGGCGCGCTCGGTGTCGATGCCTACCGCGACATGGGGTTCCTGCCCGAGGCGCTGGAAAACTATCTGCTGCGCCTGGGCTGGGGGCACGGCGACCAGGAGTTCTTCACGCGGGATGAGGCCGCCGCAGTGTTCACGCTCGAAGGCATCGGCCGCAATCCGGCACGACTCGATTTCAAGAAGCTGGAAAGCGTCAACGGCCACTATCTTCGCATCGCCGACGACGCGCGGCTGGCGGCGCTGATCGAACGCCGCATCGCCGCCACCCTGGCGCGCGATCTGACGCCGGAGGAGCAAAACTTGCTGCTCCGCACAATGCCGCATCTGAAGCCAAGAGCGAAAGATTTGAACGAGTTGGCGGCCTCCAGCGTCTTTCTGTTTCGGCAGCGCCCAATAACACTCGACGAA
Source organism: uncultured Sphingosinicella sp. (assembly GCF_963974575.1). Lineage (NCBI taxonomy): Bacteria > Pseudomonadati > Pseudomonadota > Alphaproteobacteria > Sphingomonadales > Sphingosinicellaceae > Sphingosinicella > uncultured Sphingosinicella sp. Next base: position 42,226 of record NZ_CAXBBQ010000006.1, on the reverse strand, counting down.
AAGGCTGAAGGGTTGCTAGACAGCGCCGGCAGAGGGCGCCTTGCTGCACTGCGGGAGGTTATCGCCGGCGTCGGCGAATGGACAACCGCGGCCATCGAGGCAGTCGTGCGGGATTACGCCGAGCGCGAGCAAATCGGACTCGGCAAGCTGGCACAGCCCCTGCGCGCGGCGTTAACGGGAACCACGACGTCGCCGGGTATATTCGAAGTGCTTGAAGTGATGGGGCGCGATGAGAGCCTCGGCAGGATAGACGATCAAGTTGGAAAGACGGCCTAGACCGCCAACAAAACGGAAGGGTGAGCGAGCCATGAGCAACACGACTGCGAAGCTGGATCTGGGCGGCAAGGCCAGCGACTACCCGGTGCTTTCGGGCTCGGTCGGGCCGGATGTCGTCGACATTCGCAAGCTCTACGGCAACACCGGCGCCTTTACCTACGACCCCGGCTTCACCTCGACCGCCTCGTGCGAATCGAAGATCACCTACATCGACGGCGACCAGGGCGTGCTGCTGCACCGCGGCTACCCGATCGACCAGCTCGCCGAAAAGTCAAGCTTCATGGAGGTCGCGTACCTGCTGATGCGCGGCGAGCTGCCAAACCCCAACGAGTACGACGAGTTCGTGCGTACGATCACGCGGCACACGATGATCCACGAGCAGCTCGCGATGTTCTATCGCGGCTTCCGGCGCGACGCGCACCCGATGGCGATCATGTGCGGCGTCGTCGGCGCGCTCTCGGCCTTCTACCACGACTCGACCGACATCAACGATCCCGTCCAGCGCCGGATCGCCAGCCACCGCCTGATCGCCAAGATGCCGACGATCGCGGCGATGGCGTACAAATATTCGGTGGGCCAGCCGTTCCTCTACCCGGACAACAGCCTCTCCTACACGGGCAACTTCCTGCGCATGACGTTCGGCGTGCCGGCGGAAGCCTATGAGGTCGATCCGGTGATCGAGGCGGCGATGGACAAGATTTTCATCCTGCACGCCGATCATGAGCAGAACGCTTCGACCTCGACGGTGCGCCTTGCCGGTTCGTCGGGCGCCAACCCGTTCGCGTGCATCGCGGCGGGCATCGCCTGCCTGTGGGGCCCGGCGCACGGCGGCGCCAACGAGGCAGCGCTCGAAATGCTGCGCGAGATTGGCACGCCCGACAAGATCCCGGAATACATCAAGCGCGCCAAGGACAAGGACGACCCGTTCCGCCTGATGGGCTTCGGCCACCGCGTCTACAAGAACTACGACCCGCGCGCGAAGGTCATGCAGAAGACGGCGAACGAGGTGCTTGCCAAGCTGGGCGTCACCGATCCGGTATTCGACGTGGCGCGCGAGCTGGAACACCTCGCACTCAACGACGCGTATTTCATCGAGAAGAAGCTGTACCCGAACGTCGACTTCTATTCGGGCGTCATCCTCTCAGCGATCGGCTTCCCGACCTCGATGTTCACCGTGCTCTTCGCGCTCGCCCGCACCGTCGGCTGGGTCGCGCAGTGGAACGAGATGATCGAGGACCCGGCGCAGAAGATCGGCCGCCCGCGCCAGCTCTATACGGGTGCTACGCAGCGCGACTACGTGGAGATCACGAACCGCTGATCAGCGGGCTGAACGACGGAAACGGACGGGCGCCTTCGGGCGCCCGTTTTCGTGTGCGGGTTCAGCGCTGCGCTGCGCCGGGGGTCGAACATCGGTTGCAGGGGGACCGCCCTCGCCCTCCCTCTCAATGAGACCGGTTTAGCGAAGGTGCGCGCCAAGCACCCAAAACTTTGGGACGGCGCTGCGCGTCAGTCCGCAGCAGGCAGTGTGAGCGTGAAGCGGGCGCCCATGCCCTTGTGGCTTTCGAGCGTAAGGCCGCCGGTCATAAGCTCGGCAAGACGGCGCGAGATGTGGAGACCGAGGCCGGTACCCTCGCCGCTCGCCACATAGGGCGGTTTCGGCAGTTGCTCGAACTTCTCGAACACGCGCGCCTGGTCTTCCGGGGCGATGCCCGGGCCGGAGTCCCACACGGTGATCGCGACATAGCCGGGCAGCGATACCGCCGGCTCCGCACCAACGAAGCCGCCTTCGGGCGTGAATTTCACGGCATTGGTGAGCAGGTTGACGAGAATCTGCAGCGTGCGGCGGCGATCACCCCGCGCCCGCAGCGGCACATCGAGCACGACCGCCTTGATGTCGATATTGCGCGCCGATGCCTTCATCTGGACCATCGCGCGCGCCTGCTCAACGAGCGCGGCAAGGTCGAAATCCTCGGTATCAAGGTCAATCTCGCCGGAATCGAGACTGGAGATATCGAGCAGATCCTGAATGAGGCCGAGCAGGTGGCGTCCGGCGTTGGCGATATCGCCCGCATATTCGACGTACTGCGCCTTCAGCGGACCATGGACTTCATGGTTCATCGCCTCGGCGAAGCCGATGATGGCATTGAGCGGCGTCCGCAACTCGTGGCTCATCGACGAGAGAAAATTCGCCTTGGCGGTACGGCCAAGCTCCGAGCGCATCCGCTCGATGAGCCGCGCACTGTCCGGCACCACCGCCGCGACGCCGCGATAGCCGCAGCCGCCATCCTTCGTGGGCACAGCGACGCCCGCGAGACGGTAAAGCCGCGTCGCGCCGCCCTGCGTCGTCACCGACATCAGCTGATCGCGGAAGCTGGAGCCACGCGCCTGCGCGGATTCATACGGAACCTCGCCGTTCTCGCCGCGCAGAAGCGTGCCGATGGCGGTGAGCGGCCGACCGAGAAGCGCGCCCGCAGGCTGCCCGACCAAAAGCTCCAGCGCGCGCGAAATCGAGGTCAGCGCACCACGGCTGTCCGTCTCCCAATACCAGTCCGAATTGACGCGCACGAGCTCATCGCCCTGCCAGCCGGCAAGGGTATCGCGCTCGCGCTGCTCAACCGTGATGGACGATTCCCGCATGATTCCCACGAATTTCAACTCGTTGCGGGCCAGTGTCGACACGGGCACGAAACGAACGTGAAAATGACGTGAATTGCCCAAAAGCTCAAGAGTGAAGCTTGCGGAGACCGATTCTCCTGTTGGCGCCAGCGCAGCGACCAACCGGGCCGCAAGTTCGCCCGGCCCAAGCATGGCGGCACGTTCCAGTTCTGCGTAGGCCGCGTTGGCGTCCAGAAGCGCGCCGGTGGACAAACATTCGAACACGGTCGCACCCGCAAGTGCGGGGTCTGCCGCAGCAAGCGCGTCGAGCGCGCTCGCGTGACCGGGGCGGATGTCGCGCGGCTCGAACATGGCCGCTACGCGGCGCCCTCGTTCAGATCGTCGATCGCCTGCCGAAGTCCGACATCGAGCTGCCAATAGTTCAGCACACGGCGTGCTGAGGCGACATCGAGCTCGTCGTGGAGCCGGAGAACTTCCGCGACCGCCGAGGGCGGACGCGCGCTGGCCGCGTTGCCCAGATCACCAAGCACGATCACGAGTGACGCCGTGGCGTCGCGGCTGACGTCAACCGCCTTCGCGAGCACGATAAAGCTCTCGCTCGCCGGATCGGTGACGATCCTCCACACGGTGTTGAACGCGATCTTCGCGCGCGCGGCGAACGCCGCGGTGAACAGGCTGAGCCGCCCCTGGCGCAGGGTGCGAAGCAGGAAGCCGTCCGTCAGCTCGCCGAGCTCATTGAGGCGCCGCGCAAGCTGGAGCGCGCGGGATTGCACGGACTGCGTGTCGTCGTATTCCACCATCGCGCGCTTTGCCGCGCGTTCGAGCATCGGATCGAGCACGGCCTGATCGATGACGAAATTCTTGAGGATATGGCGGCGGAGCGCAGCCGCGACCCACCAGTAAACCTCGTGCGCGAGATCGGCGGGGAGATCGTTCTGCGTGAGGAGCGGCTGCTGGAACTGGCCGTTGCGCTTGCTCTCCGCGACCAGAAGCTCCATCGCGCGGCGCGACAGCACAGGGTCTTCGGTGCGGATCAAACCTTCGAGGACGTCGTCCTCGCTGCCCTTGAGCCCGCGCTCGGCCAGCGCCTCTGTGAGCGGCGGCGAGACGGTTTCGCGCAGCGCGATCGCCATGCGGTGCTCTTCGGCGCACTGGATGACGATATCCATGAGCGCGGGATTGCGAACGACGCGGCTGCGTTCGAGGATCGGACGCGCCACCTCTATACTGTCGCTCGCAAGCCGGGCTTCGAGATCGGGCTGCGATGCGGGCGAGCGGCTGAGCGCTTCGGCGAGATGCCGGCGCACCTCCATTTCGACGGTGCCGAGCAGGCGCCCGAGCACGTCCGTCATCAACGCGCGCTGCTGATCGGTAAGCCGCTGCGCTGCCGGCAGGAACAGATCGGTGACAGCATTCGCAAGCTGCGCCCGCGCCGCGCCGGAACGGCCAGCGGCGAGACCCAGCAGCGCCTGAACGTCGATTGGCCGATCCAGCGGCAAGGCAACCCCTCTTTGGTGCGAACCCGTATCTTTTCTCCTGAAGAGCCTAGAAGGATGCACCTAAAATTGGATTAACCTTGGCTAGAAACGCGTACGCCACCCGATTTCAATCGCGGTTTTCGCATCGCTGGTGCCCGGCGTGTTCGGCGCGTCGGTATCGTAGCGGGCTTCAACACTGATATCGCCGAATGCGGTGGGGAGTTCGGTGCCCACCTCGAAGGCGTTGTACGTCTCGCGCGTCAGCGAGAGGTTGTTGTTCCGCAGATTGCTCGTCTTGTTGATGTCGACGCGGCGATAGGTGCCGTAAAAACGGCGGTTCTTCGTGTCGGTGACGGAAAGGCCCGCGGTCCAGAGCTCGCTGTCGCCGTCGAGGCTGTGGCCGAGCGCGCGGTCGCGGTAGGTGAAGCCGTCGAAGTATATGAAATTGTTATACATGCTGCCCGGATAGGTCTTGCCGCCGCCGAGCTTCACGGCAAGCGTGTCGGACCATTCGCCGAGGAGCGTCCAGCTCGCGCCATTGTCGCCGAGCGGACCGGAAAGCGTGAACCCCGCCATTCGCGAGAACTGCTCGATGAGGAGGTTGTCCTCATCCTCGGCTTCCCACTCTGTGTACGCCTGCACCGCGACGTTGCCGATCATGCGCGTGTAGCTGATGTCGAAACCGGCGATCTGGTTGCCGGGCTCGTTCAGGGTGCCGGTGTTGTCGGCGTCGCCGATGCCGACAACGGCGTCGAAAATCGTGCCGAGCCCGCAGGGGCGCCCGCTGCCGCAGAGCTGGAGGCCGCGATTGAGGCCGACTTCGAGGCCCGGGACAGGCTCGAAGGACAGGCGCATCCCGGCGATGGCCGGATTGTTGTAGTCCGCGCGCGTTTCGGTCGCGATGCCCGCGAAGATATCGAGCCGCCACGGGCCGAACCAACGGAGGACAGGGAAGTCGATCGGTTCGGGCACCAACCGCTTGATGCCGACGCGCGGGATCGGGCGGGCGTTGGTGGAGAAGAGCAGCGCGCTGTCGTGGCCCGGGCCCCACCATGTGTCGACATAGCCGCCGTAGAGCGCCCAGTTACCGATGGGCAGCGCGAGCGTCGCGGGCTCGAAATGGAAGTCGCGGCCCTGTTGGCCATCGCGCCAGCCGACGCCGTAGGAGATATAGAGCTTGCCGAGTTCGTGCTCGGCACGGACGGTGACGTCGCCGTCCTCGCGTGCGGTATCGCCGAAATCGCGGACGACGGACGCGCGATTGGTGGCGCGGGCGTGGACCTCGTAGCGGCTCTTCTGGCCGTCGCGTTCGGAGAGGATAGTCAGGCGGCGCACGGCCGCGCCGAGATGCGACGGCAGCGTCTGGCCCTTCGCGCGCTCAAGCCCTTCGGCGACCTGCGCCCATGGCAGCGGCCACGCGTTGACGGGGCCACGGATCAGCCCGGCTGCCTTCAGAAGCTCGACATCGCTGCGAACCTGACGGTCGCCCGCTTCAAGCCACGGACCCGCCGCGGCGGGCATCGCCGACAGCAGGACGGCGGCCGCCGCAATACCCAGAGACTTCATGCAGCACACTCCCCTTCCGCGCCGAGCCAGCGCTCCGCAATCTCCAGCGCTCGTGCGTCATCCACGTCGAGCCAAGCGCAATCCCCGGTTTCGACCGCGCGCGCAAGCCCGGACGCGGCGAGCGCGGCAACACCTTGCGACAGGCTGGGCGCGGAAAGGCCGGCGAGCGCGTCAAACAACCGCTTGCCCACGGAGAAAACGCCGGTGTCGTAGCCGTTGAAGGGGTCGAGGCCCTTGCCGATGGCGACGATGGCCTGCCCCTCCGTGCGGACACGGGTGACGTCATCCTCGTCGATCCACGCGTGGCCGATGCGGCGATCGACGCCGAGCAGCAGCGCGCCGTCCTCGGCAGGCGCTTCGGCAAGGGCGCGGTAGAGTGCGGGATCCACGAGATGGTCGGCCATCACGAGCAAAGCGCGCGACGCTATGAAAGGCGCGGCCGCCAGCGCGGATACGCCGTTCGGCAACGCGGGATCGGCGACGGTGACTGTACGCACCGTCAGCGGCAGGTTCCATTCGGCGAGCGCCGCTGCGACCTCTTCCGTGCGGTGCCCGAGCACGACCGTGACATCATCGACGCCCGCTTCGGCGAGGCGCAGGGCCGTGTGGAGCAGCAGCGGCCGCCCCGCGACCAGCGCGAGCGGCTTCGACGGGGCGTGACTGCGGAGCCGGCTGCCGAAACCGGCGGCAAGCACGATGGCCTGCATGGCGCTGTCCTAGTGCAGCTTGCCGCCGCCGGCGATGAACGCCTCCAGCGCGGCGAAGGCAAGATCGTCGGTCGTCTGGCGCGGGGGGTGCTTGCAGAAATAGCTGGCGGCCGCATCGATCGGCCCGGCGATGCCGCGATCGAGCGCGAGCTTCGCGCAGCGGATCATGTCGATCGCGACGCCCGCCGAATTGGGGCTGTCCTCCACCGACAGGCGCAGCTCGAGGTTCATCGGAACGCCGCCGAACAGCTGGCCTTCCATGCGCAGGAAGCAGACCTTGTTGTCGTTCTGCCACGCCACGTAGTCCGACGGGCCGACGTGGATGTTCTCGTCGTCCATGCGGCGCGCGGCGACCGACTGCACGGCTTCGGTCTTCGACTCCTTCTTGGAGGCGAGCCGCGTGCGGTTGAGCATATTGAGAAAGTCGGTGTTGCCGCCGGTGTTGAGCTGGTAGGTGCGGTCGAGCTTCACGCCGCGCTTGGCGAACAGATCGGTGAGCACGCGGTGGACGATCGTGGCGCCGAGCTGCGCCTTGATGTCGTCGCCGATGATCGGGAGGCCCGCATCCTTGAAGCGTTTCGCCCAGACGGGGTCGCTCGCGATGAACACGGGGATGTTGTTGACGAAGGCGACGCCGGCTTCGAGCGCGCATTCGGCGTAGAATTCGGTCGCCTTCTGGCTGCCGACGGGGAGGTAGTTCATCAGCACGTCGGCGCGGGTTTCGCGCAGTACGCGCACGACCTCGTCCTTGTTGGCCTCCGCGTCGTCCGCCACGAGGAAGGTGCGGTCGTCGGGATAGTCCGCCATATGCTCGCCGACGCCGTCGAGAATCCGGCCCATGCGGACGGCGACACCGGTTTCGGGCACGTGATCGCAGAACACGGCGGTGCAGTTCGGCTTCGCGAAGATCGCTTCGGCGATATCAAGACCGACCTTGCGGCTGTCGATATCCCAACCGGCAACGAAACGAATATCCTTGGGTCGGTAACCGCCGAGATCCCAGTGCAGCAGGCCGATCTGTTCGTTTGCGCCGCCGTTCTGATAGTGGGCGACACCTTGAACAAGCGAACTTGCGCAATTGCCGATGCCAACGACAGCCACTCTTACTTCATTCATGGGAAAGATCCTGAGGCGCGTCTACTGCGCGGTTGAACATGATCACTTAGCGTTGCCAGCAGAATCGGGCAAGAATGTGTAGGCCGTCTTTGCAAAGTTCGCGGCGATCCGATCGCTGTTTTCGCTGCCATATTCCTGCAACCGAACGAAGAAGCGCGCCTGCATGACGAAAAAGGTAAGCGCGCTGTATGCCGCGATCATCGCAAAACCCGCATACCAGGCGCCAAATGCCGCGAACGGCAAAAGGCTCCAGAAGAACGTGTTGCGGCGGCCCGCGACCAACCGGAAGCGGCGTTCGAAGTCGCCGGCGTCGTCGATCTGCTTGCCCGTGAAGCGCCGGAAGAACTCGCCCTGTACGGCTTCGGCGAGCGCGAAGCCCACGCAGATCGCGGCGAGCGGCCATGCGCCGCCGTGGCCGACGGAATTGAAATAATAGGCGAGCGCAGCGAACCAGCCGTACTCGACGATCTTGTCCGCGACATGTTCGAGGTCGCCCCACTTCGAGAACTCGACGCGCGTGCGCGCAAGCTTGCCGTCAACGCCGTCGAGCGGTCCGATGACGAGCGCGAGGACAAGGCCGACCCAGAGATGACCGAGCGCGAACGCCGCCATCGCCGCGAGCCCGAGCAGGAACACACCCACCGAGATCATGTTGGGCGTGAGCGGGGTCGGCAGCAGCAAGCGGGTGAGGATGTTCTCGATAGGCGGGTGGATGAAGCGCGCGGGCCAATCGAGGATGCCCTTCTGTGCGGAAGCGAGCGCGTCCGTGGTTACCGCGTCGGCAGAGGCCGTGTCGACCGCGCGGCGCCATTGCAGCGGCACTTCGCGGCGCCGCGACGGGCAATAAGCCGGGATGCGCGCGACGGCGACAGGCGTGTGCGGCCCCTCCCCCAGCGCCGAGCGTACCAGCGTCGCCTGCATGTCCCAGTCGCCGAGACGACCAGCGACGTTGCGAACAAGACGCCCGGGGAAGCGCGCGAGCCCGGCAAAGAAGCGGTCCGAGGCGATGCGCTCGGCGGTGATCGGTCGGTCGTCCGCCTCCATCCAGACGCCGAGCACGACATCTCCGGTCGCACCCGCGACGGCGGCGATCGCGCGCTCGTCGGCGACGAGGCCTTCATCAAGCGAGAGCACACTGTCTTCCTCGCGGATGGCAGCGCGGACACCGTCTCCCCCGTGGACGACCTCGACACCGGGCGATGCACGCCGCGCGCGATCGAGCGCGGCGGCGAGGCGCGGCGTCACGCGCTCCACCATGACGACGACACGCTCGGCGCCCGCACGGCGGCACTGCCGAATCTGCCGGTCCACCGAGGCTATTCCCGTGATGCTGAGCGCGGCCAGCGGTTCATCCGCCCCGACACTGAAATGATGGGCATAGAGCAGCGCCACAAGCGCCATCGTCGTCTCCGGGTTTGAATGGATGGCGGACCATAAGGGCAAGCAAGCGGACTTGCCAACTCTCCCCTGAGCGGCGCACATCGCACATAATGCAATTCACAGTCGACACAGCAGATGGCGGACGCCCGCGGGCGATAGAGGAACCGCTGAACATCGCGGTCATTCACCCGATATCGCGAGCCTTGCTGCCGTTTGCGGTGAAGCTTCACATTCCGCCGAACGCCATTTCGGTCGCCGGGATCGGCTTCGGCATCGTCGCCGCGTGGGCCTATTTCCATTATGAAACCCCGGCGATGGCACTCGCCGGATTCGCGGCGATGCTCGCCTGGCATGTTTTCGATGGCCTCGATGGCATGACGGCGCGGGCCACGGGGCGGACCAGCGCGTTCGGACGTTTCCTCGACGGCTTCTGCGACTACAGCGTCTTCATTCTGGTCTACCTAAGCCTCGCCTTCGCGGCGAAAAACGAAGCGGGGCTCGCGATCAGCCTGGGGGCGGCCGTGCTTGCAGGCGCGGCGCACGTCGTCCAGGCCGCATGGTATGAGCTTCAGCGCGAGGTCTTCATCCGGCGAAGCGCAGGCCAACCCGGCTTTGTACCCCGCGCGGCGGTCGGCGGCTTTCTCGAGATCGGTTATAATGCGCTTCAAGCGAAATTGATGCCCGGCGCGCACGCGCTCGACGCTGCGCTCGGCGCGGACCCGGCGCTGCGTGCAGGCTATGTGGAGAGAATGCGCCCTATTCTCTCCGCCGCCACGATCCTCGGCGCGAGCGGGCGCACATTTGCGATCTTCATTGCATGCCTTGCCGGAAGCCCGCTCTGGTACTGGCTTTGGGAAATCCTTGGTCTCAGCCTGGCGGCGGTTCTGATCGAACGCGCGCGCCGCCGACGCGAGGGCGCGTTTCTAGAAGCTTGAAAAGCGCATGATTTCGGCGTCGAGGCGCGCAAGGAGCGCGCTGTCGCCCGGCGCAGACAGCTCGGCAAGCAGCGCAATCGCGCCGATCGCCTCCGCGCCGATGGCCTGCGCCGCGCCTTTCAGGCGGTGTGCGGCGGCTTTCCAGCCCGCGCGATCCTTCGCCGCGCGCAGTTCGGCGGTGTAGGCGGGCAGGTTTTCCCGGAATTCAGACATCAGATCGTCGAACAGCGCCGTATCCCCGCCCGTGATCTCGAGCAGGCGATGCGGCAGGAAAGCAGGGACGGATTCGGGGTTCATGCAGCCATGTTCGACGACGAGTGTTAACAAAGTGTCGACAAATGCCGATTGCCGGGCTGTCCTGTCCGCACGGGCGGTGATAGACAGGGGCGTGAGGGGTTTTAACACAACAGGTTTCGCGGGGGTCGTGCACCATGAGTCCAGTCGGTCGGCGGTCGTTTCCGGAAAAGCTTCCGCCGGACTACACGTGGCAGCAGAACGCCGTGCCTGACGCAGAGCCGGATACGTCGGCGCCGATGAAGCGCCTGCGCCAGATGGACGACGAGGCCGTGGATGACGCCGTGCCGACATTTTCCAGCCGTGTGCTGCTGTTCGCCTCGCTTGCCTCGCTCGCGTGGTTGGCGCTTGCCGCCGCTGTCGTCTGGCTGATTGCCGGCTCGGCGGGCGTCGGCGCGCTGACGCTGACCGAATGGGCGGGCGTCGCGGGCGGCGTTGCAGCTCCGCTTTCGGCGATCTGGCTGATCGCGCTCGTCGCAGCGCGTGTATGGCCGGGTCAACAGCGCGAGATGCTCGCGCGAATCGAAGCCGCCGAGGCACGCTTTGCGCTCACTGCGCGCGAAACGCGCACACAGCTTGAAAGCATCGATTCCGTGCTCGCCGCCGTTACCATGCGCGTCGACGGGCTGCGCAAGGTGTTCGCCGACGAGGTTGAGGGTTTTGTGAGCGCCACCGACGCCGCCGTGCACCGCACGCGCACGCTCGCGGGATCACTCGCCGAGGACCGCGCCGCGATCGACGCCAGTTCGTCCGCGCTCGCGGAGAGCAGCGAGAAGGCGCGCGCCAGCTTCGATTCGCTCGCCGGTGCGCTGCCCGAAGCGGAAGCGCAGGTGAACCGCATCGCCGGACTGCTCGCCACGAGCGCCACCGATGCGCGCACGCAGCTTCAGGAAACAGAAGACCTGCTCGCCGCCGTGTGGACACGGAGCGAGGACGCCGGCGCGCAGGCCAAGGCCGCGACCGCAAGCCTCACCAATGTGATTGCCGCGATTTCCGCCTCTGCAGCAGATGCCGAAGGCCGCCTCGGCACCTATGCGACCGCGCTCGAAGCAAGCGGTGACGCCGCGCTCGCCAAGACCGGCGAGGCGCTGGAAGCCACGCGCGCCGGTGTCGAGGCGCAAACCGCCGCGCTCGCCGCCGCGATCTCGCGCACGTCGCTCGATCTTGAAGACATCGGTGGGCGCGCCATCGAAACCATCGCAGGCCGGATCACTGCCATCGCCGAGCACGTCTCCGAACTCAGCAAGCGCATCAGCGACCAGGACGCGGGCAGCCGCGGCTTCCTCGATACGGTCGAGCGCGGTTTCAGTGTGCTCGACGCCAAGCTCGGCAATGCCGCGAATTCGAGCGAGAGCGTGCTTGCAAGCCTCTCCGCGCGGATCGGACAGGTGCGCGGCGAGATCGATTCGCTCTCTGCGCCGCTCGGCACCACGCGAGGCGCCGCGAAAGAGATTGGCGATTCGCTCGCGGCTGTTCGCGAAGCGACCGAACAGGCGCTCGCCTCGCTTGCCGAGGGTGTGCCCGCAAGCGCGGAAAAGGGCCTTGGCGCCATCGACGCACTGCGGGGTTCGGTGACGAACCTTTCGCAGGACATCGAGCGCGTTTCCGAGCGCGCCGTCGCAATCAACGCGCCGATCGCCGCCGGACGGAAGGCGATCGACGAACTGCTCGACGGGCTGGAAGACCAGCGCGAAAGCCTGGAGGCCGTGGTGGCCAAGGTGCGCGGCGAAATCGAAGCCGCGCAGGGTATTCTCTCCGGCGTCGAGCGTTCGGCGGAGAGCACCACGCTCAGCGCGACGACGCAGCTGATCGACGCGCTCGGGCGCGTGCGTGAGGTCGCGGCGCAGACGGCGGGCACCGTGAAAACGGCGCTTGAAGCGGTCGTCGAGGAGGCACGCGAGGCGCTGACGAAGGCATCGCGCGAGGCCGTGCGCCAGAGCGCGATCGAGCCTGTGGAAACGCAGATCAAGGCGCTGGAAGCGGCGGGCCAACGCAGCGCCGACGCCGCGCAGGCCGCCGCCGAGCGCCTGTCGCGCCAGCTCGTATCGGTCGCCGAGACCGCCGCCGCGATCGAAACGCGCGTGAACGAAGCGGACTCGCACCTCGACGCGGCGCTTCGGAAGGACATCGGCCGTCAGTCCGAACTGCTCGTCGAAGCGCTCAACAGTGCCTCGATCGATATCGCCAAGGGGCTTTCGGCGGAGGTCACCGAGACGGCGTGGAAGCAGTATCTGGCGGGCGAACGCGGGGTTTTCTCACGCCGCGCCGTGCAGCTCCTCACGAACCGCGACGCCAAGGAAGTCACGCGCCGCTACAGCGAGGATGCCGAATTCCGCGACGGCGTCCGCCGCTACATCCACGATTTCGAAGCCATGCTGCGCCGCTTCAACGCGGACCGCGACGGCAACGCGCTTTCGATGACGCTGCTGTCGTCCGACCTCGGCAAGCTCTACGTGGCGCTTGCGCAAGCGACGGAACGCCTGCGCTGAGCCGTCCCTAGACTTCGCTTGCCCAGCTCAGTTGGGCATGAAATCGAGGTAGCCCGCCTCGCCCAGCCACCAGACGCCGGCCATCAGGACGGCCGAAATGAGCGTCGTCCAGAGCAGCTTCTTGGCGAGCATCGGGCGCGCGGGGGCGCTGTCGGCTTGGCCTTTCACCTTGTCCTCGCCCGCCTCTTCGGAGGTGCGAACGCCGAACGGGAGCACGGTGAACAGCGTGACCGTCCAGATCAGAAGATAGATCGCGAGTATCGATCCCCAGCCCATCAGCCTTTGACCCTCGTGACGGTGACTTCGGTGATCGGCTTCTTGCCTGTCCATTCGCGCGCTGTGCGGCGAACGGCGACGCGGATCGCCTCGGCAAGCGCGTCTTCGGTCTTGCCGCGGGTTTTCGCGGCGGCTTCACTGGCGGCGGAGACGCAGTCGTCGAGAAATTCGTCGCGGTCGTCCTCCACCGGGACGCCGTGCGACTGCACCTGCGGCGGAGCGAGCAGGCGCCCCTTGCCGTCCAGAACCACGAACACGGCGATGAGGCCGTTGTGCATCATGCGGCGGCGGGCGAGCATCGTCGCGCCGTCGGCGGGGAGGATCACGTCGCCGTCAAGCACCAGACGTCCGACGGGCTCGTGGCTTATGATCTGCGGTTTGCCGGGCGCGAGGCGAATGGCGCTGCCGTTCACGGGCACGACCGCCTCCGGCACGCCGAAGCGGCGCGCGAGGCGGGCGTGCTCTTCCATGTGGCGGCGCTCGCCGTGGACGGGGATCGAGATTTGCGGGCGAATCCAGCCATACATCGCCTCAAGCTCCGGGACGCCGGGATGGCCGGAGACGTGGACGTGCGCCTGCCGATCGGTGATGATCTCGATGCCCCGCGCCGCGAGCGCGTTCTGCACGCGGCCGATGGAGATCTCGTTGCCGGGAATCTGCTTCGACGAATAGACGACGAGGTCGCCGCGTTCGAGCTTGATGTGGGGATGATCGCCCTCCGCGATGCGGGAGAGCGCGGCGCGCGCCTCGCCCTGCGCGCCCGTGGAGACGATGAGCAGCTTGTCGCGCGGCACCTTCATCGCCTCTTCGTGCGACACGGTGGGCGGGAAATCGGTGAGGTAGCCGACGCTCTTCGAGACTTCGAGAATGCGGTCCAGCGAGCGGCCAACCACGCAGATTTTGCGGCCCGTGTCCTTCGCGACCTCGCCGAGCGTGTGGAGGCGCGCGGCGTTCGAGGCGAAGGTGGTGACGAGCACCCTGCCCTTGTGGCCCGCGATCACCTTGTCGAGCCCTTCGCGGACGCCGGTTTCGCTGCCCGAGGCCTCGGGATTGAAGACGTTGGTGGAATCGCCGACGAGCGCGAGGATGCCTTCGTCGCCGAGCGCGGTGAGTTCCTCGGCGGTGGAGGGCACGCCGAGCACGGGCGCTTCATCGAGCTTCCAGTCGCCGGTGTGGAAGATCTTGCCGTAGGGCGTTTCGATAAGGAGCGCATTGCCTTCGGGGATCGAATGCGCGAGCGGCACGTAGCGGCACTTGAACGGGCCGAGGTTGACCTCGCCCTCAAGCGGCACGACGTTCAGCTCGACATCGCGCTCGATGCCTTCCTCGATCAGCTTCTTGCGGATGAGACCCGCGGTGAAGGGCGTCGCGAACAGCGGCACGTCGAAGTCGCCGACCAGATAGGGGATCGCGCCGATGTGGTCCTCGTGGCCGTGCGTGAGGACGATGCCGAGCAGATCCTTCTGCCGGTCCTCGATGAACGACAGGTCCGGGAGCACCAGTTCGATGCCCGGCAGGTTCGGATCGGCGAAGGTCATGCCGAGATCGACCATGATCCACTTGCCGTTGCAGCCGTAGAGATTGACGTTCATGCCGATCTCGCCCGAGCCGCCGAGCGGCAGGAAGATCAGTTCTTTTCCAGGCTTCAAAGCCTGTTCCTTTCATCAATAATCGTAAGGCCGCGCACCGTGAGATCGACGTCCACGACATCGATCACGCTGGTGTAGGGCTCGAACAGGACGGCAAGGCCGCCCGTTGCCAGAACGTTCATCGGCCCCGCAGCCTCCGCCTTCAGGCGGGCGACCAATCCCTCGATCATCGCGAGATAACCGAAGAAAATGCCCGACTGCATGGCGGACACGGTATCGAAGCCTTTCGCCTTGCCACCCTTCGGCGGCGCGACAGCAACACGCGGCAATTGCGCGGCGGCGACGTAGAGTGCCTCCGCCGACAGATTGATGCCGGGCGCGATGATGCCGCCGGTATAGGCATTGCCGACGAAGATGTCGAATGTCGTCGCCGTGCCGAAATCGATGATGATGAAATCGCCTTCGTGGCGATCGCCTACCGCGACGCAATTGACGAGGCGGTCCATGCCCACCTGCTCGGGATGCGCGACCTCGATGCCGACGCCGAGATCGAGATCCTTGGTGACGACCAGCGGATCGATGCCGAAGCCGCGCCGCGCCATGCGTTCGAGATTGAAAAGCGTGGTTGGCACCACGGTGGAGATCACCACGCGGTGGACCTTGTGGCGGTCCACGCCGTCGATCTCCATGAGTTGGGTGAGCCAGACCATGTATTCATCGGACGTGCGCGACGCCTGCGTGGAGATGCGCCAGCGGTGGACGATCTCGCCGTGGTCCACCACCGCGAACATCGTATTGGTATTGCCGACATCGATCGCGAGCAGCATCAGGCCTGATCCCCCAATGTGAACACTTCGCCCGCGTGAATGGGGCGTAACGTCCCGTCCGGCAAGCGCAGAAGCAGGGCGCCATCCTCCGCCAGACCTTCAAACGTCCCGGTGAGGTCGGCGTTCCCGAGGCGGGCGACGATGGGCTTGCCGAGCCCGGCGGCGGCCGTGAGCCAGTCGGCGCGCGTGGCGCCGAAGCCCTCCTCGCGCCAGCGACGGCGGTGCGCGGCGAAGGCTTCGGCGAGCGTTTCGCACGCCTCGCGCGCGGAGGGTGGCACGATGCCTGCCGCGGCGAGGCTCGTCGCGGGGCGCTCCGTGCCTTCCGGGAAGTGCGCGAGGTTGACGCCGATGCCGATAATGACGCCTTGCGCGTGGCCTTCGAGCAGGATGCCCGCGACCTTCACACCGTCCAGCAGCAGATCGTTCGGCCATTTGAGCGACAGCCGGTCACGCGGGACCCAGCGGGCGACGGTATCGAGCAGCGCGTTCGCGGCGACGAACGAGAGCTGCTGCGCGGCCCCTTCCCCCGGCTGCGGCGCGGCGAAGGTGCTGGTGAAGAGATTGCCGACCTCGGACGTCCACGCCCGCGCGCGGCGGCCGCGCCCTGCCGTCTGCCGGTCGGCGCGGACCCAGAGCCCGTCTTCCGGGTGCTCGGCGATCCAGTCGTTGGTGCTGCCGGTTTCGGCGAGATCGACGATGCGAAAATTCATCCGGTGACGATGATGCGCGCCGCAGCCGTCGCCCACGCCACGAGCGGCGCGATGGCGAGCATCCCGACGGGCGAGCAGAACACGGCGGCTGCCGTCAGCACGATGCCGTTCACACGGCTGTCGCCCGGCGCGAGCGTGCCAACGGGCTCGTCGAAGTACGCGAGCTTGACGACGCGCAGGTAATAATAGGCCCCGACCACCGACGTGACGACGCCGATCACCGCAAGCACGTACATCTCCGAAGCAATGGCGGCATTGAAGACGCTGAACTTCGGCCAGAAGCCGAGCATCGGCGGGATGCCGGCAAGGCTGAACATGAAGACGGCGAGCGCGGCGGCAAGGCCGGGACGCGTCTTCGAGAGGCCAGCGAGGCGCGCCATGTCGTCAACCGGCGTACCGTCCGGGTCACGCAGCGCGAGGACGACGAGGAACGAACCGACCGTCATCGCCGCATAGATGCCCATGTAGAAGAGCACACCCGCGATACCGGCTTCCGTACCTGCGGCAAGGCCGATGAGCGCGAAGCCAACGTTGTTGATCGACGAATAGGCAAGCAGGCGCTTGATGCTGGTCTGGCCGATGGCGCCGACCGCGCCCAGGATCATCGAGGCGACCGCGGCGAAGGCGATAATCTGGCGCCATTCATCGGCAAGGCCGCCGAAGCCTTCGATCGCGACGCGCACGAGAAGACCCATTGCAGCGACCTTCGGCGCGGAGGCGAAGAAGGCGGCGACCGGCGTCGGCGCACCTTCGTAAACGTCGGGCGTCCACATGTGGAACGGCACGGCGCTGATCTTGAACGCGAGCCCCGAGAAGATGAAGACCAGCCCGAAGACGATGCCGATCGATGCATCGCCTTCAAGCTGCGTGCCGAGCGCGACGAAGTTCGTGCTGCCGACGAAGCCGTAGATGAGGCTGATGCCGTAGAGCAGAATGCCGCTCGCCAGCGCGCCCAGCACGAAATACTTGAGGCCGGCTTCGGAGGACTTCGCTTCGCTGCGGTGGAACGCGGCGAGCACGTAGGCGGCGAGGCTTTGCAGCTCGAGCCCGACGTAGAGCGACAGAAGGTCGTTCGCCGAGACCATCATGCCCATGCCGAGCGCGCCGAGCATGAGCAGCACGGGGTACTCGAACTTGTCCGAATGCGCGCGGCGCAGATACGGAATCGCGATCACAGTGCAAACGGCGGCAGCGCCGTAGACCACCGTTTTCAGATAGTCCGAGAACAGATCCGCGACGTAGAGGCCATCAAAGGCGAACGCGCGCGGCGTATCGTCGATCATGAACAGGCCGGCGACGGCGTAGATGCCGACCGCGAGCCACGACAACAGGCCGAGGCTGCGATCACCCCGGAACGTGCCGATCATCAGCAACGCCATCGCGCCGATGGCGAGGATGATTTCCGGTGCGGCGATGCCGAGCGATTGCGCGAGCGGCTGCATCAGTGAGTCTCCGCCGAGGTGTGGGGTTTGGCCGCAGCCTGCTTCACGACCGCAACGCTTTGCTGGTGCGGCGCGGTCGGCTCAAGCCGGGCGACGATCGCCGCAACGGGCGCGCGCACGGGATCGATGAACACGTTGGGCGCTATACCCATCCACAGCACGAAGACGGCGATCGGCGCGAGGCAGAGCACTTCGCGGAACGAAAGGTCCGGCATCGCGCGCACCGCGTCCTTCGTCACCATGCCGAACATCACCTTGCGGTAGAGGTAAAGCATGTAGGCCGCGCCGAGGATGATGCCCGTGCAGATCACGGCGGTCGCGAATGTCGACGTGCGGAACGCGCCCATCATCACGAGGAATTCGCCGATGAAGCCGCTGGTGCCCGGAAGGCCGACCGACGCCATCGTGAACAGCATGAACAGGATCGCGTAGCGCGGCATGATCGTGGCGACACCGCCGTAAGCATCGATATCGCGCGTGTGCAGCCGATCGTAGACGACGCCGACGCACAGGAAGAGCGCGCCCGAGACGAGGCCGTGGCTGAGCATCACGACGATCGAACCTTCGATCGCCTGCTGGTTGAAGCCGAACAGGCCGACGGTGACGAACGCCATGTGCGCAACCGACGAGTAAGCGATGAGCTTCTTCATGTCCGACTGCGCGAGCGCGATGAGCGACGTGACGACGACCGCGATCATGGAGAGCGCGAAGACGATCCACATCAGCTCCGCCGAGGCCGCCGGGAACATCGGCAGCGAGAAACGGATGAAGCCATAGCCGCCCATCTTCAAGAGCACGCCCGCCAGGATCACCGAACCCGCCGTCGGCGCCTGCACGTGCGCGTCGGGCAGCCAGGTGTGGACCGGCCACATCGGCATCTTCACCGCGAAGCTCGCGAAGAACGCCAGCCACAGCCACGTCTGCACGTTGGGATCGAAGTCGTAGACGAGCAGCTGCGGGATCGAGGTCGTGCCCGCGACGCTGGCCATATAGAGCATGGCGAGCAGCATCAGCACCGAGCCGAGCAGCGTGTAGAGGAAGAACTTGTAGCTGGCGTAGATGCGGTCCTTGCCGCCCCAGATGCCGATGATGAGATACATCGGGATCAGGCCGCCTTCGAAGAAGACGTAGAACAGGAACAGGTCGGTCGCCGCGAAGACGCCGATCATCAGCGCTTCCATGAGCAGGAACGCCGCCATGTATTCCGGCACGCGCTTTTCGATCGAGGTCCACGACGCGAGGATGCAGATCGGCATCAGGAACACGCTGAGCGCGATCAGAACCAGGCTGATACCGTCGATGCCGAGCGACCAGGAAAAGTACGGCTCGAACAGCGGCAGGCTTTCGGCATACTGGAAGCTCGCCGAGCCGACATCGAACTGCACCCAAAGGACGACACCGAGCACCAGCTCGACAAGCGTGACGCCGAGCGCACCCCAGCGCGCCGTGCTGGCCCGCGCATTCTCGTCTCCGGGAACGAAGAGCAGCAGCGTTGCTGCCACAAGCGGCAGCAGGATCATCAGGGAAAGGATCGGAAAGCCCATTATTCGCCGCCCAGCATCTTCGGGAGGAACCACGCTGCCGCGGCGGCGAGGCCGATCAGCATCACGAACGCGTAAGTGTAGAGGTAACCAGTCTGCAGCCGCCGCGCGACGCCTGCGCCGCCCATCACCAGACCCGCAAGGCCATTCGGGCCGAAGCGGTCGATGGTGCCCTCGTCACCCTTCTTCCACAGGAAGCGGCCAAGCCACTTCGCCGGGCGCACGAAGATCGTGTCGTACAGCTCGTCGAAGTACCACTTGTTGAAGAGGAAGGCGTGGAGGCCGCGGAACATCGCGACGAAGCGCGCGGGTGCGCCGGGATCGCGGATATAGTTGTTCCACGCGATGAACAGGCCGAGCAGCATGACGAGGCCGGGCGACAGCTTCACCCACAGCGGCACCTCGTGCGAAGCGTGCGCGAGGTGCGCGTCGAACGCCAAGGCGCCCTTCCAGAACGCGACACCGCCTTCGGCATCGATGAAGGCATGGTGGAAGAGGAAGCCCGCGAACACCGCGCCGAGCGACAAGACGCCGAGCGGAATCAACATGCTCGCCGGGCTTTCGTGAGGATGATAGCCGAGTGTGCCGTCGCCGTGATCATGCGCATGAGCGGGGGCGTGGTGGTCATCGTGAGCGTGGTCATGCCCGTGATCGCCGTGCGCCGCGTGCTGGATGTGCTCGCTCTGCGACCAGCGCGGCTTGCCGAAGAAGGTGAGGAACACGAGGCGCCACGAATAGAAGCTGGTGAGCAGCGCGGCGAAGACGCCGACCCCGTAGGCGACATAGCCGGACTGCGTTCCCGCGGCGAAGGCGCTCTCGATGATCGCATCCTTCGAATAGAAGCCCGCGAAACCGAACACGCCGATGATGCCGACGCCGGTGATCGCGAGCGTACCGATCGTCATCGCCCAGAAGGTCAGCGGGATGTGCTTACGAAGGCCGCCGTAATAGCGCATGTCCTGCTCGTGGTGCATCGCGTGGATCACCGAGCCCGCGCCGAGGAACAGAAGCGCCTTGAAGAAGGCGTGCGTGAACAGGTGGAACATCGCCGCGCCGTAGGCGCCGACGCCTGCCGCGAAGAACATGTAGCCCAGCTGCGAGCAGGTGGAATAGGCGATGACGCGCTTGATATCGTGCTGCGTGGTGCCGACGGTGGCCGCGAACAGCGCCGTCGCCGCGCCTACATAAGTGACGACGGTGAGCGCAATCTCGCTGGTTTCAAAGAGCGGCGACAGGCGGCAGACCATGAACACGCCCGCCGTGACCATCGTGGCGGCGTGGATCAGCGCGGAGACCGGCGTCGGGCCTTCCATCGCGTCCGGCAGCCAGGTGTGGAGGCCGAGCTGCGCGGACTTGCCCATCGCGCCGATGAACAGCAGTAGGCAGAGCACGGTGAGCGTATCGACCTGCGCGCCGAGGAACGCGAAGCTGCTGCCAGCGAAGTTCGGCGCGGCCGCGAGAATGGTCGCGATGTCGGTGGTGCCGAACACCATGAACACGCCGAAGATGCCGAGCGAGAAGCCGAAATCGCCGACGCGGTTCACGACGAACGCCTTGATGGCGGCGGCGTTCGCGGAGGGCTTCTGATACCAGAAACCGATGAGCAGGTACGACGCGAGACCGACGCCTTCCCAGCCGAAGAACATCTGCACGAGGTTGTCCGCCGTCACCAGCATCAGCATCGCGAAGGTGAACAGCGACAGATACGCGAAGAAGCGCGGCTGATCGGGATCCTCCGCCATGTACCCCCACGAATAGAGGTGCACGAGCGCCGACACGGTCGTGACGACGACGAGCATCACGGCGGTGAGCGTGTCGAGCCGGAGCGACCAATCGACAACGAGACCGCCCGAGCGGAACCATTCCATGACCGGCTGGCCCTCGACAGGCGCGCCGGAGAGCACGGGAATGAAGATCGCCCACGACAGCGCGCACGCCAGGAACAGGCCGCCCGTGGTGATCGCCTTGGCGAGCGTGTTGCCGAGCACGCGGTTGCCGAGACCGGCAACGATCGCCGTGAGCAGCGGCAGGAATACGATGGTATGAAGCACGCCCGCTCAGCCCTTCATCATGTTGATGTCGTCGACCGCGATGGTGCCGCGGTTGCGGAAGTAGATGACGAGGATGGCAAGGCCGATCGCCGCCTCGCCCGCCGCGACGGTGAGCACGAACATCGCGAACACTTGGCCCACGAGATCGCCGAGGTACGCCGAGAACGCCACGAGGTTGATGTTCACCGCGAGCAGGATCAGCTCGATCGACATCAGGATGATGATGACGTTCTTGCGATTGAGGAAGATGCCGAGCACGCCGAGCACGAACAGGATCGCCGCGACGGTGAGATAATGGGTGATACCGATCATTTGAGTTTCACCCCCTCGCCCACAGGCACGCTGACGATATCGACCGCCTCTTCGGGCCGCACGGCGTTCTGGCGTGCGATGTTCTGCTTCTTGACGCCGGTGCGCTGGCGGTGCGTGAGCACGATCGCGCCGATCATCGCGGTGAGCAGAACCATGCCCGCCGCCTGGAAAATGTAGACGTATTTGGTGTAGATGAGCGCGCCGAGCGCCTCGGTGTTGGTCACGTCACCCGCAGCCGACAGCGGCGCGGCCGCGACGGCCTGCGCCCCTGCACCGAGCGTCCACGCCGTGCCCGCGATCACGAGTTCGGCAAGCAGCACGCCCGCGAGCATCAGCCCGAACGGCATGTAGCGCGAGAAGCCCGTGCGTAGCTCCGAAAAGTCGATGTCGAGCATCATGACGACGAACAGGAACAGCACCGCGACGGCGCCGACGTAGACGATCACGAGGATCATCGCGATGAACTCCGCGCCGAGCAGCAGGAACAGGCCGGCGGCGTTGAAAAACGCCAGGATCAGCCAGAGCACGCTGTGCACCGGGTTGCGGGCGAAGATCACCGCCGTTGCCGACAGGACAATGATGCCTGCGAGCATGTAGAAGATGATGGCCTCGATCACGGTTTCGACTTGCCCCTCTTTTGCCTGCGGCGAGTTATCGCCACTGCGCGTCCGCCGCAAGGTTGGCGGCAATCGCCGCTTCCCACTGATCGCCGTTCGCGAGCAGCTTCGCCTTGTCGTAGATCAGTTCTTCGCGCGTTTCGGTCGCGAACTCGAAATTCGGCCCTTCGACGATCGCGTCCACCGGGCAGGCTTCCTGACAGAAGCCGCAGTAGATGCACTTTGTCATATCGATGTCGTAGCGCGTGGTGCGGCGTGAGCCGTCCTCGCGCGGTTCGGCCTCGATCGTGATCGCCTGCGCCGGGCACACCGCCTCGCACAGCTTGCACGCGATGCAGCGTTCCTCGCCGTTCGGATAGCGGCGCAGCGCATGTTCGCCGCGGAAGCGCGGGCTGATCGGCCCCTTCTCATAGGGGTAGTTCAGCGTCGCCTTCGGCTTGAACATATATTTGAGCGTAAGCGCCATGCCGTGGATGAACTCCAGCAGCAGCATCGATTTGGCGGCGCGGAATATGGCGGTCATGATGCAAACCTGTCTGTAAAGAACATCAGCCACCCGGAAACCAGGAACACCCAGAAGAGCGACAGCGGGAGGAAGACCTTCCAGCCGAGGCGCATCAGCTGGTCATAGCGATACCTCGGCACGGTCGCCTTCACCCAGGCGAAGACGAAGAACACGAACGCCATCTTCGCAAGGAACCAGATGAAACCGGGGATCAGATAGAGCGGCGCCCAGTCCACCGGGGGCAGCCAGCCGCCGAGGAAGAGGACCGAGGTCATCGCGCACATCAGCAGGATGTTCGCGTACTCACCGAGCCAGAACAGCGCGAAGCTCATCGAGGAATATTCGACCTGATAACCCGCGACGAGCTCGGCTTCCGCTTCGGGAAGATCGAACGGCGGGCGGTTCGTTTCGGCGAGCGCCGAGATGAAGAACACGATGCCCATCGGGAACAGCAGCGGATTGAAGATATTGCCGTTCAGAAACAGGATGTTGCTCTGCTGGCTCATCACGATGTCGCTGAGATTGAACGACGATGCGTAGAGCACGACGTTGATGATGACGAGGCCGAGCGAGACTTCGTAGGACACCATCTGCGCCGCCGAGCGGAGGCCGCCGAGGAACGGGTATTTCGAATTCGACGCCCAGCCCGACATGATGATGCCGTAGACGCCGAGCGAGGACACCGCGAACAGGTAGAGGATGCCGACGTTGATGTCGGCAAGCACCGCGCCCGCATCGAACGGGATCACCGCCCAGCCGATGAGCGCGAGCGTGAAGGTGATCATCGGCGCGAGCAGGAACACGCCCTTGTTCGCGCCCGACGGGATGATGGTTTCCTTGAGGAACACCTTTGCGCCGTCGGCGAAGCTCTGCAGCAGACCCCACGGGCCGACCACGTTCGGCCCGCGCCGAAGCTGCATCGCCGCCCAAATCTTGCGATCCGCATAGACCGCGAAGGCGACCGCGATCAGCACCGGTAGCGTGATGGCGAGGATGAGGATGAGCGTGGCGACGAGGTAGCCGAAGGTCGGCCCGAGGATCGATGCCTGGAAGAATTCGGTCATTACTCCGCCGCCTCCAGAACCGGCTGGCCATGCAGTAGCGTCGCCGAGCAATCCTGCATCACCTCGGACGCACGCGCGACGGCGTTCGTCAGGTAGAAATCGTGGATGAAGCGGCCGATCGGCGCGGCGTCGAATTCGCTGCCGGTGCCGAAGTCGATCTCACCGGAGGCCGGCGCAATGCCTTCCTCGGCGAGGTGCGGCCATTCAGCGGCGATACGGGCGCGGAGCGCGGCGAAGCTGTCGTAGGGCAGCTTATTGCCAAGCACTTCGGAAAGCGCACGCAGAATCGCCCAGTCCTCGCGGGCGTCGCCCGGCGCGAACACGGCGCGGTAGGCGCGCTGAACGCGGCCTTCCATGTTGACGTAGGTGCCGTCCTTCTCGGCGAAGCTTGCCGAGGGCAGGATCACGTCCGCCCCGCGTGCGCCGAGGTCGCCGTGGTGGCCGATGTAGACCTTGAAGACGCCTTCGAGGTTGGTGTCGATCTCGTCCGCGCCGTGCACGATGAGCGCTTTCAGACCGCCGCCGAGCACTTCAGAGATGCCGCCGTCGTGCGTGAAGCCGATGTCGAGACCACCGACGCGCGAGGCGGCGGTGTGCAGGACGTTGAAGCCCTCGGCGTTCAT
Organism: uncultured Sphingosinicella sp.; assembly: GCF_963974575.1. Lineage (NCBI taxonomy): Bacteria > Pseudomonadati > Pseudomonadota > Alphaproteobacteria > Sphingomonadales > Sphingosinicellaceae > Sphingosinicella > uncultured Sphingosinicella sp. Next base: position 17,812 of record NZ_CAXBBQ010000006.1, on the reverse strand, counting down.
CTTCGCGGCCTTGGCGATCTTGCCGAGCGCGGCGAGGACCGCGGGCGCGTCGCCGCGCGTGAGCGCTGCGGCACCGACGATGATCGCGGGCTTCGTGGCGCTTTTCAGCGCGTCAGCCGCAGCCTTCGGGAGCTTGCCGAGCACGGACGCGCCGTCGCCGAGCTGCGTGACCGGATAGGTGAGATCGACCTCCGGCCCCACGTTGAAGACCTTGGCGCCCTTCTTCACGACCGCCTTGCGCAGACGCGTGTTGACGAGCGGCGCATCCCAGCGCGGGTTCGCGCCGACGAGGAGCACGACGTCCGCGTCCTCGATCCCGGCGATGCCGGTGTTGAAGCGGTAAGCGCCCGCGCCGCCGGCGGGCAGCGCCATGCCGTCCGTGCGGCACTCGAAGCGGTCAGAGCCGAGCGACTTCATCAGGTCTTTGAGCGCGACCATCGATTCAACGTCGAGCAGTTCGCCCGCCACCGCGCCGATCTGGTTGCCGCTGAGGTCGGAAAGGCCGGTTTTCACGGCGTTGAAGGCTTCCGCCCAGCTCGCCGCCTCAAGCTTGCCGCCGCGCCGCACATAGGGCTTGTCCAGGCGACGCTTCGAAAGGCCGAGGGGGGCGTAGCGCGTCTTGTCCGACGCCCATTCCTCGTTCACGTCGTCGTTGACGCGCGGCAGCACGCGCAGCACGGCGGGGCCGCGCGCGTCGATGCGGATGTTGGTGCCGACCGCGTCCATCACGCAGATGCCGCTCGTCTTCGTAAGCTCCCACGGCCGCGCCTCGAACGCATAGGGCTTCGAGGTGAGCGCGCCCACGGGGCAGAGATCGATGACGTTGCCCGAAAGCTCCGACTTCACCGCCGCTTCGAGGTACGAGGTGATCTGCATGTTCTCGCCGCGATAGAGCGCGCCGATCTCGTCGGTGCCCGCCACTTCCTCGGCAAAGCGCACGCAGCGCGTGCAGTGGATGCAGCGCGTCATGGCCGTCTTGATGATCGGGCCCATGTACTTCTCGGTGACGGCGCGCTTGTTCTCCGTGTAGCGCGTGCGGCCGCGCCCGTAGGCGATCGACTGGTCTTGCAGGTCGCACTCGCCGCCCTGATCGCAGATCGGGCAATCGAGCGGGTGGTTGATGAGCAGGAACTCCATCACGCCCTCGCGCGCCTTCTTGACGAGCGGGCTGTCGGTGCGGATTTCCTGTCCTTCGGCGGCGGGAAGCGCGCACGATGCCTGTGGCTTCGGCGGCCCCGGCTTCACTTCGACGAGGCACATGCGGCAGTTGCCCGCGATCGAAAGCCGCTCATGATAGCAGAAGCGCGGGATTTCCTTGCCCGCAGCCTCGCACGCCTGAAGCACGGTGGCTCCGGCGGGGACTTCGACCTCGATGCCGTCGACGGTAAGTTTGGGCATCAGACTTTCCTACTCTGCCGCCACGGCGAGGGCAGCGCCCTTGCGTTCGTTGATGCGGCGCTCAAGTTCCGGGCGGAAGTGGCGGATGAGGCCCTGGATGGGCCAAGCGGCCGCGTCGCCGAGCGCGCAGATGGTGTGGCCTTCGACCTCGGTGGTGACGTCGAGCAGCGTGTCGATTTCCGAAAGATCGGCGTCGCCGGTGCGCAGCCGCTCCATCACGCGCCACATCCAGCCGGTGCCTTCGCGGCAGGGCGTACATTGCCCGCAGCTTTCGTGCTTGTAGAAATAGGAGATGCGGCTGATCGCGCGGACGATGTCGGTCGACTTGTCCATGACGATCACCGCCGCCGTGCCGAGGCCGGACTTGAGTTCACGGAGCCCGTCGAAGTCCATCGGCGCGTCCATGATCTGTTCGGCGGGCACGAGCGGCACGGACGAGCCGCCGGGGATGACCGCGAGCAGATTGTCCCAGCCGCCGCGAATGCCGCCGCCGTGCTTTTCAATGAGCTCGCGGAAGCTGATGCCCATCGTTTCTTCAACGACGCAGGGCGTGTTCACATGGCCGGAGATCTGGAAGAGCTTGGTGCCGAGGTTGTTCGGGCGGCCGAAGCCCGCGAACCATTCGGCGCCGCGCCGCAGGATCGTCGGGACGACCGCGATGCTCTCGACGTTGTTCACTGTCGTCGGGCAGCCGTAGAGACCTGCGCCCGCCGGGAACGGCGGTTTCAGACGCGGCTGGCCCTTCTTGCCTTCAAGGCTTTCGAGGAGCGCGGTTTCCTCGCCGCAGATGTACGCGCCCGCGCCGCGATGGACGTAGACGTCGAAATCATAGCCCGAACCGCAGGCGTTCTTGCCGATGAGGCCCTTGTCGTAGGCCTGCTCCACGGCCGCGAACAGTGTCTCGGCCTCGCGGATGAACTCGCCGCGAATATAGATGTACGCGGCCTTCGCGCGCATCGCGAAACCGGCGATCAGCGCGCCTTCGATCAGCTTGTGCGGATCATGGCGGATGATCTCGCGGTCCTTGCACGAGCCGGGCTCGGACTCGTCGGCGTTGATGACGAGGTAGGACGGGCGATCCTCGCGCGGTTCCTTCGGCATGAAGGACCATTTGAGCCCGGTGGGGAAGCCCGCGCCGCCGCGCCCGCGAAGGCCGGACGCCTTCACCTGCTCGATGATCCAGTCCTGCCCCTTGGCGAGGAAATCCTTGGTGCCATCCCAGTCGCCGCGCTTCAGCGCGCCTTTGACGCCCCAATCCTGGAACCCGTAAAGGTTCGTGAAAATCCGGTCCTTGTCCTCAAGCGGCGCAATGGTCATGCCATGAACTCCTTGAGAACACGGGGTCCGCCCACGGGCGCGCTGTTCTGGCGATCGACCTGCGGGCCGGGCTTCGGCGTCTTGCCGGCGGCAAGCTCGTCGAGGATGCGCGTCATGCTCGCGTAGTCGAGGTCTTCGTAATTGTCGTCGTTGATCTGCACCATCGGCGCGTTCGCGCAGGTGCCCATGCATTCGACCTCGGTGAGCGTGAAAAGGCCGTCCTCGGTCGTGTGCCCCTTGGCGAGCCCCTTGTCCTTGCACGCCTGCATCACGTCGTCCGAACCGCGCAGCATACAGGGCGTCGTCCCACAGACCTGCACATGGTGGCGGCCGACGGGCGCGAGGTTGTACATCGTGTAAAAGGTCGCGACCTCGAGCACGCGGATATACGGCATGCCGAGCATCCCGGCGATGAATTCGATCACCGGGATCGGCAGCCAGCCCTGCGTCTTCGTCTGCGCGCCGACCTGGCGCTGCGCGAGATCGAGGAGCGGCATCACGGCCGATTGTCTGCGCGCCTCCGGATAGCGCGCAAGGATAACCTTCACGCGCTTGGCGTTCTCAGGAGTCCAATCGAAGCCATCGAACGCGTGATGCTGTTCGGGCGTTGCTGAAGCGGCGTGACTCACCGGTCGACCTCACCGAAAACGATATCGAGACTACCGAGCACGGCGGGTGCGTCGGCGAGCATGTGACCCTTGCAGAGGAAATCCATCGCCTGCAGGTGCGAGAAGCCCGTTGGGCGGATCTTGCAGCGGTACGGCTTGTTGGTGCCGTCAGCCACCAGATAGATGCCGAACTCGCCCTTGGGGCTTTCGGTGGCGACGTAAACCTCGCCCGCCGGGACGTGGAAGCCTTCAGTGTAGAGCTTGAAGTGGTGGATGAGCGCCTCCATCGAGCGCTTCATCTCGCCGCGCTTGGGCGGCACCACCTTGCGATCGAGGCTGGCGATCGGGCCTTCCGGCATCTCGTTCAGGCACTGCTTGATGATGCGCAGCGACTGCTTCATCTCCTCGATGCGGACCATGAAGCGGTCGTAGCAGTCGCCGTTCTTGCCGACCGGGACGTCGAATTCCATGCGGTCGTAAACCTCATAGGGCTGCGACTTGCGGAGATCCCACGGCAGGCCGGAGCCGCGAATGCAGGGGCCGGAGAAGCCCCACGCCACCGCGTCCTGCTCGCTGATGATGCCGATATCGACGTTGCGCTGCTTGAAGATGCGGTTGTCGCAGATCAGCGCCTCGAAGTCGGCGAGCGCCTTCGGGAAGGCATCGGCCCAGTCGGCGATGTCGGCGATCAGCTTCGGTGGCAGGTCCTGATGGACGCCGCCCGGACGGAAGTATGCCGCATGGAAGCGCGCGCCGGAGGCCCGCTCATAGAAGCCGAGCAATTCCTCGCGTTCCTCGAACAGCCACAGGATCGGCGTCAGCGCGCCGACATCCATCGCGTGCGCGGTGGTGTTGAGGATGTGGTTCGCAATGCGCGTCAGCTCCGCGAACAGCACGCGGATATACTGGGCGCGCAGCGGCACCTCGATATCGAGCAGCTTTTCGATGGCGAGCACGTAACTGTGCTCCATGGACATCGGCGACACGTAGTCGAGCCGGTCCATGTAGGGCAGCGCCTGCAGGTAGGTCTTGTACTCGATCAGCTTCTCGGTGCCGCGATGGAGCAGGCCAATGTGCGGATCGCAGCGCTCGATGATCTCGCCGTCCAGCTCCATGACGAGGCGCAGCACGCCGTGCGCCGCCGGGTGCTGCGGGCCGAAGTTGATCGTGTAGTTCTGGATTTCGACGTCGCCAGTCGTGGGCGTCGTGGTTGCGACTTCGGCCATCAGACAGGCTTTCCTTCCGCCTTCTCATCGCCCGGCAGCACGTATTCGGCGCCTTCCCAAGGGCTCATGAAATCGAAGCTGCGGAAATCCTGCGCGAGCTTCACGGGTTCGTAAACGACGCGCTTGTGCTCTTCGGAATAGCGCAGCTCGACATAGCCGGTGAGCGGGAAGTCCTTGCGGAAAGGATGCCCGGTGAAGCCGTAGTCGGTGAGGATGCGGCGATGATCGGGGTTGCCGTCGAAGCGGACGCCGTACATGTCCCACACTTCGCGCTCCAGCCAGCCCGCGACCGGCCAGAGGTCGACGACGGACGGCACGGCGTGCTTTTCGTCGGTGAGCGTCTTCACGCGGATGCGGCGATTCTTCGTCAGCGACAGCAGGCAGTAGTTCACTTCGAAACGCTCGGGGCGCTCCGGATAGTCAACGCCCGCGATCTCCATGAGCTGCTGGTATTCAAGGCCGGGCGTATCACGCAGCGCTTCGAGCGCCTTGTAAAGATCGCGGCGATGAACGGTGAGCGTCACCTCGAAGGCGTGCTCGGCAGCATCGATGACGAGATCACCGAGCGCGGCGCGTGCGGCTTCGACGACGCCTTCGTCGGAAGAGGTGCGGGGCGCGGGGCTTTTCATCGTTCGAACGTCCCCACGCGGCGGATCTTCCGCTGCAGCTGCAGGATGCCGTAAAGCAGCGCTTCAGCAGTCGGCGGGCAGCCCGGCACGTAGATGTCGACGGGCACGATGCGGTCGCAGCCGCGCACCACCGAATAGCTGTAGTGGTAGTAGCCGCCGCCGTTGGCGCAGCTGCCCATCGAGATGACGTAGCGCGGCTCCGACATCTGGTCGTACACGCGGCGCAGCGCCGGGGCCATCTTGTTGCAGAGCGTGCCCGCGACGATCATCACGTCCGACTGGCGCGGAGATGCGCGCGGCGCAGCGCCGAAACGCTCAAGGTCGTAGCGCGGCATGCTCGAATGCATCATCTCGACCGCGCAGCAGGCAAGGCCGAAGGTCATCCACCACAAGGAGCCGGTGCGCGCCCAGTGGAACAGCTCCTCGGTCGAGGTGACGAGGAAGCCCTTGTTGGACACCTCGCTGTTGATGTCGTCGACGAAGCCCTGGTCCGGCATGATGATACCGGAGCCGGCAGGCGCCATTTGGGTCTCTACTCCCATTCCAGCGCGCCCTTCTTCCATTCGTAGATGAAACCGATGGTGAGGATACCGAGGAACACCATCATCGATGCCCAGCCGAACACGCCCGTCGCCCCGAGGCTGACCGCCCACGGGAACAGGAACGCGACCTCGAGATCGAAGATGATGAACAGGATCGACACCAGATAGAAGCGCACGTCGAACTGGCGGCGCGCGTCTTCGAAGGCGGGGAAACCGCACTCATATTCCGCAAGCTTGTTGGGGTCCGGCTTGTTGGTTCCGGTGAGGTTCGAAACAAGCACCGGCAGGCCGACGAAAACGCCCGACAGCACCACCGCGACGCCCAGAAACAAGAGGATCGGCAGATACTCCGCCGCGACCGATTGCATACGCGATTCCCTGATGTTCGCGGCGCTTTTAGGCGCGTGTCAGCGGGCTTGCAAGGCTGTAAGCCTGCCTTTTGAAATCACTTTGCTGCGGTGCGAAGAGCCCCGCCGATGAGTTTATGCAAACGCGTCTGAATAGCGCTGTTTGAAGCGATGATCTCGCGCCGTTCGAGCGGCCGGTCGCCGCCGCGATAGTCGCTGACGAAGCCCCCGGCCTCGCGCACCAGGAGGATACCGGCGGCGACATCCCAGAGGTTGAGCCCCGCCTCCCAATAGCCGTCGTAGCGCCCTGCCGCGACCCAGGCGAGATCGAGCGCGGCCGAACCGAAGCGGCGAATGCCTGCGACATTTGGCGCCACCGCCTGCAGGATGGAATCGAACTGATCGAAGTCGCCGTGGCCGCGAAACGGCACGCCGGTGGCGATCAGGCTGTCGCCGAGCTCCTTGCGCGCCGAAACACGCAGGCGCTGGTTCTGAATCCAGGCGCCCCTGCCCGCCTCCGCCCAGAAGCTCTCGTCGGTCATCGGCTGATAGACGAGGCCCGAAATGATCTGGCCGTCCTGCTCCGCCGCGATGGTGATCGCGAAGTGCGGGATGCCGTGCAGGAAGTTCGATGTGCCGTCGAGCGGATCGACGATCCAGCGCGGACGCGAAGGATCGCCTTCGACCTCGCCGCCCTCCTCCAGCACCAGCCCCCAGTCGGGACGTGCCTGTCGGAGGATTTCGACGATGGTACGCTCGGCGGCGTGATCGGCGTTGGACACGAAGTCCGACGGCCCCTTGCGGGACACCTGAAGCTGCGACACCTCATTGAAATCACGGCGCAGCCGCGGCGCGGCCTTGCGCGCGGCCTTGTCCATGATGGTGATGAGGGCGGAATGGGCTGGCATGACGGTTCCGATCAGTCCGCGCGGCGGACGTAGGTCTGCTCGTAGACGTCGACGACGATGCGCGTGCCCGATGCGATGTGCGGCGGCACCATGATGCGCACGCCGTTGTCGAGCACCGCGGGTTTGTAGCTGGACGAAGCCGTCTGGCCCTTCACCACGGCATCGGCCTCCACGATCGTGGCTTCGACCTGATCGGGAAGCTGAACGGAAAGCGGCTTTTCTTCATAGAGTTCCATGACGACGTCCATGCCGTCCTGAAGGAACGCGGCGGCATCGCCGAGAAGATCCTGCGGCAGCGAGACCTGTTCGTAGGTCTCCTTGTCCATGAAGGTCAGCATGTCGCCTTCGGCGTAGAGGAACTGGAAGTCCTTCGTATCGAGCCGGACGCGCTCCACGGTTTCCGACGAGCGGAAGCGGACGTTGGTCTTGCGGCCGTCGACGAGGTTCTTCAACTCCACCTGCATGTAGGCGCCGCCCTTGCCAGGCTGCGTGTGCTGGATCTTCACGGCGCGCCACAGCCCGCCTTCATATTCGATGATGTTGCCGGGACGAATGTCCACGCCGCTGATCTTCATGGGTGCGTTCCTGAGAAAGAAAGGTTGGGCGGCATCTATCAGCGCGCGGGCGCGGGCTCAAGGACGCTCTGAAACGCTTTCACGCCCGCCCCGGCGCCGTCCGGATGCGCCCAGACAGCACTGGAAACGGCCAGAAAGTCCACACCGGCAGCAACGAGCGGCGCGGCGTTCTCTGCCGTGATGCCGCCGATGGCGACGCAAGGAATCTCGCTGATCGTCGTCCACCACGAGAGGATCGACGGATCAGGACGATGCGTCGTTACCTTGGTCGTGGTGGGATAGAAGGCCCCGAACGCCACATAATCAGCGCCCGCCTCACCCGCTTCCATCGCGAAATGACGGCTGTCGTGACAGGTGACGCCGATCTGCGCGTCGTGGCCGAGCAGACTGCGTGCCGCAGCGACGCTGCCGTCGGCTTGCCCAAGATGCACGCCATCGGCGCCCAGTTCCTTCGCGAGGTCGGCGCGGTCATTAAGGATGAAGGCGACATCGTAGGCCGCGAGGATCGGTTTCAGCGCGGCTCCGGCGCGCAGGATTTCCATGTCCTCCACACCCTTCAGCCGAAGCTGGAACGCCGCTACAGGCCCCGCATCGAGCGCGGCCTTCAGCGTTTCGGGAAAGCCCGGATCATAGCGCTCCGGCGAGATCAGATAGAGCTGGCACGGCGGCCGCCTATCCTGCTCGAAACGATCGGCAAAGCCGGGATCGAGCGCCACATCGTCATCATTCATCATTCACCACCGCGATCATAAACCCGTCCCAACCCTTGGCACCCACGGTCTGAATCGCCGTGGCCGTCAGCCGCGGCTCCGCAGCGATGACATCGAAAAGCGCACGCGTACCGAGGATCGCAGCGTCCGTGCTCGACGCATCCGTCACGCGGCCCTCGCGCACCACATTGTCGACGATGATGAGCGATCCCGGCCTCGCGATTGCGAGCGCCGCCTTCAGATAAGCAACGTTGTTCGGCTTGTCTGCGTCGATGAACACGAGGTCGAAAGGCCCTTCGCCTTCCGCCTCCATGCGGGTCAGCATCTCGACGGCCGGCCCGACGCGGATCTCGACCTTGTCGCCGACGCCCGCCGCATCAAGGTTCGCGCGGGCGACTTCGGCATGGTGCGGATCAATTTCCAGCGTCACCAGCACGCCGTGATCGGGAAGCGCACGCGCAAGCCAGATCGTCGAGTAGCCACCGAGCGTGCCGACCTCCAGAATCCGCCACGCGCCGATGGAGCGCGCGAGGATGTGGAGCAGCTTGCCCTGCGCCGGCGATACATCGATCGCAGGCAAGCCTTCGGCCGCATTGCGGGCCAGGGCCTCGTCGAGCGCCGGATCGTCGCCGATCAAACGGTCGGCGATCCAGGCGTCAACCTCGGCCGAGGCCACGGACATCGGGCCTATTCCTTGCCCTTGTAGATGTTCACCAGCTTCGCGAGCATGGCCATCGCCTCGTCGCGCGGGCGCTGGAAGGTGTTGCGGCCGATGATCGAGCCGTTGCCGCCGCCGTCGCGAATGTCGCGCGCGTCCTGATAGACGGCGTCAGCGCCCTTCGCAGCGCCGCCCGAGAAGACGACGATGCGGCGGCCGTTGAAGCACGACTTCACGACGTGCGCCACGCGCTTCGCCTGCGTGGAGGCATCCAGCTTCTCGTACGCCTTCTGCGCATCCTTCTGTTCGATGTGCGCGCTCGGCAGCTTCACCTTGATGATGTGCGCGCCAAGCAGCGCAGCCATGTGCGCGGCGTAAGCGCCGACATCGAGCGCCAGCTCGCCGTCCTTCGAAAGATTGCCACCGCGCGGATACGACCAGATCACCGTGGCAATGCCAACCGACTTCGCCTCGGCGGACATTTCGCGGATTTCCTCCATCATATCGAACACCTCGTCGGCGCCCGGATAGATGGTGAAGCCAATGGCCGAACAGCCGAGACGCAGCGCGTCGTCGACCGTGCCGGTGACGGCCTGGTTGATCGAGGTCGCCCAGCTGTTCGAGCTGTTCACCTTGAGGATCGTCGGGATCTGGCCCGCGAACGTGTCGGCGCCCGCCTCGATCATGCCGAGCGGCGCGGCATAGGCGGAAAGCCCCGCGTCGATGGCGATCTGGAAATGGTAGTGCGGGTCGTAAGCCGGCTCGTTGACCGCGAAGCTCCGCGCCGGGCCATGTTCGAAGCCCTGGTCGACCGGGAGAATGATGAGCTTGCCGGTGCCGCCGAGATGGCCCTGCATCAGGATGCGGGCGAGGTTCGCCTTCGTGCCGGGGTTGTCGCTTTCATAGTTCGAAAGGATGGCCTTCACGGCTTTCGTGATCTTCATTCGTCGTCCTCGTCGCTTTTGGCTGCTGTGTTGGGAACGCTGTAGCCAATGCCCCGGTTCATCGCAACGCCGTCTGGGACCATCTGGACGGGGAAATCCAAACGTCTATCCTGCCCTGACGTTGCTTATGCGTGCCTGTACCTTCTCATTTGGCAAGGAAGACCGCATCATGACAATCCCCCGCACCATCAGCCTTCTCGCGGCGTGTTCCCTGGGGCTTTCAGGCTTTCCGGCCCAGGCCAACACGCCGGGCGACCTCAGCGATCTCGTGGGCGCCCGCGGCAGCTCCGGTGAAAACGAAATGATCTCGCGCGGCTATTACAACCACCACACCGCCGAGGCCGACGACGGCAAGTACAGCTATTGGTGGAACCAGTCGAAAAAGAGCTGCGTCCGTGTGCTGACGAGCGACGGGCGCTATCAAAAGATCAAATCGGTAGGCGGATCGGACTGCGGCCAAAAGGGCTCCGACGGCGACAAGACCGCTGCAATCGCGATAGGCGCTGCCGCGCTCATCGGGGTCGCGGCGCTTGCGTCGAAGTCCCACCATCGCGGCGACAAGGACTATGATACGCAGGACACCGCGGACTTCGAGCGCGGTTACCGCGACGGGCTTTATAGCCAAGCCTATCACAACTACGGCCGCAGTGACGTTTACTCCGACGGCTACAATGCCGGCGTGAGGGAGCGCGGCTACCAGACGCCTTACCGCGAAGGCTATTCACATAACGCCGGGTACAGCCCTCATGCCGGCTATCAGGATGTTGTGGGCCATTCCAATGACAGGGCGGACTCGATGCTCCGCGATCGCGGTTATGTCTACATGGGTAAGGACGACACCGGCGGCGGCCACGAGCGGACGTACTGGAGCGCGGTAAGCCGCCAGTGCATTTCCGTACGCACGAGCAGCGGAAACGTGGTGGACGCGCATTCGATAAAGGCGCGAAACTGCCGGTGAGCCGCTAGTACGCGGAGAAAGCCGCCGCGACCTGCATGTCCGCCTCGCGGCGGCCGAGGACCATCGTCCAGAAGCGGCCCTTGGTGGGTGAGCAGGCGTAGCCGATGCCGACGTCGGTGACGTCTTCGAGCATCATGTTGTCGCGGTGGCCGGGGCTCCTGTCCCACGCGACGACCACGGCCTCGGACGTCGGCAGGTTCCACGCGACGTTTTCCGCGCGCGGCACACCGTCGAAGCGGGCACGGTCCGCACGGTCGACGAAGTTGCTGCCGTCCGAGCCGCTGTGAGAGAGCTTACCCCATCCGGCGAGGTCGTCCGAATGCAGCTGCGCGGCGCGGGTCAGCGCGCTGCTGACGCGTACGGGTCCAAGCCCCTGCCCGCGGCGCAGATCATTGAGCGCGGCCACGGCATCGGCGGGGTTCACGTCGCCCGCCGCGCACCAGCTGTGCTTCGCGACCGCAACGGTCGAAAAACCCGCAGCGACGGCCGGGGTGGCGATCAGGAACGCGGCAGTGGCGAGACGCATAAGCATGGCACCGACCTTCGCCCTGAAGACTTAAGGTCGGGTTTTAAGATAAGGTTAATTTCCGGCTTACCGTCGCTGAACCGACGCATCGCCGCGGCAAAAACGGGTTCGTTACGCCCGCAGCGCGTCCACGCCCGGCAGCGGCTTGCCTTCCATCCATTCAAGGAACGCGCCGCCTGCGGTCGAGACGAAGCTGAAGCTTTCCGCCACGCCCGCATGGTTGAGCGCCGCGACCGTATCGCCGCCGCCCGCCACCGACACGAGGCTTCCCGCTTCGGTAAGCGCCGCCGCCGTGCGCGCGAGCGCGACCGTGGCCGCGTCGAACGGTTCCATTTCGAACGCGCCGAGCGGACCGTTCCAGACAAGCGTGCGGCAGGTCTTGAGCGCGTCCGATAGCGCCTCGACGGCGGCGGGACCGACGTCGAGGATCATCTCGTCCGCTGCGACCTCGTGCACGTTCACCGTGCGCACCGGCGGATTGGCGCGGAATTCCTTCGCCACGACCACGTCGTAGGGCAGGTGCACGGTGCAGCGCGCCGCTTCCGCCTTCGCGAGGATGGCGAGCGCGGTGTCCTTGAGATCGTGCTCGCACAGCGACTTGCCGACGTCGACGCCCTTCGCGGCGAGGAAGGTGTTCGCCATGCCGCCGCCGATGATGAGATGATCGACCTTACCGACGAGGTTGTTGAGCACGTCGAGTTTCGAAGACACCTTCGCACCGCCGACAACCGCCGCGACGGGCCGCTCCGGCTCGCCGAGCGCTGCTTCCAGATGCTCCAGCTCCGCCTGCATCGAGCGCCCCGCATAGGCCGGGAGCACATGCGCCAGCCCTTCGGTGGAGGCGTGCGCGCGGTGCGCGGCGGAGAAGGCGTCGTTGACATAGATGTCGCCGAGCTTCGCGATCGCGGCGACGAGCGCCGGATCGTTCTTCTCCTCGCCCGGCTCGAAGCGCGTGTTCTCAAGCACCGCGATCTCGCCTGCTGCCATCAGGCTTACCGCCTGCTCAGCCGCCGGTCCCTTGCACTCGGTGACGAAGCCGACCGTGCGGCCGAGCACCTTCGCAAGCGCGCTGGAGATCGGCGACAGGCTGAGCATCGGGTCTTCGCCCTTCGGACGCCCGAAGTGCGACAGCACCAGCACGATCGCGCCCTTGTCGGCGAGTTCGGCGATGGTCGGCTGCGCCGCGCGCAGGCGGGTGTCATCGCTGACCTTCCCCGCCTGCATCGGCACGTTGAGATCGGCACGGACGAGGACGCGCTTGCCGCGTACGTCCCCGATGTCGTCGAGCGTCCGGAACTTGGCCATGGTTAGAGGAACGCCGCGATGGCTTTCGCGGTGTCGACCATGCGGTTCGAGAAGCCCCACTCGTTGTCGTACCAGGAAACGACGCGCACGAGCTTGCCTTCGAGAACCGCGGTTTCGAGGCTGTCGATGGTCGAGGACGCGGCTGTGTGCTGATAGTCGATCGAAACGAGCGGCTCATCCGAATAGCAGAGGATCCCCTTCAGCGGGCCGGATTCAGACGCCGCCTTCAGGATCGCGTTCACCTCGTCCTTCGTCGTGTCGCGCTTCGGCGTGAAGGTCAGGTCGACAAGGCTGACGTCGGGCGTCGGAACGCGGATTGCCGAACCGTCGAGCTTGCCCTTCAGTTCGGGCAGCACCTCGCCCACGGCGCGCGCGGCGCCCGTGGTGGTCGGGATCATCGACATCGCGGCAGCGCGGGCGCGGCGCGGATCGTCGTGGATCTGGTCCAGGATTTTCTGGTCGTTGGTGTAAGCGTGCACCGTCGTCATCAGGCCGCGCTCGATGCCGAGCGCATCGTTCAGCACCTTGGCGACCGGCGCGAGGCAGTTCGTCGTGCAGCTCGCGTTCGAAACGATCTTGTGCTCGGCCGAAAGCTTGTCGTTGTTCACGCCGAAAACGACCGTGAGGTCGACGTTCTTGCCCGGCGCGGAGATCAGCACGCGCTTGGCACCCGCCGCCATGTGCTTTTCGGCCGAGGCGCGGTCCGTGAAGAAGCCGGTGCATTCGAGCGCGATGTCGACGCCGTTTGCCGCGTGCGGCAGGTTCGCAGGGTCGCGCTCGGCCGAAACCTTGATGCGCTTGCCGTCGATGATGAGGTCGTTGCCGTCAACCTCGACCGTACCCTGCCAGGTGCCATGCACGGAATCGCGCTTGAACAGCAGGGCGTTCGACTTCGCGTCGGAGAGGTCGTTGATCGAAACCAGTTCGAGGCCGCTGTCCGGACGCTCCAGAATAGCGCGCGCCACGAGGCGCCCGATGCGGCCGAATCCGTTGATCGAAACCTTCGCCATGTCTCTCGTACTCCTGTTCCTAATTTAAGCGAGCTTGCCCCGAACCGCCTTCGCGATGGCGTCGGCGGTCAATCCGAACTTCTCGAACAAGGCCTCGGCGGGCGCGGACGCGCCGAAGCGGTCGATGCCGAGCCGCAGGCCTTTGCGGCCCGTGTAGCGTTCCCAGCCCACGGTCGTTCCCGCCTCGACCGACACGATAAGCGCGTCTTCGGGCAGGATGTCCGCCTGATAGGCATCGCTCTGCAGGTCGAAGAGTTCCCAGCAGGGCATGGAAACGACGTCGCAGCCGATGCCGCCGGCTTCGAGCTGATCGGCGGCTTCGAGCGCGGCCTGCACTTCGGAGCCGGTCGCGAGGAACACCACCTTGCGTGCGGCAGAGGCGCTGCGCAGGCGGTAGGCGCCCTTCGCGGAAAGGTTCTCGCTCCCATCCGTACGGACCTGCGGCAGGTTCTGACGGGAGAGCGCAAGCACCGTGGGGCCACTGTCGTTTTCAAGCGCGAGCGCCCAGCATTCGGCGGTTTCGACGACGTCGGCCGGACGCATCACGAGGACGTTCGGCATCACGCGCAGGCTCATCACGTGCTCGATCGGCTGGTGCGTCGGCCCGTCTTCGCCAAGCCCGATCGAATCGTGCGTCATCACGTAGATCGCCTGGGCCCGCTGCAGCGCGCTGAGGCGGATCGCCGGGCGGCAATAATCGGTGAAGACGAGGAAGGTGCCGCCGTAAGGCACGATGCCGCCGTGCAGCGCCATGCCGTTCATCGCGGCGGCCATGCCGAATTCACGGATGCCGTAGTAGACGTAGCGCCCGCCATAATTCGCGGCGTCGAGCGTGCCGAGGCCTTTCGTCAGCGTGTTGTTGGAGCCGGTGAGATCGGCCGAGCCACCGATCGTGTTCGGCACGGCCGCGTTGATCGCGCCGAGCGCCATTTCGCTCGCCTTGCGCGTCGCCACCGTCTGGGGCGCCGCAATCAGGCTATCGATATGCGCCTTCAGCGCGGGGCCTGCGGCTTTCAGCGCGGAACCATCGAGCCAGCTCAGGAATTCTGTATAACCCTCTGTTTTCGCAGCATTCGCCTTCCAGTCGGCGCTGACCTTCGTGCCGCGCGCGCCCGACGTGCGCCACGTATTCAGGATATCCGCCGGGATCTCGAACGGCGCGTGATGCCAGCCGAGCGTTTCGCGCGCCGCCGCGATTTCCGCCGCGCCGAGCGGCGAGCCGTGCGTGGCCGCGGTGCCCTGCTTGTTGGGCGCCCCGAAGCCGATGATCGTGCGACAGGCGATCAGCGACGGGCGCGGATCGGCCTTCGCGGCCCGCAGCGCCGCGTCGATGCTCGCTGCGTCGTGGCCGTCGCAGGAAACGACGTGCCAGCCCGAAGCCTCATAACGCGCCTTCACGTCTTCGGACGTCGACATGGAAGTCGCGCCGTCGATCGTTATGCGGTTGTCGTCCCAGATCACATTCAGGCGGCCGAGCTTCAGGTGCCCGGCAAGGCCGATCGCTTCGTGGTTGATGCCTTCCATCAGGCAGCCGTCGCCGGCGATCACCCACGTGTGATGATCCTGCACCGCGTCACCGAAGCGCGCGTTGAGGTGACGCTCCGCGATCGCCATGCCGACGGCGGTGGCGAGGCCTTGCCCAAGCGGGCCGGTCGTCGTCTCGACGCCGGGAAGCTCGAAGTTTTCCGGATGGCCGGCGCAGGGGCTGCCGAGCTGGCGGAAGTTCCGAATCTGGTCGAGCGTCGGCTTCTCGTAGCCCGTGAGATAGAGAAGCGCGTAAATCAGCATCGAGCCGTGACCGGCGGAAAGCACGAAACGGTCGCGATCAGGCCATTCAGGCCACTGCGGATCGTACTTCAGATGTTGTGTGAAGAGAACCGTCGCGGCATCCGCCATGCCCATCGGCATTCCAGGGTGGCCGGAGTTCGCGGCCTGTACGGCATCCATCGCCAGCGCACGGACAGCGTTGGCGAGATCGGCGTGATTGACGGTCATCTTCGGCTTGGGTCCCCAATATTTCGGCCGGGCGGCGAATCGGCGCGCACAATGGAGAGGGGCTTATGCTGCGTCAACGTCATGTCAAGGCATGGCGGCCATGCACACATGAAACAGGCGGGAATCCGGCTGAATCGGGATGAATCGCCGAACCGTCCCGCGCTTGCCTTGACCGTCATTCGGATTCGTTCTTATGTTCCTCGCCCAAACTGCTGTTTTCGGGACTTTTCGGCATGGATCAGATGACCGGTTTCGCGTCGGCGCTGACACGCCTTGAAAGCGCACTCGACAAGCTCGAGCGCGCCGCCGGGGGCGTACACGATGCAAGTGGGGCGCTCACCGAACTGGAAGCACTGCGCCAGAAGCACCGCCGCCTGAAGGACTCCACCGAACGCGCCGTCGCCGATCTCGACGCGCTGATCGCGTCGCGGAGCTAGGCGCGTGGGGCAGATCAACGTCAGCATCGGCGGCCGTTCCTATCCCCTCGCCTGCCGCGATGGCGAGGAAGAGCGGCTGAACCGTCTCGCAGCGCATGTCGACGCCAAGGCGGCCGATCTGCAGGGCGCGCTCGGACAGATGAGCGAGCCCCGCCTGCTGCTGATGTCCGCCATCCTGATTGCCGATGAATTCTTCGACCTCAAGGAACGCGACCCCTCGCTTGGCGACACGATCGCGACGGGTGCGCTCGAAAAGGCGGCACAGCGGGTGGAAGCGATTGTCGCGGCCCTTGAGAAGCGTCGCGCCAACGCCTAGATTAGCAACGGCGGATACTGCCTGGTGCGCGCGATGCGAACATCCCTGAGGCGATATCGACATCCAAGGGTGCTGTCCCTGTGCGGATCCTGGTCCGACCATATGGTGCCCACCTGACGTTACTGGCGTCAGAGGATATTCCGGCAAACGGCCGAGGCGGTTCCGCCACCCATTTTTGACCTGTCGCCCGGATTCCCGTTTGTCCACCGCCGCCCTTTTCGACAAGGAAACCCTGCGCCGCGATGCTCGTGCAGCGCGCGCGGCGTTCGTGCGCGGCCTGTCCGCCGAGGAACGGCAGGCGCTGGAAGCCGCGCTCGCCGCGCGCGCCCTTCCCTTCCTCGCGAATGCCCGCGCCATCGGCAGCTACGTGCCGATGGGCCACGAGATCGATCCCGCGCCGTGCCTCTCCCACGCAACAGTGCTGCTGCCATGGTTCGCGAGCCGTGATGACGTGATGCGCTTTCGCGTCGCTGGCGGCCCGCTGGAGCCAGGCCCCTTCGGCACGATGCAGCCGCTTGCCGACGCCGCCGAGGGCGTGCCCGATACGCTCCTCGTGCCGCTCGTCGCAGCCGACGCGCACGGAAACCGCATCGGCCAGGGCAAGGGCCACTTCGACCGCGCGCTTGCCGCGCTCCGGGCCGTTCAGCCCACGATTGCCATCGGCCTCGCCTGGGACGTGCAGATCCTGCATACGCTTCCGGCGGATAGCTGGGACCAGCGCCTTGATGCGGTGGTGACACCCACAAGGACACTCACCGCATGACCGACCCCAAGCCGAGCCTCAGAAAGCCTTTCGGCGTGCTGCTGCTGATCGTCCTGATCGCGGTCTATGCCGCTGTCGCTGTCGCCGTGGCTGAGCCTGTCACACGCCTTCACGTGCTCTTGCAGCTTCCCGTCTGGATCTTGCTCGGCATCGCCTGGGTGTTCCCCGCCCGCCCCCTTGTTCGCTGGATAGAAACCGGACGCTTCCGCAAATGACCGATATCGTTCCCCCCGACGCCTGCACCACCATGCCGGAGATCCGCACCGCGATCGATGCCCTGGACCGCGAGATCGTCGCGCTGCTGGCAACGCGGATGCGCTACATCGAGGCGGCGGCGCGCGTGAAGACGTCGCGCGGCGCGGTGCGCGACGAAGCCCGCAAGGCGGACGTGATCGCCAAGGCCTGCGATGCCGCCGAGACGCACGGGCTGTCGCGTGACCACGTGGCGGCGCTCTATGAACTGCTGGTGGAGCGTTCGATCGCGCATGAGTTGAGGGTCTTCGACAGCGTCGAAGCCTGATTTCGTTTCCTGCGGGGAAGCGCCATTTCTGCCTGTGAGAAATGGCGCGAGTGACGGGGCTCGAACCCGCGACCTCCGGCGTGACAGGCCGGCACTCTAACCAACTGAGCTACACCCGCG